>LR134135.1:1916332-2555109 GCA_900635465.1 Lelliottia amnigena
GGCTGGCTTCACGTTGCCATCAGCAGTGGCGCTGATCCTCTTTGCGCTGGGGATGGCCAGCGACGGGAATGTGATGCCGTTGGGGGTGCTGCAAGGGTTAAAGGTGGTGGCCGTAGCGGTGGTAGCACAAGCTGTATGGGGTATGGCTCGTAATCTCTGCCCGGATACACCGCGTATCACCATCATGGCGGCAGTGACCTGCTTTGTGCTTCTTGTGCCGTCGGCATGGGGGCAGGTGGGGGCTATCGTCATTGCTGCTGCCATTGGTCTATTGCTGTTTAAACCCCAGAAGAGGTCAATACATGACCCACTGCCGATCGCCATACGGCGTCGCGTCGGATTGTTGTGGCTCACATTGTTCTTTGTGCTACTGACAGGGTTGCCATTACTGACGGCGATGTTTCCTAATCAGACTTTATCACTGGTGAGTGTCTTCTACCGGGCCGGTTCACTGGTATTTGGGGGTGGGCATGTCGTACTACCGTTGCTGCAAGCTGAAGTGGTGCCTACCGGCTGGGTAAGCAAAGATACATTTCTGGCCGGCTACGGTGCTACCCAGGCCGTTCCTGGCCCCTTGTTCACCTTTGCGGCGTTTCTCGGCGCTTCACTAAATCATGGACCCTCCGGCTGGTTCGGCGGCCTGGTCTGTCTGCTGGCGATCTTCGCGCCATCCTTCCTGTTGATCGTGGGTGCCTTACCTTTCTGGGAGCATCTGCGCCGCAACACCCGTGTTCAAGCGGCATTATTAGGTGTTAATGCGGCCGTGGTTGGCCTGTTGTTAGCAGCCCTCTATCAACCAGTGTGGACGAGCGCGATTCGCACACCGCAAGACTTCATTCTGGCGCTTTTGGCACTGGTTGCTCTATTGTTCTGGAAGTTACCGCCGTGGCTGGTTGTGATGAGCAGTGCTATTGGGGGCTGGTTGTTCAGTGTAGCCCTGTGAGTTTAGGGACGTATTGGGGCAAAGGGGCATGTTGAAGTCTGCTTTTGACCCTATATTTCTGTTGCGGGAAACATTCAACCTACTGAAATTAAATAATATTTAAGTAATCACAATAGGTTGAAGGATTTGGCGCTAATAAAATGGAACAATCAGCGTTTTCATGAACGGATCCGGATGACGGATGACAAAGTAATCAGGTTTCCCAGGCGTGCGGAGCGAAAAGATAGCCTTTGTTACGCACGGTTTTGATGCGGTAGGGTTCGGTCGCGTTATCCAGCAATTTTTTTCTCAGGCGCGAAATCGCGACGTCAACGCTGCGATCCATCCCATCGTAACTCACCCCGCGCAAGTTTTTCAGCAGCGCGTCGCGATCCATAATCTGACCGGCATGCGTGGCAAGCTCCCACAGCAGGTCGAAATCGGCAGTCGAAAGGGCGACATCCGTGCCCGACAGCAGAACCTGACGATTCACAGGGTCAATGGATAGCGTGCCGAAGCGCATGGCTTTGTACGGTGTAAGAGCCGGAGACGGCATTTGATTTTCTGCGGCGACACGCTGGCGTAAATGAAGACGCAGGCGCGCGAGCAGAACAGCAGGCGGCGTGGTTTTAAGAATGTAATCGTTCGCCCCCATTTCCAGTGACAGAATGTGGTTCATGTCGCTATCAAGCGAGGTGAGCAAAACGATAGGGCCATCCCATTGCGCGCGCAAATCGCGACACACGGTCATACCGTCTTTTCCGGGCAGCATGATATCCAGCAGGACCAGATCGGGTTTTTCACGCAGCACAACCTCTTCTGCGCGGTCACCGCGTGGCTCAACGACGACATCCATATCGTGTTTTCCGAGGTAGGCTGCGATAAGCTGGCCAACTTCGGGTTCATCCTCAACAAAAACGATCTTATTCATAAAACGTCTGTATCGCGAAAAATGTCAACATACACCGCGTCACCTCAACCTTCCATTAATCTTTCATAATTATCCTCAGTTCCGCTATTCTGGCCGTTATTGTTATTTGATTGTTAAGGGAAAAGGATGGCGCTTTTGTTGAAGGCGGTGCTGGGTGCGCTGGTGGTGGTATTGATAGGTCTATTGGCGAAAACGAAAAATTATTATATTGCTGGCCTGATTCCGTTATTCCCAACGTTTGCGCTGATCGCCCACTATATTGTGGCGTCGGAGCGTGGGATTGACGCGTTGCGCACGACTATCGTGTTTGGCATGTGGTCCATTATTCCCTATTTTATTTATCTGCTGTCGCTGTGGTATTTCACGGCGTTGATGCGTTTACCCCTGGCGCTGGGCGGGGCCGTGGTGTGCTGGAGCCTCAGCGCCTGGGTGTTAATCTTCTTCTGGAGCCGTTTTCACTAATTCAACGGACGACCGCCGTCGACGCCAAACGAACGCCCAGTGACATAGCAACTGGTCAGCAGATAATCGATCAGGTCGATCACTTCTTTTTCGCCAGGCACAATTTTCATCAGCGATTTATTCAGCGCTTTCTGACGGTATTCCGCGTCGTCTTCTTCGTTAAACAGAATTAACGAAGGCGCGATCGCGTTGACCTTTACCTCCGGCGCCAGTTTGCGCGCGAACGAGCGGGTCATGTTATCCAGCGCGGCTTTGCTTGCCGCATAGGCAATATGCTTATCGCTGCCGCGCTCTACAACATAATCGGTGAAATGAATAATGTCGCTGGCGGCGTGGCCCTGACCGCGTAGTAATTCTTCGAGCGCATGATTCAACAGATAAGGCGCGTGAACGTGGATCTGCAGCATGCAGGCGAGCGTTTCGCTGAGCGGTGTGCTGGGGGTTTCAGCCTGCCATGCGCTGGCATTATGAATAATGGCGCGCAATCCGCGGGTGGTGGACTTCACCGTTTCGGCAAATCTCAGAATCCCTTCGTCTGTAGAAAAATCGGCCTGAATGCAGGTGGCTCCTGCCTGGCGTAATCCTTCTATCGAGGGATATTCGTTGCGATAGCTCACGATAACCGGCTGGTGAAGCGTGAGAAAGTGGTGGGCAAGGGCGAGGCCGATACGTCGGCCTCCACCGGTAATCAGAATGGGGCGTTGTGGCGCTTTTCCCATCGTGTTCTCCTTTTCAGTTCGACAATGGGAAAGAGTGCGCTTATCCCATTAACTTCCACGTTGCCGGTACGGATGCAACCAGTAACAGACCAATCAATGCCAGTTCGCGTCGTTTCAGCGCGTGGCTAAGCTGATGCGTGCGGCGGGCATAAATAAATACCAGCAGACCTGGCGCGTAAAGCACCACTGAAAGCAGCAGATGCATTGGCCCGGAAGCATACAGTAACCATAACCCATAGAGACAAGCACCGACACCCACCACGTAATGCACGGGACGGGTGGCTATTTTTAGCAAATAGGCGCCAACAAGGAAATAGGGTACCAGAATCATCTCGGAGGCAATGGTCAGCAGGGTGTTATAGTCTGAACCTGTGAGCCAGATCAGCACCAGACAGATCTGGACGCTGATGTTGGTCAGCCACAGAGACGCTGAAGGCGCGCTGTTCTGGTTCTGGCGCGCAAACAAACGCGGGAAAGCTTTGTGCGTGGCGGCAAGAAAAGGCACTTCTGCTGCCATAATCGTCCAGCTCAGGTACGCGCCGCACACCGAAACAATCAGCCCCGCAGCAATCACCACATCGCCCCAGGATCCCATCATTTTGACCATCAGGCCTGCCATGGAAGGGTTACGCATTTGCGCCAGTTCGGGACGGGCAACAACACCAATAGACAGCAACGTGACCAGCAGATAGACGCTTAACGCAGCCAAAACGGCCAGCAGCGTGGCGCGCCCGACATCGCGTTTATTACGCGCCCTTGCCGAAACCACCACCGCGCCTTCTACCCCAATAAACACCCACAGCGTGATGAGCATGGTGTTTTTGACTTGTTCCCAGACAGGAACGCCCAGCGCCACGCCGCTGAAATCAAGGGTGAAAACGTCGAGACGGAACGCGACAAACGCCAGGACGATAAACAGGCCCAGCGGAACCAGTTTCGCCAGCGTCGCGACAAGATTAATGCTCGCCGCCGTCTGCACGCCACGCAGGACCAGAAAATGGACAAGCCACAGCAGAACCGACGCACCGACAATAGATTGCCAGGTGTTGCCATCGCCAAAGAAACGCAGTTCAGGGGTATCGGTAAAGAAACTCAGGGCGGAGAAAACAATCACCAGATAGGAGACGTTGGCGATGACGGCGCACAACCAGTAGCCCCAGGCGGAACAAAAGCCGATTAACTCGCCAAATCCAGCCCGCGCGTAAGTGAATATTCCGCCATCTAAATCCGGGCGGATACGCGTCAGCAATAACATGGCAAACGCCAGCAGTAGGATCCCCACGCCGGTGATGGCCCAACCGATGAGCAACGCCGCAGGGCTTGCGACTTCGGCCATATTCTGCGGCAAACTGAAGACGCCTGCGCCCAGCATGGAGCTTAAAACAAGCGCAGTTAATGCGCTCAGGCCAAGTTTCTTTTCCATTGGCTTCCTGTTATGAAAGGTCCAAATCCAGAATAATTATTTCGCACAGGCGCATAAAAATGGTGGATCACACTAAGGCGCGGGATTTTACGGAGTGTCTTGCTGGCATGCAATGATGTGAGGCAGAATTTCGATCAAATTAAGAAAAAAGGCGGCATTGCGCCGCCTTTTCAGATCCGTGGTGCTGTTACTTGTACAGGTCGGCGCTGATGGTGATGTTATTACCACGTTCCTGCCACTGGCGGGTGATGTGATAATACTTAGCCCCTTTCTTCTGCGCGCGTTTGGCAACCTGGTACGAAATTTCCGTCATGTTGCCGTAGTTGCCGGTGAACTTCACGCTGTCGAACGGAACCATCTGCGCTGCGGCAGCTTTGTTCAGCTCTTCAATTTTCGTGCCGTCCGGCAGGGTCACGGTATAGCGACCCCTTTAGAGGATTGCGTTTCAAAGAAACGGCCCACATCAGAACTTGGTGCAGCAGAGGTTGCCACGCCTGGAATTTCAACGGCCTTAGCCGCTGCACCGCCGGTCGCCAGCGCCGCACGTCCGGCTTCTGAATCCGCTGGAATCGCATCCGGGCTCTGCAGAACACGTTTTTTCGCATCAGCTTTATAGATATAAGCAGTGATACGCTGATTGCCGCCCTGGTTAGCATCCACCTGGCGCACGATATAGAAAGAGGCAGCCCCTTTCGCTTTCGCAGCTTTAGTGATGGCGTCGTTAACTTCTGGCTGGCTGCGATAGAAACCCTGAACAGTAACGGTGTCGAAAGGCTCAAGCGCAATAGCCTGGTCTTTTGGCAGTTCCGTTACGCCGTTAATCACGCGATTTTTTGGCGCGTCAGCTTTCGGGGCATCTTGTTTATAAAGCGCAACCGTAACGCGTTGGTTACCGCTGTTACCATGGTCGGAGCTATCAACCACGTAGAATGAGGCTGCGCCGACTTTATCGGCCAGTTTTGATGCGGCTGCTACGGCTTCGCTGATGGTGTTATAACGACCCACTATAACGGTCTGATCGAAAGGTTTTAACGCGGCCGCTTGCTCCGGCGTTAACTCTGTTGCAGCGTTAGCAGACAAGGCGGTCACAGAAAGAAGTACGGACGCCAGGAGAGTGTTCTTAAGCTTCATAAAAATAATCCTTCGCCATGCGCAAACCAGGTGCTGGTGTTGTTGTTAATTTGAAATCGTCGCCGATTATGGCATTTAAAACCCGTCGCTGTCTGCGCCATTTTTTGCAGCCTGTGCTGAGGTCAGGATTAAGTTCGATAACATTTAGTGATATGTTGAATAAACAGACGTTTGAACAGTAAAACTGATTAGGCATATGACTTTCACGAGTTAATTTAATGTTAATGGGTTGTTCTAATGTGGCGCTATATCATATTTTTGCCGCTTCGCTTGACCTATTTATCGGGCCTGGCGCTGAAAATAAGGTAAATATGTCGGTCAGAGACCGTGATCACTTATTTTTCACAGATAAAGTCAGAAATAGTGTTTTCTTGCGGTGGATCACAAGCGTTATTTTCAGTAGGTTATAGAAAGTTTGTTACTGTTTTATTTTCCGTGGTTATACATTCGTCGGGTCGCGATCGGGCGACGGCAAATGCGAACCGCGGTCATTTATCGACAAACCATCATCAAGAACAGATGGAAGGGAAAACTATGCGTATTGGGGTACCAAAAGAACGGTTTGCCAATGAAACCCGCGTAGCCGCAACGCCGAAAACGGTCGAGCAGCTGCTTAAACTGGGTTTTACCGTCGCGGTCGAAAGCGGCGCGGGCAAACTGGCGAGCTTCGATGACGAGGCATTTATTCAGGCTGGCGCCGAAATCGTCGACGGCGCTGAGATTTGGCAATCACCTGTGATTCTGAAGGTGAACGCACCTGAAGAGAGCGAAATTGCGTTACTGAATCCAGGCACGACGCTGGTGAGCTTCATCTGGCCGGCACAAAATCCAGAACTGATTGAGAAGCTGGCCGCACGCGGTGTCACCGTAATGGCAATGGATTCTGTGCCACGTATTTCTCGCGCGCAGTCGCTGGATGCGTTGAGCTCAATGGCCAATATTGCGGGCTATCGTGCCATCGTTGAAGCAGCGCATGAATTTGGACGTTTCTTTACCGGGCAGATTACCGCAGCAGGTAAAGTGCCACCGGCGAAGGTGATGGTGATCGGCGCGGGTGTAGCGGGTCTGGCAGCGATCGGCGCCGCAAACAGCCTCGGCGCGATTGTTCGCGCGTTTGATACCCGTCCGGAAGTGAAAGAACAGGTGCAGAGTATGGGCGCCGAGTTCCTTGAGCTGGATTTCGAAGAAGAAGCCGGTAGCGGCGACGGCTACGCAAAAGTGATGTCTGAGGCGTTTATTAAGGCCGAGATGGCGCTCTTTGCCGCGCAGGCAAAAGACGTGGATATCATCGTGACCACCGCGCTGATTCCAGGCAAACCAGCACCGAAGTTGATTACGCGCGAAATGGTTGATTCCATGAAAGCGGGTAGCGTGATTGTCGATCTGGCTTCACAAAACGGCGGTAACTGCGAGTACACGGTTCCGAATGAAGTCTTTACCACGGCGAACGGTGTGAAGATCATTGGTTATACCGACCTGCCGGGACGTCTGCCGACGCAGTCCTCCCAGCTGTACGGCACAAACCTCGTCAACCTGCTTAAGCTGCTGTGCAAGGAAAAAGACGGCAACGTAACCGTAGATTTTGACGATGTCGTCGTGCGCGGTGTGACCGTGGTTCGCGATGGCGAAGTCACCTGGCCCGCTCCGCCAATTCAGGTTTCTGCCCAGCCTAAGGCCGCGCCAAAAGCGGCTCCTGCGCCGAAAGAACCAGTTGAGCCGGTTTCCCCTTGGCGTAAATATGCGCTGATGGCGCTGGTGATTATTCTGTTCGGTTGGCTGGCAGACGTCGCGCCGAAAGAGTTCCTCGGTCACTTCACCGTCTTTGCGCTCTCCTGCGTCGTCGGTTACTACGTGGTGTGGAACGTTTCTCACGCACTGCATACGCCGCTGATGTCGGTGACAAACGCTATTTCCGGGATCATCGTGGTCGGGGCGTTGCTGCAAATTGGTCATGGCGGCTGGATCAGCTTCCTGAGCTTTGTCGCGGTGCTTATTGCCAGTATCAATATTTTCGGTGGTTTCACCGTGACTCAGCGCATGCTGAAAATGTTTCGTAAAGGCTAAGGGGTAGCATATGTCTGGAGGATTAGTTACAGCTGCATACATTGTTGCTGCGATCCTGTTTATTTGCAGTCTGGCGGGACTTTCCAAACACGAAACGTCGCAACGGGGTAACAACTTTGGTATCGCCGGGATGGCGATCGCGCTGATCGCAACGATTTTCGGGCCGGATACGGGCAACGTGGCGTGGATTCTGGTGGCGATGATCATCGGCGGCGCGATTGGTATTCGTCTGGCAAAACGCGTCGAAATGACCGAAATGCCAGAGCTGGTGGCGATTCTGCACAGCTTTGTGGGTCTGGCGGCGGTGCTGGTTGGCTTTAACAGCTACCTGTATCACGAACCGGGTATGGAGCCGATTTTGGTCAATATTCATCTGACTGAAGTCTTCCTTGGTATCTTCATTGGTGCGGTGACATTCACCGGTTCTATCGTTGCGTTTGGCAAACTGCGCGGCAAGATCTCCTCGAAGCCGCTGATGTTGCCAAACCGTCACAAGATGAACCTTGCGGCGCTGGTGGTCTCTTTCCTGCTGCTGGTCGTGTTTGTGCGTACCGAAAGCGTGGGCATGCAGGTGCTGGCGCTGCTGGTGATGACCATTATCGCGCTGGCCTTCGGCTGGCATCTGGTGGCGTCTATCGGCGGTGCGGATATGCCGGTGGTGGTGTCGATGCTGAACTCGTACTCAGGCTGGGCGGCGGCGGCGGCGGGCTTTATGCTCAGCAACGACCTGCTGATCGTCACCGGTGCGCTGGTGGGTTCTTCAGGTGCGATTCTGTCTTACATAATGTGTAAGGCGATGAACCGCTCCTTCTTCAGCGTGATTGCAGGTGGATTTGGTACCGATGGCGCTACGTCTACGGGCGATGAAGAAGTCGGTGAGCACCGTGAAATTACGGCCGAAGACACCGCTGATATGCTGAAAAACTCGCATACGGTGATCATCACCCCAGGCTATGGCATGGCGGTAGCGCAGGCGCAGTATCCGGTAGCGGAAATTACCGAGAGACTGCGTGCGCGCGGCATCAAAGTGCGCTTTGGTATTCACCCTGTTGCGGGTCGTCTGCCGGGTCATATGAACGTTCTGCTGGCAGAAGCGAAAGTGCCATACGATATCGTGCTGGAGATGGATGAGATCAATGATGATTTCACCGACACTGATACGGTTCTGGTCATCGGTGCGAACGACACGGTTAACCCTGCCGCACAGGACGATCCGGGTAGCCCAATTGCCGGTATGCCTGTTCTGGAAGTGTGGAAGGCGCAGAATGTTATCGTCTTCAAACGGTCAATGAACACCGGCTATGCCGGCGTACAGAACCCGCTGTTCTTCAAAGAGAACACCCACATGCTGTTTGGCGATGCGAAAGCCAGCGTGGATGCGATTTTGAAAGCGCTGTAAGACGTAAAATATGAAAAAGCCGCCTGAGAGGGCGGCTTTTTTTATGGCGCTGAAGCCGGTTTTTAATCGTCGTCTTCGTCGTCCAGTTCAACAGGTGTTTGATACTGATCCGGTTTAATCACCAGCAGGTCGCAGCGTAAATGGTCAATGACCTGTTCAGCCGTATTCCCCAGGAAGGCAGCGGAAATACCGGTTCGCCCGACGGTGCCCAGCACCACAATACCGGCCTGCAAATGCTCCGATAGATCGGGAATCACCTCTTCAGGCAGACCTTTTTCGACGTGCGTCATTTTCTCGTCGATGCCAAATTTCTGGCGGAGGGCTTTCATCGCCAGCAGATGCTGACCGCGAATCGCATCGTTATACACGCTTGGATCAAATTCAGGCAGTTCGATAGCGATATTAATCGGCGTGACCGGATAGGCCCCGATTAAATGCACTTCGGTATGATTGACCTGCTCGGCGAGATGAATCGTCTCTTTGACCAGTTTTTCATTCAGAGAATTATGATAATCCTCTTCACTGGCGAGGTTCACGGCGACCAGCGCTTTACCGCCTTCTGGCCATGGCTGGTCTTTGACCATCCACACCGGGCACGGACATTTGCGCAGCAAGTGCCAGTCGGTAGGGGTGAAAATCACCGACTCAAGTTTGTCGTGCTGATGGGCCATTTTGAGTAGCAGGTCGTGTTTCTCGGCAACCACCTCCTGGATGATGGCCTCAAAAGGACGGTTATGCCACACCACTTTGATATCAATGGGGATACCCGCATCGATGTAATATTTTGCCTGCTCGCGGATCCACGCGGTACGCTGGCTGATCACTCCCTGACGCATCGCCGTGCGTTCGTCAGGCGACAGAAGGGTGGTCATTTCGTATGAGAAGTCATAGATCGGCAAAAACGCTTTGATTTTGCCACCAATCCGTTGATGTAAATAGACAGCTCGACGTAATGCGGGTTGATCGTCCTGATTAGGATCGATGGCCACCAGCATGTTTTGATACTTTGCCATACAGGTCTCCTTACTACTGTCACCACAGTCTGTAATTAAAAGAGTAACCTATATATGTTGAATGAAACAGGGGAGAAGTTTTTGCCAGATCAATAAATCGTGAGAATTTATTGATGAACGCTTATGTTTGCTGATGCTAAGCGCCCCTTTCAGGGGGCACAGCCCTTTTGACCATCACGGGACGCTACCTTTCAGCATTTGGCGGTTAAGCGTGGCGACGTGATCCCTGCCCATTTTATCCCTGCCGAGGGGAACATCTTGAGTGTTTGCCTGGCGGTGCTACTCTTTCTGAGGGTTTAATGGAGTGAAGCGATGAAGAATAAAGATGAACAGACGGGATTAGTGGGGCTGGCGATCGGCGCGGCAGTGATTAGCCTGGTCTCCGCGCAGAAACCCATTAATCGGGACAGCGTTGTCGGTGAACTGGTCAGACTCGGAAGGCAGAAAGGTGATGGTGTGGAGGATGAGGTTTTTCAACAGGCCGCTGCGCTTGTGCGCAAAGGCGTATGAAAACCGACAGGGTGGCCAGGCCAACGGCATATATCACGCAGTCAGTTCTAAAACGTTAATGGTTTATTTGATATTGACCATCGACGACAGACATGCGCACGACCCTATCATTTTGACAGGTGTAATTCATAGGCATTCGGCCGACATTTGATAACGCTAACTTTATTGTTCACTGGCCGTCATGGATAATTAAAGAATAAAAGGAGAACGACTGTGTTAAAAAAATTAGTGACAGGGCAGTTGAGTTTGCCGATGACGTTTTGGGGATGGGGTTTTTGCGGTGGACTATTGATTGGTCTGATGGGGTTAGCTGGCATACATACTGGTTATGCTATGCTGGTGCCGCTGAGTTACATCGTTAAAACAATTCTCTTTAGCGCCGTACTGTCCGGTATAACGTTCATTCTTCGCAGAAACATCACCGTACTTGGTGTGCTTGCTTTTTTTGTTGCTTTGATTCAGGTGATCATGGGCATCGTTATGTTTGTAGGTCTTTCCTCATTACTTTTTAAATAATACTTTTTAAATAATTGACAGGCTGGCGTCACACACTAGCCGACTTAAGCGTGGGATTCGTATTTACCGAGCTAAAGACGCGGGAGTTTGAAAACCGGGCCAATAAATCGTTGACCCGGCAAAGAGGAATGCGTTTTACGCGACGTTGCGTGAGTGACCCGCAAGCACCGCCAGCGCTTCACCATTCTCGATAGTGATGTATTTGCCTTTTACCGCCAGCATGCCGCTTTTCTGGAAACGACCCAGCAGACGGCTGATGGTTTCAACGGTCAGACCCAGGTAATTACCGATATCACCGCGCGTCATGGTTAGACGGAATTCGCGAGGAGAGAAGCCCCGTTCCGCGAAACGGCGTGACAGATTGTAGATAAAGGCAGCCAGACGCTCTTCAGCATTCTTTTTGGAAAGCAGCAGGATCATGTCCTGATCGCCTTTGATCTCACCGCTCATCAGACGCATCATCTGCTGACGCAGATTTGGCATTTTGCCTGACAGATCGTCCAGGGTTTCGAATGGGATTTCGCACACCATAGAGGTTTCAAGCGCCTGAGCAAAGCTCGGGTGATGAGCTGTCCCGATGGCGTCAAAACCGACCAAATCGCCTGCAAGGTGGAAGCCAGTAATCTGCTCGTCGCCTTGCTCGGTGATGGTGTAACTCTTGATGGTGCCAGAACGGATTGCATAGAGCGATTTCAGTTCGTCTCCCGCTTTGAACAGCGTCTGCCCTTTCTGAATAGGCTTCTTGCGCTCGATGATGTTATCAAGCTGATCAAGTTCATGCTCGTTCAGGGTAAACGGGATACAGAGCTGGCTAATGCTGCAATCCTGACAATGGATAGCACAACCGCCAGACTGAATGCGTCGTATAATTCGCTTTTCCGGGATCATAGGTCTGCTCAAGCTTTAATTGATATTGGTCAATTTTAACATCTTTTTAGGAGAGACGTAAGCCTGGTAAACCACCAATAAGGACAAGAGGCGACAATGTGTCGCCATCTTCTTGAAATTCCACAACTTGGCTGTGGGATTTGACGTTAACTGGCAGAAAATTAAGCACTAAAAGCCTGGTTTCTACAGCAACAAATAGCCTTCATGACGCAGGAGCCACTCTTTTCGCTGCACGCCACCCGCGTAACCCGTCATCGTTCCGTTGCGACCAATCACGCGATGGCAGGGCACCACAATACTCACCGGATTGGAACCGTTCGCCGCACCGACTGCGCGAGCCGCGCCGGCGCGTCCAAGCTGTTCGGCAAGCTGCCCGTAATGCATCACCTGCCCGCAGGGAATGGCGCGTAATGCTTGCCACACCTCGCGCTGGAAGGGCGTGCCCGCTGTTGCGGTGGGCAGGGTATCAATAATGCTGAGATCGCCTTCAAAGTAGTTTGCCAGCTTCTCGCTCAGACCGCCCGGATTGGTGGCACCGATGCGTTCATAACCGGTGCGGTAATGAATGTTCAGCAATTCAACCATGCGATTGCTGTATTCTTCCCACTCTACCGCACGCAGGTTGAATTGCTCGTCGGCGATCACCCAGAGGGGCCCCAGCGGTGTGGCAATCTTATCTTCGAGTAATCTCAGCATCCTTTTTCCCTTAATTCAGCCGTGGGTAAATCCCCGGTCCAATTGGCAGTCCAACAAGATACCACGCCACTAACATCACCAGCCATACCCCTAAAAAGATAAGCGGATACGGTAAGACCAGCGAATAGTAGGTACCCAGTTTGGCCTCCGGTTTATAGCGCTGGAGGAAGCCCAAAAACAGGGGAACGAACGGCGAAACGGGGCGAGTGGGATAACTGACGAATCGGCTACGCGGAATAAGATCTGCGCAAACGCCGGATGGAACCCCAGCAGCATAAACATCGGCACAAAAATCGGTGCCAGAATCGACCAGATGGCCGAGCCGCTGGCGATAAACATACATAGCAGTGATGAGAGCAGTGCGAGGCCGACAAAGGCTGGAATACCGCTTAATCCGGCGCTTTCAAGAGCATCTGTCAGGCCAACGGCCATAAATTTGCCCATATTGCTCCAGTTAAACATCGCCACAAACTGCGCCAGCGGGAACACCATGACGATAAACCCGGCCATCTCTTTCATAGGTTCGATCATCAATTGCGGCACATCGGCCTGGCGGCGGATTTTTCCCGTCGCCATTCCATAGGCCAGCGAGACGATAAAGAAGAACAGGATAATCAGCGGCACGATGCCCTGGATAAACGGCGAGGGCAGCACGGTGTGTTTTACCGGATCGCGCAAAATCCCGTTTTCCGGTACCACCATCAGCGCGATGACCCCGATAAACAACAGGGAGACGATGCCCGCGACGCGCAGGCCAAACTTTTGCTCCTGGCTGATTGTATCCAGTTTCTCATCGCTCTTGCCTTCCCATTTTCCGAGGCGCGGCTCGATAAGCTTATCGGTAATCAAACCGCCGACAATCGTCAGGACCACCACTGAGCTGGCCATAAAATACCAGTTGTCGATCACGCTTACGTGCATGGCCGTATCAATGGTTTTTGCCGCTTCGGTGCTGATGCCGGAGAGCAGCACATCGGTCGTTACGATCAGCAGATTGGCGGTAAAACCGCAGCCTACACCTGCAATCGCGGCCAGCAAACCGGCGACCGGATGACGACCCACGGCCAGGAAAATCAGCGCCCCCATTGGCGGCATAATGACTAACGCTGCGTCAGAAGAGATATGGCTGAAAAACGCGATAAACAGCACCATATAGCTGGCATAACGCGCGCTCACGATCGATGCCATTTTGACCATTAGCGCGGGTAACAATCCGACGCGTTCGGCAAGACCGGCCCCTAATACCAGCGCCAGGATCGCGCCGAGCGGCGCAAAACCGCTGAAGTTTTTAATCACGTTCGGTAAAAACCAGTGCAATCCTTCGATGCTTAACAGGTTTTTCACCGCCACCATGCTGCCGTCCGCCGGACTTCGCACACTGACGTCAAAAGCCGATAGCGCGGCGGTGGCAATCATTAAAATCACAATCAAATAGATAAAGAGCAGGAAAGGGTGTGGCACTTTATTACCGATCCTTTCGACCCAGCCATAGAGCTTTCCGGATGGGGAATGCGACGGTATGGACGACATACTCATGGGCGTTCCTCGCGACTAGTGTGTTGTTGTGTTTGTGTGTTTTATTATTTTAAAGGTGACGGTGTCACGTTAAGTGGGATCGGACACGCGTACGGTCGTTCTGTTATCTGTTGTTCAAACTCGTTCCGGCAAGCCTGTAATAGCGACGCGTCCTGGAACACATTCGCTGCCGTGGCACCCATCACTTTTCCAGCCAGCAGCATGCCTTTGTGTGCAATAGAAGTCCGGCCTTGCGCCACGAGCTGCCAGGTATGCAGCGGTGTACCCACGGTAAAACACGGGCTAAAACATTGCGCGACCGGCATTTTCCAGCTCACATCCCCAACGTCAGTGGATCCTGCGAGCACGTTATCGGTGATGGCGTAAGGTGCGACTTCATTTATCAGAAGCGTTTCCTGATGGCGACGGGCAAAGGCTTTTCCTTCTTCCGCGCCCGTTGCGGCGATGTTTTTCAGGCTATTTTGCAGGTCGTTGGCAGTGAGCGTGGCGCGGATTTCCCGGGCGAAATCGTACTCGTCTTCCGTCCAGGCGGGTGTCCCGAAATGCCGCAGCGCGCTGTACATCGCCGCTTCGAGCGTGCGGTTCGGCAGGTAGCTTGAACAGGCTTTGTCAAACCGACGCTCAACCGTCGTTTCCGTCATCAGCGCAGCGCCCTGGGCGATCTTTTCGATACGATCGTAAATCTGCTGCGCATCCGCCATTTCCGGGGCGCGAATCAAATACAACACCTCAGCCTGCGCCTGCACCACGTTGGGTGAAATACCGCCCGTGTCGGTGATGGCGTAATGCACGCGTGCTTTTTCAATAATGTGCTCATTGAGAAAATTGGTGCCGGTGGTCATCAGCGTCACCGCGTCGAGTGCACTACGTCCCAGATGAGGTGAATTGGCGGCATGCGCTGCGGTGCCGCGAAAGCGCCATGCGGCCTGAATATTCGCGAGCGTACTGACGTTAAACATCCCGGCAAACGCTTCCGGATGCCAGGTCACAGCGGCGTCAACGTCGTCGAACAATCCCTCGCGCACCATAAAAGTTTTGCCGGAACCGCCTTCTTCGCCGGGGCAGCCGTAAAAACGCACGGTTCCGCTCCCGCCGTTTTGCTCCAGCCAGCCTTTGACCGCGACGGCACCCGCCAGCGCGGCGGTGCCGAGGAGATTATGCCCGCAGCCGTGGCCATTGGCGCCGGGGCTTTCCGATTGCTGCGTGGCGCAATGCGCTTTCTGACTCAACCCTGCCAGCGCATCGAATTCGCCCAACAGCGCGACGACGGGTTTACCGCTGCCAAAGCTTGCGATAAACGCATTCGGAATGCCGCCTGCCTCCCGTGTGAGCGTAAATCCTTCGGCTTCCAGTTCGCGAGCCAGACGCGCGGAAGACCAAAACTCTTCAAAACGCGTTTCAGGATGATCCCAGATTTCATCGGCAATATCGGCATACGTCTGAGATCGTGTTTCGATCGCGTCCTCAATAAAACGGTAGATGTCCTGCATTACACACCTCTCGCCCACGGAAAATTGAGTGCCGTACGCGCCAGTGTTTCGATCGCCACGCTCATTATTTTCTCGTCAAAATCGAATTTTTCGTTGTGATGTCCGGCGCTCAAATCGGTGCCGAATACCATATAGGACGCAAGCCCGCCGTTTTGTTGAACGCGGGCCATCATCAGCGTTGCGTCTTCGGAGCCCGCCGGCGCTTTGACTTTATCAATTGCGTGTTCAATGCCTGGAACCTGGCTTGCCTGCTCGCGCAGGTAGTTGACCCACGCGGGTGACGGTGCGCTGGAGGTCGCAGCACCCATCAGTCGTAGGTCAGCGTTGACACCATACAGTGCCGCAGCACCTTCAATGACGGATTGCGCGCGTTCAAATACGTACTGATTTATCGCTTCGCTTTCGCCGCGCGTTTCGACTTTTAACAGCGCGCTGGCGGGCACGACGTTACGTCCACTCCCGGCCTGCATCACCCCGACGTTCACGCGGGAAGCGCCTTCGCTGTGCGGCGCGATACTGTGCAGAGCAAGAGAGGCTTGCGCCGCGGCCAGCAGGGCGTTACGTCCGTCTTCTGGTTTACCGCCTGCGTGGGCGGCCACGCCGGTAAAACGCACGTCAAACTTGGTGGTGGCCATAAAGTTATCACTCCCGCAAATGACCGTTCCGGTCGGAACGCCTGTACCGATATGGATCGCGGTGAAGTAGTCAATGCCCTCCAGCGCACCTGCCGCCACCATGGCGCGAGCGCCGCGCGTGCCTTCTTCGGCGGGCTGAAAGATGAGTTTAATCGTGCCGTTGAGCTGTGATGCATTCTGTTTGAGAATGTGCGCCAGCCCGAGACCGATCGTGGTATGACCGTCATGCCCGCAGGCGTGCATCATACCTGGATTACACGAGGCAAAACCGTCGCGGAAAGGACGATGGCTCTCATCGAGGGCTTCACTGAGATCCAGAGCGTCCATATCTACGCGAAACGCAAGTGTTGGCCCTGGCCGTCCGGTATTGAGCGTGGCAATGATTCCCGTAAAGCCGCCTTCAAACGCGCTTAGCCATTTTTCCGGCGCGCCTTGCTGACGCGCGCGCGCAAATTCCCGCGCCAGCGTCTGTTCGTCGGGAAGCCCCATCCGGCTCTCGGCATCGACGACGTCGCGGCCCATCGCCAGCTCAAAACCGAGCGCATCAAGAATTTCTGCCACCTTTGCCGCCGTGCGAAATTCCACCCAGCCGGATTCGGCATACTGATGAAAATCACGGCGCCAGGCGGCCAGTTGCGGCGCTAATGTTTGAAGGGTGTGTGTCACTGAATCCATATCTCTTCCTGTCATTATTAAAATGTGTGAACTGCTTCACGCTGTGATAGTTTTTACTTATCACTAACCTGTTTTTCACCGTTTTAACCGTTCAGGAATTACCCTCGCACATCCATTTCTATTAAAGTAGATGACAGTTTCTTTACTCTGATAAACAACGGTTATCGGTTGGGTTATGACATTTCAGATAAAATTTCACCAAATTCGGGCGTTTGTCGAAGTCGCGCGTCAGGGGAGTATTCGCGGGGCAAGTCGGGTAATGAATCTCTCGCAGCCTGCGCTGACGAAGTCGATAAAAGAGCTGGAAGAGGGCGTGGCGGCGCAACTGTTTGTGCGGCGCAGCAAAGGCGTTGCGCTCACCGAGTGCGGCGAGAGCTTTTATCAACACGCTAATCTGATCCTTGAAGAACTGCGCGCGGCGCAGGACGATATCCGCCAGCGTCAAGGGCTGCAGGGCGGTCAAATTAATATTGGCATGGGGGCCAGTATCGCCCGGACGTTAATGCCGGCGGTGATTACACGCTTTCATGAGCAGCACCCGCTGGTGAAAGTGCGAATTATGGAGGGGCAGCTGGTATCGATGATTAATGAATTACGTCAGGGCGAACTTGATTTTACGATAAATACCTATTACCAGGGTCCCTTCGACCACGAATTTACCTTTGAAAAGCTCTTCGAAAAACCTTTTGCGATATTTTGTCGGGAAGGGCATCCGGCGGTAGGGGCTAAATCCATCAGTCAGCTTCTGCATTATAACTGGACCATGCCGACGCCTCGTGGGAGTTATTATAAGCAGCTGGAAGACGTGTTTAAATATCGCTCACAAATACCGCGTATTGACGTCGTATGCGAAACATTCTCATCCTGTATCAGCCTTGTTGCGCAGAGTGATTTCTTAAGTATTTTACCGCAAGAATTGGGCTGCGATCCGCTCCTGGCGCACCGTCTGGTGATGTTGCCGATCGAAGAACCATTGCCTAAAGCCGCCTATTATTTAATACAAAGACGTGATTCTCGACAAACGCCGCTGACCTCGTCGTTAATAACGCAATTCAGAAGACATGCCCGCGGCATATTAAGCAGCAACGAACATTAAAAAAATAGAGTCTGCCGACATCGGACAGACCCTACAGTACACACAGCAGTTCATCCTATTGCAAACCCCGCTTCATTATTCCATTCTGCAGGTTTATTTAGTTATAACAGGTTTCACTTAAAAATAAAGTGATGACAACTCAAAATTCACATATTTTTAACTTAAATTATTAATTTAATTAACAGTGAAATTGTGGTTAAGGTTGATTTAATCATTCATATTAGCCACGTTAATTCTTTTCATAAGGTTATTACTTATGATTGTGTCGCGACGCCTGCTCATCTGACAGGCTTTGAGCATTGAGGCTCCCGTCCGGCGCGGATATAATACCTCTTCAGATGTAGCCTGAGAATTTCCATGAAGCCTGACGACAAATCACTTTTTCTTGACGCCATGGAAGATGTCCAGCCCCTGAAACGTGCCACGGATGTTAACTGGCAGCCGAATCGTAACGCGCGCGTACGCCAGATTGTCGACACCACTCAGCTTGATAACATTTTGACGCTGGGGTTTCTCGACGTGTTGCCCCTCACTGAACCGTTGGCGTTCCAACGCGACGGTGTGCAGCAGGGCGTGATTGAAAAATTACGTCACGGCAAATATCCCCGCCAGGCCAGTCTGAATGTACTGCGCCAGCCAATTGAACAGTGTCGCCAGATGCTGTTTAGCTTTATTAAGCAGGCGCATCACGATGGTTTGCGCAATCTCATCATCATTCACGGCAAAGGGCGGGAAGATAAGTCACACCCGAATATTGTGCGCAGTTATCTGGCTCGCTGGTTACCGGAGCTTGATGAAGTGCAGGCCTTCTGCGTCGCGCTGCCACATCATGGCGGTGATGGCGCGTGCTATGTCGCGCTGCAAAAATCGGAAGCAGCCAAACGGGAAAACTGGGAGCGACACGCCAAACGGAGTCGTTAAACACGTTTTGCTTTCGATCCGGGACAACACTGCGGGCGATAATTCGCCCGCATTTAAAAAGACAACTGTCAGAATGTTTCCCAGTTTCCGTCTGAGGCCGACGCCGCAGCCGGGCGCAATACCTGCGGTGTTTTGAGATTCATCGGACGCGGCGCACTGTTTTGCGTTTGTGCATTCAAACGGAATGCAGCAACCGCCTGGCGCAACTGCTCGGCCTGATCTTCCAGCGCTGCCGCCGCTGTGGCGGATTCCTGCACCAGCGCGGCGTTCTGCTGCGTCACGCTGTCCATCTGCGAAACGGCCAGACTGACCTGCTCAATACCGCGGCTCTGTTCATCGGATGCCGACGCGATTTCGCCCATGATATCGGTCACGCGCGTCACGGCTGCAACAATCTCTTTCATGGTTTTGCCTGCTTCGCTGACCTGTCCGGAGCCGGTATTCACGCGGCTGACGGAGTTTTCAATCAACGCTTTGATCTCTTTCGCGGCCTGGGCACTGCGGCTTGCCAGCGTGCGGACTTCACCGGCAACGACGGCAAATCCACGGCCTTGTTCACCTGCGCGCGCTGCTTCCACTGCGGCGTTTAGCGCCAGAATATTGGTCTGGAAAGCGATGCTGTCGATAACGCTGGTGATGTGGGCAATTTGCTGCGAACTGTCGGCAATTTCGGTCATGGTATGAATGACGTTATCGACCACGCGTCCACCCCGATCGGCGGTTTCTGAGGCATTTTTTGCCAGCAAGGTGGCCTGACGAGCGTTGTCGGAGTTCTGTTTAACCGTGGCGGTCAGCTCTTCCATGCTTGCGGCTGTCTCTTCCAGAGAAGAGGCCTGCTGCTCCGTACGCGCCGACAAATCGTTACTGCCCGTCGCGATTTCGCCCGCGCCGGTGTAGATCGAGTCGGTGCTACCACGTACCGCGCTGACGGTTGTCACCAGCGATTGCTGCATCTCATGCAGACCCGCAGCCAGTTGACCCATTTCATTACGACTGTCGATAGAAATGGTGTGGGTCAGATCGCCGCTGGCGATCGTGCGAATATGGTTCATCACGCTACGCAGTGGCTTCAGCAGGAGATGCTGTAAACCCATCCAGAACACAATCAGTACGCCGATGACCACCAGGAAAATGGTGCCGAGCGTCCACTGCATGCTGGTAAAGCTGTTCTGATTTTCCAGAGCTGCAGCTTTGAGCAAGGTATTATTTTCTGCACGCCAGCGCGTGTAGACGGCTTCCATGTTGTCCTGGGCCTCTTGTGCATCTAAATCGCCGTACGCCTGATAGTTATCAGCGCTCAGATATTCGATCGACAGTCGCATGACTTCGTGCATCTGGGTGTATGCTTTCTGCATCTCGGCGTTTAATTCCTGGCTCTGCCCGTTCACCGGTGGCATCTCATGCCATGCGCTGTAATAGGCCTCAGCTTTGCCAAGCGACGTGCTGGCGTTACCGAGCAGCTTGTTGATCGCCGCCAGAGAAGCGGGGTCGCGCTGATTTTTAAGGTAACGGATCGCAACGCGAGTGACGGTAACGCGCGTCTTAACCAGCGTATTCACGCTGTCGCTCAGGCTTTCCTGTTGCGCATTGAGATTTCCTGAATTTTGGAAGTTTTGACGATCGTTGCTGACTGCGGAGTAGAACAAGCCCCCCGTGACGACCTGCAGCAGGCAGAACAGCATAAGTGCAAAAATGATCCCAGTAATTACGTGCAGATTTTTCAGCATAAAAAGACGCCCGATTGTTGTGCAGAAGTTGCATCATTACTATCGACGTAGTATCCCTAAACTTTAACTTAACAGTTGCTAAACTAATTTTTGCCTCGCGTAACTTATTGTTCCCGTGAATACTATTCATCAAATTAAATTTTCTTTCAGTTCGCCGAACAGGAATCAAAATATGATCAATATCGAAAAAAGCGGCACGTTTACCTTAGGCACACGTAGCGTGAAAAGAGTGGGTTATGGTGTGATGCAGCTCGCCGGGCCAGGCGTGTTTGGCCCGCCTAAAAACCATGACGCGGCGCTGGAAGTGTTGCGAGAGGCGGTGGCGGCTGGGGTTAATCATATTGATACCAGTGATTTCTATGGCCCACACGTCACCAACCAACTGATACGTGAGGCGTTACATCCGTATCAGGACGACCTGACGATTGTGACCAAAATCGGTGCACGACGTGGAGATGATGCATCATGGCTCCCTGCATTTTCTGCGCAGGAACTGACGCAGGCGGTGCATGATAATTTGCGAAATCTGCAACTGGATGCGCTGGATGTCGTGAATTTACGCATTATGTTTAGCGCTCACGGACCCGCTGAGGGATCCATTGCAGAGCCGTTAACCACGCTTGTCGAATTGCAGCGTCAGGGACTGGTGCGACATATTGGTTTGAGCAATGTAACCGCCGCGCAAGTCGCCGAAGCGCAGAGCATCGCCTCGATAGTTTGCGTGCAAAACCTTTACAACATTGTTAACCGTGGTGACGATGCGCTGATCGATTCTCTGGCGGAGCAGGGCATTGCGTATGTGCCGTTTTTCCCGCTCGGCGGGTTTACGCCCTTGCAGTCGTCCGGGCTCCAGGCCGTAGCGGATGAAGTTAAGGCAACGCCGATGCAGGTGGCTCTGGCATGGCTATTGAAACGCTCGCCTAATATTCTGCTGATTCCCGGCACCTCGTCGGTTGTACATCTGCATGAAAATCTTGCCGCCGCAGAGCTTGTGCTGTCCGATGAGGTGATGGAGACGCTCAATGCTCTCGCCTCTTCTGAAGAGAGTCATACGGCACAGCATTAAGCGAGTAAATGCAAAAAAAGGAGCGCGCGCGGGGAAATAGATGGCCTGTAAGGCAAAGAACATGCTGGAACTTAAAATCTTCTGCATGACTAAGGCGCAGGCCATACGCGCCCTCAGACCTGGTGGGGCAAAATTTTGCGCGGCGTAGCGGCGTTTTCAATTTTGCTTGCCATTGGCGAGACGGGTTAATTACCTGAAACGCCGGAGACGGTCAAAGGCCTCAAGCGCGCTGATCACTACTACCGCTCAAAGAATAAACGCCTTCAAGGGGCCTGATTGTTATGAGAACTCTGATAGGGGGCAGAGGCGCTGAGTCATTCTGCAAGTCGAATACCGCCCCATAATACGAATCGGGGCGGATCGAATGTGTATGCACTGCTACTCATTGCCACACTCTGCCGGGAAGCAAACGTCAACAACAATCAGAAACTGTATATCACGTTCAAGCTGCCTGTGGGGGATGCTTTCCGTTGAACAATCGGGCTGTTGCCTGCATCACCCACCAACTGCGTAAAACCTGTTGCGGCAACCACGCTCCAGTCCTGGTTAAATTTGTGCGTCCAGCCCAAATTCATTGACCAGGCATAAATTCCCGCTCCGACATCATAGGGAGCAAACCCCGATGTGGCAGACTGTGATGAATTCACTCCGTAGTAAGTCTGCATATAGTCACTCGTCCCCCAACTGCTTGTCAGCGTCATTGTTAAGGTATCTTTCGATGCGCTATAAAGTGGGCTAATAATGCCGAAATGCAGGGCTGCGCCATTGTCTCTCTCAGTAAACGGCACCTCAGCCTGTAATTGCAAATGGAGCCAGTCGGTCACCTTATACTCCAGACCCATTATACCAAGAGCCGACCCTTTGATATTGCCCATACCGCGCAGATCGTCACTGCCGTCGTTCAATGAATCGCTGTCAACATCGTGATCCTTACGGCCTGCGCGATAGCTCAGCGCAGTACTGTAATTCAGGTCACCGATGCTATTGCCGTAACCGATACCCTTCGTGGTACTCACGAAGAACCCATTACGCATCGAGTAATCAAGCACAAGCGCCGTCATGACACGGTTTTCATCCGAACCAGAATAGCGTGGCGTAACATTTACGCCTCCTCCCAACGATAAGCCTGTAACTTGCTGGGGTTCTGCGGCAAGTATTGGGGAAACCAGTAATGCCAGCAGCGCGCCCGGCAATATTTGTTTCAGAGTGCGCCCCGAAAGTGAAGGGAGGAACTGATGACGCAGTTCGAAGTGTCTCATTAAAGAAGTCCTTAGGGATTCAACTGATTACGATACAAGCGGTTTAAAACGCCAGAACGCTCAGTTTGAATACACACCCTAAAGTTCTCATGAGCCCAAAATGAAGAAATACTGAAGTACATACCGGGGATGCAAACCTGATAGATTTCCTGATACCGTTTTTTTCTTCAGACTTTCTTCATTCACTGTTGATACCTTAACTATCGTGAAAATTCTCCTAATCGAAGACGACCTGGATCTTGGCAATGGCGTACGTATTGCCCTTGCAGATCAAGGATTAGACGTCATATGGGTTCGCCGCAAAGAGGATGCGCTGCATCAACTTGATGCTTGCGTGCCAGAACTGGTGTTGCTCGACCTGGGACTGCCTGACGGCGATGGCATGAGCGTGATGACATACTTGCGCCAACAGCTGAAGGGGATCCCCGTCATCATTCTGACCGCACGCGGCACTCTACAGGATCGCCTTTGCGGGCTCGATGCCGGCGCTGATGACTATCTTGTCAAACCTTTTGTGCTAGCCGAGTTGTTGGCCAGAGTGAGGGCCCTTGCGCGGCGCAGTTACGGTTTCGAGAATGAGATGATAGAAATTCGCGGGTTATCTCTCCACGTTCCGACTCGTCGCGTAACAGTGAGCGCGCGGAATGTTGAGTTGACGGCGAGTGAATACACGCTGCTTGAGACTTTACTGTTGCGTACCGATCGCGTGATTACCCGAAACTTTCTGGAAGAAAGGATATTCGGGGCAAAAGAGAATATGAGCAATTCTCTGGATGTGCATATGGGTAATTTGCGTCGCAAAATTGGTGACGGCTATGTGCGAACGGTGAGGGGAGTCGGGTATGTGATCGATACCGTCCCCATTCAGAAGGGAACGGGTTAATGCGAAATTTTTGGTTCCACCTGAGAACCCCTTCGCTCGTACGGCGAATTATCATCGCCCAAATGCTCTTGCTTACGCTGCTTTGGTGTTTTTTTCTGACCTACATTTTGTGGGAGGATTTGCGAAGCCCTTCTATGCTAACGGGCAGTAAAACTTACGAAACCATTCAAAAATTGGTTGATCGTTTGGACGATCGTCCGCAGGCACGAACGGAGGTGCTCGAAGCATTCAGCCAGGCGTTGCGGGAAGGTTATGGCGGAGGTGAGGATCCCGCGCTGTCAATCAGCCTAATCGTTCGGGAAAATAAAGAAATAATTTATTCATCTGATGGCGCGCCGACTGGCGTGACAAACGCACGATACGGGAACCTCCAGACTATCGAAAGCGGAGGTCGTTCCTGGACTAGTCGTACTCTAAAATCAGGGAACTCCGACGTGGAGGTAACATTGATTACCCCTGCCGCAGGCTGGAACTTCTTTATCTACCTGAACTCGCGTGGCTACTACATATTGCCGTTACTGGTATGTATTCCTTTTCTTTTGTTTCCCGCGTGGCTGTCAATCCGCATTGCAATGCGGCCCTGGAATAAAGTGGTAAATGAGATTGCCTCACGCACGCCAGAAGATCGGTCTCCCTTAAAATTAGTGCCAAAACATAGGGAGCTTCACCAAATGGTGGACGCGATTAATGTATTCCTTACGAGGTTGCGAGAAAGCACTGAAAGGGAAAGGATTTTCATTGCCGATGCCGCTCACGAGCTGCGTACTCCACTGGCCGCAATGCGCATCAATGTGGAGGCGTTGCAGTCCTATATAAGCAGCGAGAGCCAACAGGAGTTGCTGGCAGGGATCATTCGTAGCAATAGCCGCGCAGCTCGCCTCGTCAATCAGTTACTGCTGCTAATGCACAGCGAGGCGCGCACTGACACTGTCATGGAGCCTGTGCCTCTGACGACGCTCATCCAGGAGCGAATGGCGGAGTTAGCTCCGCTGGCGAGTGAGCGCAGAATTGAACTTGAGTTTTACTCTGATAATGAAATATGGATTACCGGTGTCAGGGAGCGCCTGATGTCACTCATTGATAACGTAATTGAAAATGCCGTGAAGTATAGCCCCGAGGGCGGGCGGGTTGAGGTCGTTGTCCGATCGCTCGAGAAATTCACGCAGCTCCGTGTCTCAGATGCAGGGCCCGGCATTCTGCCTGAGTTGAGGGAACGTGTGTTCGATAGATTTTTTCGCGATCCCAATCAGATACAAACCGGAAGTGGGCTGGGGCTGGCCATAGTCAAAGCGGTTGCGCAGCAACACAACAGCAGCGTATGCCTGAGCACGTCTAAAGACGGCGGTTTGATGGTCACTGTTGATTTCCCTACAGATAGTTCCAACTGACACAACACGACTGTCATCCATACCCATCGGAGGGTATCTACCAGCACAATGGAGTTGAAAGTGAAATACTTGGCCCTGGCTACCTTGTTGTTTTCTATATCACTTAGCGGGTGTGCGATAACTGTCAGCGAATTAAAGAGCAGCCGATCCTCTTATGACGGTAGTTTTACAAGCATGACAGGACCCTCCGACACCTATCGAACCTTAAGGTATATGGCACGGCAGTGCCTGGAATATGAAGCTCTCATGGGAAATCCGGTCATCGTATTAAGCGAGTTTGACGGTGAGCGCAAGGAAGGTGAGATCAATCAAAAGCTCCTGGCGGAGGGGTTGTTGATTAACAACACGCTAATTGAAATTGAAAGCCAGGATGATGACAAAGCGAAGGTCAGCCTATACACAACCAAGAACATCTTGAGTACGGGTATCAGGTCGCCAAATATAAGTGATATTAAGCGCTGGGGTTGACGGTGAAAGAACGTGCTAGCACGGCACGCTTGCCGACAGTGGAAAGGATCTAAGGATACTCGAGCGGGTCACACGTCCGACTGAGCTCTATATCAATGGCGAGCTGGTGAGCCAATGGGATGAGTGAGCTTAAACCTTTTGCCGGGAAGCTGGCCGAGCTGGTTGGGGCGCAGTCACCGGCGGGACGACGTAAGCTTGCCGCAGAGATTGCGAAAGAGCTGCGTAAATCGCAACAGCAACGGATTAAACTGCAAAAAGCGCCTGATGGTACACCGTATCAGGCGCGAAAACGTCAGCCGCTTAGGTCAAAGTCGGGGCGAATCAAGCGCGCGATGTTTCAGAAATGCGCTCAAGTCGCTACATGAAAGTCAGCGGTCGTAATGATGCTGCTGTGGTGGAATTTACCGGCAAGGTACAGCGAATTGCGTGGGTGCATCAGTTCGGACTTAGGGACCGACTAAGTCCGCATAGTCATTATGTGCAATACACAAAAAGGCAATTACTCGGGTTTTGCGAAGGTAGATAAAAAAATTATCAATGATCTTTTATTAAAACATGTCAGTTAAAGTTGTTGTATCCAATATCATTGGTTTAATTGGCTTAGGGGGCGAGTACTAACGAGGCAGTCGTTTTAGTTGCTGGTTAAGTTGTTTCATTGTTTATATAGGCCCTGATGTGATGTTAGGGCCGTAAGGTTGATAGGTCGCTAGCTAAGGTTTGCCGTTCTTATTGAGCTTATCAAAGTCGCTATCTGATCAATTCCATCGAATGTTGATGGGATTTTGTTATCAGTTAGCATTATATTTGAAAATATAATTTCCTCAAATTTAGCTAAGGTAGTCTCACTGTTGTCCTTTATTTCTTTTGCATATTCAGCGTAACTCTGTATAAAGCAGCATAAGCTTTTTCTTAGTTCTATTTGGATTACCTGCGCCTTTACTGAGTTGAAATTACCAAGTGCAATTTTGAAATAATAAATTTAAAATGAGTGTAATTGATGCGAGTGGTATTATTTTTGCGAAATCCTTGAGCTCAGTAAAGCTAATCTTGTTAATGTGAAGCCACTCCCACGCAAGAGGCATTGGTATTAGCGCACCAAAAATAAAAAGAATATTTCTCGCCCATTTTAATTCATTTTTCTTTATTTCACCAAGTCTGAAAAAACCATCAAAAAGTGAAGCGAAGTTAAAATCTGACTCTTGTTTTCGTAATGCATCGTTTAGTTTTTGAATTCTTATCTCTTTTTCCGATATTTCCCTATCCCAATCCTCCTCGATTTTCTTTGATTTATTGACTATATCAACAAAGTCTCTATACGTATTTATATCTTGCGTAAATATAAATCTTTTAACTATCCTTATTGGGATTTCTCGGGTGGCAAATAAAATTCTTCTTTTTGAG
Organism: Lelliottia amnigena; assembly: GCA_900635465.1. NCBI lineage: Bacteria > Pseudomonadati > Pseudomonadota > Gammaproteobacteria > Enterobacterales > Enterobacteriaceae > Lelliottia > Lelliottia amnigena. The sequence goes on from LR134135.1 coordinate 1,943,552, forward strand.
CCCTCATCAAATCCATCTATTTTATATATGCAGAATAATTTAAAGTTATTTGTTACTGTGACCCACTCATCATCAAGCATATCTGATTCAATGGCAAACATATAGCAGGTGGCGAAGACCTTGTTTAAAAACACAGGTACTATACTCGCCACCTCAATCATTGATAATAATTCGTTTTGATATTTATCAATGCTATACTGGCATTTTTCATCCCATTGAGTTGGGTATTTTTCAAAACTTTCAAAAATTTCTATTAAAAGGTCATTTCGTTCTTTCCCAAAATCGTTCTCTGGCTCTCTTTCAGATATTTCTTTGCGATAGGTTTGAATGTAGTTAGAAACTTCAGGAGAAGAAAAAAAGCGTAAGCTCATAGATTTGTTTGACCCCGAGTAGTTAGTTGTTGTGGGAGCGATTGTACAAGTTGAAAAAATTCATGATGCGAAATATTAGTTGCATTATGAAGTAATGAAAACACAACTCAATGAAATTTTGCGACTTTTGCGCAACCTCATCCGCACCGGCATCGTGACCGACGTCGACCCCGTCGAAGGGCTTTGTCGTGTCCAGACCGGCGGAATGCAAACCACGTGGCTTAACTAGCTGACCTCCCGCGCCGGTCGTTCGCAGGTGTGGTGGGCTCCGTCCTTTGGCGAGCAGGTGCTGAACCTTGCTATCGGCGGCGAGCTCGACAACGCTTTGTGATGCCCGGCATTTTCTCTGATGACCATCCCGCACCTTCTGCCTCACCCGATGCCTTTCACGTTGCCTTTCCTGATGGGGCGGTCATTGAGTACGAGCCTGACAGCGGGGCGCTCACCGTGTCAGGGATTAAAACCGCTGACGTCACCGCGTCGGAATCTATTGCCGCCACCGTGCCACTTGTGCTGGTGAAAGCCGAAACCCGCATCACGCTCGATACCCCCGAGGTGGTGTGTACCAACAAGCTCATTACCGGCACGCTCGAAGTACAGAAGGGCGGGAAAATGTATGGCGATATCACGCACAGCGGCGGGAAGCTGACCTCTAACGGCGTGCAGGTGGATGACCACGGCCACGGCGGCGTCAAGCGCGGCGACGACAGAACGGTGGGGACAAAATGACAGTGCGTTATTTAGGTATGAACAGCCATACCGGGCTCAGTATTTCTGAGCCCGACCATATCAGGCAGAGCGTGCGCGACATTCTGGTCACGCCGGTTGGCTCGCTGGTGATGCGCCGTGAATACGGCTCGCTGCTGTCGGCGCTGATTGCCCAGGCGTTCGCTGGCGTGACGGCGAAATGGCTGCACACCAAAGACCCGAAACCGCAAAAGCAAAAGGTGAAGCTGAAACGTAAGCCGAAAGAAAAACACCTGCGCGCGCTGCAGCATCCGAAAGCGGCCAAAACCACCACCAAGGCCAAAGCCAAAAAAGAGCAGGAGGCGCGCGAAGATGAGTATATGGCCGTTGAGGCTGACAATGTGCTGGAGCTGACAACCATCTACGCGACAAAGGCGCAGGCGATGGGCACGGCTCAGGCGAAGTGGGACAAAATACAGCGCGGCGTGGCGGAGTTTTCAATCTCGCTGGCTATTGGCCGCGCAGATTTATTTCCTGAAACGCCGGTAGCGGTGAAAGGCTTTAAGCGCGTGATAGACGAGCAGGCGTGGATAATCAGCCGGGTGGTGCACAGTCTCAACGGGAACGGCTACACGACGGGCTTAGAGCTTGAGGTGAAGGTTTCAGGTATGGAGTATGTGAGTGAAGAGAATGAATGGTAGGGTGAGTGTATGTATTTGTTTTGTATTAATAAAATTGGTAAGGTTAACGCATCGGAATCGTTAAGAGGTGCTTACCATGTTTCACTGTCCAAAATGCCATCACGCCGCTCATGCCCGTACAAGTCGATATTTCTCTGATACTACAAAGGAGCGGTATCACCAATGCCAGAATATCAACTGCAGCTGCACCTTTGTCACGACCGAAACCCTTTCACGTTTTATCGTTTCACCGGGTGATGTAGTTTCAGTCCCACCTCACTCGACAATATCGGGGCAGCAGAATATGAACTGGATGTGAATCCTAGGCAACTTTAAATTTGATGAATTGATAATTAGGTGTGATTGTCAAGTTGAAATGGCGTCAACGATTAAACTAAGGTCTTTATCATGTTGCAAGTCGACACAACATTAATTTTTAAAAGAATCACCGCTTTGAACGCGCGAGTCTGGGCAGTAACATATCTTTCAATTGTTTTATTATTTGCAGTCTTGTATTACGTGTTTTGGATGTGCAGGCCAGATAGTTTTATTATTAATTCAGAGTTGAATGTGCATCCATTTTACGATATGAATGTGATGCTTTGGAGTGATGAGAACTACGATTACCAAATGGGTGATGGCATAAATCTCAATACTCTTAAGAAAGAAAATGATGAGTATATTTTAAAATTATCCAAAGACAGGGTAGAGTTAGGCAAGATTGATTCTGAGTTAGTTAATCTTGACAAGAGGTTTGATACTATCTATGAAAAGAAAGATGCTGAATTTTTGGAAAACACAAAGAAATATGAACAAGAGATGTTGTCAAGTTTTATAAAGCGTGAGAAAGACTTAGAAGCTAGTGCGGCTAGTTTCGAAAAAGACTCTCCTGTCATAGTTAAGACCAATGATGACGTTTTGAAAATTCAACGCATTGGTGATGAACGAGTCAAATTAGCAGAAGCTAGGCTGGAAACAGCACGTCAATCTTTTAAAAATTCTGATTATATCCTTAAGAATCTGATGAAATTTACTTCTAAAGAGACACGTGATGATTTAATTAAATTAAATGAACTAAGGACGAGTTTCAATGAAAAGGATTTAAATTAGTTAAAGAAATGGGCAATGACCGTTCCGCAGCAATTGAAAATGTCGGCCGATATTACAAGCAGTACATAGCAAGGCTCAATTTTATTGATTTCATTTATTTCAGTATCGGAATATCTACAACTACAACTTTTGGGGATATTGTTGCTAGTGATAGAATGGTCAGGGCTTTTGTAAGTTTGCAACTTCTTTTGTGCATATTTATAGTTGGCGGCTTTTTAAGTTCCGTGATTAATAAAAATTAAATGAATCTTTTTTTCACAATCCTGTCGTTAGACTACTCGGAGTGCTAAGCAGGTTTGGACGGATTATAGAATTCTAAGTATGCATCAACGCATCAAAATATTTACGTATGATGAGATGCCCCGCAAAGCGGGGCATCTCGTATCGATGTGTTCAATATGTGGACATGACCTGAAATAAATCCTTTTATTTCATTATGTTGAAGCGTTTCAAAAAGCTCCTGCGGGAGCCTTTGTTACTGACGCGTCAAATAACCTTGACCCGTTGGGCTGTGCCATTCGCCGTTGCCATCTGGTTTGAGAGCGATGCTGCGCGTTCTGAATACGAGGTATAATTCGCCCTTATCGGTGATGAACGGCACGTTAGCGGTTTCAATCGGTTTACCATCAAACAAATAACCTTTTTCGCGTACCACCAGTTTCATTAAGCGCTGCCCGCTAGCGTCGAACATTTGCCACGTCCCAATGTAGGGCGTCACATCCACCTGGCTCTGCGGGTGTGCGGCCTGGTTCTGGGCTTTGGTTTTATGGATGTCACAGGAGCCATCGGCTTCGGTTAACTGGGTACAACCTGAGCGTTCCAGTTTTGCGCGGTATTTGGCGTCAATGGCATGTGCTGGAGCGGCGATAATGGCTGCCGCACTCATGAGTGCGATGAGTCTTTTTTTCATGTGTAGCCTCTTTTATTTTGCTCGTTGCGATCGCGACGAAGATTGTTTTGCGGGTTTACGCACATGCTTTTGCATGGCCTAAACCTTCTTTAATGAAGGATGCAGCGGAAAGGTAAGTCAGCATTACCACTCGTAAGCGGCACCCATGCCGGCCACGAAATCATTTTCCGTGGTTGCAGAGACGGTTAATTTGGTGACGACCTGCTGCCCAATACGGGCCGATGCACCGACGGCCAGACCTTGTTCGCTGTCATACGTCCCGGCACCCGCGCCCATCGAGAACGTTGCGCCCTGAGAAACCTGCGGAATATTCGCCATTGCGGCGACACCTGCGATGCCTGCGGAAGCATGTTTACGGTTGCTATCGACAGTATTTTTCAGCTCGTTGAATTTGCTACCGTAACCGCGGTCAGCTTCCAGATCCTGAATTCGGCTTTCATGGTTTTGCAGTTTTGTGGTGTTAGCCGCAACACGCTTGTTTGTTGCGTCCAGTGCTTTACGGTTTTTTTCAGTATTCGCATAAGCTGCATCAGCACGTGATTGAGCATATGTGCCAGTGTCTTCAGCGTGCGCGATCCCAGCCTGAAGCCCCTGAAAGTCCGTTTGTTCCTGGGTGGCGTTTTTCTGGATAGCGGTTCTGTTGCTCGTGATTTGTTGCTCATCTGCGTGCAAATCAATCGCGTTGGCTTTACCTGCCATTTCATTATCCTGGCGCGTCTGGTCAGCAGAATAAAAGGTCTGATCCACTTTGGTCGCCAGCGCGGCCGTGTTGGTTTTGATATCTGTCGAGTTCTGGACGATCGCGGTTTTGTTGGATGTCATTGATGCATTTTGCAGATCGTTGGTCTGTGTCAGATTGGCCAGTTTGGCCTCTGTGTTCTGTTTATTCTGGTCGTAGTCGGTCCTATCCACTTTGGTATTCAGCGCAGTGGTCTGTGCGACGATCGCAGTATGATTGGTCTGAATATCCTGGTGGTTAATACTCACGACAGTGCCGACGTCAGAAATGTGTTGATCAACTGCTGCACGATCGCGGGTGTAGTCGAGAATATCGACCTTGCGGGTAAGTGCTTTGTCCTGACGAGCTTGACCCTGCTGGTAAGCGGTCTGATCCACTTTGGTCGCCATGTCAGCCTGATTTGTCTCCACGTTAGAGACAATAGCGTTGAGATCGTAGAGATAATTTTGCGTAAAGCCCATGCGAAAATGGGAGTCATCCGTTCCATCATAAAAATTGAACGTCCCCGTCACACCCTGAGGGCTTTGGATTGATGGCACAAAACTTCCCGCTGGCTCTGGATTCATCATCGGCATAAAGGGCGTTGCGAGGGCGGAGGTCCCGGCTAAGGTTGCAAGAATGACCCCAGAAAGTATCGTTTTTTTCATATGAAAACCTGTATCATTAACGTGTAAAGGTGTTAACCCGGTTCGTTTGGTCGCGGATGGGTTAACGTTTTTATTCAGCCGCTGGCTCTGTCTGGCGGCTTTTTTTATGAAGCGCTAAGGCTTCTGCAATAATTTCCTGCTTGCTTTGCCGCGTCTCAAAAGCGGTCTCTCTCACGTATTCGACGAGGCTGGATTCAATCCTCGCGCTTAACATTTTCAGGTCTGCATCTTTTGCAGTTCCCCGCGGGAATCTTTTGTCCGGATAATCACGAGATGGCATAAAATCATTCTCCAAAAGATGTCTTGTTAATTCGTGCTGTGAAATATGCGAGTGCAAAGAAAACAAGTCAACGTTGGCAAAAACGTGGTGAATTTGTATCTAATTAGTTAAAAAATTGCACTTTTCTGGGGCGATACTTCGTGTGAAAGGAGAAGGGGTTGAATACGGAAAAGCACAAAAAATGAGCAACAATAATCACTTTGTTTTGCATAGCGTGTAACCGATTTCACAGCCGTTTTGAACCGACGTTTCACTCTCCTCTGCGAATCTTTCGTCTCTACAATGAATTACGATTTTTAAAACAGTACGGAAATAAGTGTGAAACAAAATAAGTTATGCAAAAAATTGATTGTTTATGCACCTTATTGCAAATTCAACGCGTAGTTGAGTCGCGACCGTCCTGTTCATTTTGTGTTTTATCCGTAACATTTATGCAAAAAGGAGTGATGAAACTAACGCTAAAATAATCATGAAATGTTCATTTAGTTTGATTTTTGTCAGTTTTTAAGTGACTGTTGAATGGGTTTGTAGTGTTTTTAATGTATGCATTTTATGTTTTTGAAAGTGTTTATAAGTGACTTGTTAGTATGTGTTTAGTGATTGGTTTTTATCATTTATAGCCATGAAACAAGCCAGAGTTCAAGCTGATTGTCTGTTGTAGATGTCGTGGTGAGGAAACCTTAGTGCAGGTCTTGCCGGGGCGGCAGAAGGAATAGTGGGGGTGAGGGCACTAATCACACTGATGAAGTGTTCTGCTACGCGAAGAGAGTGAGTGGAAAGTGGCAGTGCTTATAAATTCCAGAGTATGTTAATAGTTTTTCTTTTTGGAGTAAAAGCCACTATGGTAGATATGCCTTATTTATTTCATAAGTGAATAAATTCGTTTACGAGTAGTGATGCTAAAGTGTAAGCGGTCATTATCCATGTAGTTTCTTGTGTTATCATTACCCGGTTGCAGCTTGCGGGAAGTGAATTACATGCATCACATTTTCTTAGAATTTACCGATCTTGAACCTGGCGTGAAGTCAGTAGAAGACCTGAAGTATGTTATCCGTGATGAAAAACAGACGGCCTTCGTCATGAGCGCCGTTGTCGCGCGCTTTATCAAAGATGCGCTAATCATGAACCAGACGATTACCAGCCTCAAAAACTGTCGTTTCGCCTTTGATGGCGGCGCTGAGTTTGTTGAGTTTGACAGTAAAGGAAAGTCTAAAACCTACACCGAACAGCCAGACTGGTTTATCACGCCGGGAGCGTTCGCACGATCGCAGTGGTTGGTTAATCATGAACTCCACGACCTGGCCACACCGCAATTTATCTCCACCTTTATAGAGATGTTCCCGGATGTGAAAAAGCGTCGCGAGCATTGTAATATCTTGTTTAACCTGCAGCTGATTGACGTTAATTCGCGGAGTAAAACGCTTTTAACGACCGGCAAACAGGGCAATAAAACCCGCAATAGCACTAAGCCGAAGATCGTGGATCTGGGATCGTACGAGCTGTTCAGCCAGTTTTTTGCACGTCTTAAAAATGCCGTTGAAGCCGATATCTTCCCGACCGTGCAGGTTTTAACCGGCATTGATGATGTTGCTAAAGTGCCTGCCACGCTTAAGAACGCTGCCCGCACCTGGTTTAAAGCCATCTCGTCTGAACTGCCGCCCAATAGTAAAAGAGTCGGGGCAGGGAATTCGGCACTTTTCTGTGCGCCTGTTCGCCAGCGGGTCCAGCAAATTGAATCCTACGGTATTGAGCGCTATTACCAGTTTCTGTCGAAAGCGATCGCGGAGGCCGGTGAACAATTTATCACTGACTTTAACGTGAAATTCCCCGCCTGATTCAGCAACGGTACGCAGCCAGAAAGCTGCGTACCGTTGCTGTAATATCAGGATTGATTATGCTCGCGCCAGACGACGTCCAACGGTTTACTCCACGCTGTTCATGAAAATAAAGGTCGCTTTCTTGCGCTCGTACCGATTTATCTGAGGGACAAGGCGTCGGAAGTGTTCACTCGCACAATGTGCATCCAGCGCCGCGCGGTCAGGCCACTCTTCAATGAAAATGAAATGCCCGGCATCGTTCTCATCCACATACAAGTCATATGCGATGCACAGCGGTTCTCGCCTTGTCGCCTCGACCAGTTCGCGATAAAGCGGAAGGACGATCTCAACGGCCTCCGGCTGCATAAAATCTTCGGCAATCACTTTTAGCATGTTATTTCCTTAACAGCCCCGGCAAATTGAGCGGGACGTTGCTCATTTAAAATCAGTGTGACTTCAACGAATTGATTCTATCGAATCGCCATCGGCACGATCTGTTCGGTAAAATCACATAACTGTATTTATATACAGTTATTGGCGGGTAAGCAATGATGAGTCATCTTTTGGCGCGCCCTCAACACCATTATGAAGAGACCTCTCTCTTCCACGCGGTTGTGGAGGCGACGGTGCAGCGCGCACGACCTGTATGACTCACGGCGATGGCCGCTATTCTGGCGTTTATCCCGCTGACGCACTCGGTGTTTTGGGGAGCGCTGGCTTAGACCCTGATTGGCCGGACGTTTGGCGGCACTATCATTACGCTGGTGTTCCTGCCTGCGATGCACGCGATCTGGTTCAACATTCGCCCCCAAGCAACCAACGCCTGAAGACGTGAAATCCACGGCATAGCAGTAACGTCAGAGCGGGCGTGATGGCCCAGGAGGGAATTCACGCCCTTTAAGATCGGTTTGTTAGGTCATTCCAGACTGGATTATTTCGCTGAGCAGGAGGCCTATCACCAACCTCCGCTCCAGGCACAATGCTCCCTCCTTACCGAAAAATCGCCAGCTCGCACACCCGCTATACATAAACGCCCCGCATTTTAAGATACCACTCAAAACAGTAATGATAATTATTTACATTGATGTGGTATGTTGAATGCGCTTATCGCAGGAGATATTTCTCAGGGCGGAAGATAAGAGTTAGCGCGTGGAAATATCCTGTGGCTGCGTTGAGATGCAGAATCAATACAATTTATGGAGATAAGATGAGAAGAATTTCAGTCCGTTCAGTGCTGTTGGCCTCCACCATTGTGATGTCAACCGCCACAACGGCATACGCCGATAGCCAATGGGAAGCCGCTACCACGACGTTCCCTGGCAGTATCCGTGCCGGGTCACGGGACATTCCTGTTAAGCCTGGCGATAAAACGGTTATAACCATTAAGAGCCTGCAGACGGGCGCCACCGTCACTATGCTGAATGGTGCTGAAGTCCTGACACCAAAACCACTGACCGCCGACGAGAAGGGAAACCTCACTATTCCGTTAACCGTTCCGGCCGATGCCGCTACAGGCCTTCATCCCCTCACCGTTATTACGCAAAATCCCGCGAGCGTTTCGCAGGTCATGTTGAAATTGTCCCAAATTATTCCCCCGAAAAATACGGAGGCTTTCAGGCTACAAACCCTTCCCGTCGGTGAGCGGGCTTACCAGTCGGCAGTTTCGGCGGACGGGAAGCTGTTCGTGACCTCTGCACGCGGCCCGAAGGATGGTAGCCGTCTGATGAGACTCAACGCCGGAACGCTGGCTGTCGAAGCGGAGGCTACGCTGCCTAAAGACAATAAGGGTGAGCAGATTGGCGTCTTCGGCATCGGTGTTGATAATGTCCATCATCAAGTCTGGACGACCAACACGCTTGCTGAAACAGTGACTGTTTATGATGCAAAAAACCTTTCCGTTGTAAAAGTTTTCCCGGAGGGGTCGGTCGTACATCCACGCGATGTGATTATTGATGAAGCCCACAATCGGGCTTATGTCAGCGCAGCGCTGACCGGTTTTATCGAGGTGTATGATACCAAAACGCTGGAACATATCGGTCAGATGGAATTCGTGACGAACCGTGGCCGCGACCCGTTTTACAGCACAGATCTTGCCCTGGATAGCGCCGGTGGAAAACTCTACGGCGTCAGCCGCGATACGCCTTGGGTGGGCTGGATTGATCTCAAAACGGGCAAGAGTACAACGGTGAAAATACCTCAGGCGCAAGGCGCAACCGACATCGCACGCGATCCGAAGACCGGCCGTCTTTACGTCGTTTCCCAGGAGACAAACAATGTTGTGGTTCTTGATGCGGACGGCAAGGTTCTCGCGGATACTTACATTGGTGCCGGGGGCGTATCTGTCGTTTGGGATCCTGTGACGTCGCAAGTTTTCGCCGCCACACGTGCAGGCGGAACTGTTGCTGTTCTGAACAAGGACGGTAAACTGGTCGCGAATATCCCGATGGATGATACGCCAAACCACCTGACCGCTACGCCTGATGGTGCCGTTTATCTCGTGTCTATGTATGGAACTACCGGGGATAAAACGCAAACAGGTTCAGTGACGAAAATCACCCCGAAAAAATAACGGCTTTAGTCCGCTACGTTATTCGCGGGCAGGTCTGCCCGGCATTCTTAACCCCCAGCCGCCTATGGGATGGGGGTATTTTCTCGGCATATCTGACCGGTATTCACATCCTCCTACTCGAAACAGCCTGACGTCCATAGCGATCAATCAACACCCATTTTCAATAAATACGCCGCGTTGCTAGGTCTGTTGCACGATGCCGCCCGTACGCCAGTTTCCAGGCGCTGCTGTGAGCGAAGAGCGGAAGTTCAAAATGGTTCTCTCAGTTGGTAGAGGAATTGCGAACATTGCCGTGTTTTAATCGGCGGGGAATAGGGCACCATTTCCCAGTGAATATCGTCAAGCAGCGAGAATTGCAGAATGCTGACGAAGATGATGTTGGAAAAGTTCTGCATAATCTGATGATACAGCGGCTTTCACGCTTTCCCTTTTTTCCAGTGCAGCTTTCCATAAGGAAGTACGCGGAAGTCCATCAAAAATCGCCTCAGAGACTGATGCATCGATAATGGAGAAGTAACGGAAAATAGGGGCGTAGACCGCATCAACCATACTGAATTCGGCACCAGAGAAATAAGGTCCCACACTCAATTCAGCTTCGATACGTTCAAGCTGCACACGGAACAACGCGCGTTTGCTGTCGGCAATGGCCTGATCGGCCGCATTTAAAAATTGCCATGCATTTCCTAGCATTGAGGTAGAAAACGCGATCCATGCGCGCTGTCTGGCTCTTACTAATGCATCGTCAGCATACATCGAATCACCGTCTTGCGTTTCATTCAGGTACTCGCAGATCACCATGCTCTCGAAAATAAGCGCATCTTCGCCATTCGCCTGATGCACTTTAAGCAGCGGCACCTTGCCAGTGGGTGACAGAGCAAGAAACCAGTCCGGTTTCGCCGATAAGTCTACATTTACGCGTTCAAATGGCACATTTTTCTCAAGCAGAACTATCGCTGAGCGCTGCACAAAGGGACATAGTGGGTGGCTAATCAGCGTCAGACCATGGGTAGACATCTCAAACTCCAGATAAAATGATAGCCCGCCGCTATAAAAAGGTGGCGGGCTTGATGAAGGGTAAATCTTATTTTGGTGGCTTAGATTGAAACGCCGCCGTCGATGATGATTTCTGAACCCACGGTCCAGGCAGATGCATCAGATGCAAAGTAAAAGTACGGCTTGTGCAACTTCCTGAGGCTTACCAAAACGACCTGCTGGAATGGTTGCAACGATATTTTTCATCACTTGATCGTGATATTCCACTGGGATCCCCGCCTTATCGTAAAGCGGTGTATCAACAGGGCCAGGACTTACTGCGTTGATACGGATCCCACGAGAAAGTAACTCGTTAGAAAGTGTTTTCGACATGTTCAGTAACGCTGCTTTGGTTGAGCCATAAACTGAAGAGTTCACGGGTCCCGTGTGAGCATTTATAGAGGTATTAAAGACCACTGATGCAGAGCTTGCGAACACTGGCAGAAGCGCCTGCATGAGGAAGTAAGGACCTTTAACGTTGATATCATAAATGCGATCGAACTGCTCTTCTGTCCATGCCTCAATTGGCATATACAGTGATATACCCGCATTCAGGAAAGCGATATCCAGTTGTCCAAAGTGTTCCTGAACTGTCTGAGCCAGAGCTTTTTGTGCGCTCACATCAGCGGAATCAGCACGCACGACTAACACATCATTACCCAGTTCTACTTTAGCTTTTGCGACAGAATCAGGGTTAACACCCGTAACAATTACGCGTGCACCTTCCGCAACAAACAGCTTCGCCGTTTCAAGACCAATACCACTTGTACCTCCCGTGATCAGTGCGCGTTTACCTTGTAATCTAGCCATATAAAAATCTCCTGTTAGTTTTAACAACTGATCGGCGAATGGCCGATTTGAAAGCCACTGTATGCTCATGCCCGGATAGTGATAAGATTGTATTTTTAAATATCTTTCATGCATTAAAAGCATAAATGGGTCTTAGGATGGATAGATTACTTTTGATGACATGCTTTGTCCGTACCGCTGAAACTGGCAGCTTTTCGGCTGCCGGCAGGGGTTTGGGCTTAGGGCAACCGAACGTGAGCCGTCATGTTGCAGCCCTCGAAGAGCATTTGCAGACTCGGTTACTTCACAGAACAACCCGCAAGCTTTCACTGACGCCTGAAGGAGAACGTTATTATCTGGAAGCAAGACGTATTCTTGAAGCCGTCGAAGAGTCCGAGTCTTCTTTCAGGGAAAATGTAACACCCACAGGGCTATTACGCGTTGCTTGCCCCACAGCATTGGCACACACATTCTTAGTCCCGCACATCCCCGATTTTTTAGAACGCTACCCTGAGCTAACACTCGATCTTCAGATTAATGACCGCTATATCAATCTTATTGATGAAGGGGCTGAGCTGGCAATCCGCATTGGACACCTGGAGGACAGTGCTATGCGTGCCCGCAGACTTGGCATGTATGAGCGAGTTTGTGTTGCCAGTAACAAGTACTTAGCTAAACACGGAACCCCTAATACACCAGAGGATTTGAAAAAACATGATTGTTTGATCTATACCTTGCTAACAACGGGCGCGACCTGGAGATTTCAGGATATCAATGTTCCTGTTTCTGGTCGGCTCAGGGTCAATTCACCCGAAGCAGTACAGAAATTTGTCAATGCAGGGATTGGGATCGCGCAAGGCCCAGAATGGCTGTTCGAAGAGGGGCTGGAAAATGGCAACTTACAATTATTACTGACTGACTACACGGCATCACCTGTTCCCATTCAAGCCGTTTATGTTGCTAATCGCCTTTTACCAAAACGGGCGATTGTATTCATGGATTTTGTTGCTGATATTTTTGAAAAAAATCCCGGCTTCAAAGTTTACAACGCAATGAAATGAGCCTGAAATAACGAACCGACATGCTTCCCAATAATTAATACAGCGAATAGGATATAGCCATGATCACAATAGAGAAATCAGATCCATTTTCTTCAGATTCCCATCGCTTAATCGAAATGCTGTCAGCGGAGCTTGCCGCTATTACGGGTGATAACGGCAAAAGCAATTTCAACGTTGATGCAATGAATAATGACAACGCATTGTGGGTATTGGCAAAAAATACGCATGGCGAAGTAATAGGATGTGGTGCTATAAGGCCATTAACGCAAAATATAGCTGAGCTAAAAAGGATGTTTTCAGACCGTAGCGTGCCAGGCATTGGCAAAGCATTACTCGCTTATCTGGAAACATCAGCAATAGAGATGGGATATAACGAACTTAGGCTGGAAACACGACATATCAATATTCGAGCCGTCAATTTTTACGAACAAAATGGGTATGTCCGTATTGAGAATTATGGCCCATACATAGGTCGGACAGAGGCCGTCTGTTTATCAAAAGCATTGCGCTAATTGTTGTATCCATCGGTTGGACTCACAGCACGGAGCAGACAGAAGCAAGACAGCCAGGTCCGGTGTGAGCGAAGAGCGTAAGTTGGCAAAACAATACTACCATCACGGTATACTGCTCGGCAGGGAGCAGGGCAATCGCCAAACTAATATTTATCGTTTAGCTGCCTTTGATATATCAGCAAGTCCAGTTCGGGTGCCTCCTGGGATACCCGGGTCAACATTGCATGGACCTGCCCTCTGTGATGGGTTTGATGATTAAACCAGTGAGCCAGAGCAGACCAGATGACCTGCTGCTTAAGTTCTGGTGTCGAAGCCCGCCGGTAGGAGACTATGCCAGCTAAATCGGTTTCTGATAATCCCATGATAAAATCTACGATCTTTTTATCTTCTTCTCTTCGCGCCCTTTCCAGACCGGGAAAATCATTGTCGAACAGTATCTGGTCCAGTCGATGCCCTGTTTCAGGTAATGCGTTTAAACGATGTCTCCATATCCTGTCCGTCACTAGCAGGTGATTCAACGTCGCCTCGATAGACCCAAAAAAAGCGCCGCAGTTTTTACGGTAAGCATCTTCTCCAATCTTTCCAACGCTGGAATATAACCGTTCATTCGCCCAAGCGTTGTAGCCGGCTAGAATGTTGAAATGCATGTTGAGTGAACTCATAATTTCATCCATTTAAATGAACAACTGTTTTAATTATAGTTGCGCATTTAGCCACGCAATAAAGATACGTTGACCCGTTCCCTTTTAGTCAACGCTGTGCGGACTCAGTAATGTCCGTTCCTGGCACGGAGGACGACCGAAGAGTGGGTGTGCAGGTCTATTCTGAGCGAGGGGCGGACATTCTTGTACAAAGCATGGCGTCGGATTACAGTGAGATCATTAATTGATAAGTGAGTCGAATCAGAACAGTAGCCAATGAAACAAAAACTTCGCAAACGTAACCAAGACTGGATATCAAGGCAATTGCAACGTGCGCAAAAAGAGGAAATGCCGTTAAGTTTCTTTATTAACTTTCCCTCAATACGAGTAACTGCTTGTAATGGTGAGCGCCTTAAACGCGTGGCCGTCTCAAGCCGGACTGGAGTCGCGCATTGTTTCATCAGGGTTGGGGAGAAGTGCCGATTGTTGGGCCAAAAGGTACAGTTTACTGGTTTGAGGGATTTGATAAGGAACAGTTGCCTGTTGAATGGGCACCGCTGTGGGAAGATACCTGAAAGTATTGGTTTTGATTTGATCTCCCAGTGCAACACACAATCAACTCTTATAGTCTGTTATGAGCGAGGAGCGGATGTTCGCATTGGCCCTTTTCCGGACGAATAGTAAACAAGATGGCTGACACCGGCTGCATGTGAAGTGTATTAAGTCGAATGATTTTGAAGGGAATTTATTTTTCGACAGGTACAAATATGCCCGCTCAATGCGGGCATTAGTCAAGGCGATATTTGTGGCTTGATAAATACCACCTGGGGCATGTTTATTTAGGAGTAATCACTCTTATGTCTGCGAGTTTGTCATCCCAAAAAGTGAATTCGATTCCTTGATGGACATAAGTGATAGTGTGTTCATGAGCGCCAGGAACTGAACCGAACTCCGAGATTATACTATCTCCTTCACGAGTAGGTGGTCCATAAGCCTTAAGAACGTCTTTTATTGAACTCTCTTTTCCTATACCTTTGTCGGTTATACCGTCAAAAGTCACATATCTAGGTAGCTTGTAGTAGAGGAAGATCGTTCTTATTCTTCCATCCTCTCCATATGAAGCATCTAATCCCTTAGCGGGAAGGAATAAGTAACCATCCTTTGCTACAAATTCTCTGGAAAATTGGGTTTTGGCGTGCTGAATGGAATCATTTAAAGATAAATTTTTTATACCGATACCAGGGGTAATCAGAAATTCATGATCAGTTTTCGAATGGGATTTAGGCAATCCGCATCCTACTAAATTTAAGCAAAGAACACTAACTAACAAGGCCCTAACCATATCTAATCCCTTATTATATTTTCCAATGTTGATTTTTGTGATTCGTACCATATAAGTTTACAAAAATTCAAATCTGGTTATTAAATGCGCAGGTTAGTCTCAATCTCAACGCCTATTAGATTGCAGTTACCATTTGTAATTATCCCATCCAGGTGGGCCATGTGCTTTTAGATATCTGACCTAACAAGCCATAGCGTTCACTACATCTGGCACTAAACGGTCCAAAGGACATCAGGCGACTTTGAGCAAATAACGGAAGTTATCCTCACTTAGGCATAATCAGTCTGTCGGAAGATCTCTAAAAGTGAATGGTCCTGTTTGGCGGGATACTTACACCGCTATTAGCACGAAGTTGACGGGCAGATTTGAGCGAACAGCGAATTGCTCTCACCGCCGAGGGTGCATTACTAACATTGACGTGTGTTAATCAACGGGGATCAGGTCATAAAAGGCTCACCGGCTAAAGCGGTGAACCGGCTTGCTTATTAACGTATCACACTAACATTTTCCAGTTTCACCAGACTTTCAGGTTTATCACCCACTTGCTGAGTGACCGGGACGAAGACGTTGAGATCTTGCAACCAAGCTAGTTTGTCACTGCTACCCAGTTGACCTTCATTAGTTGCATGACACTCAACTAATAGATATTTCCCACTAAACTCAAGTGCAATGCTACGTGCGTCCCCCTCTCCCGTTACGTCACAGCGTAACGCTGAGGCAATAAGTTTCTTATTGGAATCAATACTGTCCCATTGAGCCTGATATCGTTGACCAGTCACTAACGGGAAATGCAGATCCGTCTGCAACTTGTTGATCAGTGAGGAACCATTACTGATGGACATGGTGAACTTCAGCTGTAGCTGATTAGCCAGCGTTAAACGTTGCACCGTCCAGATACCATAATCTTCCAGCTTGCGTATATAACCATCCGGTTGTGCATCCAACTGTATTTTGACCTTACCGAGCGCGCTTACTTCGGTATAACGAACCTGTTTAAAGCGCGGAAGCGCCCATGGTTTGATCAATGACTGCGCCTGGCGCTCAATTGCAGCAGAAAGGGGGAATTTATTCAGCCACTGCGGATTATTATTACTCAGATCGGGCATTGATGGTCCCATCAACGTTGATGCTGGCTTGTTAGCGGCGGGTACAAAGTGCCCTTCGGCTGTGAACTTTTTTCCTGCTGGTAATTGGCAGAGCTGCTCGAAGCGTTGTGCCATTTGAGTGTTAATTTTGAAGCTACTCTTGCGGCGAACAATATCAGCAGTGATGAGTGAGTCTGTAACGCGACCCTCGCTGTCGAAGTTCATTAAAGCGACAGCGTCACCCTGTTGGGTTTTACAGTTATAAAAGTAGTGCTCAATCTTTAATTCAAGCGGCGCGTCGTATGGCGGTTCCCAGATGCTATCTGCAAAGTCATATCCCATGCGTACCGATAAAATATCGCCGATGCGCTGAATGCTATTAACATCGACAAGATCGGTAATACCTACAGTATCTGCGGCTGATATTCTTTCCCACCGTGCATCTTTTATCGGTAGCTGGCAAACCGTACGGATATCCTCTGCCGTCATCTGCTTATCATCCTGTGCAAGCGCATAACGGAGGTAGCTGTTGCCGTAATAGCGAGCTTTGGTAAACCCCTCCTCATTCAGTAAATCCTTGTACAGAAGCTGTGCCTTGCCCTGTTTACAATCAACGGAATGCCATTGCTGAACTGTTTTTCCGTTATTTAAGTTTAACGACACCATGTAATTCACACGATCGTGGATTCTGGTTACAGACAAGGGGTTAATGTCCCCCCCTGTCAATGCAGGCTTATCAGCAGCCTGAACGAAAGAAAACGGCAAGAGAGACAGAAAAAAAAGTGGGCGCATTAAAGGGCGCACGCAGTACATATATATTCCTTCATATATTGATTAAGAAATAAACTTATCGGCATCAAGGCATAAATTGTTAGTCTGTCTTGATATGCACCTTATAGATAAACAATGAGTGAGATTAGTTATGGCCGCTCATGGCTGTGAGTTCAACTGATGGAGCCGACGGTCTGCAATGAGCGAGGAGCGGAAGTTGATCGCGGTCAAATGACTAGCTAAGTCGTAGCGATGCACTATCTAGATCTCAGTTATTTTGGTGTATTGTTAAATCTTACAAGTAGTTATCTGCCCCGGGAAGTAGGAATGCATCAGAAATACGTTTTTGTTAACACAGTTCCACCTGCGGAAGATTTTTGCCGTTTACGCGTCACTTCCGGAAGGTAACAGCTGAATGTCTGATGAACAGGAAACAAGACTAGAAACCGCCCTGCAACGGGCGGCCGACCATCCGGCAGAACGGCCGGAGTTTTACCGGACACTGATGGCCTCATCGCTGTATGTCCTCGGAACTTCCGGCGGGGAAGCCGTTGATGACCATGTCGATCTGAAAGCGGGAGATCATATATCAATACATCACTGGGAAAAGCCGGACGGCACAACAGTTATCCCGGTGTTCAGCTCTCTTGTTGCCCTGCAGCGTGCCATCGAGGTCGAAAGCAAATACCTGAAACTGCCGGCGGGAGATTTTTTCAAAATGACGCAAGGGCAAGGGGTGTTCCTGAATCCCCGGTCCGACTACGGCAAGGAGTTCGTGCCGGAGGAAATAGAATCGCTGCTGGCGGAAGGCACCGGCCGAATGCCACAGTCCCGGGTGGTGGAGGAAAAAACAAAGGTATTCCTCGGTGAGCCGTCGGTGATGCCGGACAGGATGCTGATAGAGCTCTCTGCCTTTTTTGCAAAATACCCGGGGGTCAGGCGCGCTTACTTGGCGCTGATGCACGACCCCGCGGTCGATGAAAGGCCTCACTACCTGGTGGCCGTGGACCTGACCGGCGAAGTGGAAAAGGTGATGCGAGGTGCAGGCCTAGTGGCAGGGGATGCGTCGCCGGACGGGCAACCGGTGGATTTGCTCCGCCTGGGTCAGAACAGTGGCGGGTTGGAATCGCATATCACCACGCAGTTTAAACCGTTTTATGTCCGCAGTATTAAGCAAAGGCTGCTGGCCATGTTTGAGCGTTAACGCCAGGCGCGCCAGAATGATCCTTCCTGTCGCAATGGTGATTTGGGTTATCATTTCGCCGTTCTGACTAGTTCCCCGTTTATTAACATAGACTGATTTAGCAACTTCCGCTTCTCGCACTCAGCAGACCTTCTGACCGAAATGAAGGTCCGCTGTGAGCGAGGAGTGGAAATACCCTGGCGTCGGCAATGGGAAGGAGGCACCGTCGCATCATTGTTAAGCGATGGAGGGGCATTACCCTGGTCACTTGTCCCACTCTGCAAACTAAATTCCTGCAAACTAAATTCCCACAAACTTCAACGTGTTTGGGCTACCGTCCCAAAAGTGTTTTGATCCCTACCTAAAATTCATAATACTGTGTTTATATACAGTTATCTGCAGATGAGCAATTATGAGTCATCTTTTTTCGTGCGATCTCAACACCTTCATTGAGTTACCTCTCTTCCTGGAGCGCGTGTCGTGTGGCTTTCCCAGTCCCGCTCAGGACTACGTAGAAGATCGTATCGATCTTAATAAACTGGTGATTAAGCATCCCAGCGCCACGTATTTTATCCGGGTCAGCGGGGAATCCATGATTGGGGCAGGAATTACTGACGGTGATTTGCTGGTGGTGGATCGCTCTTTAACGCCTGAACACGGCGACATCGTTGTGGCCGCCGTCGCCGGGGAATTTACGGTGAAAGAGCTGCGCGTTCGTCCGATTTTGCAGCTTGTTCCGCGTAACCCGCGCTTTTCTCCCATCATTTTTGACGCCGACGAAGAGCTGCAAATCTTCGGCGTGGTGACTCACACGCTAAAATCGCACAAATATGTTCGCGCTAGTTGATGTCAACAGCTTCTACACCAGCTGTGAAACGGTATTTAGACTGCATCTTCAGGGCAAACCGGTGGTCGTGGTTTCGAATAACGATGGCTGCATTATCTCTCGTTCAGAAGATTATGTGGAATTAAAAGTCAAACTAGCAAAGGGGGATACTCATCGTTGGCAGTGATTGCTTATACGAATTGCATATCAGTTTTTAGAGCATCAATTGGGAGTTAAGCGGGCTATCCACCTCATTTCTCATTACTGGCTTTGCCATGTAGCCCCGGAGGCGATTGAAGCACAGTGAATAGACCCTGTTCGCGATAGAGTTGGTACATTTACTTAAGCTTCATGTCATTATTATCGCCTGATCATCAAGTATACAAAGTGATCAAGTGCAGTCTAAAAGCGAGCTGGAATATGTTTAATATCAATTAGGTGTCCATCCTCGATGGTGATGTAACCGCCTTTCCTTAACTCGGAGAGAGCGTTCATAATGCCTGAGCGCGAGAGACGGGTTTTACTACGAATATAATTTTCCGCTGTAACCGATTTTCTTATCGATTGAGGTTTACTCATCAGTTCATAGAGTTGATAACGAACACGTTCGAAGATAGAAGGGGTAACGAGCTTCATTAATACTTCAGAAATACTTCAGATCCTAGACTAGCGACTAATTGAAGGTGCATGGCATAGGGTCTCCACAGATTATGCTCGGTGAGAAGCGAATACAGCTGCTCTTTGTCTATAATGGCTATCTCAGCAGTTTCAAGTATCCGCATCGTAAACCCGGACTGAGAGGTTTTGTGGACAGGAACAGTCCCTCTTAACGACGGAGCTACAAAAATTTCAATAAGGATATCATCAGGTTGTCGGTTTATCTCTATGCTGCCCTAGAGAATGAAATAACAGTCTGCCTGATTGTTCGCACTGAAACTGATGCGTTTCCCCACCGGGTAAGTATTGTAGTTTAGAAAGGGAGCCAGTGTCTCCATCAGCTCAGTAAGATAGGTCGAATCAAGGCGTTCGGCCTCATGTATATGAGCTCTCTGAATGTCTACATTGTTGCTCATGATTTTTCCCAGATAGTATTAATCAGATTGAATGTACCGCTTCGATGGTTTCAAAGCGGGACAATTTTTATTGTGTATAGCTTACTAAGCCAGAGTTGAACAAGATCTTCTCCCAGAAAAACCACTCCATTTCCACCCTTCAGTATCAGAGGGATGCAGGGATAGTATTCGGGCCGCTCTTCATCCATCACCTCCTCTGCACCTTTTTTTGGAAAGATACTGAAATCAAACTATTCCTGATACCACTTTTCATAATCCCTATCCGAGCGCAGAACGATAGCATTTTTGTTAGCCCCATGGGCTGTAATGTTAATTTTCTGAAAAGTATACATTTTTAAACCTTCCGATGTGGATACAAGAAGAGTATAGATCAAAAATGAAGCAGCTATGATCATCACTCCGTACATATTTGGACTGAATAAAAAGAGACGAAGCTATCGACTCGAGTGATAATGACTCCACCAAAATTGGTAATAAAACCGTTTAATTATTTACGCAGGTAACAATATCGCTATCTGAGAAAGTAAATAGTAATATCTGCAACCATCAGAAAGGTAATGGAGATTTTAATGAAAGTAATCACAGTGTTTTCCGCTGGACTGTTTTTGACCTTAAACTTGGCCACCATGCCCTATGCGGCGGCAACAAACACTATTACCTTTAACGGTAAAATTACAGACGCGACATGCGACGTATCACTTGAATATAAAGGTGCTGAAGTTGGTACAGCGGGTACCGGGGCAATCACGCTTGATGAAGTGTCAAAAACAACGCTGACCGCTGCTAATTCATCAGCCGGGCAAGAACCATTCTATATCGTTGCAAAAAATTGTACCCTGGGGACACCTGCTAAAACAAAAATAGCCGCCAACTTTAAGAGTACTAACGGTGATAATCAGGGATATCTGAATAACACAGCGTCTACAGGCGCTGCAAGTAATGTGCAATTTAGACTGCTTGATTCAGGCCGTGAGGTTATTAAGGTTAATGACCCAAACCAGTCTAGTACGACCGCATTTACAGATATCAACACTGATGAAGCGGGTGACACAAAAATGCTCTATTTTGTAGAGTATTTTTCATCCTTGGGTGGTGCCACTGGCGGAGCCGTCACCAGTACTGTGGACTATGAGTTGATGTATCAATAATAAATCGTCAATTATTTCCCTGATCAAATATTAGGTATCCTACATATGAGTTTTTTCAGTAAAAAGAGTGGGGGCATATTCCTCGTGCTCAGTATTGGCATGGTAACAAGCCAATCAATCTATGCAAGTATTGTCATGGATGGAACCAGAGTTATTTATCAGGGAGATAAGAAAGAAGTCACTATTAGTCTGACGAATAAGAATCAAAGGCCGGTATTAATCCAGAGCTGGATTGATACTGGCAATGAAAATACAACACCTGAGAAAATCTCGGTCCCGTTCGTTTTGACGCCGCCGATTAACCGTGTCGACCCAAATCAGGGACAAACGATTCGTATCAGTTATACGGGTACCCCTGCCTTACCAGCGGACAAGGAATCTGTGTACTGGCTTAACGTTCTTGAAGTTCCTGCGAAAGATAAAAGCAGTGCTGACGCACAGCAAAAGTTGAATGTTGTTTTTCGTACAAGAATTAAATTGTTTTATCGTCCTGAGGGACTACCGGGTAACAGTAATGATGCTCCTGACGAATTGCACTGGCGACTGAATGGTCAAAACGTCTCGGTGCAAAACAGTTCTAAATACAACGTTACGATTTTTGATGTTAAGTATAAATTCAACGGCGTGTCTTCTGAATCAAAGGGCTCAATGATAGCACCCGGTGGGTCGAAACAGTTCACATTAAAGAACTCTGGGAATATAGACGGTTTATCGTTTAATACCATTAATGACTATGGAGCACTCATTAGTCATAAAGCGAAAAATTAATGTTATGGGGCGACAATGTTTAAAAAAAGCGGTTTCTTTTCTTTTTTCTGTTTTTCTTGCTTTATAACTTTTATTGTTTCTGCTCCGTTCGGAGTCAGTGCAAATGAGCCAAATAAGTCTACAGAGAAAGAAACCAATTCCTCATCTACAGGTAGTGCTGCAGAATTTGATACTGGCCTGTTACGGCAGGAAGGAAAGAATCAAATCGATGTCAGCCGTTTTACCTATGGTTCGAATGCAACGCCGGGGAAATATCGTATTGACATCCTTGTTAACGACAATCTGGTGTCACACGAAGAGGTAGCATTTAAAGAAGATGAGGGACACAGAGTCGCCCCCTGTTTGACTCCTGATATGATTAAGTTGATTAATCTAAATATTGAAAAAATACCTTTTTCCGCGCGAAAAGGATTGACTGAGTTGGCTGTATGCACCGATCTCGCTAGTCTGCTTCCGGACGCTACAGTTAAATTTGATGCAGATAAACAGCAGCTCAGTATTGAGGTTCCTCAGATTTATTTGCAGCATATCGCACGAGGTAATATAGACCCGGCGCTTTGGGACAGCGGCATCCCTGCGCTCATGCTCGGTTATTACATGAACGGATATGAGTCGCGTTACAGTGATGCTGAAACGTCTCGTACTTTCTATTCATCCCTCAATGCGGGATTAAATATTGGGAAATGGTATTTTCGTCACAGTGGCTCTTATAACTGGGATCAATCTACGGGTGGCGACTACCAAAGCACAAATACCTATGTGCAAAGAGATACTGAGTTTGTTCGAGGTCATCTTTATCTGGGGCAATATTACACCTCAGGTCAAATGTTTAATTCCGTGTCCTATACCGGTGCACAACTGGCGAGCGACGACCGTATGTTACCCGCCTCTCAGCGAGGTTATGCTCCTGAAATTAGAGGAATCGCCAAAACAAACGCTAAGGTCACTGTACGCCAGTCGGGGAATATTCTCTATCAGACTACTGTTTCGCCAGGTGCTTTCCTGATCGATGATCTTGGGCCTACCGGTTACGGTGGTGATCTGGAGGTCACAATCGAAGAAGCGGATGGCAGCTCTCAGCAATACACCATCCCATATTCTTCCCTGGCGCAATCACTGCGTCCGGGAGCACAGCAGTTCACTGCCACCGCGGGAAAGCTGCGGGATTACAGCTCGTCCGAAAAACCGATGTTTTACGAGACAACCTTCATGCGTGGGTTAACCAATATCCTGACCGCTTATACGGGTGCGCAATACAGCCAGAATTATCAGGCCGGGCTGATTGGTTTAGCTGTTGGAACGCCGGCTGGGGCCGTGAGCGCAGACGTGACGCAATCAAGAAGTCATCTGGGAGGAGAGATCGGGGAATTAAGCGGACAAAGCTATCGTTTAAGTTACAGCAAACTGATCAACGAAACGAATAGTAACATAACGATTGCAGCCTATCGCTACTCCAGCTCCGGCTATATGGATTTACAAACCGCCACTCAGACTCGCGATGCGATCAGTCATGATGACGATCCGAATACCGTATGGCGTTCAAAAAATCAGTTTTCAATAAGCCTTAATCAGGGATTACCCCTTAATCTTGGCAATCTTTATGTCAGTGCTTCCATGCAGGACTATTGGAATAACGGTACGGGCTATAACACCCAGTATCAGGTGGGGTACTCCAACAGCTACAAATGGCTTAATTACAGTATCAATGCCAGTCGGAACAAAGCGGGCAATGGCCAGGACCAAACAACCTGGTATCTGACCCTGTCAATGCCGTTGTGGCCAGGTCATGGTGGTGCGACGCCGTATGTCAGCATGCGTTATAACCAGGACAGCGATGGCGGCCGTGGCGAGCAGGCGAACCTGTCCGGCTCATTTGGCGGTGATAATCAGTACAACTACAACGTGAGCGGTTCACACGATAACTATTCTGGTAGCTCCGGCAGTGTCAGTGGTTCCTGGGAAGGGAGTAAGGCGACGGTCAATGGGAGTTACAGCACAGGAAACGGCTATAGCAGCACTGCCGTTGGGATGTCTGGTGGGGTTGTTGCACACTCAGGCGGGGTGACGTTCTCGCCGTACAACAGCGATAACTATGCCCTGATTGAAGCCAAAGGCGCCGAAGGGGCCAAAGTGTCGGGCTATGCGGGCGCCACTGTAGATTCATCAGGCTATGCGTTGTCTCCCTCCCTCGTGCCTTATCAGCAAAACCGGGTGGCCGTTAACCCGGAAGGTTCAGACTTAGGCGTGGAATTTGAAAAAACGGCTCAGGAAGTGGTTCCACGTGCTGGCTCCGTCGTAAAAGTGGAATTTAAAACCCATACCGGTACACCGCTGCTCATTACGTCAACCTGGAAAGGTGAACCCTTACCGTTCGGGGCGGATATTTTGACGATGAGAATACCCATATTGGTGCGGTGTCGCAGGGTGGGGTTATTTATACCAAAGTGAGCAAAGATAAAGGGACGTTGACCATCAAATGGGGTGAGGCCGAACAGAGCCAATGTCAGGTGGCTTATCAGTTAAACCCGACTGCATCCGCTGGAAAGGATAAAAACACTATCCAGCGTTTTATCAGTGTTTGCCAATAGGTATGATCATGTCTTTTTTAAAGTTAATTATTTTCCTTTTTTGTTTCTCTCTTTTTTCTGAATGTGCGAATGCAACTAACTGCGAACC
Source organism: Lelliottia amnigena (assembly GCA_900635465.1). Classification (NCBI taxonomy): domain Bacteria; kingdom Pseudomonadati; phylum Pseudomonadota; class Gammaproteobacteria; order Enterobacterales; family Enterobacteriaceae; genus Lelliottia; species Lelliottia amnigena. The sequence continues at coordinate 1,968,269 of LR134135.1, forward strand.
GGCTACGTCAGCGGAAAATCATTTTGACCAATGGTCTGCAATTCATAGTGATTTTGAACTGCAGGCATCTAACATAACAATGACACTGGGTGGAAACATTCCTGACTGGACCATCCTTTATACTGCCGAGGCAAACATTGGTATGTCTGCAAGCACTTGCGATGGCGACCATAACTTGTACTATACCCTTCTTAGTTCAGCTCAAGCAGTGGGCCAACAAGGAAGCGATGTTATTTATAGTACTGATGTTCCTGGTGTCGGTATATCAATCGAAGCTACCGCTGTTAGTAATGGTGCTGTGAAGGTATACCCATCGGTTGTTTACTATACACGGGGGGATGTAGGCTATGGCTTTTGGGCGAGAATAAAGTTTTGGAAAATTCCCGGAGAGATACCCATGAACAAAGGGCCTATTACTGTTACCGGTCCCGATGCTGCCATTGTATATATGAATAACGGTGCTAACTTCACGAGTTCTGCACCGGATAGAATAACGAATGACGGAAAGGCTTATATCAGCAGTTCCAGAATATTAAAGTTGACAATGATGTTTCAACCAGGAACCTGTAATGTTGAAGGTGATAATGTCAAAGTAAATATGGGTGACTATGGTGGCGCGGGTAGTCATTCTGACTGGAAAGATGCAAGTTTTAAATTAGTGTGTCCTGACGGCATGGGATATAATGGGAGCGCATCATCAAGCGATCCCTATGACAACCCTTATTCTCTTTCTCCTAACGCGAGTACCACTGCTAATAATAAAAAAAATGGGCGCGTCGTAATTAGTATTGCTCCTTACACCGAAGTCATTGACGCCAATAAAGGCATCATTGCCCTCGATGGCACGGGTGCGCAAGGCTACGGCATTCAGTTAGCATGGGGCGACTTCAGTAGCCAAAACGACGTCGAACCTGTAAACCCTGTCGTGTTAAACAGCTATGTCGATGCCAACTCGCTTAACTCGGGCTTCGGCGCAGGCGATACGCCCATCGGCGGGAACGCCTTTAGCGGGACAGATAATACGATCAAAATGGCGGCTCGTTATATTCGCACCACCGGAGAAACGGCTCCAGGCCCTGCTAACGCCGTGGTACAGGTGATAGCGAACTATGAATGATCTCTTTATACGAAATGTAGCCTCATTTTACTGGCATTATGCTTGCGGGTTCCAGATGCATATTCTAAAGACATATCCTGTACCCAATCAAATGATCCATAGGCAAGTATTAACTCCACGCTTGAATTAACCCCTTCCGGAGTAATATCACCCTGGGTTCGGCTATACCTGATTATACGGTTATCTATATGCAGGATAACGTCACGCTGGGGCAAGACCTCGCTACCTGCGACAGGAGCATTTATCTCTATGAAACCATCCTGGATCAGGGCTGCTGCCAGTAAATACCATCGCTGGCGATCGCATCTATCCGACAGATATTCCAGGTATTGGGATGTCTGTCTTTAGTACTGATATAGCCACCTCGCTCCCCGTGTTTCCCAGCTTAGCCATGAGTGGCTGGGTTAGTGCCCATACGGGTGAATATATAATGGGAAAAATTAAATTCCGGAAAATCCCGGGTGATATTCCTATGCAGTCCGGGGTATTGTCGGTAAACGGTCCTGTTGTTGGGCAGGTATTGAACAATCCCCATATACTTTTATTAGCGCCGATGGCAGCACCGACAGGATCTATGCAAATGGACAATATTACATTGCGAGTTCCCGAAAATTACATGCCACGTTAATTTTTAAACCAGGAACTTGTGAAATACAGGGCAGTGATGTCGTTGTTAACATGGGTGAGCATCTGGGTGTCAATGACCAAAGTTCATCATGGAAAGATGCCAGTTTCAGATTAATTTGTCCGGATGCCCATGGCTACGGGGGCGTCACGGCGATGAATAACGCCGGACAGTCGCCATTTGGCCCTGGCCCAGAGACGTCACCAAACAACCCGCAAAATGGGCGAGTGAAACTGGCTATTTTACCCTACACCGCCATTGTTGATACAAGAAGAGGCATTATCGCTCTCTGCGGAACCGGTGCGACGGGCTATGGGATCCAACTTGCCTGGGGTGATTATCTGTCACAAGCAGAGACTGAACCTGATAAACCGGTACATTTTGGCACTTCACAATCCGTTTATGTCAGTGAATTGAACGCTCACACTCATTGATGGCAATGCCTTTACCGGCAATGACAATACCATCCAGATGGCAGTCCGATATGTTCGGACAGACGGTGACGTCAACCCTGAGCCTGCATGCGCATCGGTTGAGGTTATCGCTAACTATGAATGAGTTATTTAGCGACAGGGAGATCTGAATAACGCGTTGTGTAGCAGGGAGAAAGCATTTCTCGCTTCATTGCCCAGCTTTTTTGCGCACCCTGACCGGCAAACCAGACTGAACCGCGACCCGTACGATTAAGCCGATCCACGACCTGCATGAGGGCGCTGCTGTTCGCTTGCGGCTGGTGTTCATCAAACAGGTTTAATTGCGCCACTCCCTGACTGAAAAAATCACTCAACATCACACCCGCCTTCATATAGCGATGTCCATTGTCCCAAATCTGGTTCAGTGCTTCTGTCGCCACGCGGATAATGTCCCTCGTGTCGTTAGACGGCGTCATCAGCCTACCGGATGCCTGATTTCCATAGGAAACTTCATCCTGTGCATGAGGACTGGTGCGGATAAACACACTGATAAAGCGACAAAATTGTTTCTCCTGCCTCAGCTTTTCGGCAGCCCGTTCGGCGTAGGTGCAGATGGCCTGGTGCATATCATTGTATTCAGTGATGCGCTTACCGAAGGAACGGCTGCAGATGATTTGCTGTTTGGTTGGAGAGAACTCCTCCAGCCCCAGACATTTCTCTCCGCGCAGTTCCCGCGAGGTTCTTTCCAGTACAACGTTGAAATGTTTTCGTAGAACCCAACTGGAACACTCCGCCAGGTGCAGGGCAGTTTCAATCCCCATCAGATTCAGTTTTTTGCTGATCCGACGCCCGACGCCCCAGACCTCGCTAACGGGAACCAGCGCCAGCAGCTTGCGCTGGCGATCAACGTTCGACAAATCCACCACGCCACCCGTTTGCTTCCAGGTCTTTGCCGCATGGTTAGCTAGCTTGGCCAACGTCTTTGTGGGGGCAATCCCCACGCCAACCGTCAGGCCGGTTTCCTTAAGCAGGCGCTGGCGAATTTCTTGCCCGAACTGCTCCAGGCCAACGCAGTTGCTGATGCCAGTCAGATCAAGAAAGGCCTCATCAATCGAGTAAATTTCCGCTCGGGGTGCCATCTCTTCAAGAATGGTCATCACCCGACGGCTCATATCGGCATACAGCGCATAATTAGAGCTAAAAACCTGTACCTTTTGGCGCTTCAGCTCCTCTTTCAACTGGAAATAAGGAACCGCCATGCTGATACCCAATGCTTTTGCCTCTGCTGAACGTGAAATGATACAGCCATCGGTATTTGAAACGACGACGACGGGTTTGCCCTGGAGGTCGGGGCGAAAAACGGTCTCGCAGGAGGTGTAAAAGCTGTTGACATCAACGAGCGCGAACATGTCTGTGGTCTTTCAGGGTAAACGTGACGACGCCGAAAATTTCCAGTTCCTCTTCTGCCCCAAAAACGACAGGAGCATAGCCTGCATTACGAGGCATGAGCTGAAGACGTGGATAAGTCTGGAGCTCTTTCACGGTGAATTCGCCTCCTACCGCGGCGATAACGATATCACCATGAACAGCAGATAATGATCGGTCTACAACCAGCAAGTCTCCGTGACTGATGCCAGCGCCTGTCATCGAATCACCACTGACTCGAACAAAATAAGTTGCACTAGGGTGTTTAACAACCAGTTTGTTCAGATCAAGGCTATCCTCGACATAGTCCTGGGCTGGCTTGGGAACCCACAAGGGACACGTTCCATAAACAACGGAAGCAATAGCGTGGAATCGGGTTGATGAGAGGAAATGAACTGCATAATAGAGGACTCATTTAACTGTGTTTATATACAGTATCAGTGATCAATCAGAACGATCAAGAGACCCTAAGCGCGTTTTCTGGAAATGGTTGAAAGTCGGTGAGTTTTAATTCAAGACTGCAAACGATACGCGCGATATTATTCGCGTCGCCAGCCAGGCGCTGGACAGGATCTGGAAAGACGGTTTCCGCTACATGAAAGCGGGCATCATGCTGAGTGATTTTTTCAGTCAGGGCGTCGCGCAACTCAATTTGTTTGATGAACACCCGCCGCGACCCGACAGCCAGGCATTGATGCAGACCATTGATAAGCTGAATGTCTCCGGGCGTGGGACAATATGGTTTGCCGGGCAGGGTATTCAAAAAAGCTGGGCGATGAAACGGGAAATGCTCTCTCCGGCCTATACGACGCGATACGCCGATTTGCCCGTGGCGAAATAATCATTTCCGCTCAGGAAACAAGACAGTAAGCTTTGCTGATGAAACATGTCAGGCATCCGTTAATGAATCATTCTGCTTTAGGGTATCGCGCCTTTGGCGAGCCTGAGTCTGTTCTGCACGTCGAGTCGAGATCACCGGCACCGCTGCCTGCCGGGCAGATCCGGGTGAAATGCTCTTTTCCCCGGTGAATGCCTCGGATCTGATTCCGATGACGGGCGCCTATCGTCATCGGACGCCGCTGCCGGCGGTGGCAGGTTACGAAGGAGTCGGCGTGGTAACGGAAGGGCCACCACATTGGCTTGGGAAACGCGTGCTGCCGTTACGCGGTCAAGGCACCTGGCAAAACAGTGTGGATTGCCCCATGGCACTGGCGGTTCCCGTGCGGACGACATCGAATCAACGCTCGCGGCTCGCGGGTACATCAACCCGCTGGCTGCCCAAATGATGCTCAATCTTTACCCCCCCGAAGGGAAAGCGGATCGTGCTGACAGCCGCCGGGTCCGACTGTGCCGCGCTGCTCGGGCAGTGGGCGATCAAGGCGGGTGCTGACGCGGTGTATGGGATTCACCGATCGCCTGCGCATACCGAAAGGTTGCAGGCGATGGGCATCATTCCGGTTTTGCAGCAGGATACGGCGACCATTAGCGCCATTGCTGCGCAGGCAGAGAGGGTGTACGACGCCACGGGGGGAAGGCTGGCGGACGGGATTCTGGACGCAATGCCGGAGACAGGGATTTTTGTCTGCTATGGGTTGCTTTCGGGTACGCCGTTCAGGCAGCAGCCGCAGGTGCGGTGGTTCCATATTCGAAACTATCTGGATGCATTAAGCAGTGATCAATGGCAGGCAGAATTTTGTGAAATTTGGCCGAAGCTGCTGGCGAGTCACTATGGCGACGTGACGCTGTTCCCGCTGGCAGAGTGGCGAGCGGCGCTGGCGTATTATCGCCAGGCTGGACGACCCGCTAAGCCGATGTTCGCGATGCACGACTCACGCGTTCCAGTCCTCTGGTGAGAAGAGGACTGGCGCGAAAACTTATCGGTGACTCATATCGCTCAGCAACACGGCGATCGTCTGTCCGCCTGCGGTCTGTTCCAGACCAATTTTGACAATAATCGTCAGCGGAACCGAGAGCAACATGCCCACCGGACCGAGCAACCATCCCCAGAAAATCAGTGATAAAAAGACCACCAGCGTGGAAAGCCCAAGCCCACGTCCCATCATTCTCGGCTCCAGAATGTTACCGAAGACCAGATTAATAATCAGATAGCCCGCCAGGACGACCAACGCATCGTAAAATCCGCTAAAGACCAGTACCTGAGTAATCGGGGGGATGGCGGCCAGCACAGAGCCGATATTCGGAATATAGTTGAGTGCGAAGGCCAGCAAGCCCCACACAAATGCAAAACGCACATCCAGCACGGCAAGCATGGCCCATGCCACCAGCCCCGTCACAATGCTGATCGCGGTTTTAAGTACCAGATAGCGCGACACGCTATCCAGTGCGCGTTGGATTGCGCCCATGCCCTCAACCGGTCGCACCATCATCTGCTGCAGTTTGACCGGCAGTTGCGGCACCTCGACCAGCATAAACACAACGGTCAGCAGCAGCAGGAAAATGGAGGTCATGGCGCTGGAAAGCTGCGCCAGAAGCGCCGTCACCAGCGTCATCGCCGCATTCGGGTCGATATACTTCAGCAGCTCCTCAACGGACACCTCAATACCCGCACGCTGCAGCCAGGGTTCCATCTGCTGCAACGGAATCACCAGTTTTGAACGGTACTGCGGAAGCGTTCGGGCCAGCTCGTTCAGCGATGTTCCGAGATAGGTTACCAGCAGCGCCATCGCCATGATGATAATGGTGATGAGCAGCAAGATCGCCAGTACCCGCGGGATGCGCCAGCGGACCATTCGCTGCACCAATGGGTTGAGGATCACCGCGATAAACAGCGCCAAAATGAAAGGCACGATAATATCGGCGGCGAAACGGATACCGGTGAGAATGATCACCAGCATTCCAAGCATAATGACGATTTTTAATCCGTTCAGGGTAATGATGGGCTTAGCCATGTGAGTTCCTGCTCTAATCCTTTTTTTTATAATAATAGCGATGCGCCTTTAATATGCGAATGTAAGTTAAACAAGCAGAGTAAAGAAATGAAAAAGTTTTGAGTTAATTCCTGGCTTATGGTACAAATCAGCCGTGTTTAACTACCGAGGACAATTTTCATCCGCAATGACGAGAAGCAATACCGCGGATAATTGTAATATTATGGACAATCTGTTCAGGACGTACTTTTCAAATAACACCGCTATTTTCTCAACCTCTCTCTTCCTGCTGTCCGGTGAGCAACACTGGCGCAACGCACTATAGTCCTGCCTTCTGCCTGAGCTGACGCGACGCGTTTAGCTATCTGACGTATTTCATTTTTTTTGGGTTTGTCGTTTTCGACAAGCTGCAATGGATTATATTCTCAAGCAGGAGAAGACCATGTTTTACTGGATACTATTAGCCCTGGCCATCGTGGCTGAAATTACGGGGACCTTGTCGATGAAATGGGCAAGTATTAGTGATGATAATACTGGCTTTATTTTAATGCTGGTGATGATTTCCCTTTCGTATATTTTCCTGTCGTTCGCGGTAAAAAAAATCGCGCTCGGCGTGGCGTATGCGTTGTGGGAGGGGATCGGTATTCTGTTGATTACGCTGTTTAGCGTAATGTTATTTGATGAAGCCCTGTCAGCGATGAAAATTGCCGGTCTGGCTACGCTTGTTATCGGAATTGTGCTGATTAAATCAGGGACACGCAAACCGACGAAACAGCAAAAGGAGCAGGCCCATGCAACAGTTTGAATGGATTCATGCGGCCTGGCTGGCGTTGGCCATCGTACTGGAAATTATGGCAAACGTGTTCCTGAAATTCTCTGATGGTTTTCGCCGAAAGGGGTTCGGTTTGCTGTCCATCGGCGCGGTCTTGGGCGCATTTAGCGCACTTTCTCAGGCGGTAAAAGGGATCGATCTCTCGGTCGCCTACGCGCTGTGGGGCGGTTTTGGTATCGCCGCCACGTTGGCGGCTGGCTGGATCTTGTTCGGCCAACGCCTTAATCGTAAAGGCTGGATTGGCCTGATTCTGCTGCTGGCAGGAATGGTGATGATAAAACTGGCCTGATGTGATCGCTGCCTGCATTTACGGGCAGCGAAATTCGCGCGCTGTATTACGCTTAGAATTATGTCATTCCAAGAGAGCAGCGAATGTATAACCCCTTAAGCTGGCGCAATATTCCTTCCGCAAAAACGCTGTTTGTCATGATTTTTATGGCGGGGATCGGTTTGGTCGTTTCCGTGGTCGCGCTGCTTTACCTTTCGCTGCACCTGATCAGCAGTAAAACCAATGAGATAGATGAACACCGCTCTGCGCTGTCTGTTCAGGGGGCGATCCAGACGTCGACGAATCGCGTCTGGTCGTTGGTGATTGATAATGCCGTCTGGGATGACGCCGTGCGGGAAGTTTATCCGCCGGTGTTAAATACCGACTGGCTGTATAACACATGGGGTGCAGGCTTTAAAATCAATAACCTGTACGACGGCACATTCGTGCTCGACGAGCATTTCCATGTCATGTGGGGCTCACTTCAAAGCCAGCCGTTTAAAGAAACCAACCTCGACTTTTTTGGATACGGCCTGAAAGCGTTGATCCGAGAAAATGCGCAGGCATTGCAGGCAGAAACGAAAATTTTTGCCGGGATCACCCGCACGCGTCAAGGTGTCGCCTTTGTCGGGATTGGGCTGATTCGTCCCATGGTGGGGCGCTTGCAGGTGAAAAATAACGTCCGCCGTTATCTGGTGATCACGCGCCATATCAGCCCTCAGATCCTGAGCGATCTGGGAAATACCTTCCAGATAGAAAACCTGCATTTCACCCGGGATCACATCAGCGAATACAGTACTCCGCTAAAAAGTTCGGCAGGTGAAATCCTGGGTTACCTCAACTGGCAGCCACAGCAGCCGGGAGCGCAGGCGGCAAGGGCAGCCTCAAACCAAATCACACAAATCGTTATCCTGGCCTCGGCGCTGATTTTGCTGTTTATTCTGGTGAGCAGCGTGGGGCTATACAAACTCGCACGGGGCGAAAATCAGGCCAGACGCGTAGCGCGTACCGACTGGCTGAGTCATCTGCCGAATCGACGCGCGTTGATCGAAGAGCTGGAACGGGTGAGTTTGCGCGGTGATATTGACGTGAAAACCGTGGTCTTTATCGATCTGGACGGCTTTAAGGATGTGAATGATATTTACGGCCATGACGTGGGCGATGAACTCATTATTCTGCTGGCAAAGGCGCTCAGCGAGGAGGGTGCCGCAGGGCGGTATGCTGGCCCGAATGGGCGGCGACGAATTCGCGATGACCATTGGCGGGGACGACTCGCAGGCACAGGCCCTGACCTTTGCAAACGACGTTCTGGCGTTCCTGGATGCGCCCGTACGCATTGGTGAACGCACCATCCATATCAGCGCCAGCATTGGGCTCGCCAGCGGAACGCTGATCGAATGCACCAGCTCGGAATTATTCCGCCGGGCAGACATTGCGATGTACCACTCCAAAATCACCGGAAAAGGGCGCATCACACAGTATGATGCCGAGCTGAACAGCGCTCGCGAGCGGCAGCTGGCGATAGAAAACGAAATTCGCGACGGCATGGAACGCGATGAATTCGATGTCTGGTATCAGCCGATTATTGATGCGCGCAGCCAGAAAATGACCAGCGTTGAAGCGCTGGTGCGTTGGCCGCGTCGTCCGGCGGGGGAACTGAAACCGGATGAATTTATCAGCATCGCTGAAACCAGCGGGCTGATTTATAGCCTCGGTCAGTTCGTGTTGCGCCGCGCCTGTCAGGATCTGGAGCCCTTCAGCGATCTGAAACTGTCAGTCAATATTTCTCCCGCGCAATTTCGCGATCCCGAGTTTGAAGAAAAGGTCGCGAAAGTCATTGAGATGACCCGTTTCCCGGCAAATCGGCTGCAACTGGAAGTGACCGAAACCTACGTTCTGGAAAATCCTGAACGTGCGCGCGCCGCCATCGCCAATTTAAAAGCGTTAGGAACCGCCGTCGCGCTGGATGATTTTGGAACGGGTTATTCCAGCATTGGCTATTTGCGCCGCTTTAATTTCGATACCATCAAAATAGACAAATCCCTGGCCGGGCTGGTGGATAACGACGAGCAGGCGATCGCGCTGGTCAGCGGAACGGTGCGTATAGCGAGCGCATTGGGCATGGCAGTGGTTGCTGAAGGGGTGGAAAACGAAAAGCAGATGAAACTACTGCGCCTCGCGGGCTGTGACCAACTGCAGGGATTCTGGTTCAGTCAGCCGATGCCCATCGAGGCGATTATTGAATTGCGTAAAGTCAGATACTGCTGAGTTATTCCTGCGACAACGCTTCCAGTTTGTCGCGAAAACCGGTCACCGATAACGCACGATTATCCGCGCGCCAGCGATCTTTGGCTGCCGGAGCAGAACTTTGCACGCCAATCAATTGCCAGCCTTTATCCGTTTTCAACATCAACGGTGAACCGCTGTCGCCCGGCAGCGTATCGCATTGATGCGATAGCACGCTGGTTTGCGCCCAACCGGTGACGATGCAATCGGTGTGCGTATAGAGTGAATCCAGATGATCGACCGGATAGCCGGACTGGGTGACTTTGCGATCGGCGGCTTTGAGCGCCTCGGTCAATGCGGCTTTATCGCCGTCAAATAACGGCAGCGGCGTGATACCTGACGGCGGATAGCGCAGCACCACTAAACCAAAATCCCACTCCGCGGCTGACGGGGGAACAATCCAGCCATCGCCGTCGGGCTTTAAGCGTTTACCCAGCGACGGTTCGACGCGACCTTCCACGCCATGAATGTCATAACGCCAGACGCCTTTTTTGGAGACAAAACGCAGCGCAACGACGTTATCCGGTTTGCCTTTCGGCGGAATAAGCAGACAGTGTCCGGCGGTCAGCGCCAGATGAGGAGAGATCAAGGTCGCGGTGCATAAGTTACCGCTCGCGGTTTCCAGTTGCCCAATGGCATCCCAGGGTGATTCAGTCGGATCGGCGACACGCGTACGGTCATCATGACCAAAAAAAAGCGTTTTGATCTCTTTCGCGTTCACAGCGTCATCGTCGCCGTCATCCGCATGGCTAAAACCAGAAAAGAGGCAGAACGTTCCCAGTAAGCACACAACTATTTTCCGCATATCACACTCTGGTGGGGTAATTATGATTATTAAACGTGAACCCTATTAAAATACTATAGACGGGACGGCGAGAAAGTGGGAGTAAAATCAGCGTGCTACATTCAGGAAAGATAAAACCGACAGGCGATGAGCGCGCATAAAATAAGCGTGATAAGAATGAACTCAAACCGATAGCGTCGCAGCATACGGCCTCCGGAAATAAAAACGGCGCTGATCCGACTCCGGTTCAGCACCGGTCTGCAACGCGCCCCGAGGGGCGCGATTAAGCTCGAACGCTTACGCAGCTGGCTGAGCAGCAGGTTTAGCCGCTTCGTGTTTCACTGCTTTTTTTATGATGTTTTTTAGCGGCTTGCGCTTTCTGCGCTACGGCAGGTTTAGCAGCAGCTTTGTGGTGTTTTTTCGCAGCCTGGGCTTTCTGCTCAACGGGAGCAGTGGTCGTTGCAGGAGCGGCTTCTTGTTTTTTCACTGCTTTTTTGTGGTGTTTTTTAGCAGCCTGAGCTTTCTGCTCAACCGCTTTTTTGTGTTTTTTGTGGTGCACAGTTTTCGCTGGCGCCGCTTTCATGGTGGTCGCTGTTGCGGTAGCAGGTGCAGCGGACGCTGTAGTTTCAGCAGCAAACGCAGCAGAAGACAGACCCATAGCAGCGGCAACAACCAGAGCTAATACTTTTTTCATTCTCATACCCTCGAATTTGGTTTTTCATTTAACCCCACTGCGGGGCCGTTGAAATAACTATATCCATTTGAGGTTGAGGCTTCCGTGAGTCATTGGTTTCGGCGTGTAACGGAATGTACAGCGCCGGGGACAGGCCCCGGCGCGGGCTATTACAGATAGCGGGAGGTGAGATGTTCACGGAAATAACGACTGTTCAGATCTTCACCGGTTGCCTGCTCAATGAGCTGCGAGGTGGTAAAGCGGCTGCCGTGCTGCCAGATATTCTGGCGTAGCCAGTCAAACAGCGCGGAGAAGTCGCCACTCGCAATCGATGACTCCAGTCCGGGTAACGCGTTTTTTCGCCGCGCTGAACAGCTGCGCAGCATACATCGCGCCCAGCGTGTACGACGGGAAGTAACCAAAGCCGCCGTCGGTCCAGTGGATGTCCTGCATACAGCCGTTACGGTAGTTGTCCTTGGTCGACAGGCCGAGCCAGGACTGCATTTTTTCATCCCACAGCGCCGGGATGTCTTCCACTTCGATTTCACCGTTAATCAGCGAGCGTTCGATTTCGTAGCGCAGCACGACGTGTGCCGGATAGCTCACCTCGTCCGCATCGACGCGGATGTAACCCGGCTTCACGCGCTGGTTCCAGGCGATAAAGTTCTCTTCGCTGAAGGCGGCCTGGCTGCCAAAACGCGCATGAACAGCCGGGAGCAGGTGTTTCAGGAAGGCGTTGCTGCGACCGAGCTGCATCTCAAAGAACAGACTTTGTGATTCGTGAATGGCTGTCGAACGCGCCAGAGCGACAGGCTGTCCGAGCCAGTTGCGCGGCAGATTTTGCTCATAACGCGCGTGGCCGGTTTCATGTACCACGCCAAACAGCGCGCTCAACAGTTCGTTTTCGTCGTAACGGGTAGTGATGCGGACATCTTCAGGGACGCCGCCGCAGAACGGATGCGCACTCACATCCAGACGACCCGCATTAAAATCGAAGCCCAGCATTTGCATGGCTTCCAGGCCGAGCTCACGCTGCACGGCGGTCGGGAAAGGCCCTTGCGGCGGAACAAAGGATTGTTGCGCCTGCTTTTCCACCACGCGGGCGAGCAAATCCGGGAGCCAGGATTTCAAGTCACCAAACACGTTGTCCAGACGGGCACTGGTCATATCCGGTTCAAAGATATCGAGCAGCGCATCATAAGGGGTGCAGCCTTTCGCTTCGGCACGCAGGCGCGCCTCCTCACGGCTAAGTTTGACGACCTCTTTGAGATTGGCGGAAAAACCCTGCCAGTCGTTGGCCGGGCGCTGCGTACGCCAGGCGTGTTCACATTTGCTCCCCGCCAGTGATTTGGCTTCAACCAGCGATTCCGGCAGTAAAGACGCTTGCTGGAAGAGTCGTGTCATCTCACGCAGGTTGGCCTGTTCGACGTCGTTTAAATCTTCGCTTTCGGCGGACGCCAGCCATTCACCGACTTTCTTATCGGTGAGGATCTGATGCTGCAATACGCTCATTTCGGCCAGGGCTTCACCTCGGGCCTGGCTGCCGCCTGGTGGCATCATGGCGAACATATCCCAACTGGCGATGGAGGAAAGATGCGAGAAACGGGAGAGACGCTGGAACGTGCGGGTGAGTTGTTGATAGTTATTGTTGTTCATGAAGTCCTCGTGTCTGAATCGGGCAATGACAAAAAGTAGCATCGGTCCGACTGAAACACGAGGTTATTCAACGTTAATGCAGACGTTTATGCAGGCTCATCCCCACCAGCAGCGCTGCGGCACAGCATCAACGCGATAAATCCACCGACGCCATTCCAGCCGTAGCGGTGCCAGAAAACGCCGCCGAGCGTCCCGGCGATGCTTGAACCCAGATAGTAACTAAAGAGATACAGCGAGGAGGCCTGGCCTTTAGCGCGACGGGCGCGCGGGCCAATCCAGCTGCTGGCGACCGAATGGGCTGCAAAAAAACCGGCGGAGAACAGCAGCATTCCGGCGAAAATTAGCCATAAAGATGAGAACAACGTCATCAGCAATCCCGCCAGCATCACGCCGATGGACGTCAGCATGACCGGACCGCGTCCGAAACGCGCGGTCATTGCGCCAGCTTTGGGCGAACTCCAGGTGCCAGTGAGATACGCCACCGACAGCAAGCCAACAAACGCCTGGCTCAAATGCCACGGCGAGAGCATCAGGCGATAGCCAATATAGTTAAAACAACGTGACGAAAGATCCCATTAACAGGAAGCCGGTCAGGAACAGGCGCGGCAAACCTTTATCGCGCCAGTGCAGGCGGAAATTGATCAACAGCGTTTTGGGCCGCAGCGACGTGGGACGAAAATGACGCGATTCTGGCAAAATTCGCCAGAACATCAGTGCGGCGGCAAGGGCGAAGCAGCCAATTACCGCCAGCGCGATGCGCCAGTTAAAGAGATCGGTGAAAACACCGCTGAGCAGGCGGCCGCTCATGCCACCGATCGAATTCCCGCTAATGTACAAGCCCATCGAAAAGGCGACAAAACTGGGATGAATTTCTTCGCTCAAATAGGTCATGCCAACCGCCGCGACGCCGCTTAACGATAGCCCAATCAGCGCGCGCATCACCAGAATCCCGTGCCAACTGGTCATCATTGTCGACAGCAGGGTGCACACAGAGGCCAGCAGTAACGCCGTGACCATCACCGGTTTGCGTCCGATAGCATCAGAAAGCGGGCCGGTAAACAGTAAACCGACCGCCAGCATACCGGTTGAAATTGAGAGCGAAATACTGCTGCTGGCAGGCGACACGCCAAATTCATGAGACAACACGGGAAGAATAGGTTGAACGCAATACAGCAGGGCAAATGTCGCCAGTCCTGCTGAGAAGAGCGCCAGCGTGACGCGCATGAAAGGGGTTGTACCACGTTTAATAAATTGGGCTGGCTGAGGTGTTGCAGGTAAATCATCAATGTCGCTTGCCGGGGCGATATCAACGGTTGTTGTACGACTCACGTAAGATCCTTGCGAAAACGTCCCCGCGATGACGGGGGATGGGAATGACCACAGGATCAGGGTAGGAAATTGTCAATATTCTGTCTAATATATTAATAATCTCAAATGATACGTTAAACATATGAATATTGAGCTGCGCCATTTACGCTATTTCATTGCCGTGGCCGAGGAGCTGCATTTTGGCCGTGCGGCGGCGCGGCTAAATATCTCCCAGCCCCCGCTGAGTCAGCAGATTCAGATCCTTGAGCAGCAGGTGGGCGCGCGGCTACTGGCCCGCACCAACCGAAGCGTCAGCCTGACGGCAGCGGGCAAACAGTTTCTTGCGGATAGCCGTCAGGTGCTGAGTCTGGTGAATGACGCGGCTGCCCGTGCGGAGCGGCTACATCTGGGCGAAACGGGTGAACTGCGTCTCGGATTTACCTCATCAGCGCCGTTTATCAGTGCGGTTTCACATACGCTTTCTACCTTTCGTCGTCATTATCCGGATGTGCATATCCAGACCCGCGAGATTAATACCCGTGAACAGATTGTTCCCCTGAATGAGGGATCGCTGGATTTGGGGCTCATGCGCAACACGCAGTTGCCCGACACGCTGGCGTGGGAGGTGATTTTACGGGAACCGTTAATGGCGATGATCCCGCGGGATCATCCGCTGGCGGCGCAGCCGTCGGTGACGCTGGCCGAGCTGGCACAGGAGCCGTTTGTCTTTTTCGATCCTCATGTTGGGACCGGTTTGTACGATGATATTTTAGGGTTGATGCGTCGTTACGGGTTAACGCCAGTGATTACGCAAGAAGTGGGTGAAGCCATGACCATCATCGGTCTGGTCGCGGCCGGGCTAGGGGTGTCCATTTTGCCCGCCTCGTTTAAGCGCGTGCAGCTAAATGAAATGCGTTGGGTGGCGATAGCTGAAGAGGATGCCGTGTCGGAAATGTGGCTGGTTTGGCCAAAACATCATGAGCTCAGCAATGCGGCACAGCGTTTCAAAAAACAGCTGATTGACGGGGCCCGGTAAGCAATCTTTGCTATAATGCCCGTAAAAAATGTGCAGTAAATCACAAGGCTAAGTAAATATTTGACGACCACGTGTCAAGTGCTTCACCATAGCCCAAAGTTTATTTCGAAGCGCGAAAATAAGGATGTAAGAGGTGGTTGCTGCTGATAGTCAGCCAGGACATATTGATCAGATTAAGCAGACCAATGCGGGCGCAGTGTACCGTCTGATTGATCAGCTTGGTCCGGTTTCGCGTATCGATCTTTCTCGCCTGGCGCAACTGGCACCTGCCAGTATTACCAAAATTGTACGAGAAATGCTGGAAGCCCACCTGGTTCAGGAAACTGAAATTCAGGAACCCGGCAGCCGTGGCCGTCCGGCGGTAGGCCTGGTGGTGGAGACAGAAGCCTGGCATTACCTGTCGATCAGGATCAGTCGTGGCGAAGTGTTTCTCGCACTGCGCGACCTGAGCAGCAAAATGGTGGTGGAAGACCGCCTTGAGCTGCCGCTCCAGTCTGAGCAAACGCTGCTCGAGCGTATTGTCATTCATATCGATCAATTCTTTATCCGTCATCAGCAAAGGCTCGAGCGCTTAACGGCGATTGCGATCACTATGCCCGGAATCATTGATACGGAAAATGGGATTGTCCACCGAATGCCGTTTTATGACGATGTGAAAGACATGCCGCTGGGCGAAGTGCTCAAAGCGCATACCGGCGTGCCGGTCTATATCCAGCACGATATCAGCGCCTGGACGATGGCGGAGGCGCTGTTTGGCGCGTCCCGCGGTGCGCGTGATGTGATTCAGGTGGTTATCGATCACAACGTGGGCGCGGGGGTCATTACCGACGGGCGTTTACTGCATGCGGGCAGCAGCAGCCTGGTGGAGATTGGCCATACGCAGGTCGACCCCTACGGCAAGCGCTGCTATTGCGGCAATCATGGCTGTCTGGAAACCATCGCCAGCGTCGAAAGCGTGATGGAGCTGGCGCAGTTACGTCTGAGCCAGTCCATGAGCTCGTCTTTGCATGGTCAACCCTTAACCATGGATTCACTGTGCGGCGCGGCGCGGCAGGGCGATCTGCTGGCAAAAGATATTATTACCGGCGTGGGCAACAACGTCGGGCGCATTTTGGCCATTATGGTCAATCTCTTTAATCCGCAAAAAATCCTGATTGGCTCACCCCTGAGCCAGGCCGCCGATATTCTGTTCCCGGCGATTTCCGACTGTATTCGTCAGCAATCCCTTCCGGCGTACAGCAAAAATATCGTGGTAGAAAGCACCCAGTTTTCTAACCAAGGCACCATGGCAGGCGCGGCGCTGGTGAAAGATGCGATGTATAACGGCTCGCTATTAATCCGGTTGTTGCAGGGTTAACTGTTTTTTCACTGATGCCATAAAATTTGCGCTATCTCAATCTGGACTCTGCGCGCATACCTTAGACTCACTCCACTGAATTATTTACCTGGTTTATATTTTCAAAGCATAACGGTGGAGTAAGTCATGCTTAAGCGTTTCTTTGTAACGGGTACCGATACCTCTGTTGGTAAAACAGTGGTCTCCCGCGCTTTACTGCAAGCCCTGGCGGCGGACGGTAAAAGTGTGGCGGGGTACAAACCGGTCGCGAAAGGCAGTAAAGAGACGCCAGAAGGCCTACGCAATAAAGATGCGCTGGTGCTGCAAAGCGTCTCAAGTTTTGAACTGCCTTATCATGCGATCAATCCCATTGCGCTGAGTGAAAACGAAAGTAGCGTCGCGCACAGTGGTCTTATTAATTATTCCTTACTGTCGAACGGTCTGGCTGAGCTGAGTGCGATGGCCGATCATGTGGTGGTAGAAGGGACGGGCGGCTGGCGTAGCCTGATGAACGATCTGCGTCCCTTATCCGAATGGGTTGTGCAGGAACAACTGCCGGTGCTGATGGTGGTGGGTATTCAGGAAGGGTGCATTAACCACGCGTTGCTGACGGCTCAGGCCATCGCGAACGACGGTCTGCCGTTGGTCGGCTGGGTGGCTAATCGCATCAATCCAGGCCTTGCGCATTATGCAGAAATCATCGAGGTGCTCAGCAAGAAACTGCCGGGACCGCTGGTGGGCGAGCTGCCATATCTGCCACGCGCCGAACAGCGCGATCTGGCTCATTACATCGATCTTACGATGTTTAATGATGCCCTAACGGTAGACCGGGTTGTGGCGTAACGCCGCCTCAGAAAACAAAAAAACCGGGCAGTTTAGCGCCCGGTTTTTTATTGCCTATAGAACGTGGGATTTAACTGTCGCTATGAATATTCAGCGCCCGACGCGTGCGACCAGAACTTAAATACTCTGCAATATAATCCTGCGAAATCTCGCCGTTATAGCGGCCGTCTTCGTCAACGATAGGCATCCAGCTGGTGTTGCTCTCATACAGACGCGACAGCACCACGCGCAGGTTGTCTTCCGCTTTGCCCGTCATTCTGAACGGATGCAGCACATCGGCACAAAAACCGGTGGCCTGACGCGCTTCGCGGCGTTTCACAAAGCCCAGCGGCTTACCCATGCCATCCACAACGGTAATCGCACGGATATCATTGTCATCCATAGTCGCAAAAGCCTCCGGTAATGAGGTCGATTCGCGCACCGTAATGGTCGGCTGCTGATCCGTGACGTCACCCGCCGACACCAGAAGCAGGCGCTTCAGCGTACGGTCCTGACCAACAAACGAGCCGACAAATTCATTGGCCGGTTTCGCCAGCAGTTCATCCGGGCTGGCGCATTGCACAATCCGTCCCTGACGGAACACGGCGATACGGTCACCCAGCTTGAGCGCTTCGTCAATATCGTGGCTGACGAGCATAACCGTCTTTTTCAGCTTGCGCTGCATCTCCAGGAATTGGTTCTGGATCACTTCACGGTTGATCGGGTCAACCGCGCCGAACGGTTCATCCATCAGCAGAACCGGAGGATCCGCCGCCAGGGCACGGATCACGCCAATACGCTGCTGCTGACCGCCGGACATTTCGCGTGGGTAGCGGTGAAGGAATTTATGCGGGTCCATCGCCACCATATCCATCAGCTCTTCGGCACGCGCTTTACTGCGCGCCTTATCCCAGCCGAGCATGCGCGGGACGACGGTAATGTTCTCTTCGATGGTCATGTTAGGGAACAAACCAATCTGCTGGATCACGTAGCCGATGTTACGGCGCAGCGTCACCGTGTCCATTTCGTTGGTGTTTTCGCCGTTAATCAGGATGTTGCCGCTGCTCGGTGCAATCAGGCGATTAATCATCTTCAACGTCGTGGTTTTCCCGCAGCCGGACGGGCCAAGCAGAACGCACATTTCACCTTCAGGTACGTTGAGGTTGACGTTGTCGACGGCCTTAAACGTCTGGCCATTTTTCTGCGAAAATTGTTTAGTGAGATTTTCCAGTTTTATCATTATCGAATCCCCTTCGGAGTCAGCACGACCTGCAGGCGATGAAGCAGCCAGTCGAGCACAATAGCTAAAAGACAAATCATCAATGCACCCGCGATCAACATGCGGATGTCACTGCCGCCAATACCGTTGAGCAACAGCAGACCCAGACCACCCGCGCCGATCACGGCAGCAATGGCCATCACACCAATATTCATCACCACGGCGGTACGGATCCCGCCAAAAATCACCGGTAAGGCCATCGGGATTTCTACCCAACGCAGACGCTGCCAGAACGTCATGCCAATCCCACGCCCGGCTTCACGCAGACCCGGCGGCAGGCTATCCAGCGCGGTGTGGGTGTTACGCACAATGGGTAACAGTGAATAGAGGAACACGGCGGTGATGGCGGGCAGGGCACCAATCCCCTGACCGATCAGCGAAAAAGAGCGGAATCATCAAACCAAACAGCGCAATCGACGGAATGGTGAGCACGATCGTCGCAATCCCCAGTACGGGCGTTGCCAGCCATTTGTGGCGCACAATCAGGATCCCCAGCGGTACGCCGATAATAATCGCCAGACCAACCGCTAACCCCACCAGCCACAGATGCTGAAACGTCAGTGTGAGCAGAAAACTCCAGTTATCAAGCATGTAGTGAATCGTATCCATAACGCCTCCTATAGCCCTTTGCTACGCAGGAAATCACGTGCGACCTGCTGCGGTGACTGATGGTCGATATCTACCTTCTTATTTAGCTCGGTGATAACGTCGTTATTCAGCTGGCTGGATAGGGTGTTCAACGCCTCTTCCAGACCCGGGTTCGCCTCCAGCGTGTCTTTACGCACCACAGGTGTCACGGCATAGCTCGGGAAAAAGCCTTTATCGTCTTCCAGTACTTTGAGGTCGAATCCTTTCACGCGGCCATCGGTGGCATACACCAGCCCGGCATCCACAAATCCATCTCGCACGGCGTTATAGACTAACCCTGGGTCCATCTGGCGAATCTGCGGGCGATCCAGTTCCATCTGATACGCTTCCTGCAAGGGTTTCATGCCGTCGCTACGTCCGGCGAATTCGAGGTCTAACCCGAGCATCCAGTTGTTATCCGGATCGGTTTTACGCACCTGTTCGATTTTTGCCACCATTTCCGACATGGTATTGATGTGTTCTGCTTCAGCGCGTTTACGTTGCATCGCAAACGCATAGGTGTTGTTCATATTCGCGGGTTTCAGCCACACCAGACCGAGCTTGCCGTCCAGACGTTTAACGGTGTCGTAAGATTCCTGTGGCGACATGCGTTTATTGATGTGGTTAAAGATAATCAGCGAGGTGCCAGTATATTCCCACGTCATATCAACCTGTTTGTTGATCATGGCGTTACGCGAAATCACCGTCGCGATATTGGTTTTAGGCTGCACCTCAAAACCTTTTTTTTGCAGATACTGCACGGTCATGGCCGAAAGAATATGTTGTTCGGTAAAGCTTTTAGTGGCCAAAACTAACGGTGCGGCCTGCGCCTGTGTCGCGATGAATGCGGCTGCAGCCAGCGCGGCGAGGCTTGAAGACAGTCTCATAAAGGCTCCTTGTTATTGTTATCGCGCAATGTGCGGGCTCATGACGCGGCCCAGCGCCGCGAGCAACGTGTCCAGAATCAGTGCAAAAAGGGCTGTCGCTGCCGCGCCCAAAATCAACGTCGGGAAATCGTTCAGATAGATGCCCGGGAAAATCAGTTCGCCATAGCTGCTGGCGCCAATCAGGAAGGCCAGCGGCGCGGTACCCACGTTAATCGCGGTCGCAATACGGATACCGGACAGCATTACCGGTAACGCGTTCGGGATTTCCACCTGGTATAAACGCTGCCATTTCGTCATCCCGATACCGTTCGCAGCTTCGAGCAAAGACGCTGGCACTGAGCACAGACCGGCATAGGTGTTACGCACAATCGGCAGCAGTGAGGCGAGGAATAGCGCGACGATCGCGGGCTTATCGCCAATGCCCAGCACCACCATCGCCAGCGCCAGAACGGCCAGCGGCGGAAGCGTGTTACCGACGTTAAAGAGTTGCATCACGTATTCGGCAACGCCTCGCGCCGCCGGGCGACTGAGTAATATTCCGCTCGGGATCCCGACCAGGAGGGCAAAAAACATCGAAGAGAAGACCAAAATCATGTGCTGCTGACCCAAATAAAGCAGGTCCACCTGACGCGCTTTTATCGTATCCAGTCCAATTCCCCACGTCAGCAGAGCGAGGACCACAACTATCGCGCCGGCGAAAAGCAGCGTGCGTTTCAGTAAAGATGATTGCATTGCGATGTGTCTCCCTGTGCGCATGCGTTATTGCAACCCATTGATTGCCTGTTGTTATGCCATGTATCGGCAGGGGTACATGACCTATAGCAAGCGAATGGGAAGGGTTCCAGCGAAGCGGCAAAATTACTGAAGCGGTGTTTGCAGCATAAACAGGGGGTTACGCCTTACGGGAGAAGGGCTGAAGGCGTGTCGCCAGAATTCTCCTAAACGTAATGCGCCAAAAGTGACACCGTAACAAGCGAGGCGGCGCACGGCAGAGCATTCAGCCGTGCGGACGGGGGAAGGGTTAACGATAAAGCGTTTTTTCAATGACCGGGATCGGTAGCCGCGATTGCCAGTCAACCAGCGTCATCTGCGCAAGTTCAGCGATGCCGACGTAAAAAGGATGGCGAGCATTTTCACGTAACACCGTCAGGAAACGCTGACTCCATGGCAGCAAGTGCCATGCCAGCAGCTGATCGCACGCGTCTTCGTGACCCTTTTCACTTAGCCACGCAGCCAGCATCAGCATTGTCCCGAAATGATCTTCCGGCTCGTTTTGCGGCATATCGAAGGTAATGCCGTTATCGCGCATCCACTGACGCAGCGCGAGAGTGGACTCCCCAAACAGCACGGACTCACGATCCAGCCAGACGGAGCCCCACGGCGGAGCAGGCAACGCCCATGGACCGATGAACAAACGCTGCCAGGCCTCGGGCAGGGTTTCATCCGTGGTTGTGCGCAGTTTATCCGCGACGGGCAGTAAAGATTCTTCTGCCAGCGGCCAGTCACGATACCAGTCGGTCGTTGTTAACGCGGTAACCAGTGGCGCTGCCTGCTCACTGTCAGGGGGAAAATAAAATACTGCACCGAGGGCTCGGGCGATGATGGCAAACGACTCGCGGTGGGAAACCTCTTTCATCACAACATTCCTTGCTCGCGTGACTGTTTTCACGCTTCAAAATAGGGAGGGAGAATGATGAGAGAGTGTGGCGTAATCAGGGGGATTAAACATTAATCCCCATCAATGGCGGGCGCATTATGCGGATATTTATTGCGGCTCGGTTGGCGCATTTTCTTGTGCGCCTGCGCTACTGGCAGGAGAGTTACCGCTGCTGGTGCGCGTATAGAGGATCTTGAACGTATCATTGGCGCAATGACCCACAACTTGCGCATCCGGCTGATCGGCCTGATCGTTAGGGACAATATTCAACGTGAAACCCGATTCAGGAACGCCGTTATTGATGATGCGCTGCTGAATATCGCTCTTTAAGCGCTCGCAAGAATCCGGGGAGGCCAGCGCCGCGGGTGAAGCACCGATCAACAATAGGGTGGTAATCCAGGTTAACCGTTTCATAAAGCACTCCTTTTGTCTGTGTATGACATTCATTTTAGCAGGCAGGGCTTCACTCTTCGTCATGTAAGGCAACTTTCTGAAAAATCTTAGAAATTATTCTTCAGTAACGGAAGTGTTTTTATCAAAAGAAATTCAAATAAATTATTGGCCATTATTTCTTACATTAAATAAAAAAGCGTAGAGACTTCTTTCCATTGCACTTTTTAATTATGGTTTTTGATATTTGCGCATTTAATTGTTGGTGCTTAGGCTTGCTAATGGATGTTTCATTTTAGGTATTTTATAAAAACATATCGAATAAGGAAATATAATGTTAACTCAAATAAGTTTGTCGGAAGTGGAACGTAAAGATGCGATGTATTTGTTAGAGCAGAGCATGGGATTTGTCTGGCAAGCCTCATTGCGGGCGGTAGCTGAACTGGGTGTGGCTGACCGACTCCTTGAAGGGGACAAAACAGCCGATCAGCTTGGGAGTGAATTACACGTCGATGGCGCGTTTTTACTGCGTGTTATGCGAATGCTTGCTTCCCGAAATGTGTTTCATGAATCGTCGGACGGCTTGTTTTCACTCACCCCGACTGCCCGGTTCTTATGCGCCGAGCATCAACACTCCTTGCGCGCAGCGGTGCTGATGCTCACGGATAATACCTTTTGGCAACCGGCGGCGGAAATCAGTGATATTGTTGCCGGGAAAGACGTGTTTAACAGTATGTTTGGCATGTCGTTTTATGAGTATTGGGGGCAAGATAACGCGGCAACCGAGGAGAATGTTTTTCATGCAGGCATGTCTTCGATGTCGAGCGTCGAAAACGAAGAGCTTGTCGACTGTTATGATTTTCCAGAAGGGGCCTCGGTAATTGATATTGCTGGTGGTTTTGGGAATTTATTGTTAACCGTTTTACGCAGGAATCCATCACTACATGGCATATTATTCGATCAAGAAAAAGTGCTTGCGGGAAATCGGCTGCATTTATTAGATGACGATACGCGTTGGGACACCGTCGCAGGCAGTTTCTTTGAACAATGTCCGCAAGCCGATATTTATTTACTTAAATATATTCTGATGGACTGGTCAGATGCTCAGGCCAGTCAAATATTGCAAACATGCCGGAAATCGATGAAAGCAGAATCCCGACTGTTAATTCTGGAACCTGTTATTAAAGATAATAATAATGAACCAGGGAGATATGAGATCGACCTTTTACTGTTGACCAGCTTTGAGGGAGGGCGTGCACGGACTGAGCGAGAATATGCCGATATGCTGGCTGGCTCAGGGTTAAAAATCAATCGTGTGATACATACCCCGTCTTATTTATCGATTGTAGAAGCTGTTTTAGCCTAAATTTCTCAGTGGCTTGACGCTCTTTCTGAACTGGCAGGATATAATTATTCTGAATTGAGGTTTTACCCGGAAGTAAACCTCTGTATATTGCTAATATTAATGGAGTTAATGTCCACGTATTGGTGAAAATGTGAAGAAATTAGCAGTGATGATGGCGCTGACAAGCGTGCTGGCAGGATGTGATAACGCCTCCGCGCCGCTGTCTTTCACGCCAGAGATGGCCAGTTTTTCGAATGAATTTGATTTTGATCCGCTACGTGGACCCGTAAAAGATTTCACCCAGACGCTGTTTGACGAAAAAGGTGAAGTGACCAAACGTGTTACTGGCACGATGTCTGCGGAAGGGTGTTTCGACAAACTCGAGCTGCACGATCTGGACGCGAACACGGGCGTTGCGCTGGTACTGGATGCCAATTTTTATCTCGATGCAGAGACGCAGCAGCAAAAGATAAAACTGCAGGGCAAATGCCAGCTGGCTGAATTGCCATCCGCTGGCGTCACCTGGGATACGGACGACAAAGGTTTCATTGTTAGCGCGCATGGAAAAGAGATGGAAGTGAACTATCGCTACGATGCTGATGGGTATCCGCTGGGAAAAACCACAAAGTCTGGCGGGCAACAGCTTTCCGTGGCGGCAACGCCATCAAAAGATAAGCGCAAAAAACTGGATTATTCCGCGGTGAGTTTGCTTAATGATAAGCAGCTTGGCACGGTGCAACAACGCTGTGAATACGACCGCCATAACAACCCGGTGAGCTGCGAGCTGAGTATTAAGGATGAAAGCGTTAAGCCAGCGGTTGAGCACAAATTTACGATTAAAAACAGCATTGATTATTATTGATCTCGCATGAAAAACCGCGCATCTACTGCGCGGTCGGTTTCAAAATCGTGCTGCCGTGTGCTTTATGGTCCACTAAATACTGATGCTGGAAAATGCACATACGGATGGTGTTGCGGTACTCACCGTTGATAAAGAACTCGTGGATCAGCTCACCTTCCACCATAAAGCCAAGCTTGCGATAGATGTGTATCGCCTTTTCATTTTCTTTATCAACAATCAAATAGAGCTTATACAGGTTTAACACCGTAAACCCGTAATCCATTGCCAGTTTTGCCGCGCGGGTGGCGAGGCCTTTTCCCTGGAAATCCGGCGAAATGATGATTTGAAACTCTGCCCGGCGGTGAATGTGGTTTATCTCAACCAGCTCAACTAAACCGGCTTTATCGCCATTACACTCCACCACGAAACGGCGTTCGCTCTGATCGTGAATGTGTTTGTCGTAGAGGTCAGACAGCTCGACAAACGCCTCGTAAGGCTCTTCGAACCAGTAACGCATGACGCTGGCGTTATTGTCGAGTTGATGCACAAAACGTAAATCTTCACGCTCGAGCGGTCTGAGTTTTACTGCTAACGGGCTGGCCATGTTCATCCTTTCTGGCAGTCGTTTTTATGGCGCAACGGTACGGCCGGTTCGGCGATCCAGGCAGCGCAGGGTATTCGGTTCCCAGTAGGCATTCACGTTCGCGCTTTGCTGGCATTTATCGCGTGAATCAAACGCGACATCTTCTTTATCCCACTCTTTTTCAGCGCGTTTGTTCACCTTCTGGCGAAGATTACGCGTGTCATTCCATTGTTCCTTGTCCATGGCGGCATTCTGACGACTTTGGGCGCTATCACCTGATTCAATAATGAGTTTGCTGGTTTCAGCAGAAACCGGGGCGGTGAAGGCGAGCGCAGTCAGGGAGAGCATGGCCGCCAGATAGAGGCGTTTGCTTAATGTAGTCATTGCGTGTTCCTTTTGTTGGGCGCAGAGAAGTGGTTTACCCGTAGTCAATTCTACACTAAACCAAAATCGCGGCATACCCGCGCATTGGGTATGGAAAAGTAAATCTTATTATCGCGTATGATGTCTAAACCCTGACTCACTCGACCGTAAAAATGATTAAAACTACGCTGCTTTTCTTTGCAACCGCACTGTGCGAAATCATCGGCTGCTTCTTACCCTGGCTCTGGCTAAAACGCGGCGCGTCGGTGTTCCTGTTGTTGCCCGCAGGCATCGCGCTGGCCTTATTCGTCTGGTTGTTAACGCTGCATCCGGCGGCAAGTGGTCGCGTTTACGCGGCATACGGCGGGGTTTATGTCTGCACGGCACTCATTTGGTTGCGCGTCGTTGATGGTGTGAAATTAAGCGCTTATGACTGGGCGGGCGCGCTGATTGCGCTGTGTGGCATGTTGATTATCGTCGCCGGATGGGGGCGGACATAAGACCTGCATTTTGTGATCAAGCGATGATTTTTCGATCATAATACTTGTATGGTAGTAGTTCAGTTGAGTAAATTTCCTTCATCACAACGAACGATGCAAGGAAACGGATTATGAAGATTGTCGGGGCTGAAGTTTTTGTCACTTGCCCAGGGCGCAATTTTGTCACCCTCAAAATCACCACTGATGATGGGCTCGTCGGTTTGGGTGATGCCACCTTAAACGGACGCGAGCTTTCCGTGGCGTCTTACCTGAAAGATCACCTTTGCCCGCAGCTGATTGGCCGCGATGCACACCGCATCGAAGATATCTGGCAGTTCTTCTATAAAGGCGCGTACTGGCGTCGCGGGCCGGTCACGATGTCTGCGATCTCTGCGGTGGATATGGCGCTGTGGGATATCAAAGCCAAAGCGGCGGGGATGCCGCTTTATCAGTTGCTGGGTGGCGCATCGCGCGAAGGGGTGATGGTGTATTGCCATACCACCGGGCATACCATTGATGATGTGCTGGAAGATTATGCGCGCCACAAAGAGATGGGCTTCAAGGCGATCCGCGTCCAGTGCGGCGTGCCGGGAATGAAAACCACCTACGGGATGTCAAAAGGAAAAGGGCTGGCGTACGAGCCTGCGACCAAAGGCGACTGGCCGGAGGAACAGCTGTGGTCCACCGAAAAATACCTCGATTTCACGCCAAAACTGTTTGACGCCGTGCGCAGCAAGTTTGGCTACGACGAGCATCTTTTGCACGACATGCATCACCGCCTGACGCCTATCGAAGCCGCACGTTTTGGCAAGAGCATCGAAGAGTTCCGCCTGTTCTGGATGGAAGACCCAACGCCCGCAGAGAACCAGGAGTGTTTCCGTTTAATTCGTCAACACACGGTCACGCCGATTGCCGTGGGTGAGGTATTCAACAGCATCTGGGATTGCAAGCAGCTGATCGAAGAGCAGCTCATCGACTATATCCGTACCACGATGACCCACGCTGGGGGGATCACCGGGATGCGCCGCATCGCCGATTTTGCTTCGCTCTACCAGGTGCGGACTGGCTCACACGGCCCGTCAGATCTGTCGCCGATTTGCCACGCTGCCGCGCTGCATTTCGACCTGTGGGTGCCAAACTTTGGTGTACAGGAATATATGGGGTATTCCGAGCAAATGCTGGAAGTTTTCCCGCACAGCTGGAGCTTCGATAACGGCTATATGCATCCGGGAGAAAAGCCGGGCCTGGGCATTGAGTTTGACGAAAAACTGGCCGCGAAATATCCGTACGACCCTGCATATTTACCGGTCGCGCGTCTCGAAGATGGCACCTTGTGGAACTGGTAAATTGAGAGCGGGAGTGCGTATGACAACTGAAACAATCAGTACAGAACGTTTAACCAAGCCTGCGCGGATTAAAAAAATCCAGACCCTCACTCTGGTGCTGTTATTCCTGGCAGGGATTGTCAATTTTTTGGACCGCTCCTCACTGAGCGTGGCCGGTGAAGCCATTCGCGGCGACATGGGGCTGTCGGCAACAGAATTTGGCTTTTTGCTTTCCGCATTTTCACTTTCGTACGGACTGGCGCAACTGCCTTCCGGCATATTGCTCGATCGCTACGGCCCACGACTGGTGTTAGGCGCAGGCGTGATCTTCTGGTCATTGATGCAGGCCCTGACGGGCATGGTGAACTCCTTTAGCCATTTTATCCTGCTGCGCATTGGCTTAGGTATTGGCGAAGCGCCCTTTATGCCTGCCGGTGTGAAATCTATCACCGACTGGTATGTGCAAAAAGAGCGGGGGACAGCGCTGGGGATTTTTAACTCCTCGACTGTCCTGGGTCAGGCAATTGCGCCACCGATCCTGGTAACAATGCAAATCCTGTGGGGCTGGCGGGCCATGTTCGTGATTATCGGCTGCCTGGGTGTGATGGTCGGCGTTTGCTGGTATGCCTGGTATCGCAACCGCGCGCAGTTCGCTTTCCAGCCGGAAGAACGCGAATATCTTTCCGCGCCGGTAAAACCGCGCCCAACGTTACGCTTTAGCGAGTGGAGTGCGTTGTTCAAACGCCGCACCACCTGGGGAATGATTTTAGGGTTCTCTGGCGTGAACTACACCGGCTGGTTGTATATCGCCTGGCTACCCGGCTATTTGCAGGCACAGCAGGGCTTTAGCCTTGCGAAGACCGGCTGGGTCTCGGCGATCCCGTTCCTGGCCGCCGCCATCGGGATGTGGGTTAACGGGCTGTTGGTCGATGCGCTCGCCAAAAAAGGCTATGACCTCGCCAAAACGCGCAAAACGGCGATTGTAGTGGGGTTGATCCTGTCTGCGTTAGGCACTTTGCTGGTCGTGCAATCGTCGTCCCCGGCGGAAGCGGTCATCTTCATTTCCTTAGCGCTATTTTGCGTCCACTTCGCCGGAACCTCAGCGTGGGGCCTGGTGCAGGTGATGGTCTCTGAAAGTAAAGTCGCCTCCGTTGCCGCCATTCAGAACTTCGGCAGCTTTGTTTTTGCCTCGTTCGCCCCAGTCGTGACCGGCTGGATCGTAGATAAAACGCACTCCTTTAATCTCGCCCTGGTTGTCGCGGCCTGCGTCACCTTTGTTGGAGCAATGTGTTATCTCTTTATTGTCAAACACAGAATTGATTAATTTCTTTATAACAATGAGTTATGTAAGAAAGAGATCGGTCAGGAGCAACCATGAAAAGCATCGTCATTCAAAAACCGAATGAGCTGGTGATTGAGGAACGTCCGTTACCGGCTCCTGCAGCAGGCGACGTGCGCGTCAAAATCAAACTCGCCGGTATCTGCGGCTCCGATAGCCATATTTATCGCGGCCATAATCCATTTGCAAAATATCCACGCGTGATCGGCCATGAGTTTTTCGGCGTGATCGACGCGGTGGGCGAAGGTGTCGATGCGTCGCGCCTCGGTCAGCGTGTATCCGTTGATCCGGTTATTAGCTGCGGGCATTGCTATCCGTGTTCAGTCGGCAAGCCAAACGTCTGCACTTCGCTGGTGGTATTGGGGGTGCATCGCGATGGAGGATTCAGCGAGTACGCTGTCGTGCCTGCGAAAAATGCGTGGCACATTCCCGATGCGATTGAAGATAAACACGCGGTGATGGTCGAGCCTTTTACTATCGCGGCCAATGTCACCGGGCATGCACAGCCCACTGAGCACGATGTGGCTCTGATTTACGGCGCAGGCCCGATGGGGCTGGTCACCGTACAGGCGTTGAAAGGCGTCTATCGCGTGAAGCTGGTGATTGTCGTTGATCGTATTGAAGAACGTCTGACGATGGCGCAGCGCAGCGGGGCTGACTGGGTCATTAATAATGCTGAGCAGTCGCTTCTGGCGGTGCTCGACGAGAAAGGCATTAAACCGACCTTAATCATCGATGCCGCGTGCCATCCTTCGATTCTGCAGGAGGCGATTACCCTGGCTTCACCGGCTGCGCGAATTGTTCTGATGGGCTTCTCCAGCGAACCGAGCCAAATTGTGCAGGAAGGCATCACCGGCAAAGAGCTGTCGATCTTTTCTACACGCCTGAACGCCAACAAATTCCCGGTCGTTATCGACTGGCTGGAAAAAGGACTGATCGATCCAGAAAAACTGGTTACCCATACCTTTGACTATCACCACGTAACAGACGCAATCGAACTGTTTGAGAAAGACCAGCGGCAGTGCTGCAAAGTCTTGCTCACGTTCGGGTCAATAACAACAAACGCGGATAAGTGGTACGCATCTTACCTTTTTAGAGATAGCCATGATGATTCAAACACAACTTCAACCTCAAAGAACGACATCCGATCTGGTGAAAGCAGCCGTGTCCGGCTGGCTCGGAACTGCACTGGAGTTTATGGATTTCCAGCTCTATTCACTGGGAGCCGCACTGGTCTTCCATGAAATCTTTTTCCCTGAACAATCCGCCGCCATGGCGTTAATTCTGGCGATGGGCACCTACGGCGCGGGCTATATTGCGCGTATCGTTGGCGCGTTCATTTTCGGCAAAATGGGCGACAGCATTGGCCGTAAAAGGGTGCTGTTTATCACGATCACGATGATGGGGATCTGCACCACGCTTATCGGCGTGTTACCGACCTACGCGCAAATTGGCATTTTTGCGCCGATCCTGCTGGTGACGTTACGCATCATTCAGGGGCTTGGGGCAGGCGCAGAAATCTCTGGTGCAGGCACTATGCTGGCTGAATATGCTCCGAAAGGGAA
Organism: Lelliottia amnigena; assembly: GCA_900635465.1. Taxonomy (NCBI): domain Bacteria; kingdom Pseudomonadati; phylum Pseudomonadota; class Gammaproteobacteria; order Enterobacterales; family Enterobacteriaceae; genus Lelliottia; species Lelliottia amnigena. The sequence goes on from LR134135.1 coordinate 1,998,418, forward strand.
ACGAGGCATTATCTCGTCGCTGGTGGCAATGGGGACCAACTGCGGCACCTTGAGCGCGACGGCAATCTGGGCGGTAATGTTCTTCGCGTTAGATCGTGAAGAGCTGGTCGCATGGGGATGGCGTATTCCGTTCCTCGCAAGCGTGGTGGTGATGATCTTCGCTATCTGGCTGCGAATGAATTTGAAAGAGAGTCCGGTGTTTGAGAAAGTGAACGACGCGCAAACGGGACCGGCCGTAACAGCTGAAGATATCTCACTCGGGGCGATGTTCAAAAGTAAATCATTCTGGCTTGCCACCGGCTTGCGTTTTGGTCAGGCGGGCAACTCCGGTCTGATCCAGACCTTCCTGGCGGGCTATCTGGTTCAAACGCTGCTGTTTAATAAAAGCATCCCAACCGATGCATTAATGATCAGCTCCATTCTTGGGTTTATCTCCATTCCGCTGCTGGGCTGGCTATCCGATAAGGTAGGTCGCCGGTTGCCTTATATTCTCCTCAACATCTCAGCCATTATTCTGGCGTACCCGATGTTGTCGATTATTGTGGACAAGAGTTACAGCCCGAGCGTGATTATGATGTCCATTATCGTGATTCATAACTTCGCGGTACTGGGGTTGTTCGCCCTCGAAAATATCACCATGGCCGAAATGTTTGGCTCACGTAATCGCTTCACTCGGATGGCGATTTCAAAAGAAGCGGGCGGATTGGTCGCTGTAGGTTTCGGTCCAGTGCTGGCGGGCATCTTCTGTAACATGACGGGTTCATGGTGGCCTATCGTGGCGATGATGATTGCCTATTCAGTTGTAGGGTTGATTTCCGCCATTCTGATGCCCGAAGTACGTGATCGTGATTTGAGTCTGGCCGAGGATGCTGCTGAATTACCACGCAATACGTCGGTAGGGTATGGAGCGGTGTCATCTCGTCGTTAAGGTTGGTTTATAACTTGAGTGACTTGTCACACAACATGGCATTGATGTCACACCACCTGATCAAAAGTTAATATAAATCAATAACTGAAATAGAAGTATCAGTATGGTTAATGGCAGTTCTTTTTTTACCTCAACTGCCATTCTAGTTGGTGTAGTCAGCAGGCGCTGTCGTTCCTCCGGAGCGACAGCGAATCTCAGCTTCATTTATTAAACGAGTCACAATCATGGAAAACCCGTTATTAAAGGCCAACGCCACGCTCCCACAGTACAATCGCGACAGTCTGAACGCACGGATTGTACACCTTGGGTTCGGCGCATTTCATCGCGCGCACCAGGCGGTTTTTGCCGATATTCTGGCAGCAGATCATGGCAGTGACTGGGGTTACTGCGAAGTCAACCTGATTGGCGGAGAGCAGCAGATTGCCGATCTCACTGCTCAGGATAATCTTTATACCGTGGCGGAAATGTCTGCTGATGCCTGGACCGCACGCGTGGTGGGTGTCGTGAAAAAGGCGCTTCATGCTCAGGTTGACGGCCTGGAAACCGTGCTAGACGCGATGTGTGAGCCGCAGGTGGCCATTGTTTCTCTCACCATTACGGAGAAAGGCTATTGTCATGCGCCTGCGACCGGGCAATTGATGCTCGATCACCCGTTAATCGCCGCAGACCTGCAAAACCCGCATCAGCCAAAATCAGCGCCGGGCGTGGTAGTTGAGGCACTGGCGCGTCGTAAAGCGCTGGGGTTACCGGCTTTCAGCGTGATGTCCTGCGATAACATGCCGGAAAACGGCCATGTGATGCGCAATGTGACCTGCGCGTATGCGCGCGCGGTGGATGCCGACCTGGCAGACTGGATTGACGCTAACGTGACGTTCCCGTCCACGATGGTTGACCGCATTGTTCCCGCGGTCACGGCTGAAACGCTCGTGAAAATTGAGCACATCACAGGCGTGCGTGACCCTGCCGGTGTGGCCTGCGAGCCGTTTCGCCAGTGGGTGGTTGAAGACAATTTCGTTGCCGGTCGTCCGCAATGGGAAAAAGCCGGCGCTGAACTGGTGGCTGATGTGGTGCCGTTCGAAGAGATGAAGCTGCGTATGCTGAATGGCAGCCACTCTTTCCTGGCCTATTTGGGTTATCTGGCGGGATACCAGCACATTAATGACTGCATGGAAGACGAAAATTATCGTCACGCCGCACACGCGCTGATGTTAAACGAGCAGGCTCCGACGCTGAAAGTGAAAGGTGTCGATTTAGGGCGTTATGCCGATCTGCTGATTGCGCGCTACAGTAACCCGGCGCTGCGCCACCGTACCTGGCAAATCGCGATGGATGGCAGCCAAAAACTCCCGCAGCGTATGCTGGACTCTGTGCGCTGGCATCTTGTGAATCAGCGTAGCTTCCCGCTGTTGGCGTTGGGGATTGCGGGCTGGATGCGTTATGTGGGCGGTATTGATGAGCGTGGAAATGCAATTGAAGTCTGCGATCCTTTACTGTCCGTGATTCAGAGCGCGGTTAACGGGAGTGCCGAAGGGGAAAACCGCGTACAGGCTTTGCTCGGCATTGAGGCGATTTTTGGTAACGAGTTACCGCTGGAGAAAACGTTTGTGGACGCGGTGATGAAAGCGTATCTGACGTTAGTGGAGAAGGGCGCTCAAGCGACTGTCGCGCAGTACGCTGCGGCAATGTAAGGCTCTATTATGCCGCCGTTCGCGGCGGCATATCGTTGCAAAGATCAGTGCATCCCCAGGCGAATCAATTCGACCGGTTCAAATTTACCTTCACATCCTTCTACTTCCACCGTTTTGCCGCGGCGTACTTGTGCTGGGGTAAGTCCATCCGTATGGATCGCGGTAATTTTCCCCGTGCGGCCCGTGCCATTAATCATCACGCGACTGCCCGTCGTAATAGCATTACGGTTACGGTCATAGGTCATCATAATTATCACTCCTCAAATTCAACACATCGCGACGCTGTCATTTCCGCACCGCTGACGGCGAATATAAATACGCCTGTTCAGATCTTATTTTTTTGTTTTTGATCAAAATCATATTTATTTTAGTTAATTTTTATCTTACATCCTTCTGACGAATAACGACGTGCACTGACAAACCCGACGTTTATTTTCGTTTGACGATAGTTTCAGGAAGGGACTGTTTAGCCTTTGTTTGACTTCCGCATGTCACTCTAACTTTAGTGAACAGAATTTATTTATATGAGAAGGAGAAGGCTTATGTACAAGAAAATACTGATGCCTGTTGATGTATTTGAAATGGATTTAAGTGATAAGGCGGTACGCCATGCAGAATTCCTGGCAAGAACCGATAATGCAACCATCACGCTGCTGAACATCCTGCCGAACAGCAGCCGCTCGTTACTGCGAGGATTCAACTCTGACATCAAAAAATTCGAGACATTTATGGTGTCTGAATCAGAGAAAAAGATGAATGCATTAAAACGTTTATTTGCTGTCGCGCCTGAGAATATTTATACCGAAGTGCGTTTTGGCAACGTGCGGGACGAAATTATCGCGATGAGTACAAAGGAGGAGTACGACGTTATTGTGATTGGGTCTAAAACGCCAGGGCTGTCAACGCATCTGCTGGGGTCGAATGCGGAATCGGTGATCCGCTATGCTAAAATTCCGGTATTAGTGGTGCGTTAAACAAGATGCCGCATCCGTCACTATTTGGCGAATGCGGTATAAATTAATCTTCGGTGAACCAGTCGCTATTTTCCATGCGAATTAACTGTACGGACTCTCCGATTTCCTGCAAATGCAGCGTCATCGCTTTTTCAACGCTATCGCCATCGCGCTTTTCCAGTGCAGTGAAAATATCGTGATGCTGACGCAACAGCATTTCCGGCGGTGAAACATGATCCAGGCTCATGTAACGCACGCGGTCAATGGTCGCTTTGATATTTTCGATGGTGTCCCACGCCAGCTGGCAATCCGCGATCTGCGCTAACTTCTGATGAAATTCATCGTCTAGCTGGAAGAAGTCGTTGAGCTGTTTACGCTCAATGGCAATACGCTGCTGATGAAGATTTTGCTCCAGCAAATAGCATTGATGATCGTCCACCAGCGAGGCTGCACGACGCGCCACCGCGCACTCAATCGCTTGTCGAACGAAACAGCCGTTACGCACCTGCGAGAGCGAAATTTTATTCACATAGCTGCCACGCTGCGGGCGGATTTGGATCAGACCGTTTTCAGCGAGTTTAATAAACGCTTCACGCACCGGCTGGCGAGACACGTCAAAACGCACCGACACCTCTTTTTCAGAAAGTGGCGTACCTGGTGGGATCAGGCACTGGACGATGTCGCGACGTAAAATGCGATAAATTTGCTGATTAACAGGTTGGGTGGGATTCAGTTGTGATTCAGCGGCCATGGCGTGTGATTTCTCAGAGAGTTAACCCGTGAATACTACCATTCTTTTGACGGGCATCCCATACCCGACCCGAGGGCCGGGCAGGAATTTATCAACCGCGATGCACGTTTAGACCCGCAAAGCTCTGACTGACAGGCATCATTTCGACCGTATTGATATTGACGTGTTTTGGCAGTGTAGCTACCCACCAGACCGTTTCGGTGACGTCTTCGGCGCTCAGCGCTTCGGTGTTCTCATAGGTTTTGCCTGCTTTCGCATCATCACCTTTGAAACGCACGTTAGAGAACTCGGTACCGCCCACCAGGCCCGGCTCAATGTCCGTGACGCGAATAGCGGTGCCATGCAAATCGGTACGCAGATTCAGGCTGAACTGACGAACGAACGCTTTCGTCGCGCCATAGACGTTACCGCCCGCGTAAGGCCAGCTACCCGCGGTGGAGCCGATATTGATAATGTGACCACGGTTGCGCTCGACCATTCCCGGCAGAACGGCACGTGTCATATACACCAGCCCTTTGTTGTTGGTGTCGATCATATTTTCCCAGTCTTCAACGCTGGCTTTGTGCGCGGGCTCCATGCCTAGCGCCAGACCGGCGTTATTGACCAGCACGTCGATAGCACGCCATTCGGCAGGCAGATTCGCCATCATTTCTTCGATTGCAGCGCGATTACGCACGTCGAGCTGAGCAGTCAAAATACTGTCGCCCAACTCGTCTTTCAGCTCCTGTAAACGCTCCTGACGACGGCCGGTTGCAATCACTTTGTGTCCATTGGCGACGAAACGACGCGTGATGCTTTCACCAAAACCTGCCGTTGCCCCGGTAACTAAAATAATCATCTCACTGTTCCTCAACGCTTTTTGTGTTGTATTACCATAGCACGCCCGTTGGCACGGCGTTAAGGCAACTTTTGTTACCCGACGTGTGCCAGGGATTGCAGCCCGCAGCGGCCTGTCTTACTCTGGGAAAATGATACTGCGCAGGAGTTAAAAATGTCCGTTGCCAATCCGTTTTTTGAAGTCAGCTTGTTACCGTACCAGGCGCCTCGCTTTGATATTATTGAGGACAGCCACTATCGCCCGGCGTTTGATGAAGCGACGCGGCAGAAGCGGGCTGATATCGCCGCCATCATTGCAGAGTCTGCTGCGCCTGATTTCGCTAATACCGTGCTGGCGCTGGAGAAAAGCGGCGTCATGCTTTCCCGCGTCAGCAGCGTATTTTTCGCGATGACGTCAGCCCATACCAACGATTATCTTCAGGAACTGGACGAGGCGTTTTCGACTGAACTGGCGGAATTATCCAATGATATTTGGTTGAATGACGCGTTGTTTTCCCGCGTCGAGGCCGTCTGGCAAGAGCGGGAATCGCTGGACGGCGAATCGCGTCGCCTTGTCGAGCAGACCTATCAGCATTTTGTCCTGGCGGGCGCAAAGCTCAGTGAAGCGCAAAAATCAGAGCTCAAAGCGCTCAATACCGAGTCGGCGTCGTTGACCAGCCAGTTTAATCAACGTCTACTGGCTGCTGATAAAGCCGGAGGGCTGGTGGTGGATGATGTTCATCAGCTCGATGGATTATCGCCCGATGAAATCGCGTCTGCCGCACAGGCCGCCGCCGAAAAAGGGCTGGCCGATCGCTGGCTGATTCCCCTGCTGAATACCACTCAACAGCCCGCGCTGTCAGCACTGCGCGATCGACAAACGCGCGAAAATCTGTTTAAGGCCGGTTGGTTGCGCACCCAAAAAGGCGATGAAAACGATACGCAGCACATCGTTCGTCGGCTGGTGGCGTTACGCGCGCGCCAGGCGCAACTGCTGGGCTTTGACAATTACGCCAGCTGGAGCACCGCCGATCAAATGGCGAAAACCCCCGAGGCGGCGCTGGCATTTATGCGCGGTATCGTTCCGGCAGCACGCGCTCGCGCCGAGCGGGAGCAGGCGGATATCCAAAACGTTATCAATGACGAACAGGGCGGATTCAGCGTGCAGGCCTGGGACTGGGCCTATTACGCCGAACGCGTTCGTCTGGAAAAATACGCGCTGGATGAATCCCAAATCAAACCTTATTTAGCGCTTAACAGAGCGCTGGAAGAGGGGGTGTTTTGGGCTGCCAGTCAGCTTTTTGGCATCCGTTTTGTCGAGCGCTTTGATATTCCCGTATATCATCCGGACGTTCGCGTATGGGAAATAGTCGATCATAACGGTGAAGGTATGGCGCTGTTTTACGGCGATTTCTTCGCGCGTGATTCCAAAGGCGGCGGCGCCTGGATGGGCAATTTCGTTGAGCAATCGCACGAATTTGCCGCCCGTCCTGTGATTTATAACGTCTGTAACTATCAAAAACCGGCTAACGGCCAGGTGGCGCTGCTTTCCTGGGACGATGTGATCACGCTGTTCCATGAATTTGGCCACACGCTGCACGGTCTGTTTGCCAACCAGCGTTTCGCTACGTTATCGGGGACCAATACGCCGCGTGATTTCGTGGAGTTCCCGTCACAAATCAATGAACATTGGGCCAGCCATCCGCAGGTCTTCGCCCGATTTGCCCGGCACTATCAGACGGGGGAGCCGATGCCGGATGATCTGCGCGAGAAAATGCTTAACGCGACGCAGTTCAACAAAGGCTACGATATGACTGAACTGCTCAGCGCGGCGCTGCTGGATATGAGCTGGCATGCGATCGATGCGCAGGAAAACATCGAAAGTCTCGACACCTTCGAATCTGCCGCGTTGAAAAAAGAGGGGCTGGATCTGTCGGCCGTGCCACCGCGTTATCGCAGCAGTTATTTTGCCCATATTTTCGGCGGCGGCTACGCGGCAGGATATTACGCCTATCTGTGGACGCAAATGCTGGCCGACGACGGCTATCAGTGGTTTGAAGAGCACGGCGGATTGACGCGTGAGAACGGGCAGAAATTCCGGGAAGCGATTTTGTCGCGTGGGAACAGCAGTGATTTAGCTGAACTTTATCATGAGTGGCGTGGACACGATCCAAAACTTGAACCGATGCTGATCAATCGCGGGTTGAACGGTTAAGCGTTTTTTATGCTGGATAAAGAACCGGGCGAGATGCCCGGTTTTTGTCCATTTTTTTCTTCCCCAAAATCCTCCAAAATTCCCCCCCAAATGGATCCTTCACTTCTTCTAAATTTCTGTGGGGATTTTCTCCTTTGAGGCGTACCTGGGGAGCTGGCAGGGCAGTTGACTGGCAAAGATATCTACCTGGACGGAACTGCACCTGAGAACGCAGGATGTTGTTCTCAGAACTTATGCGGCGTAACGAGGGAAAATTTCGCTCTGATACTCAGGCGCAAAAATACATTCAGGGCACTTCCGGCACTGAAAGCGAAACCCGCGTTTGAACCGAGGTAGCAACCGTTACAGCCTGGAGGCGTACGTTTAGCACTGTACGTTTCGAGTTAACATTATGTTATAGATTCAGAGTTTCTGATCTTGCTAAGCAATAGTAAATCGAACAGAAATGCAAGGTTAGGCCCATTTTGCTACCCTGTAGGAGGTTACACCTCCCAAAAGGGTCGATAAATGGAATGTAAAAAATATGAGTGAAACTGAAACTATCCCAAAGCAGCCAAAAAGCCAGATTAACAAAGCAGTCTTCTTCACCTCTGCTTTGTTAATATTCCTTCTTGTCGCATTTGCCGCGATTTTCCCGGACGTTGCCGATAAAAATTTCAAACTTTTACAGCAAAATATCTTTGCCAATGCCAGCTGGTTTTACATCCTGGCCGTTGCGCTAATTTTACTGAGTGTGACGTTTTTGGGGTTGTCACGATATGGTGACATTAAGCTAGGACCCGACCATGCCCAGCCTGACTTTAGCTACCATTCCTGGTTTGCCATGTTATTTTCTGCAGGCATGGGGATAGGCTTAATGTTCTTTGGCGTGGCAGAGCCTGTGATGCACTATTTGTCACCCCCCGTAGGCACTCCCGAAACCGTTGCCGCAGCCAAGGAAGCGATGCGGTTGACGTTCTTCCACTGGGGACTTCACGCCTGGGCTATTTATGCCATTGTTGCGCTGATTCTGGCCTTTTTCAGCTATCGTCACGGTCTCCCATTGACGCTTCGTTCGGCGCTTTATCCCATCATTGGGGAGAAAATATACGGTCCGATAGGCCATGCCGTGGATATTTTTGCCGTGATCGGTACGGTTTTTGGCGTCGCAACATCGTTGGGTTACGGTGTATTGCAGGTTAACGCTGGGCTTAACCATCTGTTTGGTGTGCCTATCAATGAAACCGTGCAGGTCATACTGATCGTCGTTATTACCGGGCTGGCGACCATTTCAGTGGTGTCAGGCCTTGATAAAGGCATACGTATTCTCTCTGAACTCAATCTTGGACTGGCGGTTATTCTCCTGGCTCTGGTTATGTTGTTGGGCCCCACGGTGTTGCTTCTTAAATCCTTTGTGGAAAATACCGGTGGATATCTTTCTGAACTCGTGAGTAAAACGTTCAATCTCTACGCTTATGAGCCTAAATCAAGCAACTGGCTTGGTGGCTGGACATTATTGTACTGGGGATGGTGGTTATCATGGTCACCGTTTGTCGGCATGTTTATCGCCCGTGTTTCGCGCGGAAGAACAATTCGTGAATTTGTGACGGGGGTATTATTTGTTCCAGCAGGCTTCACGCTGCTGTGGATGACCGTTTTTGGTAATAGTGCCATTTATCTCATTATGAACCAGGGCGCAACTGACCTCGCAAATACCGTACAACAGGATGTGGCGCTGGCCCTGTTTAATTTCCTTGAGCACTTTCCGTTCTCTTCAATTCTGTCGTTTATTGCAATGGCGATGGTTATTGTCTTCTTTGTGACCTCCGCTGACTCCGGAGCAATGGTTGTTGACACCTTAGCCTCTGGTGGTGTGGCGAACACGCCTGTCTGGCAGCGTATATTCTGGGCATCATTGATGGGCATTGTCGCCATAGCCTTACTTCTGGCGGGAGGGCTGAGCGCGCTACAAACTGTCACTATCGCCAGTGCACTACCGTTCTCAGCGATCCTGCTTATCTCTATATACGGACTTCTGAAGGCGCTTCGTCGCGATTTAACCAAGCGCGAAAGTCTGAGCATGGCCACGATTGCTCCCACAGCGGCGCGCAATCCCATTCCATGGCAGCGTCGGCTGCGTAATATCGCATACCTGCCAAAACGCTCGCTCGTAAAACGTTTCATGGATGATGTCATTAAACCGGCTATGTCCCTGGTTCAGGAAGAACTGAATAAGCAGGGCACGTTAAGCCACATTGGTGATGGAACAGATGATCGAATTCGTTTTGAGGTGGATTTAGGTAACGAGCTCAACTTCATCTATGAAGTGAGGCTCCGTGGCTATAACTCTCCCACGTTCGCCCTGGCGGCTATGGACGCTGATGAGCACCAGGCTGAGCAACACCGTTACTACCGAGCTGAAGTGTATCTCAAAGAGGGTGGACAAGATTATGATGTGATGGGCTGGAATCAGGAGCAGCTAATCAACGATATACTTGATCAGTATGAGAAACATCTTCACTTCCTGCATCTGGTTCGCTAGTCCAGCGATGTGCCGCCCTTGTGGCGGCATTTTTTGTAATTAATGAATAGGATAAGGAGTTAATTATGAATTCGCGCTGGAAGTGGATGCTGGCTCAGGTATTTAAAAAACTCTGGTTCAGGGCGACGTTATTCGCCATCGCAGCGGTCTTTACGGCTCTGTTGTCCATCCTGTTCAAGTCGATGATCCCTGAGACGTTATCAGGGATAGTGGGGGCAGAAGCTGTAGACAACATACTTAATATTCTGGCTTCAAGTATGCTTGCCGTAACCACCTTTTCACTGAGTATTATGGTAGCGGCGTATGGATCAGCGACGACAAATGTTACTCCACGGGCAACCAGACTGGTTGTAGAGGACGTCACAACCCAAAACGTGCTGGCGACTTTTATTGGATCGTTCCTTTTTAGCCTGGTAGGGATCGTTGCTTTAAATATGGGAGCCTATGGGGAAAGGGGCAGGGTAATTTTATTTATAGTGACTTTAGTTGTCATTGCCCTGATTATTTTCACTCTACTTCGCTGGATACAGCATTTAACGTCACTTGGTAGAGTAGGGGAAACGACGGCGAAAGTTGAACGCGCAGCGATTGAAACTATTATTGAGCGCGCTAAAAATCCTTACCTTGGATGTTTTCCCTGGCTTGATAATTCAGAACAGCCAAAGGGAACGACGGCCCTGTATCCGGACAGTATTGGGTATGTTGAATATATTGATGTAAGCAAATTGAACAATCTACTTTTTGATAGCGGTGAGCATGTTTATCTTGTCGCCAGGCCTGGGAGTTTCATGCACCCTAGTCAGCCTGTGATGTATATTACGAACAATGAATTGACCTCTCTTCATGCAAGTTTAATTGAGACGATCCACGTTTCGGATGTGCGTTCTTTTACCCAGGACCCGCGATTCTGTCTCTGTGTCATGGCAGAAATCGCCTGTCGCGCCCTTTCGCCAGCGGTCAACGATCCCGGAACAGCTATTGATGTGATTGGTCGCGGGGTAAGAGTGTTATCTGTATACGCTCAGAACAAGGTAGATACGACAGATGTGAAATATCCTTACGTCCATATTGCACCACTTTTTGTTTGTGACATGCTAGAGGACTTTTTTTCGCCTATAGCGCGTGACGGTGCCGCTATGCGAGAAATACCAATTAGACTGATTAAGGGACTTTCAATGTTGAGTCATGGCTGGCCTGAGGAATTTGCCACTGCTGCTCGAGTTCTGGCTTGTGAGGTAAGAGAGTATATAGAAAAGGAAAACTATACGGCTTCAGATAAGGAACGCGTGCTGGCGGTATATTTTAATTTATTCCCTGAGATTTATAATAAAGTTAACTGAATTGCAGGAAAACCTGCTCACTGTTTAAATATGAAAAACATCCGACTCTTTAATCCGTTAAAAGGGGGATATTAATGAGCACAATTAATGTCATCATTTTAAACGTCCTCGAAGAAGTAAGCGACCGTGTGCTATTTACTTTTGTTGGCTAACACAGAATAGTCGGGAAATCAGATTATCCAACCATGAATTGTAATAGGGTTAACGTATTTTACTGTTTGACCGCAGGCTTGGCGCGAGCTTTTATCGCTGGATGTTTATCCCGCCACCCCGTCCCATAATCGCGGAACATAGGATCAATGCGTAGAGGTTCGTTGCGTTCGCTCTTTGGACGCAAATGCTGGCCGATGGCGGCTATCGGTGTGGTTTAAGCAGAACAGGGGATAAAGGCATGAAAATAGACAGAAATTCCGGCGATTTTATCACGCGGAAACAGTACTGATTTAGCTGAACTCTATCGCCAATGGCGCGGACACGATCCTATGAGTGAACTGTTGCTAAAAAATCGTGGACTGAGCGCGTAGCAAAAGCAAAAAAAAACCGGGTGTTAGCCCGGTTTTTAGTTAAATTATGCCAGCTCGTTCGGGCTGGTTTCGCCTTTTTCTAACTGCTGCAGGTTACCTAGCGTGGTTTCCGAAATGCTGATCAGCGCTTCGGCGGTTAAAAATGCCTGATGCCCGGTAAACAGCACGTTATGGCAGGCGGACAGACGGCGGAAAACGTCGTCCTGAATCACGTCGTTAGACTTGTCTTCAAAGAACAAATCGCGTTCGTTCTCATAAACGTCCATCCCCAGCGCGCCGATTTTTTGTGTTTTCAGCGCTTCGATGGCCGCCTGAGAATCAATCAGGGCACCACGGCTGGTGTTGATGATCATCACACCGTCTTTCATCTGTTCGAACGCGCTTTCGTTCAGCAGATGATAGTTTTCCGGCGTCAGCGGACAGTGCAGAGAAATCACGTCCGACTCGGAGAACAGCGTTTGCAGATCGACGTACTCTACGCCCATCTCTAACGCAGCGGCGCTTGGGTACGGATCAAACGCCAGCAGGCGCATGCCGAAACCTTTAAGAATGCGCAGGGCGGCGATCCCAATTTTCCCCGTACCAATTACCCCGGCGGTTTTACCGTACATCGTGAAGCCGGTCAGGCCTTCGAGAGAGAAGTTCGCATCGCGGGTACGCTGATAAGCGCGGTGAATACGACGGTTAAGCGACATCATCATCCCGATGGCATGTTCAGCTACCGCTTCTGGCGAATACGCCGGAACGCGTACCACCTTCAGACCCAGCTCTTTGGCGGCGTCCAAATCGACGTTATTGAAACCCGCACAGCGCAGAGCGATGTATTTCACGCCATGTTTTTTCAACTCTTCCAGAACCGGACGGCTACCGTCATCGTTCACAAAAATACAGACGGCTTCGCAGCCATGCGCAGTTTTGGCGGTCTTTTCGTTCAGCAGAAAGTCGAAAAATTCAAGTTCAAACCCGTAAGACTCGTTAACATGTTGCAGATACTTTTTATCGTACTGTTTCGTGCTATATACCGCGAGTTTCATAAGACTTTCTCCAGTGATTTTATCTTCACGTTAGCATGATTAAAATGTACTTACAATTTCTTAAATAGTATTAATTTCAATAAGTTCAATAGAAAATATCCCTTTTACTCACTGAGGTTATGGACCTGTTTGAGCCTCCGATTCAGAGAGGGAGCAGTAAACTTCTGAGAGCAAAACAGTTGGCCAACTTACAGTATGGTAATAGCCCAGTAATTGGAGATGATATTGATGTTAAAAAGGGGACCTGGGATGGTTAAATTCGCCCCTGATTCGTACAGAATGACCGCAGTGAAGAACTAAAATAAATCGCCATTGAAATCGCCAGGACATCTTATTTCTATAAGATATTGAAAATAGGGAAAGTTGGGATGCGAATCACCGCGAAGCGCTTTAACCTGTCTATTGCATCCCACGGTTGAACTCACCGCGCTTAGCAGACATGACTGAGATCCTGGCTGCCAACGTCATATAAAAGGCGATCGCCAGGGCCTCTGGCTTATCAACCGTTGATTTCCTCTGAATGGTGCAGCGAGCCATTACACATTTCCTGTAACTCATTGATCAGTCTTGCCACATGGAAACCATCGCACACGGAATGATGTACCAGAACAGCGAGAGGCAACAGTATTTTTCCATCTTGTGGGAAGTATTTCCCAAGAGTGAACATAGGAGAAAAAAAGTTCTTCATATTAGCAATATTAGTGTTAAAACTGGTAAAACTTACCCAAGGAATAGCCGATACAAAAAAGATATTTTCTCGAGACTCCTCCTTTGGCCAATAAGAAAGGTTATTACTGTAGCGTGCTACGTCTTCTGAATAAGCGTCCTGGAAGTGATCAATATTGCCATCATAGTGACTCCATAATGATGAAAAGGTCTCCGTTTCATTATGGAAAATTGTATAATTTGGATGAACTTCATCCCATATGACAAGCTCATTATTCTTTATAGCCATACGGAACTCCGCATGGCGGTTTACTACTTTGGCAAGGAGGAAAATAATAGTTGGGTAAAATTTCCAGCCAGCTTCCTTAATATTTTCTAGCAGCACGGTAATATCGAGCTGGACAGTTTGATTAAATGTACATTCAGCAAATGACTGAAATACCTCAAAATGCTCCTTCCTTGCCCAACGAGATAAGTCAACAGACGTATATTTTGGCGTTGTTGTATTCATTTTTTAGCCTTTGATTCGCAATCATATAAAGATGTTAGCTTAAATTTTTTCATGAATGAAGCATACAGTGACCAAACGTTTTTGGTGTAGCAGATTGTTCAATCTACGGGTTTTCCTGTTGAGAAAAAGTCATAGCCTATCCGTGCTCTACGCATAGCAGAAGGCAAATGCTTAGGATCTGCCCGCTTTGCGCCAAAAGAGGGTGATACCCCAGGGTGAGACAGGCCACTGAATAGTTCTGTTGCTCAGCCCGATTGTACCGGAACGGCCGACGACGAAGGCTTTACTATGAGCCAGTGAGTGGGGTGATTCAGAATCTCTGCTGTGCTACAGACCACCTATTTTATCCCCATAAGGTGGATTAATTATTCAGCCGCCGGACAAAAGTTCGGTTCATGCAAAAAACATCCATTTCAAAACCACCACGCCCTGAGCCTGCACAAACCAATTAGTCTTAGCATTTATGTGGATTTATTTGCACCGACTAAACAAATAACGTGCTTTTTGTACATATTATGATGAGAAAAGTGCACCGCAAATACCAGTACAGACCATAAGTAATCAATGTTGAAGATGGTTTTGGTGTAATGGTTTGATTTTTAAGAAAAAAATTATAAATCCTCTTAATGCATTGTTATTAGCCAAGCAGCATCTATAAATAACATAATAACTACATTATAATTCTTTAATATTCGAGAGATAGGCAGGTTAGAATGCGGTTAATTGTGATGTTGTTGAGCTTTGTGGTCTCCCTGCAGGTTTTGGCGGGTGAGCTTCCCAAACCTGTCGGGAAAGTGCTCTTAACACTCTCCGGTCATATTGAAAATACAAACGAAGAGGGTAAAGCCGTTTTCGATCTCGCCAGCCTTGAGAAACTGGGCATGGTAAGTTTTCAGACCGCCTCTCCCTGGTATAATGGGCGCACAACCTTTACGGGTATTCCACTGCAAAAGCTGATGGATTACGTCGGGGCGGAAGGTACTGTCGTTAAGGTCACTGCACTCAATGACTACACCACCGTTGTCCCTCTCAGTGATTTCAAAAAATACAATGTCATCCTTGCGTTGAAAATCAATGGGGAATACATGCGTGTCCGCGACAAAGGTCCGCTATTCATCGTGTATCCCTATGACAGCAAACCTGAACTGAATAATCAGGTCTTTTATTCAAGGTCAGCCTGGCAGGTCAGCAAAATGAGCATTGAGTAGGATTCATAAGAACAATATGAACAGAATCCTGGCTGGCATAATATTTTTCCTTTTTATATCCACCGGATATATCTCTTTTCTTGTGCATGAAAGGCAGCAAGAGTTACAGAAACTGACGCACTACGCCAGTTCGTGGTCTGCTGTACAGCTGGTCTCGGAGTATTACCGTTTCGAATCATGGCTTGGTCTTTACACTATCGATGAGACGATGACGCTCGATGATGTGCGCTTACACCTCGACATTATGCTCAGCCAGAGCGATTTAATGAAAGAAGGGGATTTGGGGCATTATATAGATAGCAATAAATCGCTTCATGACGTGGCGATAAAACTCGAAAACACACTCAATTATCTGGATGTTCATCTTGAGAAAATGAATCGCTCAGAGCTCCAGGCATATCTGAAAGAGATGTATGCGCTTGATGCACCACTGAGCCGTCTTTCATCCGGCGCGTTAAACAAAGATGTTAACCTGATTAACAACGCCAACAGCAAAATTCAAACGTTGTACACTATTTATTCCGCGACTTCTGTGCTGCTAATAATATTGAGTGCGATCCTGGGCGTGCTGATTTTTTATCAAAATAGAAATATTCTGAAGGCGCATCTTCAGGTTAAAAGCCTTGCTGAAGAGCTTCAGGAATCTAAAGAAAAACTGCAAATTCAGAATAAAAAACTGGAATATGACGTTTACCATGACCCTCTTACAAAGATGAGTAACCGACTGTTTTTCTGGGAGAATTTGAATAAAACCATCCAGATGGCAGAAAGCAATAACAGCGCTGTGACCGTGATGTTGTTTGATTTAGATAGATTCAAAGAGGTCAATGATACCTATGGGCATGATGCCGGTGATATGTTATTGCTTCAGATAGCCCATCGCCTGAGTTCGATGAGTCTTCCTCCAGATACACTTTATCGCTTAGGTGGCGATGAGTTTGCGTTACTCACAACGGGTCTGACAGAAAGCCACGCTATTTCACTCGCCCAGAAAATATGTGATTGCATTAACCAGCCTTACACGATACATAGCACGATTGTAAACATAACCACCTGTGTGGGCATTGTTAATTCAGAAAAAGAACGCCGCTCCGACTATCTCTATAAATTTGCCGATCTGGCCCTTTATGAAGCCAAAAGTGAGGGCGCAGGCAAGATTAAAGTCTTCCGCCAACGAATGTTAGACAAGCTGCAGGAAAGCAGAACCCTTGAGCACGACATGGCACTGGCAATAGTGAATAAAGAGTTCGTGGTTTATTATCAGGCGATTGTCGATTCGTACAGTTGGGAAATTTACAGCTATGAGGCCCTTATTCGTTGGATGCATCCGCTAAAGGGCCTTTTGTCGCCAGATAGCTTTATTCCTGTTGCTGAAAAAACAGGAATGATTAACGAGATGGGGAAATCGGTGCTGGAAATGGCCTGTCGGGAGGCGGCTTCCTGGGCCGTTCCGGTTAAAATTTCCGTCAATGTCTCTCCAGTGCAGCTCAGCAGCAAAGCCTTTGCCGGGGTTGTGCTTTCTATTCTGAAAGAGACTGGGCTTCCGGCCGACCGTCTGGAACTGGAAGTGACGGAATCCTCTCTCTTTATTGAGAGCACTACGCCGATGAATACCCTTAATAAGCTTAGAGCGCAGGGTGTGAAAATCTCCATCGACGATTTTGGTACGGGATACTCTTCTCTTTCCCGGCTGAGCCGACTTGCCTTCGATAAAATTAAAATAGACAAATCCTTTGTAAATTCGATATCTACACAGGAAGACGCCCTTAATATCATCAAGCTTATTACCAGCATGGCGAAATCCCTCAGTATGAAGACTGTCGCAGAAGGGGTTGAGACACAGGAACAATTGGAAAGTCTTCAGGCACTGGGCTGCGATTTAGTACAAGGCTATCTGTTTAGCAAACCTCAGCCTTTTATCGCCGGGGAAATCAAAAATGGTTTACTCTCGAACGATGCTCCTGCTCTGTTAATTGCACCGCGAGGCTGAATTCGGCAACGTTGGTTCGTCGCTGATAATGGACGCGTTTTTGTTCTCGATTCATATCCTCGGACTGCCTCAATTCGCTCTGACCCCTGATGCAGCTCATTACCCGCAGCGCGCGTAACGGCGCGCTGACGATCGCTGCTCTGAAGATGAGTTAGCCACCTGCACGGTAGATGAAACACGGCTGATTATCCCACCACTCTCGCACGTCACGTTAAACCACTGACACAGGTTGAAGCTGTGCATCGCGATCGCCTTCGCGGCCAGGTATTCTTCACGGGTTTGAACGTGTGTAAAACGTCCACCCAGAAAACCCTTGCGTCGGCTGATGCCCGGAAGTGTCGCCAAAACCCAAATGGGCTAACACAAATACCTTATTACAGCATTGGCTTCACTAATGCATTTCTGTGAAGTCCTTCTTCTAAAACACGCTGATAAATAGCATGCGGAACAATGACAGGGATTTTGGTGTTCGGGTAGATTTGCATTAAAGCCAACGTCCGATGCCTTCCATCCATGATGGTGAAAGGTGTAGTCATTTCGGGATACTCAACAACGTCATTGGCTATGTATGTTTTCACTTTATGCCAGCGGGTCGGGTGTATGTTAAACGCTTCGTCGCCCATCGACTCAAGGATCTTCAGTCCATCCGCGAATAAAATACAGCCTCCCTCATTAGCGCACACTGCGGGAAGGGTGAACTTAATTTCATTGAATTTTGGATAGGAAAAACCTTCCTCATCTTTTGGGATGCTTTCAAAGGCGTTAAAGCGATATTTGCTCATGACGGCGTTTATCATTTCCACGGGGAAACGTGCGAATAAATGCTCCATAGCTCGACCTCAATAAATTGAACATGGCTACAATCATTACATACGTGAACGAAGGTATGTAGCTCCCAAAAGTAGTGCTTGCGGGTGATTTCTGACAACCGGATCGCCGCGAATTTTCGTCGGGGTCGGGGTGTAAAACGATGAGCTGTTAAGCTCAACAGATCCCCTCTACGCGATAAATTTTGGGGCAAACTCGGGGGCAGATAGGTCTGCAGGGGCATAAAATGGGGCAGAAAAGATGCTGTCATTCTCCGCCAGTGGCGAGTAAGGAGATTATGTAATTGTATGAATATTATGTAACTTATTAAGAATGTGGATGATTAAAATTTTACTCCAGGGAGTTACAGCGTCTATCCTTACAAAAGCGTTGGCTACAATGGATTGGCTAAACATGACACAATACGGGGCAATGCAGGTTTATTTTTTTCGCAAAATCAGGATATTAACTGCCCATGAAGGGTAAATACAAAGCTGCACTAGCGCTCCTGTTACTGATCATACTGTTGCCGCTGACGCTGCTGATGACGCTCGCCCAGTGGGTTCCTACGCTTGCCGGGATCTGGCTCCCCGTCGGAACGCGAATTGCGTTCGAGCAAAGCCCACGCCTTACCCGTAACCACATTGTGATTCCCGATCTCCGCTATCTGGTCGACGATTGCGAAATCGCCCGCGTCGAGAACGCCACGCTTTCGCACCCCAGTCGCTGGAAACTTGAGGTTGGCGCGCTGGATCTCAATACGGCCTGTCTCAATAAATTGCCGCAAGCCGAGCAATCTCAGGCCGCGCCCAAAACGCTCGCCGAATGGCAATCCATGCTGCCGTATACCTGGCTCACCATCGATCGTTTGACGTTGTTGCCATGGCAACAGTGGCAGGGAAAGCTCAACGTATCATTGACGCCATCAATGCAGGAAATCACATATCAGGGCGAACAGGTCAAAGTACGCGGCAAATTACGCGGTCAAAGCCTGACCGTCAGTGAGTTCGAACTTCACCTTCCTCAGGCAGAACAGCCCATCAAGCTGGCCGGTGAATTTACTCTTCCATTAATACTGGATGGGGCTCCCGTACAGGGCCACGCGCAGGCAACGTTTAACGTGCCGCACGTTCCGTCGCTGGTGGATGCCGATCTCGACTGGGAAAACAACCGTGGGCAGTTGGTGGTGATGGCGCGGGATAACCCCGATCCGCTGCTTGATTTACCCTGGCAGCTCACCGCAGAGCAGTTAACGATCAGTGATGGGCGCTGGCACTGGGATCTCTCCGGTTTACCGCTGAGCGGGCGCGTTGGCGTCAAGGTTGAAAACTGGCGGCAGGGTCTAGAATCCGCAACGATCAGCGGTCGACTGAACATCCTGACGCAGGGTGATGCCGGTAAAGGGAATGCGGTGCTGACCCTGGGGCCGGGTAAACTCAGCATGGATAATAGCGCCATGCCGCTCCAGTTGACGGGCGAGGCCAAACAAAACGATCTGATTCTGTATGCCATTCTTCCGGCCCGGTTCACGGGCAGCCTGGTTGACCCACAGCTGACGTTTGAACCGGGCGCTCTGCTGCGCTCGCGCGGTCGAATTATTGATTCGCTGAATATCGACGAAATCCGCTGGCCGTTGGCCGGGGTTAGGCTCTCGCAAAAAGGCGTCGATGGGCGTTTGCAGGCGATCCTCAAAGCGCATGAAAACGAGATGGGTGATTTTGTGCTGCATCTCGACGGACAGGCGCACGATTTTTTGGCGGACAAAGGGCTGTGGCGTTGGCGCTACTGGGGCGACGGACATTTCACGCCGATGAATGCGCGCTGGGATGTCGCCGGGAAAGGTGAATGGCGCGACAGTTTTATCGAGTTGACCGCGTTGTCGACCGGATTCGATAAGCTTGAATACGGCACCATGCTGGTGAGCAACCCCCGGCTGGTGCTGGAGCACCCGGTACGCTGGCAGCGTGATGAAACCGATCCGCACTTTAGCGGCGCGTTATCGCTGGATGCGCAGAAAACAACGTTTTCTGGCGGAAGCGTACTTCCGCCGTCGACCCTTAAATTTAGCGTCGACGGGCGTGATCCGACGTTTTTCCAGTTCAAAGGCGACTTGCACGCGGGCGAAATTGGCCCGGTCCAGGTGAACGGTCGTTGGGATGGTGAACGCCTGCGCGGTCAGGCGTGGTGGCCTAAACAATCGCTCACGGTGTTCCAGCCGTTGGTTCCACCCGACTGGAAAATGAACCTGCGCGAGGGTGAGCTCTATGCGCAAGTGGCGTTTTCGGCGGCCGCAGGTCAGGGCTTTGAAGCGGGCGGGCACGGGGTAATGAAAAGCGGTAGCGTCTGGATGCCGGACAACCAGGTAAACGGTGTGGATTTTGTCCTGCCGTTCCGGTTTAGCGCAGGCACATGGTCTCTCGGAACACGCGGTCCCGTGACCTTACGCATCGCAGAAGTCATCAACCAGGTCACCGCCCGTAATATTACGGCCGATTTGCAGGGCGATTATCCGTGGAGCGAAGACAATCCGCTCCTGCTGACCAACGTCAGCACCGACGTACTGGGGGGAAAAATCACAATGCAGCAGTTGCGGATGCCCCAGCACGATCCGGCGCTGCTTCGGGTGCAGAATATCTCTTCCAGTGAATTAATAAGCGCAGTCAATCCGAAACAATTCACAATGTCCGGCCCGGTCAGCGGGGCGCTGCCGTTCTGGCTGGAAAACGAAAACTGGATAATCAAAGACGGCTGGTTAACCAATCCTGGCCCCATGACGTTGCGCATTGATAAAGACACGGCAGATGCCATCGTCAAAGACAATATGGCGGCGGGCGTGGCGATTAACTGGCTTCGTTATATGGAAATTTCTCGCTCGTGGACGAAAATCAATGTAGATAATTTAGGTGTCTTGACCATGCAGGCCGCAATCAGTGGTATCAGCCGTGTCGATGGCAAAAGCAATGCGGTGAATCTCAACTACACCCATGAAGAAAACATTTTCACCCTGTGGCGCAGCCTGCGCTACGGCGATAATTTACAGGCATGGCTTGAGCAACATGCGGCGTTACCTGAAGCCCGCTGTCCGACAGGCAAGGAATGTGAGGAACAACGATGAAAACGCTGACAGGCGCGCTGGGTATGGTCATTGTCTCGATGCTGACAGGCTGTACGCCGCGTATCGAAGTGGCAGCCCCCAAAGAGCCGATCACCATCAATATGAACGTCAAAATCGAACACGAAATCTATATCAAAGTGGATAAAGACGTCGAAACGCTGCTGAAATCGCGTAGCGATCTGTTCTGAGGATGCCATGAAAAAACGACTCGCAATCGGCCTTCTGGTGTTGGCAATGAGCGCTCAGGCGCAGGCGATAACGCTGAATGAAGCGCGTGCGCAGGGGCGCGTTGGGGAAACGCTGAGTGGGTATATTGCGCCGGTCCGTCAGGATCAGGAAACCCTTGCGCTGGTGAGCGAAATCAACGCCGCGCGCAGTGAAAGCTACCAAAAGTTGGCGGACAGCAACAATCTGCCGGTGGATGAAGTCGCCAAAATGGCGGGGCAAAAGCTGGTTGCCCGGGCGCAGCCGGGTGAATACGTAAAAGGCATTAACGGGAAATGGTTGAAAAAGTGATCCCCGGTCGCGCCTGGAAACCGGCTCAACAAAGTACGGCCAAAACGCCGATGACAAGGAGTTAACAGCGTAAACGGCGCTGAACCTTAAACGCCGATGCGAAAGGGTAATCGCCGCTGATAAAGGGGGAACGTCGGCAAATCCTTCGCGAAAACCTCTTAACCGCTGTGTTGATTTTTTGCGCGTAGCGGATCAAGAAATTGCCGATTAACGCTCCGATGTTGCAGTATTCGTGTTTTCTCCCTCTCCCGGGGTGAGGGGGAGTGAGGGCATCAGACGACGCGCTCAGACGGCCCAGCGATCACGTCCAGCCTCTTTGGCGCGATACAGTGCGGCATCAGCCTGAGCGATTAACTGGCTGGCGCTCATACCTGGCGTCATCCCGGCGATACCCATGCTCACCGTCACGCAATTGCTCACTTTTGAAGCGCTGTGCGCAATCGCGAAAACGCGCAACGTATCCTGAATACGCGCTGCCACCTGTTCCGCCATTTTTGCCGAACATTCGAACAGGATCACGACAAACTCCTCACCGCCATAGCGCGACACTACATCATCGGGTGTGCGTACCGACTGTTTCAGCGCCTGCGCAACGCGAGCCAGGCATTCGTCTCCCGCCTGGTGTCCGTAGGTATCGTTGTAGAGCTTGAAATAATCGACGTCGAGCATGATCAGCGAAAAGGATTTCTGCTGGCTGACGGCGTTTTCCAGGAGGCTTTCCATCGCCCGACGATTGGCCGTTTCGGTCAGAACATCCTGGTGCGCCAGGGCGTCCAGGCGCGCAATCAGCATCTGATTTTGCTGATTGCGCTGCCAGGCTTCGTCAAACCAGCGTAATAAAAGAATTCGCCCGAAAATAATAATCAGCGTAAACACCACCCAGAGCGTTGCGAAGCGGATATTCACCCCGTGATTAAGCATGATGCTGGCCACGGGAAGCGCGAGCCACAGCGGCAGCACGTAGCAGAGCAGGCCACTCAAATAATAATACAGGGCAGCAATCGCGGTGAGGATCAGAATAACGTACAGCGGCCAGGCATGCGGAAGCTGCCAGTACACAATGAACCAGACACAACACACGGACCAAATAGCACTGATAACCAGCAGCGCCGCGCCGATCCCCCGATAATGGCGCAAGGCCATTACAATCAGTATCGCCGAGAGGCTAATGATGCCCACCATCGCGATGTTGATCAGCAGGCTGGCGTGCGGCGACACCTGGTAAAAGGCGTCGATATTGTCGAACAGACTGTTACGCAGCCAAATCACCAGCGCAAAGCTGATGTTCACAAACGCCAGCCACGGCATATTCATCGCCAACCCGCGCGCCACCATGGCCTCGCGAGTCGGCCAGGACGTCAGTTCAGGTTGCGGATGATGTCGTTTTTCCATTGATTTATCGCTGCTGGAAAGAGTCTGGGCCGTCGTAAACGGATACATGTTTATGTATATACGTTACAGTGTCACTTACTGGGTCACATATCATCATGGGATACTGATATCAGTCTGGCAGCATTATTACTGGGGTCAATGTGTTAGCGTAATTTTGCCAGTGTAAACAGGATAGCCGTTTTGAGTGCGCGTGAATCGAAGGGGAAGAACAAGCAGGCGCGAGAAGTTGAACGTGAGTGCGGGAATGGAAAAACCCTCTCACCAGGCGGTGAGAGGGGGAAATCTTATGCAGCCACCAGGCTGTCGATTGCGGCTTTCGCGTCAGTCTGCGCTTTGGTTGCCACTTCTGGACCGTAGGCAATCCCTTCAGCAAACACAAAGTTCACGTCGGTGATGCCGATGAAGCCCAGGAACAGGCTCAGGTACGGTGAAACCAGGTCAGTTGGGGTATCTTTATGAATACCGCCACGGCTGGTCAGCACGATAGCGCGTTTACCTTTCACCAGGCCTTCCGGACCGTTCTCGGTGTAGCGGAAAGTCACGCCAGCACGCGCCACCAGGTCGAAGTAGTTTTTCAGCTGCGTTGGGATGTTGAAGTTGTACATCGGGGCGTTGATCACGATAACGTCGTGTGCCTGTAGCTCAGCGATCAATTCGTCAGAGAGCGTCAGCGCGTCCTGCTGACGAGGCGTCAACGGTGCATCGCTTGGACGCAGCGCACCCACCAGTTCGCCATCCAGAACAGGAATTGGCTGAGCAGCCAGATCGCGGACGGTGATTTCGTCAGCGCTGTGCTGCTGACGCCACTGCTCAACGAAATAATCAGACAGCTGACCAGACTGAGAGTACCCTGCCAGAATACTGGATTTGAGAACTAATACTTTGCTCATGGGTGATTCCTTAATTGTATTTGATTGGGGGGATTGCCCGTTGCTTGCAGACACTTTATTCACAATCCTGTCGCAGGGATAGCGCAATATATCGAACCCAGTGTTCAGTTTTTTTGAATAAGGCGGTAGATGCCCTGATGTGGTACTCTATAGCAATCATTAAAAAGAGATTTTACCCGGCAGAGCACTGCCCCTTAACGCTATGACAGAACAACAAAAAATCACCTTCCCGATGCTTATGCAACAGCTGGATACGCTGATGTTGCGCGATAAACAGCGCTTTGCGCGCCGCCTGCATGGGGTCAAGAAGGTTAAAAATCCTGATGCACAACAGGCCATTTATCAGGAGATGGCGAAAGAGATTGAACAGGCGGCAGGGAAAGTCGTGCTGCGCGACGCGGCGCGTCCGGATATCACCTATCCGGAAAACTTGCCCGTCAGTCAGAAAAAACAGGAAATTCTCGAAGCCGTTCGCGACCACCAGGTGGTGATCGTGGCAGGGGAAACCGGTTCAGGTAAAACCACGCAGTTGCCGAAAATCTGCATGGAGTTAGGGCGCGGTGTGAAGGGCTTGATCGGCCACACCCAGCCGCGTCGTCTTGCCGCGCGTACGGTAGCGAATCGTATTGCCGAAGAGTTACAAACCGAGCCGGGCGGCTGCATCGGTTATAAAGTGCGTTTCAGCGATCATGTTAGCGATAACACCATGGTCAAGCTGATGACCGACGGTATTCTGCTGGCCGAAATCCAGCAGGATCGCCTGCTGATGCAATACGACACGATAATCATTGATGAAGCCCACGAGCGCAGTCTGAACATCGATTTTTACTGGGCTATTTGCGTGAACTGTTACCGCGCCGCCCGGATCTGAAAATTATCATCACGTCAGCGACAATCGATCCGCAACGCTTCTCGCGCCACTTCAATAACGCGCCGATTATCGAAGTTTCCGGCCGGACATATCCGGTTGAAGTGCGCTATCGCCCAATTGTTGAAGACGCAGACGACACCGAGCGCGATCAGCTGCAGGCTATTTTCGATGCAGTTGATGAACTGGGGCGCGAAAGCCCGGGTGATATTCTCATTTTCATGAGCGGCGAGCGTGAAATTCGTGATACCGCTGATGCGCTCAGCAAGCGCGAGCTGCGCCATACCGAGATTTTGCCTCTCTACGCGCGTCTGTCGAACAGCGAGCAAAACCGCGTGTTCCAGTCGCATCCATGGTCGTCGTATTGTGCTCGCGACCAACGTGGCTGAAACCTCGCTAACCGTTCCCGGCATCAAGTATGTGATCGATCCGGGTACGGCGCGTATCAGTCGCTACAGCTATCGCACCAAAGTGCAGCGCCTGCCGATTGAGCCGGTGTCGCAAGCCTCGGCTAACCAGCGTAAAGGCCGCTGCGGACGTGTCTCCGAAGGTATCTGTATTCGGTTGTATTCCGAGGACGATTTCTTGTCGCGTCCAGAATTTACCGATCCGGAAATTCTGCGCACCAACCTGGCCTCCGTTATTTTGCAGATGACCGCGCTGGGGCTGGGGGATATCGCCGCGTTTCCGTTTGTTGAAGCGCCGGATAAACGCAATATTCAGGACGGCGTGCGTCTGCTGGAAGAGTTAGGCGCTATCACCACAGACGAACAGGCCACCGCTTACAAGCTGACCCCGCAGGGCCGTCAGTTAAGCCAGTTGCCGGTCGATCCGCGTCTGGCACGTATGGTGCTGGAGGCGCAAAAACACGGCTGCGTGCGCGAGGCGATGATTATCACCTCCGCGCTCTCTATTCAGGATCCGCGCGAGCGTCCGATGGATAAAAAGCAGGCTTCCGATGAGATGCACCGTCGTTTCCAGGACAAAGAGTCGGATTTCCTCGCGTTTGTGAATCTGTGGAATTATCTCGGCGAACAGCAAAAAGCGCTGACGTCCAATGCGTTTCGTCGTCTGTGCCGGACCGAATATCTGAACTATCTGCGCGTGCGCGAGTGGCAGGATATCTATACCCAGCTGCGTCAGGTGGTCAAAGAGCTGGGGATCCCGGTCAACAGCGAACCGGCTGAATACCGTGAGATTCACGTCGCGTTGCTGACGGGGCTGTTGTCGCATATCGGTATGAAAGATGTCGATAAACAGGAGTTTACCGGCGCGCGCAATGCCCGTTTCGCGATCTTCCCCGGTTCCGGTTTATTCAAGAAACCGCCGAAATGGACCATCGTCGCGGAGCTGGTTGAAACCAGCCGCCTGTGGGGACGCATTGCCGCGCGGATCGATCCAGAATGGGTTGAACCGGTGGCACAGCATCTGCTGAAACGCTCATACAGTGAACCACACTGGGAGCGCGCACAGGGCGCGGTGATGGCGACCGAAAAGGTCACCGTTTACGGCCTGCCGGTCGTTGCTGCACGCAAGGTGAATTACAGCCAGATCGACCCGGCGCTGTCCCGTGAGCTGTTTATTCGCCACGCGCTGGTCGAAGGCGACTGGCAAACGCGTCACGCGTTTTTCCGCGAAAACCTGAAGCTGCGCGCCGAAGTCGAAGAGCTTGAGCACAAATCACGTCGCCGCGACATCCTGGTGGATGACGAAGCGTTATTCGAATTCTACGATCAGCGCATCAGCCATGATGTGGTGTCGGGCCGTCACTTCGACAGCTGGTGGAAAAACGCCAGTAAAGAGACGCCTGATTTGCTCAACTTTGAAAAGAGCATGCTGATTAAAGAGGGGGCAGAGAATGTCAGTAAACTTGACTATCCGAACTTCTGGCATCAGGGCAATCTCAAGCTGCGGCTGACCTATCAGTTTGAGCCCGGTGCGGATGCCGATGGCGTCACGGTCCATATTCCGCTGCCGCTGCTCAATCAGGTTGAAGAGAGTGGGTTCGAGTGGCAAATTCCTGGCCTGCGTCGTGAGCTGGTGATTGCGCTAATCAAATCCCTGCCTAAACCGGTGCGCCGCAATTTTGTTCCCGCGCCGAACTACGCCGAGGCGTTTTTAGGCCGCGTCACGCCGCTGGAAATGCCGCTGCTGGATGCGCTTGAGCGCGAGTTACGCCGTATGACGGGGGTGACGATTGACCGCGAATCCTGGCACTGGGATCAGGTACCCGACCATCTGAAAATTACCTTCCGGGTGGTGGATGACAAAAACAAAAAACTGAACGAAGGCCGTTCGCTGACCGAACTGAAAGATGCCCTGAAAGGCAAAGTGCAGGAGACGCTCTCTGCGGTGGCGGACGACGGTATCGAACAGAGTGGGCTGCATATCTGGAGCTTTGGCAATCTGCCGGATCATTACGAGCAAAAACGCGGCAACTATAAAGTGAAGGCGTGGCCTGCGCTGGTGGATGAACGCGACAGCGTGGCGATCAAGCTGTTTGATAATCCGCTGGAACAGCAGCAGGCGATGTGGCGCGGTCTACGCCGTTTACTGCTGTTGAATATTCCCTCGCCGATCAAATATTTGCATGAGAAACTGCCGAACAAGGCCAAGCTCGGGCTGTACTTTAACCCTTACGGCAAAGTGTTGGATCTGATTGACGACTGCATCTCCTGCGGCGTGGATAAGCTGATCGACGAGGCGGGCGGTCCGGTCTGGACGGAAGAGGGCTTTGCGACGCTGCACGAAAAAGTGCGTGCGGAGCTGAATGATACCGTAGTGACCATTGCGAAACAGGTCGAGCAGATCCTGACGGCGGTATTTAATATCAACAAACGTCTGAAAGGGCGCGTCGATATGACCATGGCGCTGGGGTTATCGGATGTTAAAGCGCAGATGAGCGGCCTGGTGTATCGCGGCTTTGTGACCGGCAACGGCTTCAAACGCCTTGGCGATACGCTGCGTTATCTGAACGCGATTGAAAAACGCCTTGAGAAGCTGGCCGTTGATCCGCATCGCGATCGCGTACAAATGCTGAAAGTCGAAAGCGTGCAGCAGGCGTGGCAGCAATGGTTTAATAAGCTGCCGCCCGGACGTCGCGACGATGAAGACGTGCAGGAGATCCGCTGGATGATCGAAGAGCTGCGCGTCAGCCTCTTTGCGCAACAGCTTGGTACGCCGTATCCGATATCCGACAAACGTATTTTGCAGGCAATGGATCAGATTACGGCGTAGTTTGCAGGCCGGGTTAGGTATCGCCGCCACCCGGCGGGTCGTAAGACGTATGTGATTAACGCCCGGTGGCGCAATGCTTACCGGGCGACAAACACGGTTCAGCTATTCACCATTGCTAGGGTAAATCCATCCCAACCCTTTATCCCCACGGTTTGCAGCGCGGTGGCCGTGAGGCGAGGGTTTTCCCCGATCATATCGATAAAACGCCGTACGCCCTGTACGCGCTCGTCATCGCTTTGCTCATTGATCACCTCACCGTCACGCACCACGTTATCCCCGATGATCACGGTGCCAGGGCGGGAGTAGCGTAGCGCCCACTCCAGATAGCCCGGATTATTGGGCTTATCGGCATCGATGAAGATCAGGTCAAAAGGGGGGATGTCGCCGAAGCCTTTCAGCGATTGCAATCCTGGCCCCTCGATAAGCTCAATCTGCGCCTGCAATCCGGCAAGGCGGATATTCTGCCTGGCGGTTTTTGCATGAACAGGGTCGGCCTCAAGGGTGATAATTTTGCCGCCAGGCTGTAACGCGCGCGCCATCCAGATTGTACTGTAAGCACCCAGAGTGCCGATCTCCAGGATGCGCTTTGCATGCGTCATCTGGACGAATAAAGCCAGCAATTGCCCCTGATTTGCCGCGACGTCATGCTCCGGCAGCCCGGCTCGTTTGTTATTTTCCAGAACGCTTTGCAGCACGGTATCCTGGGGAATAAGAGAAGAAATCATATAGTTATCTACTGCAGACCACGTTTGTTGCATAGACTGACCCCTTAGTTTTTCTCAGACCACCCCCCTCCCAGCGCCTTATACAAATCAATCTGCGCCAGCAGCAGGTTATTTTTCACCTGTACGACATTCGTTTGCACCGAGAACAGCGTGCGCTGGGCGTCCAGCACGTCCAGATAGGAGGAGTAGCCGTTGCGATAACGGTTTTGCGCGATGCGCAGCGTCTCCTGGGCCACATCCTGCTGCGCCATTAACTCCGTCAACTGCTCCTGATTGCGCGTGATAGCATCCAGGCTGTCGTTCACTTCCCGGAACGCATTGCGCACGGTTTTTTCATAGCTGTAGAGCGCCTGATTGCGCTGCGACTGCGAAATATCCACCTGTGCATTCAGGGCCTGTCGGTTGAGCAGCGGCGCAAGAATACTTCCGCCAACACTCCAGAGCTGCAGCGGATTATCCAGCAGGCCGGACAGCGTACGATCCTGTATCGATCCGCTCGCCGTCAGATTGATTGACGGCAACAGGCTGGCACGAGAGGCGGCAAGCGTGGCATCCGTCGCGATAAGCTGGCGTTCGGCTTGCACGATGTCCGGACGGCGATTCAGTAGCGAAGAGGGCAGTTGCGACGGAATCTGCAGCGGCGTGAGCGTCTCAAAGCTATCGCTGCGAACGACGGTGCCGGGGTTGTTTCCTGACAGGATGCTGAGCGCATTTTCCTGCTGCGCGATCTGATGCTGCACCTGCGGGATCTGCGCGCGCGTGGCGCGCAGTTCGGAGTCTGACTGCATCAGCTCCAGGCGCGAGCTGTAGCCCGTGTCGAACTGACGTTTTGCCAGTTTCCAGGCTTCTTCGCGGGATTTAAGCGTCGATTGTGTGACCCGCAGCTGTTCATCCAGGGATAACAACGTGATGTAACCGGACGCCACCGACGCGGCGACGGTTAAATCGGCGGCCGCGGCGGCCGCTTTCTGCGCCTCAAGCGACGCAAGTGCTGCCTGCGAGGTGCTGCGATTGACGCCCCAGATATCCACGTCATAGCTGGCGGTCAGACTGCCTTTATACAGCGAGCCGTAAACCGGTAATCCGCTGGCGGCCGACTGTGAACGCGCCCGCGTCCCGCTGATACCCGCGTCTAGCGTCGGGAAAAGGCTCCCGTCAGCGGCATAAACCCGCGCCTGGTATTCGTTCACGCGCTCGCGGGCGATCAGCACATCGCTGTTATTTTGCAACGCCTGGCTGACGTAGCGATTCAGATGATTATCGTGAAAATTACGCCACCAGACTTGTTCCGCCGGGCTGGCAGGGCCGCTGGTTTCGCGCCACTGCGCCGGGATCTGCAATGTCGGTTTCGCCGGGGCGATGTCTGCGGACTGACACCCAGCCAGCAGCGCCGCGACGATCAAACCAGCAACGGGGCGAAAAGTCATTACTTCTCCTCCCGCGTATCGATACTGACCTGCACCGACATACCCGGGCGCAACAGCGCAGACGCCTCGGGTTTGCCGAGCACTTCAATGCGCACCGGAATGCGCTGAGCGATTTTGACAAAATTCCCCGTGGCGTTGTCTGGCGTAATGGCGCTGAACTCCACGCCGGTAGCAGGGGAAATACTCTCAACACGGCCTTGATAGGCTTTGCCGTTTAACGCGTCGACGGTGAATTTCACAGGCTGTCCCACCCGCAGATCGGCAAGCTGTGTCTCTTTGATATTGGCGATCACCCAGTGCTGCGGCGGCACCAGCGTGGTGAGATGCGTTCCTGCGGTGACATAGGCGCCCAGACGCACGGCAATTTGCCCAAGCTGGCCGTCGCGCGGGGCGATGATGCGGGTGTTCTGCAAATCGATTTGCGCCAGTTCAAGCGCAGCTTTGGCGCTTTCGACATCGGCCTCCAGCGCGCCGCGATTCACAATCACGGTTTGCAAATCCTGACGGGACATCTCGAGCGTGGCTTTTGCCTGATCGATATCCGCACTGCCTTGCGCGGCACTTGCAAGGGCGGCATCACGTTCACGAATGGACAGCGATCCATCCGCCGTCAGATCGTTCACCCGCCTGAGATCGGCCTGAGTTTTCAGGCTTTGTGCGCGGGCATTTTTCAACGCCGCATCGTTGCGGGCAATCACCGCTTCGGCGCTTTTACGCTGCTGGAGGTTATTGTTGAGCGCGGCAATTTTCATCGCTAACTGCGCCTCGGCCTGATGCACGCGCTGGCGATAGATCCTGTCGTCGATTTGTAGCAGCAGATCGCCTTTCTTGACCTGCACAAAGTCCTGCACGTTGACGTCCGTGATATAGCCGTTGACCTGCGGACTAATAAATGTGGTCTGGCCACGCACGTAGGCGTTATCGGTAAATTGCGTATGGCGGGTGAACGGCGGCAGTTGCCAGGCATACAGAATCACCAGTACACCGACAATGCCAATCGCCGCAGCGGTAAAAATAGACACCACACGCAAATTATTGCGGGTATTGGCCTGTACGTTAGCGGCATCCTGCTGACTCATAACGTCTCCTGTGGTAACGCGATAAACATGGTAATGGTTCTTTCCTTTATTGGGTGCCGGTCGATTTTTTTAGCGCCAACCGCGCAGTGAGTCGCAGGCGCAGCAAACGCCACAAAATCCACAACAGCGTGGCGGTGGCGATACCCGCCGTCAGCAGATATGTATCATTGTAAGCGAGAATGTTGGCCTCAAGCGTGGTGACGGTTTGCAGCTGCGTCACGGCCTGCGTGTTGAGCAGCGCGCTGTCACCAATCAGGCTTTTGTACAGTTGGGTGTAAATTTGCAGACGCTCATTCACCAGCGGATTCAGCGTAGAGAGCTGATCGGCCAGCATGCTGGAATGGTATTTTTCGCGCCAGGTTTGAAAGGTGCCGAGAATAGCGGAACCCAACAGTCCGCCAATGTTCTGGCTCATACCAAAAAGCACCGAAAAACTGACCAGATTGCGTGGATCGGCAATCACGCCACCGATGCCTGCCAGCATCGCGGGCGCGAGGAAAAACGCGCTACCAAAGCCGGAGTAAAAACTGGCTCAGCATCAGCTGATCCGGACGGGTAAGGTTATTGGACTGGCTATCGAGCAGCGAGGCGACAATCATCAGCACCAACGACGTGACAATCGGCCAGGCGAGTTTTGTCGGCTTGATGGTCAGGCAACTGGCGACTATTCCGCAGGCAATGCCGGCAAAGATTGACCACGCCAGATAGGTCATCTGTTCGTTCTGCAAACCGACATATTGCAGCCAGCCGATGACGCCAGTGTTTTGCTCCGCCAGCACGATGCGGATCAGCAGCATGATCAGTCCCAGACGCAAAAATACTGCCGCTGGAGAGCCAGCGAGTATTGAGCAGCGGGTTGCTGCGGTTATGCTCAAAGACGATGGCTGACACAATCAGCACCAGTGAAAGCGCCAGTGACCAGCCGATCCACGGCGCTTCAAACCACCAGTCCAGCCGCCCGAGCGACAGCACGGCGCACAGCAGTGCCATGCCCGGGGCCAGTAAAAAGAAGGTGATGAAATCCTTTTTCTCAAAGACTTTACGCCGATCGCCAGGCGGCAGTTTTAGCGCGATCACGCAGGCAAGCGACACCAGCGCCAGACCCAGTTCAAAGAAGTACAGCCCGCGCCATTCGTCGAGCTGCAACAGTTCAGTCGAAAACAGGCGCGCAATCGGGATCGCCAGTGACGAACCGGTGATCCCAATGGTTAATGCTTTCAGGCGATGCTTCGCCGGCCACGCCTGAATCTGATAGTAAATGCCGAGCGAGCTCAGCGCGGCCGCCACCATGCCGTGCGCGGCGCGGACCATCAGGGCTGAACTGAGATCGTTGACGAACAGGTGGAAAAACGTCACCAGCACATACAGCACCAGAAAGCCTTCGGTAAACGCCCGCAGCCCATACTGCTGGCGGAATTTGACCAGCAGCAGGTTGATCGACACGTTGGTCATGACGTAGACGGCAGGGAGCCACGCGATTTCCGTCGACCAGACGGCAAACGTGCCCTGCAAATTTTGCAGATTGGCGGCCACCATGGCGTTACCCAGCGCGCCCGTCAGGCAGACCAGCAAACCCACGATCCCGTAGGCGAAACGTTTAGGTGTACTATGTAGCGGCGTTGAAGGCGAACCCAGCAGGGCGGGTTTTTCGTGAGGCTGCCACTCGCGAGGAGCATAAGGATCGCGTTGGGGCAGGCGCATAACCGGATTACCTTTGCAAAGTTCTAATAATTAGTGGGCTAATGATTCTACGTCTGACGCAAATCATAATTCAAGTGAATATGAATAATGTCTTTAAATCAAATATGTTTACAGCGTTATGGCGCTATGAGGCAGGCGGCTTTCGGAGAGATCCCCTGTTTTGACATCATGCAGGCGTTACCCTTAGGGAAAGTAATGCAAGGAGGTAGAGATGACGATGACACTTTTTCCGTGCTTACCCGAGCCGACGCTGGCGGCGATTAATACGGTTGGTGAATGGCTCGCGCAGGATGATTATCAGCCGGGAGAACCCGTCGAGGGAGTCATTCTGGCGGGGAATGCGGTGATTCCGACGATTGATGCCGCCTGCCGGGTGGCTTCAGAGCAGGGCATTCCGCTGTTGATCAGCGGGGGCATTGGCCACTCGACAACCTTTCTCTATGCCGCAACGGCACGTCACCCGCGCTACAACACCGTGCCGACGACCGGACGCGCAGAAGCCGCGATTCTGGCGGATATCGCGCGTCAGTTCTGGAACATTCCGGATGAGCGTTTGCAGGTCGAGGATCAGTCAACCAACTGCGGTGAAAACGCCCGCTTTAGCCGGGACATTTTACACCAGCATCAACCCCTGCCTGAGCGGGTGCTGGTAGTGCAAGATCCCACGATGCAGCGGCGCACCATGGCGACGTTTGCCCGGGTTTCTCGCGACGACGCTGTTGTCCCACAGTGGATAAGCCATCCGGGGGTTATCCCGCGTCTGCAAAATAGTGAAAACGGCCTGGTATTTTGCGAGGGAGGTGACGGACTGTGGCCGATTGAGCGCTATTTATCGCTGGTGCTCGGTGAGTTGCCGCGCCTGCGCGATGACGTTGACGGTTACGGACCGACGGGCCGCGATTTTATCGCTCATGTGGATATTCCTGTCGAGGTGGAGTCCGCATGGCAGATTCTACGCCACGATATGACGCTGACCGATGCGCTGATCAGCCGCTCGCTGCTGTGACATGTGCCCGTTTGCGTACCCTTTCACGCAAACGGGCACTTTATGTTGCCTGGTTGTAACTTAATTATTCTGCTGACCCGTTTCTTTTATGAGATATCTCACAAAAACAGCGCGATAGAGTAGGAATATCGCTTCTTGCTTGTAGTTTTTAACAATAAGTTTACTTGTTAAAAACAGTACAATTACAGGAGCAGGTCATGACGGTACCCGTACAACATCCTATGTATATCGATGGACAGTTTGTTGCCTGGCAAGGTGAAGCCTGGATTGATGTGATCAATCCGGCCACCGAAGAGGTCATTTCCCGAATTCCCGATGGTCACGCCGACGACGCCCGCAAAGCGATCGACGCGGCCGATCGTGCCCAACCTGCCTGGGAAGCGCTCCCGGCCATTGAACGCGCAAACTGGTTACGCAAAATCTCAGCGGGGATCCGCGAGCGGGCCAGCGAAATCAGCGCGCTGATCGTCGCCGAGGGCGGCAAAATTCAGCAACTGGCCGACGTGGAAGTGAATTTCACTGCGGACTACATCGATTATATGGCGGAATGGGCGCGTCGTTATGAGGGCGAAATCCTGCAAAGCGATCGCCCTGGCGAAAATATTCTGGTGTTTAAACGCGCGCTGGGCGTGACGACCGGCATTCTGCCGTGGAACTTCCCGTTCTTCCTGATTGCCCGTAAGCTCGCACCCGCGCTGCTGACCGGCAATACCATCGTTATCAAACCGAGCGAATTCACGCCCAATAACGCCATCGCCTTTGCCAAAATTGTGGATGACATTGGCCTGCCAAAAGGCGTGTTTAACCTGGTGCTGGGGCGGGGTGAAACTGTCGGCCAGGCGCTGGCGGGCAACCCGAAAGTCGCCATGGTCAGCATGACCGGCAGCGTGACGGCGGGTGAAAAAATCATGGCCGCCGCGTCGAAAAATATCACCAAAGTGTGTCTTGAGCTGGGGGGCAAAGCACCGGCTATCGTGATGGACGATGCCGATCTGGATTTGGCGGTCAAAGCGATTGTTGATTCTCGCGTCATCAATACCGGACAGGTGTGTAACTGCGCGGAACGCGTGTATGTGCAAAAAGGCATTTACGACCAGTTTGTAAATCGTTTGGGTGAGGCGATGAAAGCGGTGCAGTTTGGCAATCCGGCGGAACGCAATGATATCGCGATGGGGCCGCTGATCAACGCTGCTGCGCTTGAACGTGTCGAACAGAAAGTGGCGCGCGCGGTGCAGGAAGGGGCAAAAGTGGTCCTAGGGGGTCAGGCTGTTGAAGGCAAAGGCTATTACTATCCGCCAACGCTGCTGCTGGATGTACGTCAGGAGATGACCATTATGCACGAAGAAACCTTCGGTCCGGTGCTACCTGTGGTGGCATTTGATACGCTTGACGACGCGCTGACCATGGCTAACGACAGCGAATATGGTCTGACATCATCGATTTATACCCAGAATTTGAACGTGGCGATGAAAGCGATCAAAGGACTGAAATTCGGTGAGACGTACATCAACCGTGAGAACTTCGAAGCGATGCAGGGATTCCATGCGGGCTGGCGGAAATCAGGGATCGGTGGTGCGGACGGTAAACACGGTTTGAATGAGTATTTGCAGACGCAGGTGGTCTATTTGCAGTCGTGATGGGATTGCATTGAACGGTATATGGCGGTGTTGGGTATGTCTTCTCGTGAATATGCGGCCAGGTTAGCTGTTCCGTCCACTTTGCGAGTGTAGTTTCTCTGTAACTATTTAACCTGTGAACGTGCCAGGGCGGCTCAGTCGCCGCCGCCCAGGCGACCCGGACTCCCGGCAAGAAAATCACCGCTTCGCGGTACTCTCCGTTTTTCCGCCAGCCTTTCGGGTCGGGTGCGATCCTGCATCCTTGCAGGCCGCACCCCCTCTGCGTTTCCTTGTCCGTCGCCCCGGCCTGACGTAAACGCGTCGACGATTTAAAGCCTGAACAGGGCATCGCTGTCGCAACGGGTTTTATGGATAGGGCTTCACTGCTTTTGATTGAGTGGCTGTAAATTGATATAGCCCTCATTTCACACTTTGGTGGTGATCCAGTTCATCATCAGTTCTGGCCATATGGCGACCGGCAGGCCCTGCGCATCGCGGATACCAAACCCGTGTTTCCCGCGCTCAAACAGGTGCATTTCAACGGGAACATCCAGACGTCGTAGGGCGGTGAACATCTCCAGGCTGTTTTCAACTTTAACCGCTGGATCGTCGATAGCATGGAGCAGGAAAGTCGGCGGGGTCTCTCTTTCCGCTCTGTCCTCCAGCGAATAGCGGTGTATTTGCACCGGTGTTGGGTTATCGCCAATCAGTTCATGACGCGAACCGGGATGATCGATATCGGCGTGCATGGTGATCACCGGATAGACCAGCGCCATAAACGCGGGGCGTGCGCTCAGTTCATCGGCGGCATCTATGGGATGATAAACCTGCTCGTTAAACCGCGTGCCGAGGCTGGCGGCGACGTGACCACCTGCGGAAAATCCCAGTACGCCGATACGCTCAGGATCGAGTTTCCACTCCTGCGCATTCGCACGGACAATACGCATCGCACGCTGGACGTCGGCGAGCGGGGCGTCAGCGCCTTCCTGATGCCCGTCGCCCGGCATGCGGTACGTCATCACAAACAAGGTGTAGCCGCGTGCATTGAAGAAGGGGGCCAGCGCGCTGCCTTCTTTATCAAGCACGACGCGACGATAAGACCCGCCGGGAGTCACCAGAATACCGACGCCGTTGGGCTTATCGGGTGCGTAGACGGTAATTTCGGGGGCGCGAATGCCGGTGGCGGAACGATCATAATCAGAGGTGCCGGTATAGCGGGGTTCTGGCGTGAAAACCGCGTCGCTGCCTATGGCACCAGGCGCTTCACCATGAGGCCAGACGGTAAACGTTGCTGAGTGGGCGACGGCGTGGGCCATCATCTTTTCTAACGCTGCACGGCTCAGAGTTTCCATCGAAACACTCCCTTAACTGGAAACCGAAGGTTATAGCACAGTTAACTCATTGAAAACCGGAAGGGATTCACAACCAGCGGACAGCCAGGCTGCCCGCTGTGCGAATTACAGCGCGGCAAACTTATCGAGCGTGCGCACCAGCTGTGTGACAAACCCATATTCGTTGTCGTACCAGGCAACGGTTTTCACCAGCTGGACATCACCCGCCTCTGTCACTTCGGTCTGGGTGGCGTCGAATATCGAACCAAAATGCGATCCAATCACGTCTGACGACACAATTTCTTCGTCGGTATAGCCAAAGGATTCGTTATTCTCCGTCGCTTTTTTAAGAGCGTTGTGAATGTCATCCACGCTGACTTTTTTCTCAAGAATTGTCACTAACTCGGTGACGGAACCGGTTTTGACGGGCACGCGCTGAGCATGGCCCTTCAGCTTGCCGACCAGTGCCGGGATGACCAGCCCAATGGCCTTTGCCGCACCTGTAGTGTGTGGGATGATATTTTCAGCCGCCGCTCGCGATGCGCGAAGATCTTTGCCCCGAGGACCATCCACCAGCGCCTGGGTGCCGGTATAGGCGTGAATGGTGGTCATAGTACCCACCTTAATACCAAAACTGTCCTGCAGCGCTTTTGCCAGCGGAGCCAGGCAGTTGGTGGTACAGGATGCGACAGAAATAATGGTATCGCTGGCGTCAATCGTGTCGTCATTCACGTTGAAGACGATCGTTTTCATGTCACCGGCTGGCGCTGAAATCAGCACTTTCTTCGCGCCGGCGTCCAGATGGGCTTTTGATTTTTCCTCTGAGGTATAAAAACCGGTACATTCGACAACGAGGTCAACGCCTGCCGATGTCCACGGAATATGTTTGGCCTCTTTCTCGGCGTAAACCGCGATCGACTGACCATCGACAATCAGTGAATCTTCGGTGAAATCGACGCTCCAGGGGAAAGGGCCGTAGTTGGAATCGTGTTTTAACAGATAGGCCAGCACTTTGGGTGAGGTGAGGTCGTTAATTGCGACGACGGTATTGCTGTCCTGCGTTTCAAGCAAACGACGTAAAACCAGGCGTCCGATGCGACCGAATCCGTTAATGCCAATTTTACTCATGGGTCACTCCTGTATGAACTGAACGATGCGACAGTTTGAACTCATCCAGGCATAGTCCATGTCAGCGCGTGAGGCAATTGAAGATGATTCATGCGCAGGGGAAGCTTTTGAAAAATCATAAAGAAAACTTAATGAATTTTTAAGGAAAGCTCGCTATGTTGACGCTTTGTTTGTACCGTTTCAGGAATTCATATGCGCAATAAATATACTGGCCTGCAAATTGGCATCCACTGGCTGGTGTTTCTTTTGGTGATCGTTGCCTACTGTGCCATGGAGTTTCGCGGCTTTTTCCCGCGCAGCGCTCGCCCGTTAATCAACATGATTCATGTCTCTTGCGGGATTTCTATTCTGGTGTTGATGTGCGCCCGCCTGCTGGTGCGTTTGAAGTTCCCTGCGCCGCCGATTCAGCCAAAACCTAAAGCGATGATCACCGGCATGTCGCATCTGGGGCATCTGATGGTCTATCTGCTGTTTATTGCGCTACCGATTATCGGCCTGGTGATGATTTACAACCGAGGCAACGACTGGTTTGCTTTCGGAATGGTGATGCCTCACGCAGCGGAGGCCAATTTTGATCTGGTGGATACGATGAAATTCTGGCACGAGACGCTGGCGAACCTGGGCTATTTCTTGATTGGTTTGCATGCCTTTGCGGCCCTGCTGCATCACTATTACTGGAAAGACAACACGCTCCTGCGCATGATGCCGAAAAAACGCTCCTGATCGCCTCTTTTTCTCCTCGAACCCGCTGCCTGTCAGCGGGTTTTTTTGTGATCGTCGATTTCTTTTGGCAGCGTAAAACCGCGCGGCATCACATTTTTCTATCGTTTCCTGTGTGTTATTCATTCAATGGATATAAATACTATATCTATAATAGAAACACTCACGAGGTGGCGATGAAAATTGTACTCACAGGTTCCGCCGGACGAATTGGTCACACAATTGCTGTTCAGTTGCTGGTGGATGGGCACCAGATAACCGGAATTGACCTTACGCCCGCAAGAATAGAGCATGCGCATTATCACCATGTGCAATGCCGGTTTGAGC
Organism: Lelliottia amnigena; assembly: GCA_900635465.1. Classification (NCBI taxonomy): domain Bacteria; kingdom Pseudomonadati; phylum Pseudomonadota; class Gammaproteobacteria; order Enterobacterales; family Enterobacteriaceae; genus Lelliottia; species Lelliottia amnigena. The sequence goes on from LR134135.1 coordinate 2,037,448, forward strand.
AGGCAGAGACGCTGGGCGATGCGGTGAAGGGCGCAGACGTTCTGCTACACATTGGTGCGATGATGTCGTGGCAGCCTAAAGACAATGCCGCGATGTTCCACGCCAATGTGACCGCTACACAATGGCTGTTGGATGCCGCCAGAGCCGCAGGCGTGAAGCGCTTTGTTTTCGCCAGCAGTGGCGAAGTGTATCCAGAAGTGCGCGCGCAGTTTCAGCCCGTGACCGAAGATCATCCACGTAACCCGGTTTCGTTCTATGGCCTGACCAAAAAGCTGGCGGAGGATCTGGTGTTGTTCTATCAGCAGCAGGGACTGGAAACGGTGATTTTGCGTTTTCCGCACACACAATCCATTGATGAACTGCTTGATCCTGAGAGCTTCTTTTCGGGACCGCGCTTTTTCCTGGACGGTAAAATTCGCCAGATGCGTTCGTTTGGCAATGATCTCGTGGCCGACAAACTGCAAACCGTGCGCGATCGACAGGGGGGACCGGCGATGATTGTCCAGTACGGCGAAGACGATAACCTGCCGTACCAGATGCATATCGCTGATGTGCGCGATACGGCGGACGGCGTCATTCTTGCGATGTCGCATCCGCAGGCGGCGAACGGCATTTATAATCTTGGCACTGATGAGCCCGTCGCATTTGAAGATATGCTGCCGTTGATGGCGCAGGCAACTGGCTTGCCGCTGATTGATATCGCGATGCCAGGCAAGGCCGTGCGATTTAAAACCAGTAACCAAAAAATTAAACGCGAACTGGGCTACCAGCCGCGTTTCACCTTTCCTGACATGATTGCGCAAGCCGCACGACTTACCGCTAACAGACATAATGCAAAGGAGAGTGTATGAACAATTCAGCGCAGCAATCACTCGAAACGGCGACGTCTGACCGCGAGATCCCGGTCGTGCGAAAATTACGTAAAGTCTTGCTGGCGACCGGAATCGGCCATTTTGTCGAATGGTTTGATTTTGGCCTTTACGGGACGCTGCGGCGATTATCGGTGTGCAGTTCTTCCAGGCCGAAAGTCCGGCAGTTGCGTTACTGTCTTCCTTTGCCGTTTTTGGTGCCGGTTTCATTATGCGTCCGCTGGGCGGACTCTATTTCGGATCGCTGGGCGATCGCATTGGGCGTCAAAAAGTGTTGGCGACGGTGATCCTGCTGACGTCAGGTGCGACGTTCGTGATGGGGCTGCTGCCGACGTTTTCACAAATCGGTATCGCCGCGACGGTCCTGCTGGTTATCACCCGTCTGATTCAGGGCTTTGCCGCCGGTGGCGAAAGCTCAGGGCAACGACGTTCCTGGCCGAATATGCGCCAACCGCTCGGCGCGGGTATTTCACCTGCTGGATCGATAACTTCGGATTTATGGCCTTTGTCGCGGGCTCCGGTCTGGTGTTTCTGCTGACCGCTACGCTTGGCGAAGCGACGATGAGCGACTGGGGCTGGCGCATTCCCTTCCTGATTGCCGGACCGCTGGGTCTGGTCGGGTTGTATCTGCGAAAACATCTCGAAGACACGCCTGAGTTTCTGGAGATGGTTAAGAGCGGCAAAACGGAAGCGTCGCCGCTACGGACTGCCGTCACCACGGCCTGGGGCGCGCTGCTGTTTTGTGTGGGTTTTGTGGTGATCAAGGCGGTAGGGCACTGGACATTGCAGACCTTTATGCCGAGCTATTTATCCACCGAACTCCATTATTCAAAACTCGACTCTTACGCTATCACCACCGTTGGTCTGTTCGCGATTGCGGTAATGGTGCCGTTTATGGGGTATTTGTCGGATAAATTTGGTCGTAAACCGTTGATGCTTGCGGGCTGCGCGGGTTTTATCTTGTTCACCTATCCCGCCATGATGGTGATGGCGCGCGGCGATATGCTGTCTGCCGTACTGGCGATGTTGCTTCTGGGGGCGTTTATTGCCGCCTTTGACGGCGCATGCAGCGCGGCGATGGCAGAACTGTTCCCAACCAGCATTCGCTATGGCGGAATGGCCATTGCGTACAATGTCGCTGTGGCATTCTTTTGGCGGGATCACGCCATGGTTTTCGGCGTATCTGATGACGGCAACAGGCAACCCGTTCTCTCCGGCTTACTATGTGATGGAGCGGCGCTGATCACGTTCCTGACGGTGTTACGCGCGAAAGAAACAGCAGGACAGCCACTTCGTCGTTAAGTAGATAAACATTCGTCCTTAAGTGGAGCTTTAACGGTCTGATTTTGATTAAGTCTGTTGTATTTCAACGATGAATATATCCATGACAAACGCGAAGTAAACGAATATAAATGCGCAGTCTGCCAGGGAGAGGCGAATATAAACCATTCTGCTGTGTGTTTACGGGGTCTGACCGATGTCGGCAGGCCCCGGATTTTCGTGAACAATGTGCCCATTCACGCCGATTCAAACCCAATACTTAAACAGTGGAACATAGTCCCACTGTTTTAATCATTCATATAACCATTTTCCAGCAACAGCGGATTCCGCAAACATTCTCACTGTTAATGGTAATCGCGTAGCTTCAATATCCTCTCGTTTAGCGTTACCGAACCAACGTGTCATTCGAGGAGTATTCTGCCAAGGAAAATAGCGGCTCCAGTTGACAACAGACAGGTCAACGTTGAACTCTTTTTCGTACCGATCTAAGGCGCTGTGAAGGTCGTCCCCAGGCGCATCGAACAAATCCGATTCGAGTTCAAGCAGGATTTCCTTCCCGTTAATGTTAAGCTCACGGGAAATTTCATCCCTGAACATTTCCAACACATCACATCGAATATCGCTCATCAGAAAGATGTCCATTGAATACGGTCTTCAGGTCTGGCTATCAGATTAAATTTATTCTGAGTCTTGCGTGATACCTGATATAGCGAGTTGATCAACTCAAACCAACCGAGCCACGGGACATAACGAGCAATGACAGCAGCAAGGCTGTTTGTTGTCCTCATCCTGATACCTACGGGCGTTTTAATTCTCAGGCCAAACGGGACTTTCGTATTTTTCAGCAGCATTCGCGCATATTTTGAAACAATGCTTGTACCTTTGATTGCTGTTCCTGGTTTCGTTCTCGTCTCAAGCCATGGTTGACCAGCAAGAATAGTTGCACCTGATGTAATGCCAATACCTAATTCATCACAAAACTGTTCGAGGAATATCACGTCAAACAGTTCACCAGCCGTCAGGTTGACTTGTCCGTGATAAAAATACGTTCCATTTTGTTCTTCCGTTGTATCCATACACTCACCTTATTAAGCGGTCTGTCGCTCGTTCTTTTAAAATAAATCTCGGAGCCAGTAATAAACGCCTGGATTTTCAATGCGGTTAGGCATTTAGTGTTATGCGAAAAATATATAAATCATATAGATCAAATAAATAATACGAATGTTGAATTTTCAAATTCTACAAATTGCGGTGTGTAAAACGCTGCGCAAAAGCGTGTTTTGGGGGCAGATCTGGGGGCAAAATGCGCCTGCGGGCGTGTTTGGGGCATCAAAAAATCTGGTTATGTCCGACAGCGGCTTTTGCATTAATCCGCTAAGTGGTGAATACCACTGAAAACATAATGTTTACACGAATATATTAAAAAAGGTACCATACCCCCCTACAGTATCTGGAGGGCGTATGCCACATTCACCCGAAGACAAAAAACGTGTTCTGACGCGCGTGCGTCGCATCCGGGGGCAGGTTGATGCCCTGGAACGTGCGCTGGAGTCCGGCGAACCTTGTCTTGCTATCCTGCAACAAATTGCGGCCGTACGCGGTGCCGCGAACGGTTTGATGGGCGAGATGGTCGAAATTCACCTCAAAGATGAGCTGGTCACCGGTGAGACAACGGTCGATCAGCGTGCGGTTCGCATGGCAGAAGTCGGTCATTTGCTACGCTCTTATCTAAAATAAAACTCTGTCATCCCCGAAAGGAAAACATTATGAAATCACGTGCAGCCGTCGCATTTGGCCCAGGCCAGCCGCTGAAGATTGTCGAAATAGATGTCGCGCCGCCTAAGAAAGGCGAAGTTCTGGTTAAAATCACTCACACTGGCGTGTGCCATACGGATGCATTCACGCTGTCTGGCGACGATCCAGAAGGCGTTTTCCCGGCGGTTTTAGGGCATGAAGGCGGTGGTGTGGTGGTTGAAGTGGGCGAAGGCGTCACCAGCCTGCAGCCAGGCGATCACGTTATTCCGCTGTACACCGCAGAGTGTGGCGAGTGCAAATTCTGTAAATCCGGCAAAACGAACCTGTGTCAGGCCGTTCGCGCCACCCAGGGTAAAGGTTTGATGCCAGATGGCACCACGCGCTTCTCTTACAACGGCGAGCCGATTTATCACTATATGGGGACCAGCACGTTCAGCGAATACACCGTGTGTGCAGAAATCTCGCTGGCAAAAGTTAACCCGCAAGCGCCACTGGATAAAGTCTGCCTGCTGGGCTGTGGCGTCACGACCGGTATTGGCGCGGTTCACAACACCGCGAAAGTAAAAGAAGGCGATACGGTGGCCGTGTTTGGTCTCGGGGGAATTGGTCTGGCGGTGATCCAGGGCGCGGTACAGGCGAAAGCCGGACGCATTCTGGCAGTTGACACAAATCCGGAGAAATTCAAATTAGCCGGTGAAATGGGCGCGACCGATTTCATTAACCCGAAAGATTACGACAAACCGGTTCAGGATGTGATTGTTGAACTGACCGATGGGGGTGTCGATTTCAGCTTCGAATGTATTGGTAACGTGAATGTCATGCGTTCAGCACTCGAGTGCTGCCACAAGGGATGGGGCGAAAGCATCATCATTGGCGTGGCCGGTGCAGGTCAGGAAATCAAAACCCGTCCATTCCAACTGGTCACTGGCCGCGTATGGCGTGGCTCCGCATTTGGTGGCGTAAAAGGGCGTACCCAATTGCCGGGTATGGTTGAAGATGCCATGGTCGGTAAAATCGATCTCGACCCGTTCATCACGCACCGTTTGCCGCTTGATCAAATCAACGAAGCCTTCGATCTGATGCATGAAGGGAAATCCATCCGTACCGTCATACATTTCGGCAGCAACTAATTATTTTGCCAGCGGTTTCCGCCGCTGGCATTTCTTTAATAATCTTCTCTAAAGTGTGACCCACCTGGCGCTTTTAACCATAATCAAATTCTCTGATTTGCCGATGATTTATTCACAGGCGTAATTATACGCACTTCATCCATATAAGAGAGTCGACGGTCATGGACAACACAAAAAAGATGCGAAGCCCGCAAACGCTGAGCTTCCTGCATCACATCCGGCTGGTTCCGCTGTTTTCCTCAATTCTCGGTGGCATCATTTTGTTATTTGCGTTGAGCTCGGTGTTGGCGGGGTATTTCCTGCTGCAAGCCGATAACGATCAGCAAGATGTCACGCAAGAAATTCAGGTCCGAACGGGTTTGTCTAACAGTTCAAACCATTTACGCACTGCGCGAATCAACATGATTCATGCGGGCGCGGCAAGCCGTATTGCTGAAATGGATGCGATGAAACAAAACATCGCCGAAGCTGAGACGCGCATTAAGCAGTCCCAGGCAAGCTTTGCGATGTATATGAATCGTTCGGTTCGTACTCCTGCGGACGAAGCCCTGGATAAAGATCTGAAAACGCGTTTTGACGCTTACATCACCGGGCTTCAGCCTATGCTGAAATACGCCAAAAACGGCATGTTTGAAGCCATTATTAACCACGAAAATGAATCCGCTCGTCCACTGGACGATGCGTATAACGAGGTGTTGCTGAAAGCGATTAAGATCCGTACCGATCGCGCGAACTTACTCACTTCTGCAGCGCACAAGCGCACACAACAGGGCCTGATGTTTATGGTTGGCGCGTTTGCGCTGGCCCTGGTCCTGACGGCGATGACTTTTGTGGTTCTCCGCCGTACCGTTATTAATCCGCTGCAACGCGCTGCCCGCCGCATTGAACTGATTGCGAAAGGGGATTTGACGATGGCGGACGATTTGACCGGTCGCAGTGAAATCGGACGTTTAACCCACGATCTGCAAACCATGCAGCACTCGCTGGTGAACACGGTTGGTACCGTTCGTCAGGGTGCGGAAGAGATTTATCGAGGAACCAGCGAAATCTCTGCCGGTAACACCGACCTTTCGTCTCGTACCGAAGAGCAGGCGGCCGCGATTGAACAAACAGCAGCCAGCATGGAAGAGTTGACGGCGACGGTGAAACAGAACGCCGATAACGCCCATCACGCGAGCAAACTGGCAGAAGATGCCTCCGGGAAAGCCAGCCGCGGCGGCCAGATGGTGTCCGGCGTGGTGAAAACCATGAGCAATATCTCCACCAGTTCGAAGAAAATTTCTGAAATCACCGCAGTCATTAACAGCATCGCTTTCCAGACCAACATTCTGGCGCTGAACGCGGCCGTTGAGGCCGCGCGTGCGGGCGAGCAGGGCCGTGGATTCGCGGTTGTGGCGAGTGAAGTGCGTACGCTGGCGAGCCGCAGTGCGAACGCCGCGAAAGAAATTGAAGGGCTGATTAATGAGTCGGTCACCCTTATCGATCAGGGGTCTGGCGAAGTGGTCGCGGCGGGTAATACCATGAATGATATCGTTGAAGCCGTTAAACGCGTCACCGATATTATGCTCGAAATCGCAGCGGCGTCCGACGAACAGAGTCGTGGCATTGTTCAGGTCAGCCAGGCGATTTCTGAGATGGACAAAGTGACCCAGCAGAACGCCTCGCTGGTGGAGGAAGCCTCCGCAGCAGCGGCATCGCTGGAAGAGCAGGGTGCGCGTCTGACCGAGGCGGTAGGGGCATTCCGTCTGAACGGCGTTGCGCCGTCTCGCAGTGCAAAACCATCGGCTGCTCCGCAGTCTACCCCGTTGCGTCATGCAGTGGCTGACGGCGGCGATAACTGGGAAACCTTCTAATCCCTCTGGATTGACTGTCTCACCAACCTGTGTAAAAAGGGTTCATGTTCTGGCATGAACCCTTTTTTTATGGTGATAACGAAATGAATCCAGCAAAACGTATGACCGTCCTGATCGCGCTTTCCAGCCTGTTGACCGGTTGCTCGGTGGGCGTGGGTGGTTTCGGCATCGGCGGAGGAAGCAACGGCGTAGGAGTGGGCGCGGGATTGTCCTTTCCGATAGGGGGCTCCGCCTCGACCAAAGACAACGCTACGGATTCCCAACAGCCTGACTGCAACGGCGAGGTGTATCAGGTGCAGCCGATCTACCCAGCGCAGGCGGCAGCGCAGGAATTTGAAGGAAAAGTCGCGGTGAAATTTGATGTGAAACCGAATGGACGGGCAACGAATTACAGTGCAAAAGGCGATAAAGCCTTCTTTGCCGAAACGTGGAAAGCGGTCTCCCGCAGCTGCTGGTCACCAAGCGTGAGTCGGGATTTTGAGGTGGAATTTACCCTGCATAAACCCGTGACGCTAGCGCCTGTCGCACCGTAAAAAAACGGCCCGTCACATTACGCGGCGGGCCGTAGAACGTGTTACCCGGTTACGGTTTATCAGGCAACGCGTAGGCAATGATGTAATCACCACGATCCGGCGACTGGCGTGCGCCACCCGCGTTAATGATGATGTACTGTTTGCCAGTTTTCGGTGAGACGTAGGTCATCGGTCCCGACTGGCTGCCCACTGGCAGACGGTCTTTCCAGATCTCTTTCCCGGTCGCCGTATCAAACGCGCGCAGGTAGAAATCCTGCGTCCCTGCAAAGAACAGCAGCCCTGACTGCGTGGACAGCGATGCACCCAGCGTTGGCATCCCGATTGGGATAGGCATGTGCATACGAATGCCCAGCGGACCGGTATCTTCAACGGTCCCTACCGGAACCTGCCACACCAGCTTGCCGCTTTTCAGATCCACGGCGGACATCGTCCCGAATGGCGGTTTCTGGCAGGGAATGCCCAGCGGCGACAAGAAACGCTCGCGCATTGCGCCAAACGGCGTGCCGTCCATCGGCACAATTCCCATCTCAATGCCGCTGGCATTTTTGGCGACGTTCGCACGCGGCACCATATAGTTTGCCAGCCCCAGACGCATATCATTGACAAACATCAGGCCGTTATTCGGGTCCACCGAAACGCTGCCCCAGTTCATGCCGCCGAGTGAGCCCGGGAACTGCAGGGAACGATCAAGGCCTGGCGGCGTAAAGACGCCCTGATGACGCATCTCTTTAAACTGAATACGGCACAGCAGCAGATCGACCGGCGTCGCCCCCACATGTCGGATTCGGTCAGCGTCTGGTTGCCAATCATCGGCATACCGACAGAATACGGCTGCGTCGGAGAATAGCGTTCGCCCTGAATCGTGCCCGCAGGGACAGGACGTTCCTCGACTTTCGCTACCGGCTCACCGGTTTCGCGGTTGAGCATAAAAATCATGCCCTGTTTGCTGGTTTGCACCAGAACCGGGGTCGTGCCGCCTTTATCGTCCGGCAAGTCGTACAGCAGCGGTTGTGACGGCAGGTCAAAGTCCCACAGGTCGTGGTGAGTGGTTTGATAATGCCAGCGCACCTGACCGGTCGTTGCATCAACGGCCACAATGGATGAACTGTATTTGTCGTCCAGGGCGGTACGTTCACCCGCGTAAAAATCAGGCGTCGCGTTTCCGGTCGGGAGATAAATCAGGTTCAGCTTTGCGTCATAAGACATGGCCGACCAGACGTTTGGCGTACCGCGCGTATAGGTCTGACCTTCTGGCGGCAGGCCGGTGATAGCAGGATTTCCCGGATCCCATGCCCATGCCAGTTTACCGGTACGAACGTCATACGCACGCACCACGCCCGGCGGTTCACCGGTGGAGAAGTTATCGGCGACACGGCCTCCGACGACGACCACATTCCCGGCCACCAGCGGCGTTGAGGTCTGCTGGTAATAACCGGGTTTGATTTCGCCCATACCAACGCTGAGATCGACGATGCCACGATCGCCAAAGTCTTCGCAGAGCTTGCCGGTATCGGCATTGATCGCAATCAGGCGGGCATCCGTCGTCGGCAGGAACAGGCGACGCGGGCAGGCTGCTGGCTGAGTGTTTACTTGTGACGTTGTCACAGATTGAGTGTCTTCAAAATAACCCAAACCACGACAGCGCTGCCAGTTTGGCGCGGTGGCCTTGGAATCGTAACGCCATTTTTCTTTACCAGAATCCACATCCAGCGCCAGCACTTTGCTGTACGGTGTGCAGACAAACAGCGTGTCGCCTATCTGCAAAGGAGTGTTCTGATCTTCAGCGCCGGAGCCGTTGCTCTGCGGAATGTCACCCGTATGCGCGGTCCACGCCACTTTCAAGGTACTGATGTTTTGCTTGTTGATCTGATCCAGCGCGGCAAAGCGGTCACCGTGTGTGGTGTTCCCCCAATGTTCCCAGTTTTTTTGCTGCTCGCCAGGCGCAACCGGTTTTACCGGAACGGGCTCATTCGCGGCAACGAGCGTTTGCGGTTTGAACATCCAGCCAACGCTCACCAGCATCGCCAGCGCGAGAATAGCCGCTAGCATGAAAGCCGGTTTTTTATTCACGGGTACGTTGCGGTTCGCCGCACGCAGGAAGGGCCAAACCAGGGCACATAGAAAGGCGAGGACGGCGAGGGTAAACAGGCGCGAGAACAGCGGCCAGAAATCCCAGCCAGCATCATTCACTGCCCAAAAGATCGATGCAATAAAGGCGACAGCGTAAAGAATGATCCCGCTGATTCGACGGTGAAAATTAAAAAGGCGGAGATCAACATCACTACGCCAACGATGAGGAAGTACCAGGTTCCCCCGACGGTAGCGAGCTTCAAGCCCAAGCCGCCAATTGCCAGGCCGATGATTGTCATCAGCCCCACCAGGAGCCACTGCAGGAATTTTGCTATCCCGCGCGGCGCGCTGCCAAATGCCATTTCTGTCTCCTTAAAGACCTCGTATTTTCCCCGTAACGCCACGCTGCGCATGTACCATATGGGTAATTGAGTTCGGATTTAATAATGATTTATTGAAAATATACCGTTTGTACGGCTTTCGAACGCACGTGAATAAAGTTCGAATGAACCATTTGGTGAATTCGCGGCTATGATAAAACTGTTAAATTGTTTTGCGCAATTGTTAATGAAAGATTTCGCATTATTTGAATAACAGAAACAAAAAACCCGTCAGCGTGACGGGTCGGAGAAGCATAAGGGGGTGAATCAGATAGGCATGGATTTGCGGATGGCGCTGAGAAGCGACTGCGCACCGGAAGAAAGCGGGATATCCACGCGCGTCAGGATGCCGATAGGTTCACCGGCGCCTGGTGATGCCACCGGGAGCGCCGACAAACAGCCCTGACGTAAATCCTCTTTCACCGCGCCGGAGGGGACGAACCACACGTAGTCATAGTCCACCGTCAACTGGCGAGAAAGCGAAGCTGAAAGCGTTTCGATACAGCCTGACGGTAATGTGCAGCCCTGCATCTGGAGCATGACTTCGGCGTTGTGGCGCGGCGCGGTGCCTTTCGGGGAAACGACTACCGGCCATTCCATGACCCGGCTTAGTGTGACAGTGTCACGTAATAAAGGGTGTCCAGGGCGCACGACCAGTTTCAGTGATTCCAGGAACAAAAGTTCATAATTAAGACCGACCATCCAGTTCCGGGTCAGACATGCGGCCAATCCCCAGATCCAGTTCTCCCGATTTCAGCCCTGACAGCAGCATGGTGTTATTCATGGTAGCCACTTGTAGCGTGGTATTTTTTTGCTGCTTGTGAAACTGGCCGATAGCGGCGGGCAGAATGCCGAGCGCAGCCGTGGGTAACGCTCCCACGCGGACCACGTCGGTGTCCTGGCTGTCTTTGCGGTTCAGCGCCTGACCCGCTGTGTTCAGCGCGTCGAGTACTTTTACGGCATGCGTTAAAAACTGCTCACCGACCAGCGTCAGCTGTGCGCCAAGACGGCCACGATTGAACAAACGTGTGCCGGTCAGCTGTTCCAGTTCATTCAGTGTTTTTGAGAGCGCAGGCTGGCTAAGATTAAGAGTTTCAGCCGCACGCCCCAGCGTTCCCTGTTGAGCGACGGCCACAAAAGTGTGCAAATGGCGCAAACGTATGCGCTGACTAAACAAACCATTTTTTTCCATAGCCGATGTTATGAATAGAGCGAGGTAAGAGACAAGGGAAGATGTTTAATTTTGATAACCTGATAGCAAAATATTATTAACATTTGATGTAATTGAGTTACAACAAGATTTTCTTACTGAGGCTAATAAGTCGCAGGCGCTGACACAAAGGTGGGGGAGCGCTGTCTAAGCGCAGGGAATAACCACTCGGCTATCAGGATCACAGATTGGAAATTCTTCCCCCCGAAGGCGGAAAGCCTTCTCTACACTCCAGGTATTATTCACTGGGAGCATGACATCATGGCGAACACCATCACGGCTGATGATATTCGGGAACACTTTTCGCAGGCTATGTCAGCGATGTACCAGCAGGAAGTTCCACAATACGGCACATTGCTGGAACTGGTTGCAGATGTGAATCTGGCGGTACTGGAAAATAATCCGCACTTACATGAACAACTCGCGAATGCGGATGAACTCGCGCGTCTGAATGTCGAGCGTCATGGCGCAATCCGCGTAGGCAGTGCAAAAGAACTGTCCACGTTACGCCGGATGTTTGCGATTATGGGGATGCACCCCGTCAGCTATTACGATCTCTCACAGGCGGGCGTGCCGGTACACTCGACGGCGTTTCGGCCCATCGATGATGCTGCGCTGTCGAGAAATCCTTTCCGTGTCTTCACCTCATTGCTCCGGCTGGAGCTTATTGAAAACGTGGCGCTGCGTGAACGTGCCGCGGATATTTTGGCCCGACGCTCTATTTTTACCCCGCGCTGTCTGGAACTGATCGATCTGCATGAGTCTGAAGGCCACTTTACGGAATCTCAGGCGCGCGAGTTTGTTCAGGAAGCGCTGGAAACGTTCCGCTGGCACAGCCACGCGCTTGTCGACCAGGAAACGTATCTGGCTCTGCACAATGAGCATCGTCTTATCGCCGATGTGGTTTGTTTCCCCGGATGCCATATTAACCACCTGACGCCGCGCACGCTGGATATCGATCGGGTGCAGGAGTTGATGCCGAAATACGGTATTGAACCGAAAATTGTGATTGAAGGGCCGCCGCGACGCGACGTGCCGGTCCTATTGCGCCAAACCAGTTTCAAAGCGTTGGAAGAGCCGGTGCTTTTTGCCGGCGAACATCGTGGAACGCATACCGCCCGTTTTGGTGAGATCGAACAGCGTGGCGTGGCGTTAACGCCGAAAGGCCGCGAGCTTTATGACCGTCTACTGGGTGAAGCGGGAACCGGTAAGGACAATCTGACGCATCAGCTCCATTTACGTGACGTGTTTCAGGCCTTCCCGGACAGTGAAATGTTCCTGCGCCGACAGGAATTAGCCTATTTTCGCTACCGTCTGACGCCTGCGGGCGAGTCACACCGCCAGGCATTTCGCCCCGGTGACGATCCGCAACCGCTGATTGAGCGAGGGTGGGTCGTGGCGCAGCCAATCGTTTATGAAGATTTTCTTCCGGTAAGCGCTGCAGGTATTTTCCAGTCGAATCTTGGCAATGAAACCCAGGCGCGAAGCCATGGTAATTCCAGCCAGGCGGCGTTTGAAACCGCGCTGGGATGTGCAGTCAACGATGAATTTACGCTGTATCAGCAGGCGGAAGAGCGCAGTAAACGTCGTTGTGGTTTGCTCTGAAAACGTTACTCTGCTGGGCTGTGATGGAAAATAAAGGTTGGTATGGAAAATTCATCTTTCCCGGTGGTTGAGACGTGTCAGGGCCGTTTAGTCGGTTTAACCGATGAAAATGTCCATGTGTGGTGCGGTATTCCCTATGCTGCGCCACCCGTTGGTGAGTTGCGCTGGCGCTCACCGCAGCCACCTGCGGCCTGGCATGGCATTCGTCAGGCCAACGCATTTTCAGCGTCAAGCTGGCAAAACAGCGAGTACTGCCGGGAGCTCGGCGGCGGAGACCCCGGTGAATTCTCTGAAGACTGCCTGTATCTGAATGTCTGGTCGCCGGTGAAACGCGAAGCGCCGCTGCCGGTGATGGTCTGGCTGCACGGCGGCGGTTTCACGATTGGCGCCGGCGGGTTGCCTCCCTATAACGGAAAGGCGCTGGCGCGTCGGGACGTGGTGGTTGTGACGCTGAACTATCGTCTGGGGCATTTGGGGTTCTTTGCCCATCCCGCGCTTTGCGACGACGAAGATCGCATTGTGCATAACTTTGCGCTGCTCGATCAAATGGCCGCCCTTGAGTGGGTGCGTGACAACATTGCAGCGTTTGGTGGCGATCCAAGCAATATTACGCTTTTTGGGGAATCCGCTGGGGGCCGCAGCGTGCTGTCATTGCTGACTTCGCCGCTGGCGAAAGGGCTGTTTCACAAAGCGATCGTGCAGAGTGGTTATACCTTGCCTGATACCCCGCGTGGGGATGCGCTGCAAAAAGGTGAAACGCTGGCGGGGCATTTCGGCCTGCAAAACGCGACGGCGGAACAGCTGCGTGCCATTCCCGCGCACGCATTCTGGTCGCTGGAGGCTCCGCTGAATGTGGCACCGACCCCGATTGTGGGCGACTGCGTGTTACCCGAACCGATGCTGGATCTTTTTTTTGCTGCGCGCCAGCATCCTGTTCCGGTGATGATTGGCTCAAACAGTGATGAAGCGAGCGTGATGGCCGTTTTCGGGATAGACCTGGCCGGGCAAATCCAAAAGTTACGGCGTGAGCGCCGGTTTGGTCTTGGGTTAATCAAGTTACTTTATCCTGGCGTGAAAGGGGATGCAGAGCTGGGCCGACAGGTGTGTCGCGACATGGCGTTCACGACCATGGGTTTTGTCGTGATGCAGGCGCAACAGCGGGTGGGCGAACCGTGCTGGCGCTACTGGTTTGATTACGTTGCCGAGGCGGAACACGCAACCTATTCAAACGGCGCGTGGCACGGCAATGAAATTCCGTATGTGTTTGATACGTTAAATCAGATTGAGCCGTCGCGGCAGTATGTGAACGAGCGCGATCTGGCGTTTTCTGGCCACGTGGCCGATTACTGGGTCAACTTCGCGCGTCACGCCAGCCGAACCTGTGATGCCCTTCATGGCCCGGTCCGATGGCCCGCTGCCCGAAAAGGGCGCGATGTGCTCTTGCATCTCGGTGTGAATAAACATGCAGTTTTCAAGCTGGAATACCGATTTATGCGCGCCCGGATGAGCCTGTTTAAACGCGTTATGAAGCACCATGTGAGTCTGGATTGAGTAAGCAGGCGCGAAAAGCAGCCAGCCCAGCAGTCTTTCCATGCGAATCGCGTAACAGCAGCCGATAGCTTGCGCCGGTTTTAACGCTGGTGTTAAACGGGCGCGCCAGCCGTCCGGCGCGAATATCTTCTTCTACCAGCGTTTCGTCAGCAATCGCCACGCCAAGGCCTTGCATCGCGGCGGTGATTGCCAGGTCCATTGTGTCGAAGTGTTGGTTTTTGTGCATCACCAGCGCGACGTTTTCTTGTCTGGACAGCCAGAGTGACCAGTCTGTTTTGTCACGGGTCGGATGAAGAAACGTCAGCGTATCCAGAGCCGAATCCATTCGCTGCGGACTCATCACTGGCGTCAGGGCTTCTTCAAAAAGCAGATCGCCAGCGCTCAAATGCGTACCAAACACGATCGCGGCATCGTAGGATTCGGTTTTAAAATTCACCGTATGATCGGTCGTGGTGGTGAGGGCGATTTGTAGTTCTGGCTGCTCTCGTTCGACCTGAATCAGCCGAGGGATCAGCCAGCGCATTGCACATGTCGGCACTTTCAGGCGCACGACGGTTTGTTGCGCGCGCGCTTGTTCGGCCACGGTGAGTAAGTGCTCAAAGGCTGACTGTAAGTCAGGAAGCAGAGCGCTGCCCTGAGGGGAAAGCCGCAGTCCGCGAGCATGGCGCTCAAACAGCGGAAAGCCGAACCAGGATTCCAGCGTCGCGATTTTACGACTGACAGCGCCCTGGGTCAGGCACAGTTCTTTGGCGGCGTGAGTGAGATTCAGGTGACGCGCGGTGATCAGAAATGCGTCTACAGCATTGTGGGGAAAGGTACGGCGCGACATAAACACTCCAGGCATGCGTTTTTATCATGTCGTCCATCACACATTAGCTTGCCGAATGTGTCAATAAATGAAAAAAGCCCGCCAGATGGCAGGCTTTTTTTGTCAGCAATTAGAACTGGTAAACCAGACCTAACGCGACAACGTCATCCGTTGCAATACCTGCATCTTTATAGAATTGATCGTCGCTATCCAGTAGGTTGATTTTATAATCAACGTAGGTGGACATGTTTTTGTTGAAATAGTAGGTCGCGCCTACGTCGGCATATTTAACCAGGTCTTTATCAGCGTTAAATCCGTTATAGGTCAGATCCTTGCCTTTTGCCTGCAAATAAGAGATGGCCGGGCGCAGGCCGAAATCGAACTGATATTGCGCGGTGATTTCAATGTTCTGGGTTTTATTTGCAACGCCGCCCGCGTGGGTATCGTCAAAAGTACCGTACGACGTCATGTTACGGGTTTCGGAATACATTGTTGCCAGATAAATATTATTGGCGTCGTATTTCAGACCCGCAGTCCAGGCATCGGCTTTTTCACCCTGAGCCATATAGGCGCTGCTGTCGTTTTGTTGCGCGTTGGTGCGATCAGAAGAAGCATAGGCCGCGCCTGCGCTGATCCCCATCCCTAAATCATACGTGGTGGAAATACCAAAGCCGTCGCCATTCTCATGACGGACGTCGCGGCCATTATTAGTGCCTTCGTTACCGTTGCCTGAGTCTTCGTTGTTACCCTGATACTGCAGGGCAAAGCTCAGGCCATCCACCAGTCCGTAGAAGTTGGTGTTGCGATAGGTGGCAACGCCGTTAGCGCGGCTGGTCATGTAGATGTCGGACTGGGAATACGTATCGCCGCCGAACTCAGGCAGCATATCGGTCCAGCCTTCCACGTCATACAGCACGCCATAGTTACGGCCATAATCAAATGAGCCGTAGTCGCCGAACTTCAGACCCGCGAAACCAAGACGCGTCCATGACTGGTTCTCAGAACCTTCGGTGTTATTGGCCTGAACGTTGTATTCCCACTGGCCAAAGCCCGTCAGCTGGTCGCTGATTTGGGTTTCACCTTTGAACCCCAGACGAACATAGGATTGGTCACCGTCTGCGGACGTGTTGTCAGAAAAATAGTGCAGCCCATCGACTTTACCGTACAGATCGAGTTTGTTGCCGTCTTTATTATAAATCTCTGCCGCGTGAGCAGCGCCTGCAGCCATGAGAGCGGGGATGACAATTGCCAGAACTTTTCTTTTCATTTTTCGATCCTTTAAACGATTTTTATTATGACGTGAGTGAACTTTCGTCCATATCATGAATCGAATGAATCCTAATATCCTTTTAATTATTTCGGCAAATACTATAGTTTTTTTAAATGTTAATATTTGCTGCGTGAGTAACTGAATGAAATGT
The DNA here is from genome assembly GCA_900635465.1 of Lelliottia amnigena. Classification (NCBI taxonomy): domain Bacteria; kingdom Pseudomonadati; phylum Pseudomonadota; class Gammaproteobacteria; order Enterobacterales; family Enterobacteriaceae; genus Lelliottia; species Lelliottia amnigena. The sequence goes on from LR134135.1 coordinate 2,053,914, forward strand.
AAATCAGTTCCATGAATTAATGAGGTGATAAAAATTCACAATAAATATTGATTTATGGGAAACAGTTTTAGGGAGTAAATTAAATAATTAAAATCATGGCGGAGATTTTTTTATTTTGCGACTGAACCCTGGGTTTGCAACACGATTATGTGATCCCATTTTAATCATCCCGCTCGGATGCAAAGAGCACGTTCACCCATCGCAAAACCCTCTTAACGATATCTTCCGGCAGTTGAGTATTAGGCGAGCTATGCGTTTTGATCATGGCGACTATGACAACAATTCGGTTGTCGTCTTCATCACCTTCTTGTTGAATAGTTATGCAATATCCACGAGAAAGGATTGATGATGACATTACGTACCCCTGTGCATACCCGTTCTAAACTGCCTGATGTGGGCACGACGATTTTTACCGTGATTGGCCAGCTATCTGCCCAGCACAATGCCATCAATCTTTCTCAAGGCGCGCCTAACTTTTCTTGTGACCCTAATCTGATCGCCGGCGTAACGCGTGCGATGGAAGCGGGTCATAATCAATATGCGGCGATGACCGGCTTGCCTCCCCTTAAAGAGCGTATCGTCGATAAAATCGCGACCCTTTACGGCACGCGATATGACGCCAGCTCTGAAGTGCTGATCACCGCCAGCGCCAGCGAAGGGCTGTACTCCGCGATCAGCGGACTGGTGCATCCCGGCGATGAAGTTATCTATTTTGAACCGTCTTTCGATAGCTACGCGCCCATCGTGCGGTTGCAAGGTGCTACACCGGTCGCGATCAAGCTGACGGTTCCGGCGTTTGCCGTAGACTGGGATGAAGTTCGTGCGGCGGTCACCAGCCGCACCCGGATGATTATCATTAATACGCCGCACAACCCCAGCGGGCAGGTTTTCTCTGCTGAGGATTTACAACAGCTGGCGGCGATCACCCAAAACACCGACATTATTATTTTGTCTGACGAAGTGTACGAACACGTCGTGTTTGACGAAAAACCACATCATGGAATGGCAACGCACCCGCAGCTGGCGGAACGAAGCGTGATCATTTCATCATTCGGAAAAACCTATCATGTCACCGGCTGGCGCGTGGGGTATTGTGTTGCTCCGGCAGAACTGATGGATGAAATTTGCAAAGTGCATCAATTTTTGATGTTTTCGGCCGATACCCCTATGCAATACGCCTTTGCTGAACATATGGCCGATCCGCAAACCTGGCTTTCGCTCTCCGCGTTTTATCAGCGTAAGCGCGATCTGTTGCAAAATTTACTGTCGGACTCGCCGTTTAAATTACTGCCCAGCGCAGGTTCGTTCTTCCTGCTGGCCGATTACAGCCATTTCAGCGACGAGAGCGACAGCGAGATGGTCAAACGCCTGATTACTGAATGTGGCGTGGCGACGATTCCGCTGTCGGCGTTTTACGCTGATGGCACAGATAACAAATTGATTCGCCTCTCTTTTGCGAAAGATGAGGCGACATTACGGGCAGGTGCGCAGGCCCTGTGTCGGGTTAAACCACGCTAAGGAGTTTTGAGATGAAATTTAACGCGTTAGTTGTCGGCATGGGATTGCTGTGTTCGTTTTCGACGCTGGCAGCAACTGAACTTCGCTACGGCCTTGAAGCCGAATATCCTCCGTTTGAAAGCCGCAATGCCTCGGGCGAACTGGAAGGGTTCGACATCGATCTCGGCAAAGCGATTTGCAAAGCCGCTGAACTGAAATGCAGCTGGGTCGAAACCTCTTTTGATGCATTGATTCCAGGATTAATGGCAAAAAAATTCGACGCCATTAACTCCGCGATGAACATCACCGATCAGCGTCGGCAGAGCATCGACTTCACCCAGCCGATTTACCGCATCCCTTCGCAGCTGGTGGGTAAAGCAGGTACCGGTATTGAAGCGACGCCTGAAGGCTTGAAAGGCAAAAGCATCGGCGTATTGCAGGGTTCTATTCAGGAAACCTATGCAAAAGAGCATTGGGAAAAGCACGGTGTCACCGTGGTGTCTTATAAAGATCAGAATATGGCATGGGGCGATCTGCTGAATGGCCGTATTGATGCTTCTCTCGTGATGTCAGCGGCCGGTCAGGCAGGTTTCCTGAGCAAACCGCAGGGTAAAGGGTTTGGATTTATCGGCAAACCGGTGTCTGACGACACGATCCTCGGCAGCGGGATCGGCTTTGGGCTACGCAAAGGTGACGAAGCCACCAAGAAACAGCTCGATGCGGCCATTGAAAAAGTCCGGGCTGACGGAACGATCGATAAACTGGCGCAGAAATATTTTCCAGGTATCGATGTCAGCGTAAAATAATAATAGTGCGCCTGATTAGCCCCTGATGACGATGTCCATCAGGGGCTTTTTTATTTCTCCCACGCCCAAATTTATACTTAACTTTACGCTCATTTCAGTTCATTCCCCTCGACAGAATATATTTCTCGCTTTGTTCAGATAATCACCGCTCAACAATTGGATTTTTAACCGTTTTTGTTTAGGCTGTGCGTTCTTTCTTGCCGTCGTTTCGCCACGCGCGAAACTCATTCTCACGACCATAAGGACGTTTTCTCAGGCATGAATCGCAGACGTTTTTTACAGGGCTCGCTGGCAATGGCCGCGCTGAGCGGTACAACCGGACTCTCAACGCTCTTTTCCCGCGCGGCATTTGCCGCAGATTCCGATATTGCCGACGGCCAGAGTCGTCGCTTTGACTTCTCCGTACTGCAATCCATGGCGCACGATCTGGCGCAAACCCCGTGGGGTGGTGCGCCGCGTCCATTGCCAAACACGCTGGCGACCATGACGCCGCAGGCATATAACGCCATTCAATACGATGCGAAACAGTCGCTGTGGAACAATATTGAAGACCGTCAGCTGGACGTGCAATTCTTCCATATGGGGATGGGTTTCCGCCGCCGTGTACGGATGTTCTCGCTGGATTCCGCCTCGTCTCAGGCGCGTGAAATTCATTTCCGTCCTGAACTGTTTAACTACAACGATGCGGGTGTGGATACGAAACAACTCGAAGGGCAAAGCGACTTAGGATTTGCCGGATTCCGCGCGTTCAAAGCGCCTGAACTAGCGCGTCGCGATATTGTCTCTTTCCTTGGCGCGAGCTATTTCCGCGCGGTAGATGACACGTATCAATACGGTCTTTCCGCGCGCGGCCTGGCGATTGATACCTTTACGGATACGCCAGAAGAGTTCCCTGATTTCACCTCGTTCTGGTTTGAAACCGTTAAACCGGGCGACACCACCTTTACCGTCTACACGCTGCTCGACAGCCCAAGTATCACTGGCGCTTATAAGTTCGTGATTCATTGCGAGAAGAGCCAGGTGATCATGGAGGTGGATAACCACCTGTATGCACGTAAAGATATCAAACAGCTTGGCATCTCCCCGATGACCAGCATGTTTAGCTGCGGAAATAACGAACGTCGCATGTGCGATACCATTCACCCACAAATCCACGACTCCGATCGTCTGGCGATGTGGCGTGGGAACGGCGAATGGATCTGCCGTCCACTGAATAATCCGCAGAAATTACAGTTCAACGCCTACCAGGACAAAAACCCGAAAGGCTTTGGTCTTCTCCAGCTTGACCGCGATTTTTCGCACTATCAGGACATCATGGGTTGGTACAACAAGCGTCCAAGCCTGTGGGTTGAACCGCGCAACCAGTGGGGCAAAGGTAGCGTAGGCCTGATGGAGATCCCGACCACGGGTGAAACGCTGGATAACGTCGTGTGCTTCTGGCAGCCCGAAAAATCGGTTAAAGCGGGCGACGAGCTGGACTTCAAATATCGCCTGTACTGGAGCGCGCAGCCACCGGTACGTTCTCCGCTGGCAAATGTGTATGCCACGCGCACGGGGATGGGCGGCTTCCCGGAAGGCTGGGCGCCGGGCGAAAACTACCCGAAAACCTGGGCACGTCGCTTCGCCATTGATTTCGTTGGCGGTGATTTAAAAGCCGCTGCGCCGAAAGGTATCGAGCCGGTCATTACGCTCTCAAACGGTGAAGCGCGACAGGTCGAAATCCTCTATGTTGAACCGTTCGACGGCTATCGCATTTTGTTCGACTGGTATCCAACAAACGATTCAACCGACCCGGTCGATATGCGTATGTTCCTGCGCTGCCAGGGCGATGCGATCAGCGAAACCTGGCTGTATCAGTATTTCCCACCCGCGCCTGACAAACGTGTCTATGTTGATGACCGCGTCATGCGCTAACGTTTCTCTTTTCCTCTCCCGTTTGGGAGAGGAATAAGGTGAGGGCAATGACCGACATTCCATCCGAAACCATCACCGTGACAGACCGCATCGAGCTGCGGGCGGTTGATGAACGCTACACCACCGAACTGCACAAGCTGGTTATCAAGAATAAAACCTGGCTACAGACGGCATTTGACTGGGCGCAGCACGTGGGCAGCGAAGACGATACGCGCAGAAATGTGCAAAGTAATCAGATGCTGCACCAGCGCGGTTACGCGAAGATGTTCCTGATTTTTCAGGATGAATCATTGAAAGGCGTACTCTCGTTTAATGCTATCGAACCGACCAATAAGACGGGCTACATCGGCTATTGGCTGGATAAAGCCAGCCAGGGTCAGGGTATTCTTTCGCAGTCTTTACAGGCCTTTATGCGTTATTACGTTGAGCGGGGGCGAAATCCGCCGCTTCGTCATTAAATGCCGGGTGGCGAACGCGCAGAGTAATCATGTCGCAGTTCGCAACGGGTTTGCGCTGGAAGGGTGCATGAAGGAAGCCGAATATTTGAACGGTGAGTTCGAGGATGTGAACAGTTACGCCAAAATTATCCGCTCACAGTGCGCCCAATAGCGGCGTGCGGGTGATACGCTGGTTTCCGTTAATGACTTTTTCGCCGCGCAGGTGAATATTTTCCCCGCTTAGAGCTTCAATCACTGCGTCATCATTGATAGTGATTCGATGCTCGATCAGCACATCGCCACTGATGCGCGCGCGCCCCTGAATCACGACCCGGTCGTCAATCAGGATAGGGCCGCCGCGCAACCACGCCTGACCGCCGATTAGCACGTGATGTTTTATCACGCAGTTGCCTTCCACGACGGCGTTTTCTGCCACCTGCGAGCTATAACGAAGGGTTGGAATGGCATCCTCTTCTGTACCCGCGATCAGCTTCGCGTTGCCATAGACTTTGGCGCAATCACACACCCACACATTATTAAGATCGTTGCCTTCAATAAGCGCGTTATCGAACACCTCAGCGCGATGTTCAATAAAAGCAAAATTCACCATCGCATCGCCGTAAATCTGCGCCTGGTGCACCACCCGCGACTGGCTGACGGTGGCGTTATCGAAGATCTGTAAGATCTGCTCTCGATCCGGCGTGAGTCCAATCGCGGCAACGATCGTACTGTTGTGAAGAACGCGAGCATTACCGTACAGATGGCATTCGCCGCGCACTTCAGAACATTGCACCGTGACGGCATCACTAAGCCGTGCGCCGTGGCTGATGTTAGCGGCGTCTATCCAGCAGTTATCGCCGATCTGTGCGGCATGGCTAATTACACAGGATTGCGTGATTCGGGCGTTGCCCTGAATTTGCGCCCCCGCGTATACGACGCTGTTTTCATCGTAGATCCAGCAGCTCCCGTCGTGAGAAAGGGCGCTTTCGTCGTCCAGCCATCCGCCCTGGGTTCCGGCCGTCACATCGTGAAAATCGCGCAGGGCAATGATTTGCCTCAGCGTGACGGTCGATTTCGTTTCTCCGTCATGCGAATGATAAAGGCGAGTTTCGTCACTGAGTCGGTATTTTTTCATTGCGTTATCTCTGCTGGGCGTCTTACTAAACGTAGCAAACTTTACGACTTGCGAAGTGCTGGTAACGGAATCGCAAACCCCTTAAACTAGCATTTCAAATATAATTTATAGTTTAAAATTAATGCATAAACGTAACAAATCCCAACAGGTTCTTAACTTACCGTCCGGTTATTTTGGGATGGTTTTAGGAACCATTGGTATGGGCTTCGCGTGGCGCTATGCCAGCACAATCTGGTCTGTATCACGCTGGCCGGGCGAGATGTTAGTTGCGCTGGCGGTGCTGATATGGTCTTTCCTCACCGTGGCATTTATCACCCGCGCGGTGCGTTTTCCGCACAGCGTGCTGGCGGAAATGCGTCATCCGGTGATGAGCAGTTTTGTCAGCCTGTTTCCGGCCACCACGATGCTGGTGGCGATTGGATTTGTCCCGTGGTGTCGCCCCATTTCGCTGGCGTTATTCGGGACAGGCGTGGTGATTCAACTTGGCTATTCCGCCTGGCAAAGCGCCGGGCTGTGGCGGGGGAAACACCCTGAAGAGGCGACCACGCCGGGACTGTATCTGCCGACGGTTGCCAACAACTTTATTAGCGCGATGGCCTGCGGTGCGCTGGGCTATCATGATGCCGGGCTGGTTTTTTTGGGCGCGGGCGTTTTTTCATGGCTTAGCCTTGAGCCGGTTATTTTGCAGCGATTACGCAGTAGCGGAGAATTGCCGTCGCCATTGCGGACTTCGCTGGGCATCCAGCTGGCACCTGCGCTGGTGGCCTGTAGCGCGTGGCTGGAGCGTGAACGGTGGCGAAGCCGACACCTTTGCCAAAATGCTCTTTGGTTACGGTCTGCTGCAGTTGCTGTTTATGCTGCGCCTGATGCCGTGGTATCTCTCGCAGCCGTTTAACGCATCTTTCTGGAGCTTCTCGTTCGGCGTCTCCGCGCTGGCGACGACCGGGTTGCATCTGGGGCACAGCAGTTCGTCAGGTTTTTTTGCTGCCCTTGCAGTGCCGCTGTTTATTTTCACTAACTGCATCATTGCGCTGCTGCTCGTGCGCACCTTTATTTTGCTGATGCAGGGAAAACTATTGGTTCGTTCAGATAAAGCAACGCTTATGCAAGCTGAGGAAAAAGAATGACTCTTGTTGATGACAATTACTTTACCGAAAAATATGGCATGACCCGGACTCACTCCGAGGTAGTGTACAGCGCAGGGATCGTAAAACCGGGGCAAAACGTTGGATCTGGGCTGTGGCAATGGCCGTAACAGCCTGTATCTGGCGGCGAACGGCTATGACGTCACCGCATGGGACAAAAATCCGATGAGCATCGAGAATCTCGAGCGCATCAAAGCGGAAGAGGGGATTACCAACCTGCATACGTCGATCAAAGATCTGAACAGCCTGAGCTTTGAAGGCGAGTATGATTTTATTCTGTCGACCGTGGTGATGATGTTCCTGGAAACGAAAACCATTCCGGGACTGATTGCCAATATGCAACGTTGCACTAAACCGGGCGGTTATAACCTGATTGTTGCGGCGATGGATACCGACGATTATCCGTGCAACGTCGGTTTCCCGTTCGCGTTCAAAAGCGGCGAATTGAGCCGCTATTATGAAGGCTGGGTAACACTGAAATATAACGAAGACGTCGGTGAATTACATCGCACCGACGCCAACGGCAATCGCATCAAACTGCGTTTCGCCACGCTACTGGCCCGTAAACCGGCTTAACGCGCAGCCAGCAGACAAATCTGCAGGGCCGTTTTGTATGAGGCCTCGAACGACGACAGCGGTAAAAACTCAAACTTCGAGTGGAAGTTATGCGCGCCGGTGAAGAAGTTCGGGGTCAGCAGGCCTTTTGCTGAAAGCGCCGCGCCGTCGGTTCCGCCGCGCATCGGCGTCGGTTTTGGCGTGATGCCAAGTGATTCCATCGCCTCAAACATCAGATCGATCGCACGGCGATCTTCGCCAATCGCATTGCTGATGTTGCTGTAGGTATCTTCGATACGGTAGTCCACTTTCGCAGTGGGGTGCTGAGCCGTAATCTTGTCGACAACATCGGCAATCTGCTGTTTACGTGCAGCAAAATTGTCGCGATCGAAATCACGGATATTGGCTTTCAATACGGCTTCGTTTTGCCCGGCCTGAATCCCGTTAAACCAGATATAACCTTCGCGGCCTTCCGTGCATTCCGGCGTTTGCTGACGGTCAAAATGGCTGATGTAATCCATCGCCATTAGCAGCGGATTGGACCAAGACTCCTTTTGCGGACATGGGATGTGCCGTCACGCCGGTAAAGCGAATTTCCGCCGCCGCCGCGTTGAAGTTTTCATAAACAATTTCACCCCGTTCGCAGCAGTCGATAGTCCAGGCAAAATCGACATCAAAGCGTTTCAGATCAAGCGCCTTTGCCCCGCATAAACCGATCTCTTCGTCAGGCACAAACGCCACCACGATATCGCCGTGCTGATGCTCAGCCGTCAGGTTTTCCAGCACCGTCATCACCACCGTGACGGCCGCTTTATTATCGGCGCCTAATACACTGGTCCCGTCGCTGAAAATAATCTCTTCATTGGCATATGCCTGAATTTCGGGATGTTCATTAATGCGTAACCAGATCTGCTTTTCCTTATTCAGGCAGAGGTCTTCTCCTGCAAATGTTAATATTTGCGGATGAATATCCGGTGATAATCCGACGTCTACCGTATCAATATGGGTAATAAAACCGATGCGCGGCGCACCCGCGACATTGCCTTTTTTCACGGCAGTGACGGTGGCGAATTCATCGATCACAATATCGGTTAAACCCAGTGATTTCAGCTCATTAGCTAATTCACGTGCCATCTCATGCTGACCTTGTGTGGAGGGCAGTGTTTTAACTTTTGGATCGCTTTGGCTGGTGATGGATAAATAGCGAAAAAACCGTTGGGTTAATTGACTGGAGAGTTGTGAAGCCACAGTGAATCCTTCTTAATTTGTATTATCAGGTGTTTGCATTGTTACTTTAATGGTATTTATGAATTGGCAAAAGAATTAATTAGCCGTCGAATTAAAAAGACAGGAAAACACAATGAATAGCAAACTGACAACTTTAGCCCTGGCCTTAGCCGCACTGACGGTCAGTTCCACCGTGGCGGCCAAAACGCTGGTGTATTGTTCCGAAGGATCGCCGGAGAACTTTAATCCTCAGCTGTATACCTCTGGCACCAGCGTGGATGCCAGCGCCGTGCCGGTTTATAACCGTCTGGTGGATTTTAAACCGGGCACAACCGAGCTGGTGCCGAGCCTGGCAGAACGCTTGGGACGTGAGCGACGACGGAAAGGTGTACACCTTCCATCTGCGTAAAGGCGTAAAATTCCAGAGTAATAAATTCTACAAACCGACGCGCGACTTTAACGCCGACGATGTGATTTTTTCGTTTATGCGTCAGAAAGACGTGAATCATCCGTATCATAACGTCTCGAACGGCAGCTATTCCAACTTTGAAAGTCTGGAGTTTGGCAGCCTGATCACCGCCATCGACAAGGTTGACGATCACACGGTGCGCTTCACGCTGGCTCACCCTGAAGCGCCGTTCGTCGCCGACCTGGCGTGGTATTTCGCCTCGATTCTTTCTTCCGAATACGCCGATGCGATGCTGAAAGCCGGTACGCCAGAAAAAGTGGACATGGACCCCATCGGCACCGGGCCATTCAAGCTGACGCAGTATCAGAAAGATTCACGTATTCTCTTCACCGCGTTCCCGGAATATTGGCAGGGCAACTCAAAGCTGGATCGTCTGGTCTTTAGCATCACCCCGGACGCGTCGGTGCGTTTCGCCAAAGTGGAGAAGAATGAGTGTCAGGTGATGCCGTTCCCAAATCCTGCCGACTTGCCGCGCATGAAAGCCAACAAAGACATTAACCTGATGAGTAAAGCCGGGTTAAACACAGGCTTTCTCGCCTTCAACACGCAAAAACCACCGCTGGATAATGTGAAGGTGCGCCAGGCGCTGGCGATGGCGATAAACAAACCGGCGATCATTGATGCAGTCTTCCACGGCACCGGAACGGCGGCGAAGAACCTGCTGCCGCCGGGCGTATGGAGCGCCGACAGCGAGCTGAAAGATTACGAATACGATCCTGAAAAAGCCAAAGCGTTGCTGAAAGAGGCCGGATTTGCCAACGGTGTAACCGTAGATTTATGGGCAATGCCGGTGCAACGTCCGTATAACCCGAACGCAAAACGCATGGCCGAAATGATCCAGGCCGATTGGGCGAAGATCGGCGTGCAAACTAAAATCGTCACCTATGAGTGGGGTGAATATCTCAAGCGCGTGAAGGGCGGTGAACACCAGGCGGCTCTGATGGGCTGGACGACGGCAACGGGCGATCCGGATAACTTCTTCGGCCCGCTGTTTACCTGTACTTCTGCGAATGGCGGTTCAAATTCGGCGAAATGGTGCTATCAACCGTTTGATAAAATCATCGCTGAAGCTAAATCAATAACCGATCAGGATAAACGTGCGGCACTTTACAAAGAGGCGCAACAGATGATGCACGACCAAATGCCTGCGGTAATGATTGCGCACTCCACTATTTTTGAACCGGTGAGAAAAGAAGTCACGGGTTATGAAATTGACCCGTTTGGTAAACATCTGTTCTGGCAAGTGGATATTAAATCACCATAAATTATTGCCCGGCCTCTCGCCGGGCGATATTTTCTCAATTTGTGCTGTATTCCCCATCTTTTGTCACTACACACCCGCTTTTATTTTGCTATAACTCCAGGGCATATCTGCATATAACTGGGATTTACCATCATGCGTACTCACACTTTTTTTAAAGTTGCAGTGCTCTCTGGCTTGCTGGCGTTAGCGGGCTGTGCGTCTAAAGTGGCGCAGCCCGACCAATATTCGGGTTTTTTAAAAGATTACTCCGGCTTAAAAGAGACAACATCCGCAACGGGTAAACCGACGTTGCGGTGGGTTGATCCTTCTTATAATCCATCAAAATACGACAGCATTGTTTATAACCCGATTACCTATTATCCGGTCCCTAAGCCAACGACTCAAATTGGTCAGAAATTACTTGATGACCTGCTGGCTTATATCAATACCAAAATGAAAACCGCCCTTGGGCAGCATAAGCCAATTGTGGCAACGCCTGGCCCTCGCAGCTTGATTTTCCGTGGCGCAGTGACCGGGGTGAGCTCGAAGAAAGAAGGCCTGCAATTCTATGAAGTGGTGCCTGTTGCACTGGTGATTGCCGGGACGCAGATGGCATCAGGCCACCGTACCATGGACACGCATCTCTATTTTGAAGGTGAGCTTATTGACGCGGCGACCGGCAAACCGGTTATCAAAGTGGTTCGTAAAGGCGAAGGCAGTGAGTTGAATAACGAAAACTCACCAATGACCCTGGCAACGCTGAAGAAAGTTGTGGATGACATGGCGACCGATGCCACCATGTTTGACGTTAAGAATACGAAGTAAATCCCGATCCGGCCTGTAAAACAGGCCGGATATCTTTACGCGTTACGCCAAACGTAACCGTTTGAACCAGGTTTCTGGTTTCGTAAACATCACCATATTTCCGGTAAGTATCAGCACTATTCCGGCAATGCCGTTCATATGCCAGACGTATCCTTCGTAAATTGTCGAGATGGATAAGGCGACCAGCGGGAATAATAATGTGCTGTACGCTGCTTTACCGGCACCAATCCGCCCGACCAGCGTAAAGTAAGCCCCAAATGCGATCACCGAACCGAAAATGGCCAGATACAGTAGGGCTCCCATATAGCTCACCGTCCATTCAGGCGTAAAGTTATCGCCGCGAATCAGCGCGATGGCCCCCATCACCAGCGTACCGTAGGTCATGGCCCATGCATTGGTGGTCATCGTTTCCAGCCCGTTGCGCTGATGGCGCAGGCTGATCATGTTTCCCAATGAAAACCCGTACGTTCCCAATGCTGACAGACCGATACCGAGCAACAGTTCCTGGCTCCAACCGCTCGCGAGCAGATCGTCCCAGAACAGAGTGATGATGCCCAACATGCCCAGAACGGCGGCGATCCCGAAGCGCGCAGGCGGGCGCTGTCCAAAGAAAATAAAGCAGTTGATCGCGTTATACAGCACGGCCATGGAGAAAATCACGGACTCCAGCCCGGTGTTGATATAGGCCGCCGCAGTGTAAAAACACCAAAAGTTGAAGCAGAACACGCAGCACCCCTGAACCATACAGAACAGGTGATCGCGCAAGACCATTTTACGCAGGCGACCCAGTGCCAGGAGAACTATCATGATGGTGGCGCTGGCTACGGCAAAGCGCCAGAAAATCGAAACCGGTGCGGCCACCGGCCCCTGCTGCAGGAAAATGGCAATCCAGGTGGTTCCCCAGATAAGTACGACCAGGCCATATAACAGTGCGTTCATTTTTATCTCTTCTCAAACGGCAAAGGCGAAGTGTCGCCTGGACTGGGCTGGCGCGCTTTCAGCATCTTGCGACTGACTTGCAAAATCTTGCGCTTTTTTATTGCGCCAGCGCTGGCATCAAAGGGCAACACTTCATAGACTAACGATCTGTTTAATTGCCAGCTTATGACGGTTATGTCCCGCGCCTACGACACTTTCGAAACGCTTCGCCAACAAAATGCCGTGCTGCGGGAAACGGTCGCGCTTAACTCGGGCATCCAGCTGGCGGCGTGGTTTAACAAGCACGACACCGTCACGGTCAAAAGCAACCACCACACCCTGAGCCTGTATGTCGCTGACGGTTATGAGAGCTATCATAAAACCGCCAGCGGCTGGAAAAACGGCGGCGGGCCGGACCGTTTTTGTCTCATGCCGGAGCAGAGCGAATCGAGCTGGGATATCCGCGATGATTTATCGTTTGTGCATCTTTATTGTACCGATGAACATTTGCGCGGGATTGGCGAACAGATCTGGGACAAAAGTCCGGCGTCGATTGCGCTCGATGAAAAAACGTTCGCCAGCGATCCTAAAATCGCCATGCTGTATCGTCAGTTTTTGCTGGGTTGTGACTGGCAGCAGGCCGCCAATCAGCTGACCTTGAGCACCGCCAGCACGTTACTCCTGACCCATCTGATCCAGCACTATTCCAGCGTGCAGTGGAAGTTGCCGATAGTCACCGGCGGGCTCTCGCCCTTCGTGCTCAGAGCGGTGATTGAGTATATCGATAACCATCTGTCGCAGCCTTTGACGCTGGCGGAACTGGCGGCGGTGGCGTCGTTAAGTGAATACCATTTCGCGCGCATGTTCCGCCAGTCGATGAAGATGGCACCGCATCAATACGTTATGCATCAGAGAATGGAAAAGGCAAAAGCGCTGGTCCAGTTCACCCAGCAGCCGTTGACGGATATCGCGATGGCCTGCGGCTTCAGTTCGGCGAGTCATTTCAGCAACCGTTTTAAAGCCACGACCGGGCGAACACCGTCGCAGCTACGCGCGGCGAAAGTGTGAAAATACGGCATAACAGATGCCACCCGCGATTAACCCCCAAAAAGCCGAACCAATCCCCAAGAGCGTTACACCGCTGGCGGTCACCAGAAACGTAACCAGCGCCGCGTCGCGCTCGCTTTCGTGCTGGAGCGCCTGAGACAAACTGCCACCCATCGTGCCCAGCAGGGCCAGCCCGGCCAGCGTCTGGATCCAGCTCAGGGGCAGAGCGGCCATCAGCGCGGTGATCGAGCCGCCAAAAATCCCGGCGAGCAGATAAAATACACCGGCGGCAGCGGCGGCTAACCAGCGCTTGTTGGCCTCCGGATGGGCGTCGGGGCTTTGGCAAATTGCAGCCGTAATTGCAGCGATGCAGATCGAATACACGCCGAACGGCGAGAACAGCAGGGCCAATCCGCCCGTAAAAATCATTAAGGGGGAAACCGCGACCGCATAGCCAGAGGCTTTCATGGTGGCGAAACCGGGCGCATTTTGAGAGGCCATCGTCACCAGGAAGAAGGGCAGCCCGATACTCATCAGAGTGGTGAAAGTGAATGTGGGGGCAATAAACGCTGGCATCACCACCGAGAACATAAGTTTATCGGTGACAATGTCACCTCCCAGCCAGGCCACCAACCCGCCCACCACCAGCGTGGCGACAATCGCATAGCGCGGCATGATGGCTTTCGCGATGAGCCACGCCAGCAGCATGCTGCCGCACAGCAGAAAGTGATCTTGCAGATTACTGAATGCCTGCAACCCGAATCGCAGCAAGACACCCGCGAGCATGGCCGCCGCGAGAGTGTGGGGAATAATCTTCATCAACCGGGCGAATAGACCCGTCAGCCCGCACAGCAGAATGAGGGCATTGGCGAAAATAAACACGCCGATGGTTTCACTGAGCGTCACGCCCTGCAGGCTGGTGGCGAGCAGCGCCGCGCCGGGTGTGGACCACGCGGTTAAAACCGGTGCGCGATACCAGAGTGAAAGTGCAAGCGTGCTCACGCCCATTCCCAGACCTAGTGCGGTCATCCAGCCTGCGATTTGCTGTGAACTTGCACCTGCCGATGCTGCCGCTTGCCAGACGATGGCTGCGGAACTGGCATAGCCGACCAGCACGGCGACGAAACCGGCCAACACGGCAGGAAACAGAGAGGAGGAATTACGCATCAGGGCTCCGTTGTGCGTTATAGCGTCCGAAATAATGTAGCACTGTGCGCTATAGCGTACAAGTGGTACACTTGGCCACAACGGGAGGCATTATGACTATCACTCAACATCTTGCGACAACCTTAAAGACAGAGCGTCTGGCGCGGGGCTGGAGTTTATCAAAACTGGCCGACGAGACGGGCGTATCCAAAGCCATGCTCGGACAAATCGAGCGTAATGAGTCCAGTCCGACGGTGTCGACGCTGTGGAAAATCGCCACGGGCCTGAACGTGCCTTTTTCAGCGTTTATCACTCCAGAAGAACAGCCACAGCCGGTGTTTGATCCGCAGCAGCAGGCGATGGTGGTTAAACCGTTATTCCCGTGGGACGACACGCTGAAGTTTGACCATTTTTCGATCACGCTCGCGCCGGGGGCCCTCAGTGAGTCAACGCCGCATGAAGCGGGCGTTGTTGAACATGTGGTGGTGATAAGCGGTGAGCTGGAAATGTGTATCGACGGCCACTGGCGCACAATTGTAGCGGATTCGGGCGTGCGTTTTGCCGGCGATAAACCCCCACGCGTACCGCAACAGCAGTAGCCAGACGGTGCATTTTCACTCTTTGATCCACTATCCCCGCTAACCCTACGCAAAACTGTTTCGCTGTCGCATACTTCTGACTACAATAGCCGCCATTTTGACCATAACGGATAACGACGACGTATGCGCCTGCAATCCCATCATCTTGAACTTTTAAGCCCGGCTCGAGACGCCTCCATCGCCCGTGAAGCGATTCTTCACGGTGCGGATGCGGTTTATATCGGCGGCCCTGGCTTTGGCGCTCGCCATAACGCCAGCAACAGCCTGCAGGATATTGCGGAGCTGGTGCCGTTTGCCCACCGTTTTGGTGCAAAAGTGTTCGTGACTCTGAACACCATTCTTCATGATGATGAACTGGAACCTGCCCAACGTCTGATTACCGATCTGTATCAGACGGGCGTCGACGCGCTGATCGTTCAGGATATGGGCGTGCTTGAGCTGGATATTCCGCCGATTGAACTGCACGCCAGTACCCAGTGCGATATTCGCACCGTTGAAAAAGCGAAGTTTCTTTCTGACGTAGGTTTTACCCAGATCGTGCTGGCGCGCGAGCTGAATCTCAATCAAATCCGCGACATCCACCAGGCGACTGACGCCAACATTGAATTCTTCATCCACGGTGCGCTGTGTGTGGCCTATTCCGGCCAGTGCAATATTTCCCACGCGCAGACCGGGCGCAGCGCCAACCGTGGTGACTGCTCGCAGGCGTGTCGTTTGCCGTATACCCTGAAAGACGATCAGGGCCGCGTCGTGGCGTTCGAAAAACATCTGCTGTCGATGAAAGACAACGATCAGACGGCAAACCTGGCGGCGCTCATCGACGCTGGCGTGCGCTCCTTCAAAATTGAAGGGCGCTACAAAGACATGAGCTACGTGAAGAATATCACTGCGCATTATCGTCAGATGCTTGACGCCATCATTGAAGATCGCGGCGACCTGGCGCGCTCTTCTGCCGGGCGCACCGAGCATTTCTTTATTCCGTCCACGGATAAAACGTTCCACCGTGGCAGCACCGACTATTTTGTGAATGCCCGTAAAGACGATATCGGTGCGTTTGATTCGCCTAAGTTTATCGGCCTGCCGGTGGGTGAAGTTTTAAAAGTATCGAAAGATCACATCGATGTGAAAGTGACGGAAACCCTGGCCAACGGTGACGGGCTAAACGTGATGATCAAACGCGAAATCGTCGGCTTCCGCGCCAACACCGTTGAGAAAACGGGTGACAATCAGTATCGCGTCTGGCCGAACGAGATGCCGGCGGATCTGTACAAAGCCCGCCCGAATGCTGCGCTTAACCGTAACCTTGACCATAACTGGCAGCAGGCGTTGCTGAAAACGTCCAGTGAACGCCGTATTGCGGTGGATATTGAGCTCGGCGGCTGGGAAGAACAGCTGATCCTGACCATGACCAGCGAAGATGGCGTGAGCGTGACGCATACCCTCGAGGGTCAGTTTGAGGTGGCGAATAACGCAGAAAAGGCGATGAATAGCCTGAAAGACGGCGTGGCGAAGCTGGGGCAAACGATCTACTACGCGCGCGACATTACGCTTACGCTGCCGGATGCACTGTTCGTTCCGAACGGCCAGCTTAACCAGTTCCGCCGCGAAACCGCCGAAAAGCTTGATGAAGCACGTCTGGCCAATTATCCGCGCGGGAGTCGCAAAGCGGTATCCGTCCCTGCGCCGGTCTATCCGGATTCCCATTTGTCATTCCTGGCGAACGTGTATAACCACAAAGCGCGCGCGTTTTATCATCGTTACGGCGTGCAACTCATTGATGCGGCATATGAGGCGCATGAAGAGAAGGGCGATGTGCCGGTGATGATCACCAAACACTGTCTGCGCTTCGCTTTCAACCTGTGTCCGAAACAAGCCAAGGGCAATATCAAAAGCTGGAAAGCCACGCCGATGCAGCTGGTGAACGGTGATGAAGTGTTAACGCTGAAATTTGACTGCCGTCCCTGCGAAATGCACGTCATTGGTAAAATGAAAAATCACATCGTTAAAATGCCACAACCGGGAAGCGTTGTGGCCTCTGTCAGTCCTGAAGAGTTGATGAAAACCCTGCCGAAGCGCAAGGGCGTTTAATCAAAGAAAGTGAGTATCGGGTTTGCGCGACTTCTGCCAGTGGTGATGTTCGCGTAAACCATCCGCTGACTCCTCTGCAACACATCTGAGTTCATCGCTATCCGCTTCGTGACGGAGCTGATGATCAACGTTCTTTACCCATAAAAATTCATGCCCGTTATGTCCTGCCATCAACTGACCTGAAAATAGCGCACAGGTTAGCAGTATTATCGATAACATTTTTTTAACCATTGTCTCATCACCGCATCACATTTTGCGGTCATCATGCCAATAGTTACCTTGAGTTACTATTCGGAAGTGAAATTTATCGCAAATAATTTGTCAACATAGCCTTACGATTCAAATTCGGGAGGGAAACAGGTGGCGTAATTTATAAATTCAATAAATGAACGCTTCAAATAATAACAAAATAAACACTATTGATTATTTTAAATAGATGATGGCAACATCTATTTATAGGCATGTGTCATATATAAAAGTCTTGAAAAAAACAGATGCCAAATAAATATTTGCTTTTCCAGTTTAAGTGGTAATAATAGCCAGGCGATGTATTTTATTTGTATTAATTATGTATTGATTATGGATTACCCATTTAAATGAACAGACTATTTGCCACTGTTATCCCTGGGATTGCCGCCATTGCTGTCGCCACTACTGCCTTTAGTCTCTATAGCAACAAGCCAGACTACCTGAAAGCTGCGGAGGAGAGAGTGAGCTCTTACCTGACCAGCAGCTATGGCCGGGTATTATGTCAAAGCCAAAAAATAAACGATAATGCGTGGGCAATGAACTGTCTCTCTTCGGCGAAGGGCACGAAATTTGAGTTTATGATTTACCCGGCGGAGCGCGCGCCTTATAGCGTTGCACGTCCTTATTATATTGAGGCGATGAACGATCATGCTGAACAAAGCGCAAATCAGGGATTGATGCAATATCTGCAAATTAAGAGTAAAGGGTCCAACTCTGCCTCCTGAAAACCTTTCCTGTAACAACGTCAGACCGCAACGTTGTTTAACCGTTGTTGAAGATATAAGTGCTACGTTTATTACGATCTTCTACCTGGTAGGGAATACCGGGAAAGTAGATATCAAAATACAACTCTATCCATGCAAGCATTTACCGCCAGAAAATGGCGGTTTTTTTTGCCTTAAATTTGCCGTTATGCCATTAGCGCGTGACGTGAAATTGCTTCCGGTATTGTGCGGGCGAGAGGGCGAAATGTTGACGAAAATGGTGTCGCAGGGAGGCGGCATGGCCGAACCCTGTCTGCGCCGCGATGCTGTCTATACTCAGTCGACTTGTTTCGAGGAAATCTCTGGCCCGCAGCAGGCGTTCGTTGAGCATCCAGCGCGCTGGCGTCGTCCCCGTAGCGTCGGCAAAACGACGTAAAAAAGTGCGCTGACTCATACCGACGCGCGCGGCTAATGAACTGACGCTATGGCTGACGGTCAGATGCTGGTGCAGGAAATCAAAAAGCTGCCCGAGCCGCTCACTTTCCCTTAATTGGGCGACCGGACGACTCATCAGCTGCGTTTGAGTGCCATCGCGATGCGGAGGAATCACCAGGCGGCGCGCCACATGATTGGCGGCTTCCATCCCATAATCGCGACGTACCACATGTAAACAGAGGTCGATCCCCGCCGCACTGCCCGCTGACGTCAAAATATCTCCCTCATCCTGATACAGCACATCTTCGACCACGGTAATGTCAGGGAACCGCGCCTTGAGCGTCTCGGTATAACGCCAGTGCGTGGTGGCGTGGCGCCCGTTCAGCAATCCCGACGCCGCAAGCACAAAAACGCCCGAGCAAATCGACAGGAGCTGGCAGCCTCGCGCGTGGGCGTGACGCAGAGCATCGCAAAGTTCTGCGGGAACGGTCTTGTCAACGCCGCGCCAGCCGGGGATCACCACCAGATCGGCGGCATTGAGCAACGTCAGATCGCCATCCGCGAGCACCCGAATGCCACCCGTCGCCCGCAGTTCGCCCTTATCGATCGCTGCGACGGAAAAACGATACCAGTCATCGCCCATTTCAGGGCGCGGCAGGCCGAAGATCTCCACCGCAACCCCAAATTCGAAGGTACAAAGGCCGTCATAGGCCAGGACTACCACGCGCGGTGAAGGGGGATGTCGTAAATTTGTCATCTTCTTGCTGTTTTCTGGCATGACCGCTGGCATTCACTGGCTGAATTTCTGGATAAAGTACTGTTAACACAAACGCCCAACAGGAGAAAGCGCCATGAGTTACGTAACCGAATTTCCCGCCGCAGACCCGCAGGAGTCTGCCGCCCATTTTCTGCGCCGCCTGAGCGTCGAAACCGACTGTGCCGATGTGCATCACGCCCTGACGCAGCAGGATCAGCACTTTGTGTTACTCCACGTTGTGGGGACGCCTGAGCAGTTTGCGCGTCGCCATTTACCGGGGGCAATTCATTTGCCGCGTTCTGCAATGGATGCCGAGACGATGGCGCACTGGCCAGAGGGTACGCTGTTCGTGGTCTACTGCGCGGGGCCGCACTGCAACGGCGCGGACAGAGCGGCGCTGAAACTGTCCCGGCTCGGTCTGCCGGTCAAAATCATGATCGGAGGCATCACGGGCTGGGAAGATGAACAGTTTGCGTTTGCCTCCGCTGAGCCTGCTCAAGATGAATAAAATTCATCTGCCATGAATTTTTCTCGTTTGCCGTCACGGCAGTGATATGACATCTTTTGGACATATAGCCATCCAGAAGTCTAAATCTTCAATTGATGAATTATCACTGTCTGCAATCAATTGCGGGCAGCTAAGGAGAAAACCATGCAACGACAACACGCCCCGTACCGTGCCGATGTAGTAGGCAGCTTTTTACGTCCTGATGCGATTAAACAGGCGCGACTCAAATTTGCCAGCGGTGAAATCGATGCCGGCGCGCTGCGAAATATTGAAAATGACGCGATTCGCCACGTTGTTGAGCAGCAGTGCGCCTGCGGCCTGCATGTGGTGACTGACGGTGAGTTCCGCCGTGCGTGGTGGCACTTCGACTTCTTCGATGGGTTGCAGGGCGTTGAGCGCTACGATTCGAATCAGGGCATCCAGTTTAACGGCGTGCAGACCAAAGCACACGGCGTGCGCGTGACCGGTAAACTGGGTTTCGGCGATCATCCAATGCTTGAGGATTTCCGCTATCTGAAAAGCATCAGCGGTAACGCCCAGCCGAAAATGACCATTCCCAGTCCGAGCGTGCTGCATTTCCGCGGTGGGCGTAAAGATATTGATGCGACCGTTTATCCGGACCTGAACGTTTATTTTGATGATCTGGCTACCACCTGGCGCGATGCGATTCAGGCGTTCTACGACGCGGGTTGCCGTTATTTACAGCTCGATGACACCGTCTGGGCGTACCTGTGTTCCGACGACCAGCGCCGCCAGATCCGCGAACGCGGGGACGATGCAGACCAGCTGGCGCTGACCTATGCCCGCGTATTGAACAAAGCGCTGGAAGGCAAACCCGACGATCTGACCATTGGCTTACATGTGTGTCGCGGTAATTTCCGCTCGACCTGGATTTCCGAAGGCGGATACGAGCCCGTGGCTGAAATTCTCTTTGGGACGGTGAATGTCGATGCCTTTTTCCTTGAGTACGACAACGATCGCAGCGGTGATTTTGCGCCGTTACGTTTTGTCCGTCCGGGTAAACAGCAGGTCGTTCTGGGGCTGATCACCACTAAAAATGGCGAGCTGGAAAATCCGCAGGGCGTCAAAGCGCGTCTGGAAGAGGCCGCGCAGTATGTGGCGAAAGACCAGATTTGCCTGAGCCCGCAGTGCGGTTTTGCCTCCACGGAAGAGGGCAACAGCCTGAGCGAAACCCAGCAGTGGGACAAAGTGCGTCTGGTGACGCAAATCGCTGACGAAGTCTGGTAATCCATCCCGCACAGCGTTGCACTTTTATAATGCAACGCTGTGCCATTCTGAGTCGTTCCGCTGCTGTTCCTCCCGCCCCACAATCCTTTCTGCTGCTGATTGATTCACGCTAATACACTAAAAAACCGATTATTTTCTGTTCTGGCACTCTTTTTGCTGTGCTTGATCCTGTCAAAGACGTTTTGCTTTTTCTGCGTCCACGCCGTAACGGACGCATTCGCACAGCTTTCTTTTCAGGAGTGAAAATATGCATCGTCGTACCTTGTTAAAAGCTTTTGCGCTGTCGGCTTCCGTGGCGGCTATGGGAATGAGTTTTGGTGTGCAAGCCGCTGACACCATCAAAATTGGGATCATGCATTCGCTCTCGGGCACGATGGCGATCTCTGAAACGCCCCTCAAAGACGTCGCGTTGATGACGATCGATGAAATTAACGCCAAAGGCGGCGTGCTGGGTAAGAAGCTGGAGCCGGTGGTGGTTGATCCCGCGTCAAACTGGCCTCTGTTTGCAGAAAAAGCCCGTCAGTTATTAAGCCAGGACAAAGTGGCGGCAGTCTTTGGCTGCTGGACGTCAGTTTCTCGTAAATCGGTGCTGCCGGTGTTTGAAGAGGTGAACGGACTGCTGTTCTACCCGGTGCAGTATGAGGGGGAAGAGATGTCGCCAAACGTCTTCTACACCGGTGCTGCGCCAAATCAGCAGGCCATTCCGGCGGTGGAATATCTGATGGGTGAAGACGGCGGGAGCGCCAAACGCTTCTTCCTGCTGGGCACTGATTATGTTTATCCGCGTACCACCAACAAAATTCTGCGTGCGTTCCTGCATTCGAAAGGCGTGCAGGACAAAGATATTGAAGAGGTTTACACCCCGTTTGGTCACAGCGATTACCAAACTATTGTCGCCAATATCAAGAAATTTTCGGCGGGCGGAAAAACGGCGGTGGTATCAACCATCAACGGTGATTCCAATGTTCCCTTTTACAAAGAGCTGGCAAACCAGGGCGTAAAAGCGACCGACGTGCCGGTGGTGGCGTTCTCGGTGGGTGAAGAAGAGCTTCGCGGCATCGACACCAAACCGCTGGTGGGGAACCTCGCGGCATGGAACTACTTTGAGTCGGTTGATAATCCAACCAACCAGGCGTTTGTTGCAGCCTATAAAGCCTATGCCAAAGCCCATAACTTGCCGAACGCCGACACCGTGGTGACCAATGATCCGATGGAAGCGACCTACGTGGGGATCCATATGTGGGCGCAGGCCGTTGAGAAAGCAGGAACGACGGACGTGGATAAAGTGCGTGCCGCCATGGCCGGACAATCCTTCAAAGCGCCGTCAGGCTTTACGCTGACCATGGACGCAACCAATCACCATCTGCATAAGCCGGTGATGATTGGTGAAATCGAAGGTAACGGCCAGTTCAACGTCGTCTGGCAGACCGATGCAACGGTCCGTGCTCAGCCCTGGAGTCCGTACATTCCCGGTAACGATAAAAAGTCAGAACAACCGATGAAAACCGCCAGCAACTAAACCCGGTCACGGAGAAAAGCCATGAGCGTTATGCGTATGTTCGTCGCAATAGTATGGCTTGCCGGTCTGCTGCCAGGGATGGCGCAGGCGTCGGATGCGGACACCTTTGTCGCCGCGAGCCGCAGCCAGCAAACCACGCTACTTGAGCAATGGGCCGTCAGCCCGGATTCGTCGCGTTTGCCGCTGTTGCAGGCGCTGCAGAAAGAAAATCTCTTTGTTGATACACAAAAGCACGCGTTTACGCGCGTGAAGGGGCAACTTTCCGCCCTTGGGGAAAGCGCCCAGGCAGAGGGCGAACCGAAGGCGGTCCGTCTTACCAATCGCCTGCGCAATCTCTCCTCCACTGCACTGGCCACGCATCAGCTCGTCAGTGACAACGTCACGGAAAGGTTGAACGCAGCGATACAACTGCAGCGCGATGCCACGCCGGCGATGCTGAATTTATTACAGCAGCGTCTGCAGGCGGAACAAGACGACAAGGTTCGTGCCGCGCTGGAAGCGGCGCTGGCGAATCTGCTTCTCGCCAGTCCGCAGGCCGAGGTGCGTTTGCAGGCCGTTGCGCTGCTGGGGCATTCGACCGATCCCGAAACGCAGGCACGTTTAACGCCCTTTACGCAAACCCAAACGGAACCGGATGCCCGCGTGCGTGAGGCCGCTGCGGACAGTTTGCGTCAGATTCAGCACCGTTTACTGATTGGCGATCTGTTGGGGCAGGCGTTTATGGGTTGTCACTCGGATCGGTGCTGCTGCTGGCGGCGCTCGGGCTGGCGATCACCTACGGATTGCTGGGCGTCATCAATATGGCGCACGGCGAGATGCTGATGCTCGGCGCATATTGTACCTGGATGGTTCAGCAGGCGATGGCGCAATTCGCGCCTCAGTGGCTGGCGCTGTACCCGATCGTCGCACTGCCGGTAGCGTTTTTAGTGACTGCGGGCGTTGGCATGGCGCTGGAGCGCAGCGTGATCCGCCATCTGTATGGCCGTCCGCTGGAGACGTTGCTCGCCACCTGGGGGATCAGCCTGATGATTATCCAACTGGTGCGGATGACCTTTGGCGCGCAAAACCTGGAAGTAGCGAACCCGGCCTGGCTGTCCGGCGGTGTGCAGGTTTTTGCCAACCTGATCCTGCCGTGGAACCGAATTGCGGTGCTGGTTTTTGTCCTGCTGGTGCTGTTCTTTACCTGGTTGATTCTGAACAAAACCCGACTGGGGCTGAACGTGCGGGGGGTGACGCAAAACCGCAATATGGCCGCGTGCTGCGGCGTGCCGACAGGGCGTGTCGATATGCTGGCGTTCGGCCTCGGATCGGGCATTGCTGGTTTGGGTGGCGTAGCGCTCTCGCAGCTCGGCAACGTCGGGCCGGAGCTGGGACAAGGCTATATTATTGACTCCTTCCTGGTGGTGGTGCTCGGCGGCGTCGGGCAACTGGCAGGCAGCGTAGCCGCGGCGTTTGGTCTGGGCATTTTCAACAAAATTCTCGAACCGCAAATGGGTGCGGTACTGGGGAAAATCGTGATTCTGGTGGCGATTATTCTGTTCATTCAGAAACGTCCGCAGGGATTGTTTGCGCTTAAAGGGAGGGTGACAGACTGATGAGCCAGCCACTGACCTTAACGCTGGCGCGTAAAGCGCCGCGAATAACACAACTTGTTGGCAGCTTGATTCTCGCCATTCTGCTGGTGCTGCCGTTTCTGGCGCTGTTACCCAGCAGCCATCCGCTGGCCCTGTCCACCTGGATGCTGACGCTGGTCGGCAAAATCCTCTGCTATGCCATCGTCGCCGTGGCGCTTGATCTGGTCTGGGGCTACGCCGGAATGCTGTCGCTGGGACACGGGATTTTCTTTGCCCTGGGCGGCTACGCGATGGGCATGTATCTGATGCGTCAGGCGTCAGGCGAGGGATTACCGGCGTTTATGTCGTTCCTTTCCTGGAGCGAACTGCCGTGGTTCTGGTGGGGAACCCAGCATTTTGCCTGGGCACTGGTGCTCATTGTGATGATCCCCGGCCTGCTGGCGCTGATTTTTGGCTGGTTTGCGTTTCGCTCAAAAATCAAAGGGGTCTATTTCTCGATCATGACTCAGGCGCTGACCTACGCGGGGATGCTGCTGTTCTTTCGTAATGAAACCGGATTTGGCGGGAACAACGGTTTCACCGGTTTTACCACGCTGCTGGGATTCCCGGTGACGGCAACGACCACGCGGATTGCGCTGTTTCTGGCGACGGTCGCGCTGCTGGCAGCCTCGCTGGCTATCGGATTCTGGCTGGCGAAAAGCAAATTTGGCCGCATTCTTACCGCCGTGCGCGATGCGGAAAACCGTCTGACATTTTGTGGCTACGATCCCCGTGGTTTTTAAGCTGCTGGTCTGGACGCTTTCCGCGGTGCTGTGCGGGTTGGCGGGGGCGCTGTACGTCCCGCAGGTCGGCATCATCAACCCGGGTGAAATGTCGCCAACCAATTCCATTGAGGCCGCAA
This sequence comes from Lelliottia amnigena, assembly GCA_900635465.1. Classification (NCBI taxonomy): domain Bacteria; kingdom Pseudomonadati; phylum Pseudomonadota; class Gammaproteobacteria; order Enterobacterales; family Enterobacteriaceae; genus Lelliottia; species Lelliottia amnigena. The sequence continues at coordinate 2,078,860 of LR134135.1, forward strand.
TTTGGGTGGCACTTGGCGGGCGCGGGACGTTAGTTGGGCCGGTGATTGGCGCGGCGCTGGTTAACGGCGCGAAAAGCTATTTTACCGTTGCCATGCCGGAATACTGGCAGCTGTTTTTGGGCGGGATTTTTATCGCCGTCACGCTGTTCTTACCGCGTGGTGTCTACGGATTATTGCGTAAGGGAGAGAAATAATGCAGCCAACCGACGAACTTTTTACCCGTCAACTCCCGGGCGACCGCTTTCGTGAGCAAACCGATCCTGTGCTGCAGCTTGAGTCGATAAACGTCAATTTTGACGGTTTCCAGGCGTTGACCGATCTGTCGCTAAACATCGGCGTGGGGGAATTACGCTGCGTGATTGGCCCTAATGGTGCCGGAAAAACCACGCTGATGGACGTGATCACCGGTAAAACGCGCCCGCAGAGTGGGCGGGCGATTTACGATCAGTCGATTGATTTAACCGGACTCGATCCCGCCGCGATTGCGCGACAGGGCATTGGGCGTAAGTTCCAGAAACCGACGGTATTTGAAGCGCTGACGGTCTGGGAAAATCTTGAGCTGGCAATGAAAGGCGACAAATCCGTGTGGGCCAGCCTGCGCGCCAGGCTCACCTCAGAGCAGAGCGACCGCATCAACGACATGCTTACGCTGCTGCGCCTGAGCTCCGAGCGGGATCGCAGCGCGGGATTACTGTCTCACGGGCAAAAACAGTTCCTGGAAATCGGCATGCTGCTGGTGCAGGACCCCCATTTGTTATTGCTCGATGAACCCGCAGCCGGCATGACGGACGCTGAAACGGAGTATTCGGCAGAGCTTTTTCGCACCCTGGCGGGCAAACATTCGCTGATGGTGGTGGAACACGATATGGGATTTGTTGAAACCATCGCCGATCACGTCACCGTTCTGCATCAGGGGCGCGTGCTGGCGGAGGGATCTTTGCGTGAAGTGCAGGCCAACGAACAGGTTATCGAAGTCTATCTGGGACGGTAAGGAGCGGGAATGCTACAGGTTAACGAACTGAATCAGTATTACAGCGGCAGCCATATTTTGCGCGGTGTGAGCTTTGAAGCCCCAAACGGTGAGGTGACATGTCTGCTGGGGCGCAACGGCGTGGGAAAAACGACGCTGTTAAAATGCCTGATGGGGTTAGTGCCTGCGCGCAGCGGGGAGATCATCTGGCAGGGCAAAAAATTACCTACGCTAAACCGCATCATCGCGTGCAGTCCGGTGTGGCGTATGTGCCGCAGGGGCGCGAGATTTTTCCGCGTCTGACGGTCGAAGAAAATCTGCTCTTGGGACTGTCGCGCTTTCCTGCTCGCGAGGCGAAAAGCGTGCCGGAGGATATCTGGCAACTGTTTCCTGTTTTAAAAGAGATGAAGCACCGCCGTGGCGGCGATCTTTCGGGTGGGCAGCAGCAACAGCTGGCGATTGGCCGCGCGCTGGCGAGTCGTCCGCAGCTGTTAATCCTGGATGAGCCGACGGAAGGGATCCAGCCCTCGGTGATAAAAGAGATTGGCGTGGTTATCCGTCAGCTCGCCAGCCGGGGTGATATGGCGATTTTGCTTGTGGAACAGTTTTATGATTTTGCTGCGGACCTGGCGGATAACTATTTGCTCATGTCGCGCGGGAGCATTATTCAGCGTGGCCGCGGTGAAGATATGGAGCAAGAGGGCGTTCGCGGGCTGGTGGCGATCTAAGGGTGATTGTTTTCTGAAATGTTATACTATAACATTCTTGTTTTCTTGAACGGAACGAGGATGATATTTTGGCTGCACAGATTGGAAAAATTGCAATGACGCTGGGGGCGCTACTGGTGAGCGGGCAACTGTTTGCCCATTCGCACGGGCATCAAATGACCGAGGCGGAAGAGAAAGCCGCGAACGGTGTTTTTGAGGATAAAGACGTTAAAGACCGTAAATTATCCGACTGGGACGGCGTCTGGCAGTCGGTTTATCCTTTCCTGCTTGATGGCTCGCTGGATCCGGTTTTCAAAAAGAAAGCAGAAAGCGATCCCAGCAAAACGTTTGCCGAGGTGAAAGCGTATTACCGCAAGGGATACGCCACGGATGTGGAAACCATTGGGATTGAAAATAATGTGATGGAATTCCATACCGGCAAAACGGTAGCGAGCTGCCGCTACGATTACAGCGGATATAAAATTCTGACGTACGCGTCAGGCAAAAAAGGCGTGCGCTATCTGTTTGAATGTAAAGACGCCGGCTCTAAAGCACCAAAATTCGTGCAGTTCAGCGACCATACAATTAGCCCGCGTCAGTCTTCGCACTTCCATCTCTTTATGGGCAACACCTCGCACGAGGCGTTGCTGAAAGAGATGGATAACTGGCCGACGTATTACCCCAATGAGATGTATAAAAATCAGGTTGTGGACGAAATGCTGCACCACTAAAAACAAAAAAGGCGAGAGATTCTCGCCTTTCTTTTTACGCTGTTTTCGGCTCTTCCTGCCACGCTTTCACGCGCATTCCACGCAAAATCATCAGCCACGCAATCACAATCGCCGCCATCATCACCGCAAATAATGACCAGTGCGGCAAATGAGTCAGAATAATACCGGTGATCATTGGGTTCGCTGCGGCACCGAGCCACCCCAGCGCTTGCGCGGAAAAATAGCTGGCTTTCATCCCCGGCGGGGCGATGTTATCGATCAGCATGTATTCGCCCGGTGCATAGATAATTTCCCCCACGGTAAAGACCGCGGCGGCTATTCCCCAGTAGATCAAATTGCTGCCGGAGAGCATAAATCCGCCCAGTCCCAGCACAAAAAACAGCGTGCCGAGCGCCATCAAAGGGCGAATATTGCTGGCCGTGATTCTGCGTCCAATGAGGTATTGCAGTGACACCACCACGGCGGCATTCACCGGGAGCACAACGGCAACCACGTTTTGCGCAAAATCACTGTCGTAATCGGCTGCGAGGACGTACTGGGAAATACAGCTGGCGAAAGATCCCCCGACGTAAGAGGCCAGAAGCCCGGAGAGCGTATACCAGAACAACGCTTTGTCACGCAGAAGTACCGACGGTTGCCACGGTACAGGGGCGTGTTCGGCATCGGCAGCGACGCTCTTTTGCACATAGAACTGAATAAATACCAGCGGCAGCGCGGCACAGAACGCCGCCAGCCAGAACGGTAATTGCAAGCTGTACATCACCAGCAACGTGCCTATCGGCGGACCAATCGTCCAGCCAATATTCAGGAAACTGTAGTTAAGCGAAAATACGCGCGCTTTCTCGGACGACGTGAGCACATCGGAGAACCAGGCTTTTAGCACCGTGGAGAACACGGAATAGGCACAGTTAATCAGGGCAAAGAACACGACGACCAGCGTGACGTTATGCACCAGCGGAATAGCCACAAACCCGGCGATAAACGCCAGAATCGATATCAGCATATAGCGTTTTTTATCAAACTTATCCGCGAGGATGCCAAACCCCATGCTGAAAACCACGCCAATAGTCAGCGCGATCGTCAGGGCATAACCGATATTCTCAACGCTCATGTTGTAGACACGGGTGAGGTAGATGGTCATAAACGGGAGCGTCGCACCACGACCGATTGTTAATAATAATGACGACGCCAGCAGCGCTGCGGTTGAGCGCCTGAGAGATGGTTTCATAGTTCTGCCCGACAAATGCTTACGATTTTTTTTGTTGTGTTTTATCAGGAGTATCACGACATAAGGGGCTTGTATAGCACCTAATTTATCCCTAAGTGCTTCGCCTGACTGCCAGAATTAATGATCTTTTCCTGGCGGGCTTTTTTCGTTACCTTGAATCTGTTTACAAAAATTTAATAATCAGAGGCGATGTATGACGCGTAAAGACGGGCTGCTGGCGTTGCTGGTGGTCGTGGTATGGGGCCTGAATTTTGTGGTCATTAAGTTAGGTTTGCATAACATGCCTCCGCTGATGCTGGCCGGTTTACGCTTTTTGCTGGTCGCAGTTCCCGCATTATTCTTCGTTGCGCGGCCTAAAATCCCGTTTCGCCTGCTGCTCGGTTACGGTCTGACCATCAGCTTTGGGCAGTTCGCCTTTCTGTTTTGCGCCATTAAATTTGGCATGCCTGCGGGGCTGGCATCACTGGTTCTCCAGGCTCAGGCGTTTTTCACCATCATTCTTGGCGCGTTTGTCTTTGGTGAGCGCCTGCAGGGCAAACAGCTGGCGGGGATCACCGTCGCGGTGTTTGGCGTGCTGATTTTGGCGGAGGCCAGTCTGAATGGGCAACACGTCGCGCTGCTGGGTTTTATGCTGACGCTGGCGGCGGGACTGAGCTGGGCATGTGGGAATATCTTCAACAAACTCATCATGCAGCATGACGCGCGTCCGGCGGTGATGTCGCTGGTGGTCTGGAGCGCGTTGATTCCGGTTGTCCCGTTTATGATCGCCTCACTCATTTTTGACGGCGCTGCGGTCATGCTCAAAAGTCTGGTTGAGATCGATCTCACGACGATTTTGTCGCTGGTTTATCTGGCGTTCGTCGCCACGATTGTGGGGTACGGGATCTGGGGAACCTTGCTGGGACGCTACGAAACCTGGCGCGTCGCGCCGTTGTCTCTGCTGGTTCCGGTCGTCGGGCTGGCAAGCGCGGCTGTTCTGCTGGACGAGAAACTCACGGTGTTACAGCTGCTGGGTGCCGCGCTGATCATGGCAGGGTTGTATATCAATGTGTTTGGTTTGCGGTTGCGCCGTGCGACGCGAATCAAGGGATGAAAGAAAAAAGCCCTGCCGAAGCAGGGCCAAAACGACTTAACGTTAGCGCTGGTTGTAATACGGCACGCCTAATTCGTCGGATTTGTCGCTACCCGCACCCATATGATTAAAATCAAAAGGCGATTGTTCGTGTGCGGTTGGCAGAACTATCGCTGTGCGACTGTTCTGCTGGTTAGCGTGAGTGGTTTGCTCCGCAAAAGTCTGGCCGGAGACCAGCACCAGTAAGGTGAGGGCGGCGGAGGCGATAGTTTTCATGATTTCCTCGGTTACGTCTTAGCGCCTGGCGCATTAGGTTATTGTGTTTGCCATTCTGGACTCGGGTAGTGCGCATCAACCTCACGTACTCTGCGTACGCTTCGGTTACTGCGCGCTTTCCAGATCCATACTGTCGGCAACAGGCTATACCTAATGAAACAGGCCCTTAATCAGGCGATTAGCAATGACAGTTCGTTAGCGGTAGCAGGTATCGGGACTCACCAGGCATACTGGTGATGCGATACTTGTGCGGTGGCACGTCGAAATAGTTCTTGAACGTGCGGGTCAGGGTCTGTTGCGATTCAAAACCATAGCGTTCCGCCAGATACAGGATCGGTTCGTTGCTCTCTTTCAGTTTCTGAGCAATTTCCGTCAGCTTGCGGCTGCGAATGTATTGACCTAATGAATGACCGGTCTCTTTTTTGAACATCCGTTGCAGGTGCCATTTTGAGTAACCTGAACGCTCGGACACCTTTTCCAGTGAGAGCGGCGATTCCAGGTTATCTTCAATCCAGTCCAAAATGCTATGAATAGTGATGGCGTCATTATTGCGTCTGGACATCGTCATACCTCTTTCTGTTTACGGCAGGATTTTCTTGAGCAAATGTTCAAGCGTCAGCACTTCATCCGCCGTTAAGTTTTTTGTTAGTTCCTGATGCAGTGTTTGTCCTACTAGCTCATGACATTTTTCGCACACGGCCGCGCCTTCGCAGGTGAGTTGCACCAGCACGCCGCGCTTGTCATTTGGGTTCGGTCGCCTTTCAATCCATCCCTTGCAGACGAGACGATCGAGCATGCGCGTCAGCGCACCCAGATCGACCGAGAGCACTTTTTTCAGCTCAACAGGCGTGATACACACCTCGCAGCGAATGGAGCACAACACTTTGAATTGTGTCGCGGTGATATCCATCGGAGACAGATAGTCGTTGAGCAGGCGATCTTTTTTCTGGTTAACCATATGAATAAGACGGCCCAGTGGAATAATTTCGTTGAAGAGATCACTGGTGCTTTTCACAATGGTTGCCCTGGCAAGTAGTTTAATCACGGCAGATATTATTGCTCAGGCAAGTATAAGTCAACCGAATGTATCCGCCGATGCCACATTTTGCTAAAACGTTTCATGAACTTTTTTCGGGGCGTTTTAAATCATAAACATACCGACCGGCTGTGATTGCGCAGTGGAAAACACTGCTTACGTTGTGCTCGTGGCTCAACGGGAATTTTCACCGTATAATGGGATGTTAATTATGGATAAGGATAACGACGCGAAATGGTGGAATTAATTCAGGCAATAGGTCTTGGGCTGGTGGTGTTGTTGCCGCTGGCGAACCCGTTAACGACCGTCGCGCTGTTTTTAGGTCTTGCGGGTAACATGAACAGTGCCGAACGTAATCATCAGGCGCTGATGGCCTCGGTGTACGTTTTTATCATCATGATGGTGGCTTATTACGCCGGACAGCTGGTGATGAATACGTTTGGCATTTCGATTCCTGGGCTGCGAATTGCGGGGGGGCTTATCGTCGCGTTTATCGGTTTCCGGATGCTTTTCCCGCCTCATAAACCGCATGAATCACCTGAAGCCAAAAGCAAGTCGGAACAGTTGGAAGATGAGCCTTCGGCCAATATCGCGTTTGTGCCTTTAGCGATGCCCAGCACGGCAGGGCCGGGAACGATAGCGATGATCATCAGCTCCGCCTCAACGGTGCGTGATGGCTCGACGTTCTCCGAGTGGGTAGTAATGGTTGCACCGCCGCTCATTTTCGCGCTGATTGGCGTCATTCTGTGGGGCAGTTTACGCAGCTCAGGCGCGATCATGCGCTGGGTTGGCAAAGGGGGCATCGAAGCGATTTCGCGTTTGATGGGCTTCCTGCTGGTCTGCATGGGTGTGCAGTTTATTATTAACGGCGTGCTGGAAATTATTAAAAACTACCATTAATAAAAAAGGTGGCCTCAGCCACCTCTTTTTTATCCGTGATGCGGCTGCTCTTCGAGCGCCACTGGCCATTTGCGGAATATCAGAATCGACCAGATAAACGCCGCCAGGGCAGGAATGGCACCCAAATATCCAATCGCCGACATCGACAGGTGAAGGCTGATTTGATTTCCGACGAGCGCGCCTGCGCCGATACCAATATTGAATATCCCCGAAAAGAGTGACATCGCCACATCCGTTGCATCAGGTGCCAGCGCCAGCACTTTGACCTGCATACCCAGGCCGATAATCATGATCGCCACGCCCCAGAAAATGCTCAGGATGGCCAGATGGCTTTCGCTTTGCGCGGCGGGCATCAACAGCAACAGGCACGCCAGCAGCAGGCCAATGGCGCTGCTGACCAGCAGAGAAGCGTGTTTATTCCCGAGTTTCCCGAACAGCACGCTGCCGATAATCCCCGCGCCGCCCAGAATCAACAGCAATACCGTGGCGACGTTAGCGCTAAAGCCTGCCACCACCTGCACAAAGGGTTCGATGTAGCTGTAGGCCGTGTAATGGGCGGTCACGACTACCACGGTCAGCAGATAAATGCTCATCAGCGCCGGGCGACGGAACAGCAGCGGCAGACTTTTCAACGAGCCAGAATGTTCACTCGGCAGTTTTGGCAGCAGCTTGATCAAACACAGCAGGGTGATCAGCGCGCCCAGGCCGATCGCGAAGAACGTGGTGCGCCAGCCAAAATATTGCCCGACGATTCGACCCAACGGCAGACCCAACACCATCGCCAGCGCCGTACCGGTCGCCAGCAGACTGAGCGCCTGTGCACGTTTACCGGCAGGCGCCAGACGTATGGCGAGCGAGGCGGTAATCGACCAGAAAATCGCGTGCGCAAAGGCAATGCCAATGCGGCTTATCACCAGCACGGTAAAGTTCCACGCCAGGAAGGAAAGCACGTGGCTGGCGATAAACAACATAAACAGCCCGATCAGCAGTTTGCGGCGTTCCATCTGGCTGGTCAGCAGCATAAAGGGCAATGACATCAGCGCCACGACCCACGCGTAAATCGTCAGCATGATGCCAACCTGCGCCGTTTCCATCTGGAAACTGTGGGCAATGTCAGACAGCAGGCCAACCGGGACAAATTCAGTGGTATTAAAAATAAAGGCGGCAATGGCCAGCGTGACCACACGTAGCCACGCGACCTTGCGGGAAACCGTGTTTGTTGTCATAGGAATAAAACGCATTCGTTGCAGATAAGAAGAGAGGGCGATCTTAAAGCGTAAACTGGCTAAAAGACAACCATTATGTGACGCAGATCTCAAAATTTACGTTATCGAAAAGGTAGCGCAGATCGTTGTTTTCACAGAAGATGAGGACAACACAACAAGAACAGGCGGTAAGACAATGCAGGAAATTGAATTTTATCTGGTTGATGCATTCAGCGATAAATCCTTTGGCGGCAATGCGGCAGCGGTCTGTCCGCTTGAAGAGTGGCTGCCTGACGAGACGCTGCTGAAGATGGCGCAGCAGCACAACCAGTCAGAAACTGCGTTTTTTGTTCGCACCGACGAGGGCTTTGCGCTGCGCTGGTTCACCACGCAGTATGAAATTAACCTGTGCGGACATGCCACGCTGGCGGCGGCGCATGTGATTTTTGAGTATCTCGATTATCCGCAGACCGAAATCGTCTTTTCAACGCGTTTTGTCGGCAATCTCACCGTTAAGCGCAACGGCGACTGGCTGACGCTGAATTTCCCGGCGTGGGAAAGCGAGACGGTGGAGAATCCGCCCGCACTGCTCTTCAGCGCGCTCGGTATTTCCAGCGCAAAAGAGGTCCGCGCGGGTCGCGATTACATGGTCGTGCTGGAGAACCAACAGCAGGTAGAGTCTTTAACGCCCGATATCGCGGCGATGCTCCCGCTGGAGAAAATGGTCTGCGTGACAGCACCCGGCGATGAGTATGATTTTGTCAGCCGCTTTTTCTGTCCGGGAGAAGGCGTGCCGGAAGATCCCGTCACCGGGTCAACGCACAGCATGCTGATCCCCTACTGGAGTGCGAAACTGGGCAAAACGCAGATGCGCGCACGCCAGGTCTCTGCTCGTGGCGGGGATCTGCGCTGTGAATTACAGGGTGACCGCGTGCTGATTGCCGGTCAGGCCACGCTGTATATGAAAGGCAAAATCTTCCTGCGTCAGGCGTCCGTTCTAGGGTAATCGGGCGATATTGGCCTTAATTACCTCGGCAGAGTGGCGGAATTTGACCTGTTCATCTTCCGCCAGTTGCAGCTCAATAATTTGCTGGACGCCGCTTTGCGCCAGCACGGCGGGCACCCCAATCGCCAGCCCCTCCATTCCATATTCCCCCTCCAGCACGCAGGAAATCGCCAGCGCGCGGTGACTGCCGGTGAAAATATTGCGGCAAATCTCAGCAATCGTTCCGGCAATGCCGTATTCGGTGCAGCCTTTGCGGTTATAGATGTCGAAGCCCTGACGGCGAACATTCTCTGCGAGCTGCTGACGATCAAGCGTTTCACCGGTGTGGCGCTGATAGACTTCGCCGATCGGCGAGCCGTAAACCGAGGAGTGCGACCAAACCGGGAACTGGGTGTCGCCGTGCTCGCCGAGAATAAAAGCGTCGATGCTTTGCGCACCAATATCCAGTGCCTGCGCGAGTGTACGACGTAATCGCGTTGTATCCAGCCAAACGCCCGTGCCGATCACCTGGCTGCGCGGCAGACCTGACAGTGTCCACACCTGCCAGGTGATGATGTCGCAGGGATTGGTGGCGATCAGAAAGATGCCGTTAAAGCCGTTTTCCATCATCTGCGGGACCAGGCCTTTTACAATCCGCGCAGTGTTAGTCAGCTCATCAAGACGGGTTTGCCCGGGCTTGAGCGCACCGCCCGACACGGTGATTACGGCGATATCCACATCCGCGCAGTCGCGCGCGTCGCGCGTCGAAATGCTCATCATGCCCGGCATATACGCGGCGGCATCCGCCAGATCCTGTGCGTGCCCTTCGGCGCGATCCCGGTTGAGGTCCACCAGAATGAGTTCTTCACAGATATTCTGATTGAGCAGGGCATAGGCGGCAGACGCACCCACATTGCCTGCTCCAATGATCATCACTTTACGGGCTTTGGTATTCATGTGTTGTCCATTCAGTTTCACGGCGGCTATAACAAAATTACTGCTGTCTCCCGCGTTCGTGCAACTGATGAACGTCATCATAAGTTAATACTATGAAGCGCTTATAAAGGCGGGGCGCTATCCTGGAATAAAAACAACAAAGGAGCCTGCCATGTATTCCATTACCTCTGAATCTGCCGCCCATCCGGACATTGTCTCGCTCATCGCCGCGCTTGATGCGTATCAGAGCGAACTCTATCCCGCTGAAAGTAACCATCTGCTCGATCTGACTCAACTCTCGACGGACAGCCTGATCATGATGGTGATCCGCGATCGCCAGCTTAAGGCGGTGGGATGCGGCGCTATCGTCCTGAACGGCGACGGCACCGGAGAGATGAAGCGCGTCTATATCGATCCCACCCATCGCGGACAACAGTTAGGTGAAAAACTGCTGGCCGCGCTGGAAGACGAAGCGCTATCTCGCGGATGCCATACGCTACGCCTGGAAACCGGCATCAAGCAGCACGCCGCAGTGCGACTGTATGAAAACCACGGGTATGGTTTGCGCGAGGCGTTTGCCCCTTACGTTGCTGACCCGCTTAGCCTGTTTATGGAGAAGGCGCTGGTGGCTGACGTTCGTTTAGCAGTGCTATAAACGCCTCAAGCGGGCGCGTCATCGCCCCGCGTCGCCACACCAGCCAGGTCGTCAGCCAGCGCCAGTTTTCCGCCAGCGGCCAGGCCTCAACCTGATGATGCCCTGGCATGCTTTGCAGCATCGAGCGGGGCATCAGCGCAATACCCGCTCCGGCAATGACGCAGGCGAGCATCCCGTGATAAGACTCCATCTCATGAATCCGGCCAGGCATTGCCCGGTCGGCATGAAACCAGCTTTCCAGATGACGTCGATATGAGCAGTTGGCGCGAAAGGCATACACATCACAGCCGCTCACCTGCGTGGCGCACGATACCTCTGCGTGTCCGGCAGCGGCCACCAGCATCATCTCTTCCTGATACACCGGCATTCCGTCAAGTTCCGGGTGGGACAGCGGGCCATCGACAAACGCGGCGCTTAATGTACCTTCCAGCACACCATCGATCATCGTGCCGGACGGGCCGGTTGACAGGGCAAACTGGATACGCGGATAGCGCTGATTGAACTGCGCCAGCGATTCAGGAATGCGCACAGCTGCGGTGCTCTCCAGCGAGCCCAGCGAAAACAAACCCTGCGGCTCATCACCGGAAACGACCATCCGTGCTTCATCCACCAGCGCCAGAATCTGTTTGCTGTAACGCAGAAAATTATGTCCGGCCGGAGAGAGCCGCAGGCGTTGATTCTCGCGGATAAACAGCTCAACGCCCAGGTCGGCCTCGAGCTGACGAATACGCGTCGTCAGATTTGACGGTACGCGATGCACCTTTTGCGCGGCCTGGGTGATGCTCCCGGTTTGGGCCACGGCGTTAAACATTTCAAGCTGAGTTAAATCCATGCCGTTCTCGATTCGTGAATAAGTGGGTTAATATTATTCAGTTTTAAGAAATAGCAGAGTCGACCACAATGAATCAACTTTTATTCCGTGGAGATCCTCATGACGTATTCATCTGCAACTCACGCCGTGTCTGTTAACCCGGCGAATGGTGAAACCCTGGCGGCATACCCGTGGGCGACGCAACACGACGTTGATCGGGCAATCGCACTCGCTGACGCAGGCTTTCGCCAGTGGCGCCAGGAAAGCGTGGCTCATCGCGCGCAAAAGCTGCGCGACCTTGGCGAAGCAATACGGGCGCGCGCTGAAGAGATGGCGCAAATGATGTCCCGCGAAATGGGCAAGCCGATTGTGCAGGCGCGGGCCGAAGTGACCAAAACCGCCGCGCTTTGCGACTGGTACGCCCAGCACGGTCCGGCGATGCTGAATGCTGAACCTACGCTTGTCGAAAATCAAAAAGCGGTCATTGCCTATCGACCGCTCGGCGCGATTCTGGCGGTGATGCCGTGGAATTTCCCGCTGTGGCAGGTGCTGCGCGGCGCGGTGCCTATTCTGCTGGCGGGTAACAGCTACCTGCTCAAGCATGCGCCCAATGTACTTGGATCGGCCGATCTGATCGGTCAGATTTTCATTGACGCCGGTTTCCCAAAAGGTGTGTTCGGTTGGGTCAATGCCACCAATGACGGCGTAAGCCTGGCGATTAACGACAAACGCATTGCTGCAGTTACCGTAACCGGTAGCGTGCGTGCAGGCGCGGCGATTGGCGCACAGGCTGCGGCGGCGTTGAAAAAATGCGTGCTGGAGCTAGGCGGTTCCGATCCGTTTATCGTACTGAATGATGCCGATTTGGATCTGGCGGTGAAAGCCGCGGTAACGGGGCGCTACCAGAATACCGGACAGGTTTGCGCAGCGGCCAAACGGTTTATCATTGAAGAGGGCATTGCCGCGCAGTTTACGGAACGCTTTGTTGCGGCGGCAGCGGCGCTGAAAATGGGTGCACCGGACATAGAAGATCACTATTTAGGACCGATGGCGCGTGCCGATCTGCGTGATGAATTGCACCAGCAAGTTCTGGCTACGCTTGATGAAGGGGCAACCCTGCTACTGGGTGGCGAGAAAATCGCAGGTGCAGGCAACTACTATGCCACGACGGTGCTGGGAAATGTCACGCCAGACATGACCGCATTCCGCCAGGAACTGTTTGGCCCGGTGGCGACCATCACCGTTGCAAAGGATGCTGAACATGCGCTGACGCTGGCAAATGACAGCGACTTTGGCCTGTCGGCGACGGTCTTTACCGCCGATGAGCAACGCGCTGCGTCATTTGCCCGTGATCTTGAGTGCGGCGGCGTGTTTATTAATGGCTTTAGCGCCAGCGATCCGCGCGTCGCGTTTGGCGGTGTGAAGAAAAGCGGTTTTGGCCGCGAACTGTCCCACTTCGGCCTGCATGAGTTCTGTAATATCCAGACAGTGTGGAAAGATCGCGTGTAACGCCTTTTCGTCACCGTCATAAAGGCCTTCATCATGAAGGCCTTTGTCATTTTTGTGTCATGGTTCTGTCATTTACGTTTCGTAGACTCGCACGCGTCTAACGTATTGTTACAGAAGAATATTATGAACCTAACGCAAATTTTCCGCCAGAGTACGAAGCGCAGGATACCGCGTCAGTTTGGTCTGCTGGCAGGCATCTTTTGTATTATCGGACTCTTTTCCGCACTGCAACTCTCCTCGTCGATACTGCTGACGGCCTCACTGCGCGACGCACAGCGTAATGAACAACAGAATCAGCTGACGCAACAGCAGCAGAGCAAACTGGATCTGGCGCGCGTTTCGCTATTAGCAGCAAGCGATCTGCTTAATCGCTCTGGTGTCTATTTCATGCAGGATAAAGAGACCGGCTCTGACGGGAGCTGGCACAGCCTGATGGATGAAGCCCAGAAAGCCCTTAGCGCCTCACAGCAGGCCTGGAATGCCTGGCTGGCGCTCAATCCGCCAAAAGACGAGGCGCTGGTTAACAGCTATCAACTCTTCTTTGGGGCCATCAACGAGCAGGCGGAAGGGCTGGTGAAAACCAACTCGATTGACAGTTTTTTTGCCGTGCCGGCTCAGGCCTTCCAGACCGATTTTAACGATAACTTCGCCCGCTATCAGCTCGCCAGCGAGGCGCGCGCAGGCGTGGGCCGACAGTCGTTAATGGACCGGTTATCAAACCTCCAGTCGCTGTTCCTGCTCGCCCCCGTGGTGTTGCTTATGATTGCGATCCTGGTGTGGTTTGGGATGTCGCGCTGGGTCATTACCCCGCTGCGTAAGCTTATTGCGCATATCGACAGGCTGGCCGCAGGCGATCTGTCGGGAATGCCTCCGGGCGTAAAATGCTTTAACCGTGAGATAGGGCAGCTTAACGCCAGTATCACCACCATGCAAAATGGCTTACAGCAGCTGGTGACGGAAGTCAGCGACGCAACGCTGTCGATGGTCGAGAATATTGGCTCGCTGGCCGACGGGAATCAGAAGCTGTATCAGCAGTCTGCGCGCCAGGCGCAAGAGCTTAATGACGTCACCGCGCACATCGCCGCGCTGGAAACGCACGTTGAGGGCAATTCCGGCTACGCGAAGCTGGCGAGCAGCCGCGCGAACGAAGCGCGACAGACGGCAGCGGGTGGGGATGTGATGATGTCTACGGTGAATGCGTCAATGCAGGCGATTGTCGAACGATCGTCGGAGATGCGTGGGATCGTCACCCTCATCGATAGCGTCGCGTTCCAGACCAACATCTTGGCACTTAATGCGGCGATCGAAGCCGCGCATGCGGGCAACGAAGGCCGTGGGTTTGCCGTGGTGGCGCGGGAAGTGGGACTGCTGGCAAGAAAGAGCAGCCATTCTACACAGACCATCCAGGCGCTGATCAATCACTCGTTGCACGGCATCGAAGAGGGGTCAAAGGCGGTGGTTAGACTCGAAAACAATCTGCAGCAGGTCACCGGGCTGGTCGCCAATTTAAGCAGTTTGCTGGAGGATATTTCGGCGGCGACGCTGAGTCAGGGGGAGAGCATCCATCAGATGACGCGTCAGCTTCAGGCGCTCAACCAGGTTTCTCGCCAGACCGACGCGCTGGTGACCACCGCGTCAGAATCCTCGCGTCGATTGCACGATGAATCTTATCTGCTGATGCAGGCCGTTTCGCGCTTTCGTCTTCCAGCCTGACGCGCTATATCCGCCTCTGATATACTCACAGGCCGATTTTGGCCTGTGGGCAAGGAGCAGACTGTGGCTGCGGTCATTGATAATGAGATGCTGGACGATATTCTGGCGCAAGTGCGTCCGTTACTGGGGCAGGGAAAGGTCGCCGATTATATTCCTGCGCTCGCCTCGGTGAGCGGAAACAAACTGGCGATTGCCATTTGTACCGTGGAAGGGCAGCTTTATCACGCCGGTGATGCCACCGAGCGCTTCTCCATTCAGTCCATCTCCAAAGTATTAAGCCTGGTCGCGGCGATGCGTCAGTACGAGGAAGATGAGATTTGGCAACGTGTCGGTAAGGATCCGTCTGGTCAGCCGTTTAACTCGTTACTGCAGCTGGAAATCGAACAGGGGAAACCCCGTAATCCGTTTATTAATGCCGGGGCGCTGGTGGTGTGCGATATGCTGCAAAGCCGTCTTAGCGCACCGCGCCAGCGCATGCTGGAAATTGTGCGCCAGCTGAGTGGCGTTTCCGATCTGAGCTACGACGCAAACGTTGCGCGCTCTGAATTTGAACATTCAGCGCGAAATGCTGCGATTGCCTGGCTGATGAAATCCTTCGGTAATTTTCATAACGATGTCGCGACGGTGCTGCAAAACTATTTCCACTACTGCGCGCTGAAAATGAGCTGCGTGGAGCTGGCGCGCACGTTTCTGTTCCTGGCCGATCGGGGCTATTCTTCGCATCATGCGCAGGCGGTAGTGACGCCAATGCAGGCGCGGCAGGTGAATGCGCTTATGGCGACCAGCGGGATGTATCAGAATGCCGGTGAATTTGCGTGGCGCGTCGGGCTGCCTGCAAAATCGGGCGTCGGCGGCGGGGTCGTCGCGATTGTGCCGCATGAGATGGCGATTGCCGTCTGGAGCCCGGAACTGGATGATACCGGGAATTCCCTCGCGGGCGTCGCGGTACTCGAAAAGCTGACCCAGCGCCTGGGACGCTCCGTTTACTGATGAATACGCTCGATCCGCTTTTCGCCCGTCTGGCGCGGTCGACGTTCCGCTCGCGCTTTCGGCTGGGCACCAAAGAGCGACAATATTGTTGGGACAAAGGCGCGGACATTATCGACCAGCATGCGGCGGATTTTATCGCTCGTCGGCTGGCTCCCGTACAGCCGGTTAACGATGGGAAACAGACCCCCATGCGCGGTCATCCGGTGTTTATTGCCCAGCACGCTACCGCAACGTGCTGTCGCGGCTGTCTGGAGAAGTGGCACCAGATTCCCCAAGGACAAGCGTTAGATGGCGATCAACAGGCTTATGTCGTGACCGTTATTCACCATTGGCTGGTCCTGCAAATGAACGCCAAACATTGAGGGCTTATCTTGCCGGGTTATGCATGTTACACATACATGCTAATCTTTGATTATTCCTGCTGATGACCGCTAAATGATTGCGTTAAGCGATTATATGGATTGATATTTAATGCCCTCTTCCTTGCTCTCATTTATGCCGTTCCGGCCCGACAACGTTCTGCGGAATTCACTCAGCATTTTCGCGCTCACCACGCTGTTTTATCTTATTGGTGCAGAACTGCGTCTCGTGGAAGCGCTCTCACTCTTCTGGCCGCTGAACGGCGTCATGGCAGGGGTGTTCGCCCGCTATGCGTATCTCAATCGACTGCGTTACTACGCGGTGTCCTATGTC
Source organism: Lelliottia amnigena (assembly GCA_900635465.1). Taxonomy (NCBI): domain Bacteria; kingdom Pseudomonadati; phylum Pseudomonadota; class Gammaproteobacteria; order Enterobacterales; family Enterobacteriaceae; genus Lelliottia; species Lelliottia amnigena. Next base: position 2,095,277 of record LR134135.1, read on the forward strand.
GCTATGCTGATGTATGACGCGGTGACGACCAACTGGGGCATTGCCTCCGTGGTGATTAATCTCTCCAATATGGTCTTCATCGTCACGGTGGCTCAGCTGGTCACGCGGGACAAACAAATGGGACGCCAAACGCCTGAGCCTATCAATGCGCTGCGGCTGTTTAACTATTGTCTGATTGCTGCGTTGCTGTGTGCGCTGGTGGGGGCGATCGGCTCTGTTGGCATTGACAGTCAAACCTTCTGGCCGCTGTATGCCGACTGGTTTAGCGAGCAGTTTTCAACGGGTGTGCTCATTTTACCGTGCCTGCTGACGATCAAAGTGCCGGAGATGAATCGTTCGGTGCAGGTGGGGCATTTCTTGCCTGTGCTGGCGCTGGTGGTGTCGGTGATCGCCTCTGTGGCTATTGGCGGCGCGGGCAGTCTGGCATTTCCGTTGCCGGCGCTTATCTGGTGTGCCGTCCGGTATTCCCTCCCGGCGACCTGTCTGCTGACGTTCCTGACCGGGGGAATCGAAATTATCCTGGTGGCCAATTCCATTATCGATATTGCCGTCGCCACGCCGCTGTCTACGCCGATGATGTTCTCTGCGCGCCTTGGCATTGCCACAATGGCCATTTGTCCCATCATGGTTTCCGTGAGCGTGGCGGCGATCAATTCGCTTATTTATCAGGTTTCTCTGCGAGCCGATTACGATTTTCTCACGCGTGTGTATTCGCGTTCAGGCTTGTATGAGGCGCTGAAGCATGAAGAGTCTCATCGGCATCCCCGTTTTTTAACGGTCATGCTTCTGGATATTGATTACTTCAAAAGCATCAACGACAACTATGGTCATGAATGTGGCGATAGCGTGCTGGCCGCATTTGCTGGGAAAGTGCAGCAGGTCGTGGGCGAAGACGGGATCGTTGCGCGAATGGGGGGCGAAGAATTTGTGGTCGTGGTGAATTCGGGCGATGTACGTCAGGGCGTCGAGCTTGCTGAACGAATTAGAGAAACTATTGCATCACACCCGTTTAGCTGGCGTCAGCAAACGCTTTTTTTGACAGTCAGTATTGGCCTCGGCAGTGCAAAAGCTGAATCCTGGCAGCTGACGGATGTGTTTAACACGCTTTTGGCCGAAGCCGACGATTATCTCTATCGTTCGAAAAAAGCAGGGCGAAATCGTACCAGTGCGCGTCAACCGAACGATCGGCCAGCGGTAGGCGAGGGAAAAAATCCCGAACGCGTGTAACCGTCACCATCCCAGGCAGAATGCGGCACAGATGTTATCAATATGCGGATATAATTGTTGCCAGGTATTTTTAAGCTCAATAAGATACCCGAGATTTCACATCGGAAAAAACGCAGCATGAACGGAATGGACAAACTGAGTAAACAGCATCGCTTACCAGGGAACCGGTTTGTCAAACGTATGTTTTTGATGCGTATCCTTGGCACATTTCTCTGTTTTATTCCTATTCTTACCGTTTTGATTGAACAGCAACGTTCAGAATGGCTAATGCTTTTACTCGCACTGAATGCCTTTGTCTGGCCAACCGTGGCGTGGCAACACGCCAGCCGATCTTCAACGCCGCTGGTGACCGAGCATCACAATCTGGTTGTGGACGCCGCGGCGGGCGGGTTCTGGATAGCGATGATGGCGGTGAATCCGCTGCCCTCGGTGGTGATTGCCACCATCCTGTTGGCGGATCGGCTCTCCGCCGGCGGTTTTGTCCTGATGAGAAAAGCCGCTGTTGCGATGCTGGTGGTGTTTCTCGCGGCCTGGCTGACGCAAGGCATGCACATCGATATCTTCGTTTCTCAGCAAACCATGTTTGCGACGCTGCCGTTAATTGCCATCTATATTATTGCCCTGAGCGTGCTGACCGACAGCATTGCTATCCGCTTGCGCGTGAAATCTCGCGAGCTTGAACGGATCGCGATGATGGATCCGTTGCTGGACATTGCTAACCGACGCCTACTGGAAAAACGCATCGAAAAAGAGCTTAAAAAGCTCCAGCATGACAGTCGCGAATCGGCGCTGATGTTTATCGATATCGATAATTTTAAAGAGGTGAACGATCGTTTTGGCCATAAAGTTGGGGATACGATGCTGGCGACGGTGTCAGAGATTCTGCATCTGGCTACCCGACAGACGGATACCCCGGCGCGGCTGGGCGGGGATGAATTTGTCATCCTGCTGCCGAACACCTCAATTGAAGAGGCACATGTGGTGGCGTCGCGAATTATGGAGGCCGCCGCGGTCATGGACGACGTGGCGGAAGAAGCGATAAATTGTACGTTAAGTATCGGTATTGCGGGGGCAACTCGTGATATGGAAAATGTCACCGATTGGCTACAGGCCGCTGATACCGCACTTTATCAGGCCAAACGCGGCGGTAAAAATCGAATTTACGCGCACTGACAAGTCGCTTGTTTAGGCTAAGCTATTAAAAAGCTGAGTGTCAGGAGACATTATGAAAGCGCCTGCAATTCCTGCCAATGAATCTGAACGTCTGCTCGCCCTGCGCGAATCCGGGCTTCTGGAATCGAATCATCTTCAGCCCTATGACCGGATCAGTCGTCTGGCGAAACGCCTGTTTAATGTGCCCGTGGCGACGGTTAATTTGATGGATGAGCGCGTGCAAGTCGCCATGTCGACAGAAGGTGCTAAGACATCCGGGCTGCCGCGAAACCTCTCTTTTTGCGGGCACACCATTCTGGATAACGCTCCGCTGGTGGTCCCTGATACGCATCACGACGCCCGTTTCCGCGATAATCCGCTGGTCACGGGGACGCCGGGTGTGCGCTTTTATGCAGGGGTACCGCTCTCTTTGCCGAACGGGGCAATTGTCGGAACGTTATGCCTGATGGATTATGTTCCCCGTGAAATGAGCCCTTCAGATCTGACGGCGCTTAACGATCTCGCCGCGCTGGTAGAAGATGAATTTGCCGCAGCCTGTGCGGCAACGACCGATGAATTGACGGGATTGTTTAACCGCCGTGGATTTAACCAGTTTGCGGCATTCGCGCTTTCCGGTGCCAGACGACGCGCGGAACCGTTAACGCTCGCCTGGATGGATTTGGACCGCTTCAGGCAGATTAACGAACGTTACGGGCACGCCGAGGGTGATGTTGCACTAAAAGCGATGACGGAACTGATGCGTGGCGCATTCCGTGAGGCTGACCTGCTGGTGCGTTACGGCGGCGATGAATTCGCGGTGCTGTTTGCGGACACCGATGAGCAGGGGGCGTGGATAGCAATGCAATATTTAAACGAACAGGTGGCGAAGTACAATCAGCGCGGCCTGCACCCCTGGAGCCTGACATTCTCCTGGGGCGTGTGTGAGTTTGACCATCAGCAAAACGATCTTCAGCGCTGGCTGCAAACTGCCGATGAAAAAATTTCCGCCATGAAGCAGCAGTACGCTGTCGGTCCTTAACATCACAAAGACCTATGGCGGGTCAACTTGCGATAAATCATTATTAATAGCAATGTGTTGGGGTCACTTTACAAGGAAATCCTATGACCCCGTCAATGTCCGTTCATTCGCTCTCTCGGGATGAAATCCTCTCCAATATTGATGCCCTGGCCGATATTCTCGCCAACTGCGTAAACGGCGGGGCATCAGTCAGTTTCATGGCGCCTTTTTCTCATCAAGATGCGTGCGCATTCTGGCGCGGCGTCGCCGAAAGCGTCGAACGCCAGGAGCGTACCGTGATGGTGTGTCGCGACCCGCACGGCGAGCTTTTAGGCACTGTACAACTCCTGACCGATCAACCCGAAAATCAGCCGCATCGCGCCGATGTCGCCAAACTGTTGGTCCATGAAAAAGCGCGCCGCCGTGGTGTGGCCATGGCATTAATGGAAGCGCTTGAAGCTGCCGCCAGAGAGCAAGGCAAAACCGTTCTGGTGCTGGATACCGCAAGCGGTAGCGGGGCAGAAAGCTTCTATGTGCGTGGTGGTTGGATCAGAGTGGGCGAAATCCCGGATTACGCGCTGATGCCAGACGGCGAAATGACGGCGACGACCGTGTTCTATAAGTTTTTATAATTTATTTCACAATTGCTGCATGAATTGATCAAAACAGGGTTTCATGGTCGAAAAGTTTGATAAGTTATTGGACCAATCTTGTCGGGCTGTATGACTACTTAAAAAAGGAACCCTATTGTGAACACACTCAACCGTCGCGATTTCCCCGGTGCGCTCTATCCTGAACGTATCATTCAGTTTGGTGAAGGTAACTTTCTGCGTGCGTTCATCGACTGGCAGATCGATCTGTTAAACGAACATACGGATCTGAATTCGGGCGTGGTGATTGTCCGCCCAATCCAGAGCGATTTTCCGCCTTCACTGAGCACCCAGGACGGTTTGTACACCACAATCATTCGTGGTCTGAATGAGCAGGGCGAAGCGGTGAGCGATGCGCGTCTTATCCGCTCCGTTAACCGCGAAATCAGTGTTTACAGCCAGTACGACGAATTCCTTAAGCTTGCGCACAATCCTGACATGCGCTTTGTTTTCTCCAACACCACGGAAGCGGGCATCAGCTACCACGCCGAAGACAAATTTGACGATGCGCCTGCCGTCAGTTATCCCGCCAAACTCACCCGTTTGCTGTTCGAGCGCTTCAGCCATTTCAACGGTGCGGCTGATAAAGGTTGGGTCATCATTCCTTGCGAACTGATTGATTATAACGGCGATGCCCTGCGTGAACTGGTGCTTCGTTATGCGCAAGAGTGGGCCTTGCCTGCAGAATTTACGCAATGGTTGAAATGATGCTAACGCCTTCTGCTCAACGCTGGTTGACCGTATTGTAACGGGTTATCCGCGTGACGAAGTTGCCGCACTTGAAACAGAGCTGGGCTATCACGACAGCTTCCTGGATACCGCTGAGCACTTCTATCTGTTTGTCATCCAGGGACCGAAATCCCTCGCCAGCGAATTGCGTCTGGACAAACTTTCGCTGAATGTGCTGATTGTCGACGACATCAAGCCGTATAAAGAACGTAAAGTCGCGATCCTGAACGGGGCGCATACCGCGCTGGTTCCCGTTGCTTTCCAGGCTGGTCTGGACACCGTCGGCGAAGCCATGAACGACGCAGAGGTTTGTGCGTTTGTTGAAAAAGCCATTTATCAGGAAATTATTCCGGTACTCGATTTGCCGAAAGATGAGCTGGAATCCTTCGCCAGTGCGGTGACAGGGCGTTTCCGTAACCCGTACATTAAGCATCAGCTGTTGTCGATTGCGTTGAACGGCATGACAAAATACCGTACCCGCATCTTGCCTCAACTGCTGGCAGGGCAGAAAGCAACCGGCAAATTACCGGCTCGCCTGACGTTTGCCCTTGCCGCGCTGATTGCGTTCTATCGCGGGGAGCGCAACGGGGAACGTTATCCGGTACAAGATGACCAGCACTGGCTTGATCGCTATCAGCAGCTGTGGACCCAGCATCATGACAAACAGATCAGCACCAGCGAACTGGTGAAAACCGTTCTGAGCGTGAGCGAGCATTGGGAACAAGACCTGACGAAAGTCAGCGGATTGGTAGAACAAGTTACGCTCGACCTTGATGCGATTTTGCTTCAGGGAATGCGCACCGCGGTGAAACAGCTCTGCTAATCATTGCCCCGGCTGCGGCCGGGTTTTTTAAAACAGTGCATTAGTTACAACATACTATTTACCGGGCTTTTTAAAAACACACTTCAGCATCGTGCCACTCTTTGTCTGATAGGGTAGAAATGCAATATCCTGGTAACAAGCTTGCAACGGTGACGGCGATCACGTTTAATAGTCACGCTCTTTATTTTGCCTGAAGCTGACTATGATTGTTCGTCCTCAACAGCACTGGCTGCGCCTGATTTTTGTCTGGCACGGTTCCGTCCTGTCTAAAATTTTTACCCGGCTGTTTCTCAACTTTTTGTTATCAATTGCCGTCGTTTTGGCGCTGCCCTGGTACTCGTCGCTGGGTTTCAAGCTGACCGTTGCGCCATTCAGTATTCTTGGCGTGGCGATCGCTATTTTCCTCGGTTTTCGCAATAACGCCTGTTATTCGCGCTACGTTGAAGCTCGCCAGCTGTGGGGGCAGTTGATGATAGCGTCACGCTCGTTGTTTCGCGAGGTGAAAAACACCTTACCGGACGATCCGCATCTGGGTGAGTTTGTGCGCCTGCAAATTGCTTTCGCCCATTGTTTACGCATGACGTTGCGCCGACAGCCGCAGGCCGAAAGGCTGGCACGCTATCTCAGTGCAGACCACCTGCGGGCGGCGATGGATTCTCAATCTCCGGCTAACCGTATCCTGCTCATCATGGGCGAGTGGCTGGCCATTCGCCGCAGAGAAGGGCAGCTGTCGGATATTCTTTTCCACAGTTTGAATAATCGCCTGAATGATATGTCGGTCGTGCTGGCGGGTTGCGAGCGTATCGCCAATACGCCCGTCCCGTTTGCGTACACGTTGATTTTGCATCGCACCGTCTATTTGTTCTGCATCATGCTGCCGTTTGCGCTGGTTGGCGATCTGCATTACATGACGCCGTTCATCTCCGTTCTGGTCTCTTATACCTTCATTGCACTCGATGCGCTGGCAGAAGAGCTGGAAGAGCCGTTTGGTATTGAAAACAATGATTTGCCGCTCGATGCAATCTGCAATGCGATGGAAATCGATCTGCTGCAAATGAACGATGAGCCAGAAATCCCCGCACGACTGTTACCCGACAGACGCTATCAGCTGACGTGATGAACCCTCAGGAACGCTTCAGGGCGTTCCACTCTTCGCGTGAAATTTCCCAAAGCTCGGAATCCAGTTCGCCGCAGACGTAGGCTTTCTTTTCGGTTTTCACCAGACGCATGCCGCTGCTGACGGAAATCCGCTGTGAACGGTCGTTGATAGCGGCTTTCGGCGCGCGAAGAAGAGGTCTGTTTAGCGTGTTAAACCAATAATCTGTGGCGGCAATGCTGGCTTCTCGCATCAATCCCTGACCCTGCCATTCCGGCGCAAGCCAGAATCCACGATTGTTATCTTCCTCGTCGTACAGGCAGATTAGTCCTATCAATTGGTCGGGATCGTCATGCCGGCGAATCGTCCAAAACCAGGCGATACCTTTTTCGATATCCGGCAGCGCAACGTTATTGACGTAATATTCTGCCCCATTTTCCGGGTAGGGCCAGGGCACGCTGGCGACCATATAACGAACAATCTCCCAGCGCGGATAACGCTTCTGAATTTGCTCCGCATCCGTTTTTTCTAACGGCTTCAGTAACAGACGTTCCGTGGTGAGCGTTGGCGTGGCCATGTCAGGATCTCCCGTTTTAGTCGTTATGTTTTTGTTTGCCTTCTGCTATTTTCATGAGTATCACATTCTAAAAAGCCTGAACAGCAGAGGAATAAATGACCTTAAGACGTGCAGTACCTGAGGAAGCAGAAAAACTCTGGCAAATTCGCAATCTGGCGATTCGCGCAGGCTGCCAGAGCAGTTATGACGCCGAGGTTATCGATCGCTGGACGCCCGATCTCATGCCGGAGAGCTATCGTCAGGTCGTTATCGACAATCCCTTTTTCGTCGCCGTTGATGAAAACGGCGAACCGATCGCCACAGGCTATCTCGATCTGGCGATGAACAGCGTGGAGGCCGTGTTTACTGCGCCGAACGCGACGGGTAAAGGACTGGCCGGGGCGATTATCGCGGCCATAAAAGCGGAGGCGCGCCAACGGGGAATAACGCGGATCACGCTCTCATCCACGCCCAATGCGCACGCATTTTATCTGAAGCAAGGGTTTAGCACGCTCGGCGAGAACCTGTATGTTTCAAAACTTGCAGGAGCCGAACTACGCTGTGTCGATATGGCAATCGACGTCTGAAAAGAGGTTATCAATGACCATAAAGGTGAGAGAGTTACGTCCGGAAGATTATGCGCAATGGCGATTGCTCTGGGATGGATATGTCAGTTTCTATAATCATCACCTGGATGAATCGGTCACGAAATTCACCTGGGAAAGGGCGCTTAACCCTGATTCAGCTCTTTTTATGCCGGGTAGCCGAAACAGAGGGGAAAGCGATCGGTTTTGCCCTCTGCGTGCTGCATGAAGGGACATGGACCACGGCACCCATTTGCTATCTGGAGGATCTGTATGTCGATGCCGACGCCAGAGGCATGGGCGCGGGTAAAGCCCTGCTTGATGCGCTCCAGTCCGAAGGAAAACGAGAGGGATGGTCGATGCTTTACTGGATGACGCGGCAGGAAAACCCCGCGCGGCGGCTCTATGACCGTTATGCCGGGGTGGATGATTTTGTACGTTACCGTGTGCCGCTTTGAGCATTAACGTCACACTGACTGCCATATTGCCGACAGTGTGATGAAAAGTTTTTTGTCTAAGGCTCTCGTCTGGCAACGAAAAACAGTCGCGGAAAGGCCAGTAATATCTGTCCATTTTCCTGAATTGGATACTGCTGAACCAGCAGTTCATGATACCGCTCCAGAAACTTCAGCTGTTCATTTTCGCTTAACTCCTGCATCCACGGACGTAAACCCGTCGCACTGACCCAGTCAATAATGGCCTGGTGGGAGCTCATTTTGTGGTAGTACGTGGTTCGCCAGATGTCCACATCGCAACCGGCTTCCGTCAAAATATCATAATAAGCATGAATACCCGGCAGCGGCTCGCGGGCACGATTTGGATAGCCCTGTTCGTAAGCGACTTCTCGCATCAGAACATGGCTCGGTTCGTCGGTGTTATCGGGCATTTGCACCGCCAGAACGCCATTGAGTTTGAGCAGGGAAATGAGGTGCGGGAGCAACACGTAATGATCCGGAATCCACTGCAGGGAAGCGTTAGCGTAAATAAGGTCGACAGCGTGTTCTGGCTTAAACTGCCGGACGTCAGCCTCAATGAAGCGACATTCAGGCACCGCAACGCGCGCCTGTTCCAGCATCGCAGGCGAATTATCGACACCCATAATCCGGGCCAACGGCCAGCGTTGATGTAAAAGGGCGGTGCTGTTGCCGGGGCCGCAGCCTAAGTCGAGCACATCTGACACATCGTCTAGCGCAATGCGTGCGAGTAATTCCGCAGCCGGACGCGTTCGTTCCGCGCCATATTGCAGATATAAAGAGGGATTCCAGTCAGCCATGCGCACATCTCCTGGTTGCGTGTACAAAAAGTGTAGATGATCCGCTATTTTTGGTCTGTTTCGACGCTCAACTCAACCCTATCATCGGCGCAACAATTCTTCTTATGATTGTGGCAGCAAATGCTTTTCTGATTCTCATCATTTTCTCACCACTATTTCCCGTTTTCAGATGTTGTGCTTAAATAGCTAAACCGGTTTAACAAATTTAGCTAAAGGTGAGCATTATGAAGAAAATATGGGTCCTGGGCGATGCGGTTGTCGATTTGTTGCCCGCTGGCGAAGGACGATTGCTGCAATGTCCAGGCGGAGCGCCCGCCAACGTGGCGGTTGGCGTTGCGCGTTTAGGTGGAGAGAGCGGCTTTATTGGCCGAGTGGGCGACGACCCGTTTGGGCGCTTTATGCGACAAACGCTGATCGCCGAAAACGTGAACGTGGATTCTCTGTCTTTGGATGCGCAGCACCGTACTTCAACAGTCGTGGTTGAATTGCAACCCGACGGCGAGCGCTCGTTCACCTTTATGGTTCGCCCGAGTGCCGACCTGTTTTTGTCACCCCAGGATTTACCTGCTTTCCATCAGGGGGAGTGGCTGCACGCCTGTTCCATTGCACTCAGCGCCGAACCCAGTCGCACCACCACTTTTCAGGCGATGGATGCCGTTAAGGAGGCGGGAGGACTCGTCAGTTTCGATCCCAATATCCGAGCCGATCTCTGGCAGGACGCCCACGTTTTACGAGAGTGCCTTGATCAGGCGTTACGCAAAGCTGACATGGTTAAGCTGTCGCGAGAAGAGTTAACGTTTCTCACCGGGCAGCTCGCGGTCGATGAGGGCCTGAGGTTATTAGTGGATCACTATGCGGTGCCAATGGTACTGGTCACCTTGGGTAAAGAGGGCGTTGTCGCCTGGCACAACGGCCACCTCACGACTTACAACGCGCCAGTGGTCAACAGCGTGGATACCACCGGTGCGGGCGATGCCTTTGTCGCCGGGATGCTGTATGGCCTGGCGAGCGGAATATCCGATTTCCCGACCATCATTGCGCTGGCACAGCGCTGCGGTGCGCTTGCCACGACGGCCAAAGGCGCGATGACCGCGTTACCGTACCGACGCGATCTGGATTAAAAGCGTATTCCGCCTCTGCCTCTCGCACTGAATTGTCGCCCTGGTCACATTTACTAAAACGGTTTAGCAAAAAAAGTTGCCGAAGCAAAATTGAGCGGTTTAGTATCTCCAGACTAAACCGGTTTAGCAATTTAGCAACTTTTAATAACCTCTTTTAGGGATGCGACAAAATGTATAAAAAACGCAGACTTGCCGTGATGATTGGCATGCTGGCCGGAAGCGCCTCTGTCTATGCTCAGACGGACATGAACAGTATTGAACAGCGTCTTGCCGCGCTTGAACAACGGCTTCAGGAGGCCGAAGGACGCGCAACGGCGGCGGAAAAACGCGCTGCCGTTGCAGAACAAAAAACGCAACAACTCGTGGCTGTTCAACAGCAAACGCAAACCAGCACTCAGGATGTTGCGCAGCGCACCGCTGCGTTAGAGAAAAAATCAGACCTAACCAGTGGATTTGAATTTCACGGTTACGCTCGCTCAGGCTTGCTGATGAACGACGCGGCATCCAGCAGTAAAAGCGGTCCATATCTGACTCCCGCCGGTGAAACGGGCGGAGCAGTAGGACGTCTGGGTAACGAGGCGGACACCTACGTCGAGCTGAATGTCGAACACAAGCAGACGCTAGAAAGCGGGGCGACAACGCGCTTTAAGGCGATGCTCGCGGATGGTCAAAAAACTTATAACGACTGGTCAGCCGACTCCAGCGATTTGAATATTCGTCAGGCGTTTGCTGAGCTGGGCAGCTTGCCGGATTTCAGCGGGCCGCTGAAGAGCAGTACCTTCTGGGCTGGTAAGCGTTTTGACCGCGATAACTTTGATATCCACTGGCTCGATTCCGACGTGGTGTTCCTCGCCGGGACCGGCGGCGGGGTCTATGACGTCAAATGGGATGACAATTTCCGCAGCAATTTCGCCATTTACGGGCGTAACTTTGGCAGCGAAGAAGAGATCGACAACAACGTTCAAAACTACATTCTGAGCATGAATCACTTTGTGGGTCCGCTGCAGGTGATGGTGAGCGGGATGCGCGCCAAGGACAACGACGACCGTCAGGATGCCAACGGCGACCCGATCAAAACCGATGCCGCGAATAAAGGGGTTCATGCGTTGGTCGGGTTGCATAACGACAGCTTCTACGGCCTGCGTGAAGGGTCTGCCAAAACGGCAGTGCTGTACGGTCACGGCCTGGGCGCCGAAGTGAAAAGTATCGGTTCGGACGGGCTTTGCTGTCTGAAGCGGATACCTGGCGCTTTGCAAGTTACGGTGTCACGCCTCTCGGCGGCGGTTGGCATATCGCGCCAGCGCTGCTTGCGCAGAGCAGTAAAGATCGTTACGTCAAAGGCGACAGTTACGAATGGGTCACGCTCAACACGCGGCTTATCAAGGAAGTGACGCAGAACTTCGCACTCGCCTTTGAGGGCAGCTATCAATACATGGATTTGAATCCGGAAGGCTACAAGGACCGCAATGCGGTGAACGGGAGCTTCTACAAACTGACCTTCGCGCCGACGTTAAAAGCGGGCAAGATCGGCGATTTCTTCAGCCGTCCTGAATTACGGTTGTACGCAACCTGGATGGACTGGAGCAGCAAACTGGATAACTACGCCAGCGATGACGCCTTTGGCAGCAGCGGTTTCAACGCAGGTGGGGAATGGAACTTTGGGGTACAGATGGAAACCTGGTTTTAACCCTTCACGCTCCCGCCTGGCGGGGGCGTCACTTACATCATAAAAATACGTTCAGTTAGAGGTGTCTATGGATTTCGATAATATTGCCCGCGCGCTGATTCCGCTGCTCGGCGGAAAAGAGAACATTGCCAGCGCGGCGCACTGTGCCACGCGTTTACGGCTGGTACTGGTTGATGATGCGCTGGCCGACCAGCAGGCGATCGGCAAAGTTGAAGGGGTCAAAGGGTGTTTTCGCAACGCGGGGCAAATGCAGATTATTTTCGGCACCGGCGTGGTCAATAAAGTCTACGCGGCTTTCATTCAGGCCGCGGGCATAGGCGAATCCACAAAGTCTGAAGCCGCCGATATCGCGGCGCGTAAGCTGAATCCGTTCCAGCGTATCGCACGTCTGCTGTCGAATATTTTCGTGCCGATCATTCCTGCTATCGTCGCATCGGGTCTGTTGATGGGCTTGCTGGGGATGGTAAAAACCTACGGTTGGGTGAATGCCGATAACGCGATCTACATCATGCTGGACATGTGCAGTTCGGCGGCGTTTATCATTTTACCGATCCTGATTGGTTTTACCGCCGCCCGTGAATTTGGCGGTAACCCGTATTTGGGCGCGACCCTCGGCGGTATTCTGACGCATCCGGCGTTGACCAACGCCTGGGGTGTGGCGTCGGGTTTCCATACCATGGACTTTTTTGGCCTCGAGATTGCCATGATCGGTTATCAGGGCACGGTATTCCCGGTGCTGTTAGCCGTGTGGTTTATGAGCCATGTCGAAAAAACAGCTGCGCCGCGTGATCCCGGACGCACTGGATTTAATCCTCACGCCATTTTTCACCGTCATTATTTCCGGCTTTATTGCATTGCTGATTATTGGTCCGGCGGGGCGCGCACTGGGTGACGGTATCTCGTTCGTACTGAGCACGCTGATTGAACATGCCGGTTGGCTGGCAGGGCTGTTATTTGGTGGTCTGTACTCGGTGATTGTCATCACCGGCATCCACCACAGTTTCCACGCTATCGAAGCGGGATTGCTTGGCAATCCGTCGATTGGCGTTAATTTCCTGCTGCCAATTTGGGCGATGGCGAACGTGGCGCAAGGCGGGGCGTGTCTGGCGGTGTGGTTTAAAACCAAGGACGCGAAGATCAAAGCGATTACCTTACCGTCCGCATTTTCCGCCATGCTGGGGATCACCGAGGCAGCTATCTTCGGGATTAACCTTCGCTTTGTGAAGCCGTTTATTGCAGCATTAATTGGTGGTGCAGCGGGCGGTGCGTGGGTGGTTTCGGTACATGTTTATATGACGGCCGTAGGCCTGACGGCTATTCCAGGCATGGCGATTGTGCAGGCGAACTCGCTGCTGAACTATATCATCGGTATGGTCATTGCCTTTGGCGTCGCCTTTGCGCTGTCTTTACTGCTGAAATACAAAACGGACTCTGAATAATGACGACTCCTTCTCGCTGGCCTGCGGTACTGCAGGCCGTCATGAAAGGCCAACCGCAGGCGTTAACTGACGATCATTATCCTCACTGGCATCTCGCGCCGGTAACGGGATTGATGAACGACCCCAACGGTTTTATCTGGTTTGCCGGACGTTACCATCTGTTCTATCAGTGGAACCCGCTGGGCTGCGATCATCGTTATAAATGCTGGGGTCACTGGAGTTCTGCTGATTTAGTGCAATGGCAGCATGAACCGATGGCGCTGATGCCGGATGAAGAATACGACCGTAACGGCTGCTACTCCGGTAGCGCCGTGGATAATCAGGGCGTTTTGACGTTGTGCTACACCGGCAACGTCAAATTTGATGACGGCAGTCGTACCGCATGGCAATGCCTGGCAGTGCAAAATGAAGCCGGTAGTTTCGATAAACTGGGTCCAGTTTTGCCGCTGCCGGAAGGCTATACCGGCCATGTGCGCGACCCAAAAGTATGGCAGCACGAGGGCAAATGGTACATGGTGCTGGGCGCGCAGGATGTACAAAAGCGCGGCAAAGTTCTGCTGTATCAGTCTGCTGATTTGCACAGCTGGCAGCCCTGCGGCGAAATCGCAGGCCACGGGGTGAACGGCCTGGCTGATGCCGGTTATATGTGGGAGTGCCCGGACTTATTCGAGTTGGACGGTACCCACGTATTGATCTGCTGCCCGCAGGGACTGGCGCGCGAGCCGCATCGCTATCGCAATACCTATCCCTCCACCTGGATGAGCGGTGATTTTCACTATGACGATGCAAAGTTTGGCCATGGCGCGCTGCACGAACTGGATGCCGGGTTTGAATTTTATGCACCGCAAACGACATTAGCGGCAGATGGCCGTCGGATCCTGATTGGCTGGATGGGCGTCCCGGATGGTGAAGAGATGCTACAGCCAACCCTCGAACACGGCTGGGTCCATCAGATGACGTGTCCGCGCGAGCTGCATTTCCGCGATGGGAAGCTGTGGCAAACACCGATTCGGGAACTGCAACAGCTGCGCGAGGAAGAACAAAACTGGCAGGGAAGCGCAGACGCAGCACCCGCGCTGGACGCCGGACGTCTTGAGTTCGAGCTTAAAACGGACGCACCGGTAAAAGTGAATTTCGCCAACACGCTGTGGCTCACCCTGGACGAAAAGGGGATTAGGCTGGAACGAAAAAGCCTTCAACATGATGAAATATTGACACGTTACTGGGATGGAAAGGTCACCTCTCTGCGCGTTTTATGCGACAGCTCCAGCGTCGAAATTTTCATTAACGAAGGCGAGGGCGTCATGAGCAGCCGCTATTTCCCGGGAAATCCGGCGCAAGTACGCTTCGAAGGTGCGTCTGCCATCACATTACGCTACTGGTCGCTTCGCGCTAGCATGATAGAATAAGGGTTTTGGCAGCCGGGTCTAAGTCGTTGTGAGAAAAACAAAACGCATCACCATCAAAGACGTAGCGGAACTGGCGGGCGTATCGAAAGCGACCGCCAGTCTGGTTTTGAATGGTCGCAGCAAAGAATTACGTGTCGCGGAAGAAACCCGCGATCGCGTGCTAGCCATTGCAAAGCAGCATCACTATCAGCCCAGTATTCATGCGCGATCGCTGCGGGATAATCGTAGCCATACCATTGGACTGGTGGTGCCAGAAATCACCAACTACGGCTTTGCTGATTTTTCTCATGAGCTGGAGACGCTGTGCCGCGAAGCCGGTGTCCAGTTGCTTATCTCCTGTTCGGATGAAAACCCGGGGCAAGAAACCGTGGTGGTCAACAATATGGTTTCCCGCCAGGTCGATGGCCTGATTGTGGCCTCGAGCATGTTGAATGATACCGACTACCAAAAGCTCAGTGAACAGCTGCCAATCGTGCTGTTTGACCGGCATATGAATGACAGCTCATTACCGCAGGTGATTACCGACTCCATCACTCCGACCCGTGAACTCGTCGCCGACATCGCCCGGCAGCATCCCGATGAAATCTATTTTCTCGGTGGGCAGCCGCGGCTTTCGCCCACCCGAGATCGTTTAGAAGGATTTAAACAGGGCTTAGCTCAGGCTGGTGTCACATTGCGCCCGGAATGGATCATTCACGGAAACTATCATCCAAGTTCCGGCTATGAGATGTTTGCCGCGCTGTGCGCACAGTTGGGTCGTCCACCGAAGGCTGTTTTCACAGCCGCCTGTGGATTACTTGAAGGGGTGTTGCGCTATATGGGCCAGCACAATCTGTTGCAAAGCGATATGCGACTGGCAAGTTTTGACGATCACTATCTTTACGATTCTCTGGCCATCTCGATTGACACAATACGTCAGGATAATCGCCAACTGGCGTGGCATTGCTTTGATTTAATAGGCAAGTTGATTGAAGGGGAAACGCCGGATCCGCTACAACGCAAGCTCAATGCAACGCTCCAGCGGCGGTATAAAACGGCAGGGTGATCCTGCTGTTTTCTTCTCAAAAGTATTTATAGTGGTGATGTCATATTCGGCACTGGAGCCCTGAAACCGTCATTCAATAATGGCGCGTTTTGACATTCTCTGGCTGCGTTCATCAATGATATGGCCAACCTGATGAGATCAACGCTGGAAAACGCGCTTTCAAAGGCCATCAATCACAGGACAAACCGGTACCAAGTCGCTCCTCACCTGCGCAGTTGAAGCTGCCCCCCTATGTAACCCGTCTCAATGCCGATATTTTGGCGTCGCAGTGAATAAAGATTCGTTTCTGAGTCACGTTGCGTTAGTTAAAGGCTGGACTATGCTGAAAATGTAAAGTCCGGCCTTTGCTTTGGGTTCATTAAAAACAACGATAATTACGGTGTTTCGGGTGGCGGAAATGAAAAGGATACGGCTCGCTGTTTTAACCTGTTTTCTCTTAGCTCTGGCTTTAACCTCCCATGCGGCAGAACCCCGGCAGGCACCGACCAATCAGGAACGCGCCCGCACCGTTTATATCTTCCATCAGCCTATCGTCATGCTGCAGGCCAAATTCGGCCTCACCACGCCTGAAGAGCGGGTACTGCGCATTCGCAATACGTTACGCAACTTCACTCAGGAAGATGTTAACGCACCTTTAAAAATCGTGCCGGTCAACCGTTATAACCAGCAGGGCAGACTGATTGTGATGAATGGAAAACCGGTGATGCTCCTGACTGCCGGCGACCTGGATGAAGGAGACGATCTCACGCTGGATCAGGCGGCGCAGCGTGTGCTGGCGCGCATGGAGACGCAGCGCACCGCCCTGCGGGACCAGTATGACAGAGGCTGGCTGGCCTTATCGGCAGTGAAAACCGCTGCGTCGCTGGCGGTGCTGATCCTGTTCTGGTATCTCGTTTATCGCTCATGGCGTTCAGTAAGACGGTTCTACCACCAGCGCATACTGGAAAACCGCAGTTGGATCCCCCACCGCTGGCGGCGATTTATCGGCGCTATCGAAACACGACTCTACGCGCTACTGATGCTGGTACTCAGCATTGTCGCCCTTTACCTGTGGTTGAGCTGGGTATTCAGCCTCTTTCCCTGGACGCGAGTCTGGGGGACGTCGCTGGGAGACTGGGCCGTGCGTGTGATTCGCGAGATCGCCCTCGCGATTATCTCCGCATTGCCGGGGTTGCTGATAGTGCTGATCATCTTTCTGATCACCGCCTTCATTCTCAAGCTGCTGAAGGTGGTGCTGAACCAGGTCGAAGCCGGTCGCCTGCAGTTGCCCGGTATCCATCCTGAGACGGTGGGCGCCACCCGCAAGCTCATCTCGGTGGGCATCTGGCTATTTGCGCTTTCGGCGGCCTATCCGTTTTTGCCTGGGGCAAACTCGCTGGCTTTCAAAGGCATTAGCGTCTTCTTCGGGTTAATGCTTACGCTGGGCTCTGCGGGGGTGATGAACCATGCCATGAGCGGACTGGTGCTGATTTACTCCCGCGCGCTACGCAAAGGGGACGTCATCCGCGTGGCGGATAATGAAGGGCTGGTAAGCGAAATCGGCATGCTGGCGACCAAGATTATCACGCGGGAGAATTACGTCGTCACAGTGCCCAATGCGGTGGTGGTAAGCGGAAAAATTACTAACCTCAGTGCGCAAGCGCAAGACGGTGGGCTCAACCTTACGGTCAGCGTTACCATCGGCTATGACACCCCCTGGCGGCAGGTCCACGCTATGCTCGAGCTGGCGGCGAAACGATCCACCTGCGTCGACCAGCACCACGCCCCGCTGGTGCGTCAGTTAAGCCTGATGGATTGGTATATCGCCTATGAGCTGCAGGTTCGCCTGCATGTGGGTCAGTCACTGGCTGCCGCCCGCAACGAACTGCACGCCAATATCCAGGATGTCTTTAATGAGTTCAACGTTCAGATCATGTCGCCAAACTTTGTGATGCAACCCAAAGGTGCAGTCATGGTTCCCCCTGAAAACTGGTATCCGGCCCCGGTAACCCCGCCTGACAGAGATAATTAATGCTGTTTATCCCTTCGGCGGCGATACGCAGAATTGCATCAAATTTTCTATATTTTAATAAAATGCAGGTGGCAAATGAATAAGATCACACTCATATCTCTCGGCATATTTCTCACCCCCTCGACCTGGGCCAGTGGCCTCTATTTTTACGAAATTGGTACAGAAGACACCGCGCTGGCCGGAGCGGGACAAGCGGCGAGGGCGCAGGACGCCTCTACCATCATGACAAATCCGGCGGGAATGACCCGTCTGCCGGATGCCATGTTCACCGGCGGGTTCCAGGTCATGGATGGCGATATCTCCTTCCAACTGGATGACGAATCGAGGGGCGGCAGCCCGGGCAATGTGATGAGCATCTTTCCAAACGCCAGCGGGTTCTATTCACAAAAAATGAATGACCAACTCTACGCCGGTATCGGGTTATACGGGAACTATGGCCTGGGCATCGATTTTGGTGACTGGGCAGGGGATCGGCTGATTAAAAAAAGTACCATGGTGGCGATGACGCTCAGTCCGTCGATGGCCTATAAGCTCAGCGAGAGGCTGTCCCTGGGGGCCTCGGTCAACGTGAACTATGGACTGCTCTCCATCACCCGTAACGTGGATGATAATGACGTTAAAGAGAAAGATCATGACTGGGTTGTCAGCTATCGTCTGGGCATGCTAATGGCGTTGACCGACCAGACCCGGGCGGGTATCACCTGGACCAGTAAAACGGATTACGATTTTAATATTGACGCGAAGGCGCGCTTCCCGAACCTCCCTAACGTGGAGTATGACCTTCCGGTATCGGCGCAGGTTCGCGCCCCCCAGCAGATTATGTTAAGCCTGGTGCACGATCTGAACAAAGAGTGGTCGCTAATGGGAGATCTCGGCTGGCAAGACTGGAGCCAGTTTGGCAGCCCGCAAATTCAAATCGCCGGTCGGGAGGTGAACAAGGATAACCGCCTGCAGGATACCTGGCATACAGCACTGGGTGTGCAGTATCGTCCCACAGAGCAGTGGCGTCTGAATGCGGGTGTGGCCTACGACAGCTCAATTTATAAGTCGCAGGATGATGTTTCTCTCTCATTGCCGACCGGGGATGAGTGGCGTTTCGCCACAGGGGCGCAATATCAGGTAACGCCCCAAAGCAATATTGGCTTCGCCGTCTCTTATTTGCATATGCAGTCTTCCCGGGTGCAGTCGCCGCAGCAACTCTCAGGCCGTTATGACGATCCTTATCTTTGGTTTGCAAGCCTGAACTACAGCTACCAGTTCTGAGGAGACAGGTCGTTTCTTTCCGTGGGAAGCGCGGCCTGATAACCTGCGAAATAATATAATATATTCGAACGTTTTTCTTAATGAAATTAATGGGCTGCTTACGCAGTTTATACTTTTCAATAGCAATGCATTAGCAATAATATATTTTCATATTTGTTTTTAGCCAACTCGAATTTTCAATGCGTCATATTGAGAAAATAATCCAGCGTGTGATTCGACTCTGAATTAGACCGATGAAAACACAGTGATTATTATTTAGGAATACCACATTCCTACGAAGTCACTATTGAGAAATGTAATGAAAATGCCCTACGGATAGAGCAACAAGGATGACGTTCACCTCCAAGGGGATTTATTAGTATGAATATGTTTATCCTGCTGATTTTAAAACTTATTTTAATATTTATTGGCCTGTGGGAATTTATCGGGAACTACTGTATTGCGGTGCGTGAGGGCACGTTTTTTGATATTCAGGGGGACGATTTTCGGGAAGCAATTTAACTGTATTTCAAATCATTACCTATACTTCTTTTGCCTACTACAAAAGGAGTTTCACCATGCTCAAAACTGTCCCGTTCAAGCGGACGTTGTTGGCCAGTATGCTTACTCTTGCATCAGGTGCCATCAGTGCTGCATACGCAGCCCCCGCAACGTCTCCCCCAGCTACTGCTCCAGAACAAGATAAATCAAAGCCCAATATCGTGGTCATTTTTGGTGATGATATAGGTTACTGGAATTTAAGTACTTATAACCAGGGAACCATGGGTTACAAAACGCCTAATATCGACAGTATTGCGGCGCAGGGCGCGAAATTTACTTCCTATTATGCAGAGCAGAGCTCTACCGCAGGGCGCTCGTCCTTCATTACCGGCCAGATGCCATTCCGTACAGGGATGAGTAAGGTAGGGATGCCTGGTGCTCCTCAGGGTTTGCAGAAAGAAGACCCGACCATCGCCAGTATTCTTAAACAGCTCGGGTATGCGACGGGGCAGTTTGGTAAAAACCACCTGGGAGACAGGGATGAATTCCTGCCAACCGCGCACGGTTTTGACGAGTTTATGGGTAACCTCTACCACCTGAATGCGGAGGAAGAGCCTGAGAACCCGGATTATCCGAAAGATCCTGCCTTCCGCAAAGAGTTCGGTCCGCGTGGTGTTATTAAAAGTACGGCTGACGGCAAGATTGAAGATACCGGACCTCTTACGGTTAAGCGTATGGGTACGGTAGATGAAGAGACGCTTGCTGCTAACAATGACTTTATGGAACGGCAGGTGAAAGCAAATAAACCGTTCTTTACCTGGTTTAACACCACCCGTATGCATAACAAGACCCACCTGAAAGACGGCAGTATTGGTGCAACGGGTCTGGGGACCTATGCCGACGGCATGGTTGAACACGATAAAATGATTGGTGACGTGCTGAAGAAAATTAAAGATCTCGGCATCGAAGACAACACCATTGTTGTTTACACCACGGATAACGGGCCAATGACGGCTACATGGCCAGATGCGGGCGAAACACCTTTCCGCGGTGAGAAGAACACCGGTTGGGAAGGGGGATTCCGCGTCCCAGCAATGATCCGTTGGCCGGGTCATATTCAGCCAGGCACCATTATTGACAGTATCTTCGGCAGTAACGACTGGTTCCCGACGCTGGTAGCCGCAGCGGGCGATCCGAATATCAAAGATGAACTGTTGAAAGGTTATAAAACCTCTTCAATGACTTACAAAGTGCATCTTGATGGGTATAACCAGCTCGACTTCCTGAAAGGCAATGGTGAAAACCAGCGTCAAGAGTTCTTCTACTGGAGCGACGACGGCGATCTGCTGGCCATGCGCTACGGTCGCTGGAAAGTGCACTTTATGATTCAGGAGCACACCGGTCTGGATCTCTGGAAGTATCCATTTACAAAACTGCGTACGCCGCTGATCTTCGATCTGGAGATCGACCCGCTTGAAAAAGGCAGCGATGGCATGGGTTACAACGCGTGGTTCTACGATCGTCTATTCCTGATGGGCGGCGCGCAGAAATACGCGAAAGAAATGCTGGCCTCATTTAAGGACTTCCCACCGCGTCAAAAACCGGGTTCGTTCACCATCTCTGATGCGTCAGCCATGCTTGAGCAGGGATCGGGTATCAACAAGTAATCCTTTAACAAAAAACGTGCGAACCACAGGCGGGCTGCATCTGCAGTCCGCTTATTCACCGGATTATCATGAATGTGCGCTTCCCCAGACGGGGTGACAGGGGTCTGCTATGAAGTACAGCACTACGTTACCAGTAAAGGCGTTGCCGTCGGCTGAAAAATACAACGGTAAAGGTCCTGAATATAAGCGTCGATTTCATGTGATGGCTAAACCCTCAGGCTCTACCTGTAATCTTGATTGTTCGTACTGCTTTTATCTGCATAAAGAGGATCTGCTTCATCAGGATCGTCATACCGGTATGAGTGATGAGGTACTGGAGAATTTTATCCGACAGTATATTGAGGGTCAGGATGGCGATCAGGTGGTCTTCTCATGGCAAGGGGGCGAGCCTACGTTGATGGGGCTTGAGTTCTTCCATAAAGTTGTCAAATTCCAGAAACACTATAAAAAACCACATCAACGTATTGAGAACGATCTGCAGACTAACGGCGTATTAATCAACGATAAATGGGCAGCGTTTCTCAAAGAACATCGTTTCCTGGTGGGGTTGTCTATCGATGGTCCCCGCGAACTGCACGACCGCTACCGCGTGACCCGCAGCGGCAAACCGACTTTCGATAAAGTCATGGAAGGCGTGGAAGCGCTGAAACGCCATGGCGTACCTTTTAATGCCCTGGTCACCGTCAATCGTACCAACGCCCGCTTCCCGCTTGAGGTCTACCGCTTCGTTACCCGTGAACTGGGTGCCACCTATGTGCAGTTCAATCCCTGCGTGGAGCCGGTCGACTTTAAAAAGACAGCCCCCCAGTTCTGGCAAGACAATACCATTCCTGTGACCGGCACACGTCGTGCGCATCCGGGGGATCTGGACTCCATTGTTACCGACTGGTCAGTGGATCCCGACGACTGGGGATCGTTCCTGATTGCAGTGTTTGAAGAGTGGGTAAATAACGATTTGGGGCGGGTGCAGGTCAACCTGTTTGAGACCGCCGTTGCCCAGACGATGGGCATGCCCGCGCAGATTTGCACGGCCTCAGAATTTTGCGGAAAAGGATTGGCGATCGAAAAGAATGGCGATATCTACTCCTGCGATCACTATGTCTATCCTGAGTACCAGATTGGCAATATTGAGAACACCAAACTGGCGCACCTCGCCTTTTCTGAACGGCAACAGGCGTTTGGTATGGGTAAACGCGACACACTGCCCAAATATTGCAAAACCTGTCCTTATCTCAATCTCTGCTGGGGAGAGTGCCCGAAAAATCGCATTGTGCGGACCCCTGAAGGGGAACTGGGTCTCAACTATCTTTGCCCGGGCATCAAAGCGTTCTTTAACTATGCCGAACCGATTCTGGTCGGGATCGCCACCTTGCTTAAGCGTGACTTTGCGGGGGTACCGAAATGAATACCAGAGAAAAACTGCTCGAGCTTGAGCAAAAAATGAATACGCAGATTCTGGGACAAGAAGAGCTGGTGCGTATGCTGATTATCGCTTTGCTGTGCGATGGACATGTGCTGCTGGAAGGCTTACCCGGACTCGCCAAAACGCGTGCAGTGCGGGAGTTGGCCGCGCATGTTGAAGGCGAATTTCGCCGTATTCAGTTCACCCCAGATCTTCTGCCTTCGGACATCACGGGGAGCGAAATTTACCAACAAAATGCGACCCGGGAGGAGGACCAGTTCCGTTTTCGTCCCGGCCCTGTCTTTGGCAACATCATTCTTGCCGATGAGATTAACCGGCGCGTCGGCGCGGGTACAGTCTGCTCTCCTGGAAGCGATGGAGGAGCGCCACGTCACGGTGGCGGGCAAAACCTGGCCGTTACCGGGCGTGTTTATGGTGCTGGCGACTCAGAACCCGGTCGATCAGGAAGGGACCTGGCCATTACCTGAGGCCCAGCTTGACCGTTTTCTGATGAAGATAATGGTGGGCTATCCTTCCGGCGATCAGGAGCAGCAGATCATGCGTCTGGTCAGAGAGGAGCAGTTAAAAAAATATCAAATCATGAACAATGATGAGCGAAAGTCCGACACTGCGCCTTTGATGCTCTCGCAGACCGAAATCGCCGAAAGCTGGCAAGCCATCGCATCAATTCACGTAGCAGAAACCATTGAGCGATATATCGTCAATCTGATTGCCGCGACCCGGCAACCGCAAAGCGTGAGTGACCAGCTTGCCAGCTATATCAATATTGGCGTCAGCCCGCGCGGCACCCTGGCTCTGGAGCGCTGCGGTCGCGCGCAGGCCTGGCTTGAAGGTCGCGATGCGGTGCTGCCTGAAGACGTGCGCCGTATCGCTCCGGCTGTGATTCGTCATCGCCTGATGCTCAGCTATCAGGCCAGTGCGGATAACCGCACCGCCGATGACATTGTGGCCCTGCTGCTGGATGCCGTGGTGGCATGATGGCACACCCGCTTACTCTTGATCGTGCCACGCTGGTAGCCCTGGGCAACGAAGCCCGCCTCATCGATAACCCGCCGGGGCAAATCCCACCGGGGGCGCTGGCGGGTGAACGCACGTCGCGCCAGCAGGGGCGAGGACTCAACTTTGACAGCCTGCGCCGTTATCAGCCGGGAGACGACGTTCGCCTGATCGACTGGCAGGCAACAGCCCGTCTGCGTACGCCCTGGATTCGACTGTACAACGAAGAGCGCGAGCGCCCCGTCTTTTTGATTGTTGATCAGCGGCTGGACATGTTTTTTGCCACCCGAGGAGAAATGAAGTCAGTCATGGCGGCTAAAACCGCAGCGCTGCTGGCCTGGCGAAGCTGGCACGATGGCGATCGAGTGGGTAGCGTTATCTTTGACGATGCCTCGCTATCCCTGCACAAATGCCGTCCCCCCTCGGCTAAACCTCAATCCGCTGCTTGACGATCTGCTGGATTATAACCAGCGCCTGCCTGAACGTTACCCGCAGGAAACGCTGGCAACCGTGACGCTGGCCAGCGCGCTCGAACGGGCCAGCCAGGTCATTCCCAGTGGGGCGTGGGTCGCAGTACTCAGCGATTTTCACGATCTGAATACCGAGTGTGATGCCTTACTGGCCGGATTGCGCCGCCGTTGCGAAGTCAGCGCTTTTGTTGTCCTTGACGATCTCCATTTACGGCTGCCCTCGTCCGGGACGCTTGCAGCCCGCTATCAAGGACAGGAGGCGGCATTCACGCTTTCATCGCGGTTAAAAGAGGCCATTGAAGAGAGCATTACCGCGCGGCTGGCCGCTCAGCAAAATCGTCTCACTCGCCTCGGCATTCGGGTGAATCATCTGGTGGTCTCGCAGGATCTCATCAAGCAGTTGCAAAAAGGTGTCTGAATGCTCGAAAAAGGATTCACCGTTCCCGATCTTCTTCAGCCTCCACTTCCGGAGGCCATCTCCTGGTTTCCACTGCCGGTGGGGTGGAGCGTGCTCGGCGCGGTTCTGGTTTTGTTACTGTTGATCGTTGTTCTGTTTCGCGTTGCTCGCTGGAGGCGAAACCAATGGCGTCGCCAGGCACAGTCGGCCATCGACGCCACCGAGACCGTCGATCGGGCACTGGGTCTGATCAAACAAATACGGCTGGTTCACCAGCCGCGAAAACAGATCAGTACGCAGGTGTCGCCCTCCGGTGTTGTTGCAGTCGGTTCCACTGGATGAGGACCTGCGTCAGGCGCTCTGTGATAAGTATTGTCAGCCGGATAATCGACTGGAAGCACGCGATGTGCAGCGGCTACGCCTTCAGCTAAGCCGTTGGCTGGGAGAACTGCCCAATGTCTGAACTGCCTTTCCCGCCTCGATTTTGCCTGGCCATGGGCCTGGCTACTGCTTTTGCTACCGCTGCTGAGTCGGTTTTTAATGCCGCAAGAAAATCGCCAAAACGAGAGCGTCCGCGTACCATTTTTACCCGCTTTAATCGAGCAGGTTAACCTGGATGCTCAGCCTGTACATGAGAGTCTCCTGCGTCGTCTCCTGTTCTGGCTGCTCTGGTTTTTTGCTGGTTTGCGCGCTGGCAAGGCCTGAATATCTTTCGCCTCCACAGATTATCCAGAAGCCAATGCGCGATATGGTCCTGATTCTGGATGTGTCCGGTTCTATGTCAAAAACGGATGTGGAAGGGGGGATAACGCGCCTGAAAGCGGTGCAAAATTCGGTGCAGAAATTTGTCGACGCGCGTAAATCCGATCGCATCGGTATGGTCATTTTTGCCAGCAGCGCCTGGCCTTTCGCGCCGGTGAGCGAAGACAAGCAAGCGCTGAAGATACGCATTAATCAACTCACGCCAGGTATGGTCGGTCAGCAAACGGCCATCGGTGATGGAGTAGGTGTTGCGGTAAAGCTGCTGGAAGCCGGGACGGATGAGACGGCCAGCAAGCTCGCGATCTTGTTAACGGATGGCAACGACACCGCATCTCAACTCTCTCCTGCGCTGGCGGCCAAACTGGCGGCGTCGCATCAGGTAGTCGTCCATACTATCGCCTTTGGCGATCCGGATAGCAGCGGTGACGACAAGGTGGATCTTCCTCTTTTACAGGAGATTGCCCGGACCACCCATGGAAAATCCTGGACGGCAGCCAACTCAGGAGCCGCACTGGATAGCGTCTGGCAAGAGATAGATGCGATCACCCCTGTGCAGGTTAAAAGTATCGGCTGGTCCTGGCATGTTCCCTTATTTGCCTGGCCGCTGGTGATTGCGATGGGGGGTAATCCTTCTCCTCGCCCTGGTACGCGCCTTCAGGGAGAAAACTGCATGAGTGATTTCCACTTTCTTTACCCCTGGCGGCTGCTCGGGTTGCTTCTGTGCCTGGCGCTATGGGCAGTGCCGGTTGCCAGCGTCAGCGCCTGGCAACAGATCATGGATAAACCTTTCGCCCGGGCCCTTGTCATTGGCAAAACGCATCGCCTGACTCGGGTTGCGCCCTGGCTTTTTGCCCTTGGCGTCGTGGCTCTGGCTGGCCCCAGTTGGCAACGT
This sequence comes from Lelliottia amnigena, assembly GCA_900635465.1. Classification (NCBI taxonomy): domain Bacteria; kingdom Pseudomonadati; phylum Pseudomonadota; class Gammaproteobacteria; order Enterobacterales; family Enterobacteriaceae; genus Lelliottia; species Lelliottia amnigena. Next base: position 2,121,447 of record LR134135.1, read on the forward strand.
GAACTCCCTGCCACTCTTACGCCACAGAGTAATGTTATGGTGATACTGCAACAGGATCTGGCGATGTACGCCCAGGACATGGCACCCAGTCGCCAGGCGCGAATGCAGAGTAAGCTGAGCGAATTAATGAAAAGTACCCCAGGGACGCGCTACGGTCTGGTGGTCTATAACGCCCAGGCATTCCTGACCACCCCCTTGACACAAGACCCCAATTTTTCTCGTTATTTCTGCATGCGCAGACCCCCGCGCTATTACCTGAAGGCGAGGGGGCAGGATTAAAACACGCCGTGGAACTGGCGCTACAAAATTTGCCGTCCTCACCACGCAGCGTGATTCTGGTTGCGGACACCCTCACGGAGGCAGACGTTGCATACCTAAAGGAGGTGGATGCCCCAATGCAACTCTGGGTACCCGGCACGGCGAGCGGTGGTTCGTTGCCGGAAAACTATGCCGATCGCGGCATTGATACCCGTTTGAATGTCAAAAACTTCAGCGAGATTCGTGACGCCGGACGACCTGTGACGCTGGCGGCAGGAGATAACAGCGACCTGGCTGTTATCCAGAGTCACATACAGCAATCTGTTACCCAGCAAAACAATGCCCGTGAGGATCTGCACTGGCGAAACAGCGGGTGGTTATTTGTCATTCCCATGCTGTTCCTGCTCTTTTTCTGGCGACGTCAGATTATTTGCGTAACCCTGGTGCTCCCTGTGCTCTGCTGGTCTCCTTCCAGCGAAGCCGCATGGCTTGATGCCTGGATACGTCCGGATGTCCAGGGGCAACAGGCGTTTGCGGCAGGTCACTTTCGCGAGGCGGCAGAACATTTTACCGATCCGCTCTGGCAGGGTATTGCCTGGTATCGGGCCGGGGATTTTACCGCCGCCGTCGGGGCATTTCGCCGCGCACCCCAGACCCCTGAAACGCTGCTATGGACCGGAAACGCGCTTGCGCAACAGAAGCAATGGCAGGAGGCGCTCGGGAGTTATGACCAGGCGCTAAGTCTGCGCCCGGACTGGAAAATGGCGCAGCAAAACCGAGAAAAAATAGCCGGTATCGTCATGCAGCTCAGGCAAAAAGAGCGCGAACGTGAGCAAGAGCAGGGGGATGACATGGACGACGGTCCGGACAAAGTCGTCAACGATCTGCAAAAGGATCAGGGCGTGAAGCAGAAGGATATTGGCGAGGTGGCGGGCGGCACCCCGCAGCTCAACCAGTGGTATGACAATTTGCAGGTTTCGCCTGCCGGTTTGCTCGAAAGTTTATACCGCAATACTGCAGCGAACCCACAGGAGCAGACACCATGAAACTGCCTGCCGTGCTGCTGTTTGTCGCCTCATGGCCTGTGCTGGCGGCTATGGATATTACCCGTGAGCTGGAAGCGCCGAAAATCGTCGCGCCAGGCCAACCCGTTACGGTGTCCGTGACGTTCTGGACCGACAGCTGGTTTAACCCGCCGCCGCAATGGCCTGCATTTCCGCTGCAAAACGGTGCCCTGATGACGACGCCGTTGCCCAATCAGCTGGTGACTCGACAGAAAGCTGGGGTGAGCTGGAGCGGGGTGCGCCTCGAACGACAGATTATTGGCTGGACGGAAGGGATGCTCAACCTGCCGGCGACGGATATCACCCTGACTTCATCGGGACAAGCCCCGGTGACAGTCCATCTTCCTGCGCTCATGCAGACGATCCAGTGGCCGCCGGATGTCCATCAGCCTGACCGCTTTTTACCCGCCCAGGATCTTACGCTTGAGCAGCACATTCAGGAATTTTATGCCGGCCAGGACGAGGTACTGCGAGTAGGGGACGCACTTGAGCGCAGCGTGACGGTTAAGGCCAAAAATGTGCTACCCGAGCAGATACCGCAGATTCTCTATGCCATTCCAGGGGAGAGCAGCCAGCGGCTGGCCCCCGTTAATCGCTTCGCCAGGAGTGGGCGAGGCGAGATCTCTGGGGCCATACGCGAAGAGCGGATTCGTTACCTGCCGGTGAAAGCCGGCACGCTGACGCTTCCTCCGGTGAAGCTCCGATGGTGGGATACCCAAAGTCAACGCTGGCAGGTAGCAGTGCTTGAGGGCAAAACGGTGAAAGTCTCGAGCGCCCGGGAGGCTGGTGACGAATCAAAGTTACGTGGTAAAGCCAGTACCGAACTTTGGCCGACGGTGGCGCTGATCTTGTTCGTTATCCTGACCATGGTGGTGTGCTGGTTTACCCGCGCCGCGCTTGGTCGTGGTATGCAATGGCTCCATAAACGCTGGCATCATTTCTGGGCTCCCGTTGCGCTGCCCGGTCTCGCTCCTTCAAAAAGGAAAACAGGATGAAGAAAACGACGCTAAACCTCGCCCTTTTACTTGCACTGAGCTGGAGTGCGCATGCTGAGACCTTGTCTTCATGGAACGACACGCCTGCCAGACAGGCTATTGAGACATGGGTGCAAAATGCGGTGAAACCGAATAGTCCCACCTGGATACCGCCCGAGCAGCGGTATGTGGTTTTCGATAATGACGGTACCCTGTGGCCGGAAGCACCGCTCACTTTTCAGCTGCAGTTTGTAATAGACGAAATCGCGCGATTAGCCCCGGAACACCCCGAATGGAAACAGGATCCTCTGATCAACGCCGTCATCAATAAGGACATGAAAACCGTGGCGGCGGGCGGTGAGAAGGGGATCATAAAACTGCTCACCCTGACGCACAGTGATATGACGACAGAGGCTTTTAACCAGCGTGTCGCAACCTGGCTGGAAACCCATCAGGATAAACGCTTTGGCTGCCGCTACGATAGCATGGGTTATCAACCCATGCGCCAGCTACTGGATTATCTGCGCGAGAATGGTTTTAAAACCTGGATTGTGTCGGGAGGCGGTATCGATTTTATGCGCATGATGTCGAAAAAGATGTATGACATTCCGCCGGACCAGGTGATCGGCTCATTCGCCCTGAACGAATTTGAGTTGACCGATGATGGCACCCAGATTCGCAAGACCATGCAGGGGGCGTTTAAAGACGATGCCGCCAACAAACCTGTGGCAATTCATCTCTTCATAGGACAGCGCCCGGTGGGTGCCTTTGGCAACAGCGATGGCGACTTACAGATGCTGCAATATACCGCGGCCAATCAAGCCTATAAAACATTTGGGCTGATTGTCCATCACACCGATGCGAAGAGAGAATACGCTTATGACAGCCATCCTCCGGCCAGTGGAAAACTGATTGAGGGGTTGAAAGAGGCGAGGGCGAAAGGCTGGACTGTGGTGGATATGCAGCACGACTGGAAAACCGTTTTCGATCCTGAACTCTGTCCTGCTAAGGGGTAATGAGGTTTCACCTGGACCTGTGGTGACGTGTTTATTATTGAATCTGAATACGCTGGCTTTATCGTTGTTAAGGGTTATGGATTTACCCTATTTAACGATATTGCCGCGTGTCGCTTCAAAACCGAGCGGCATCTTCAGGCAGCGTTGTGCCAGAAACTAACAATATTTTCGCAATGCCATTTTATGACTACTGGAATAAGGAAAGGCATTGTGTGATTTGCCAGAGCTCGCTAAAAATGTCTAATAGCGATATTAATCATTCCGGCGTCAGATAAAACTCCTCATCCTATAAAATGGCCAGCGTGATGGTTTCGGCGTTTGAAGAGCCGCTTTCAAAGGCCATACGCAACCAGGCCCAACGTGCCCACGAAACGCCGGATTCTGTCTAACGCCACCTAGGTACGCATAATGTATATTATGTTAAATGAAATACAATGATAATATTCACTAAACCAGTTGGTTATCTAGGGCTGCAAACGGCGATGGATCTTGATGGACATGGAAACCTCTCTGCCGCTGCTGTATCCCCTCAGGTACCACATTGACCATTTGGCTTACCGCTCATTGTCCACGCAGTCAGCTTCACTTCAGTCTGTGAAGTTTTTTTACGAATTCTAGTACAAATCGCCCTTGTACTCTGATTCGTTGCAACGATTGACACCACATACAACCCGACATACTTGGGCCTTTTTGACAATACAAAGAATATGGCATTCAAAATATTTGAGAAATCAGCTAAACAAGACACACTTTGTTGCTGGAGCCCCTTCCCTCACAGGAGTCATGGAAGAAGCAAAAGATGAGCTACGGCTGATGGGAGGATGGAGCCCGACTAGTCAACTGCCTGATCTGTATGCAAAACGAAAGGCCATCCTTTAGCAGGACTGGTTGGCGACGAGTTACATGACAAAATTGGTGGCTGCTCCAGGAGCAGTAGTAAATGCCCGTTCAGCGAAGTGTGTTGTTGTTATGGTTGTCTGTATTATCGCCCTTTTACGGACGGTAACCATCAGGCTGTACTTGAGTGCGTCAAAAAAGAAGTTGATGAACTTATCACCATTTCAGACGGTATGCGTAGTTTCCATCACCAATGCGGATATTATTATGATCATAAATAAATACGCCCTCACCTGTGATACTTGCAACGGATGTAAATGCAGGGATTGAAAAGCTTAAGGCACACGTCACGGGGATTACATTAGTTTTAAGTTTCACACTGCTCTCTCCCTAACATCAATAGTGTAATGCAGTATAACAAAAGAAATTCATTTCGCTACGTCAGTGCGTTGTCACTGATTGGCGCATCACCTTTTAGGCTGGGATACTGAATCTACTGGCGGTTAGTATCACTGTTTTATGTACTAATGAAATTTTCCACGACAGAAGAAATTGATTCATTCAGGATGACCGGTATATGATATATGTAAACATAATAATTGCTTACGCCTTCAATTTTTTTCTTCTCAACATGTCAAATCCTTTCCTGCGAATAATGCCATATCTTAAAAATAGTGCATCATAGATACTTTTTATTTCCGGGAACGTGTCTTTCGGTTCACCTACCCAGGTAAAACGTAAATAATCCCCCTGCAAAGAAACAGGCTCGCAGCCAGGAAATTCTGCAGCTTTTGACAGCACGCAGGTCATTAATGCAAATTCATAGCTAACATCATCATAAGCACTGAATTGGGCACAGGCCCAGACATTATTTCTTTCGAGATTATAAGTATTGCAAAATTCATCGAGAACGCTTTCAACGAAAGGATAATTTGTTGTCAGTATGTCACTTATTGGACGAATAAGCTTGTGCATAATACCTTTAGCCTTTACCTCATAATCATACAGGCTAATGAACGAACAGGACAGAATGGTTCTGGGTGTTTTGACCTTATGTGTTTTTATAAAATCACTGAAATTTAATTCTGCTTTTGTTTTCACCAATCCAATATCAGTTCCTGCGATCCGTTTCAGTTTTATTTCAAGGTTTCTGGAATCCCTGATGTTATATTTTTTTCATATTTGCTCAAGTGATGCGGTAGTGAACTTTAGTTCCAGATATACACGGTACACCTGAATTTTTTTTATGTATTCCGTTGGACTAAGCCCCCATAAATCTGGAGAACAGCCTTGCAAGGTGCCTTCTTGTGTAACCTGAATGCCCCTCAAGTTCAGACATTTCGATATTGCCGGGGCTTTTCTTGTTTATATACTCAATGACTGAGTCAAACACAGTTCTGGAAAATTCAACATCAGATTCTTTCATTTCGGATTCCCTTTACGTACGCCACACGCATCTGCTTATACTAGCCTTCCTTAAACAAATCTGGTGCACGTTTATAACGTAGCGTGATTTATCTTTATCAGCCGCACATAATCTTGTGGGTTAGTTAAGCAGTGTTCTTTCTCTGGTCCGCAGGCAATGACATATCCTCAGGACCAGAGTGTTTCAGTTCAGCGCACTACATCAGCACTCAAAAAGCGTAGTGCACGCCCAGGAACCCGCCCGCGTCACGGTAGCTATCCGAACCCGCCTGGCCGCTCACCCCGCCCCACACGCTCAGCTTCTCCGTCAGCTGGCCTTCCACGCCCGCCTTCAGCTCCACCGTGTCCTTCGCACCTGACACCGACAGGCTCACGTCATCCATCTTCACGCCGTACTCCTTCGTGTTATGGTGCCAGTTCACCGCCATATAAGGCTTCCAGGACGCCCCTGACTTATCCCCGCTGCGGATATCCAGCGACCCCTTCACACCCAGACGGGTGTGCACGTTACCGGTGCCTTCACTCTTCACCACCGTCCCGTTGCTCTCGCGGAACTCATCCGCCTTCACCCCGTTCCAGATGGCCTGTGCCTGCGGCTCAATGATGTAGTCCAGGTTCTTTCCGCCCGGCACCACGAAGGCATACCCGCTTTCCACCGACGCCTGCAGGCCGCCGGCGTTGTACTTCTCTTTTGCCAGTCCTTCACCCTGTACGCTGTTGCTGAACCATGCGTACTGCAGCCAGGTGTCCACCCAGGCTCCGCTGCGGCGGTCGGCATTCTCAAACCAGGTGCCGTACAGGCCCATGGTGTAACCGTCTGCATCACCTTTTGACTGGTAGCCCGTGATGTCTGAGCGGGTGTTGCTGTGGCTGTTACCGTAGCCGGCCATCACGCCCAGGCGCCAGCTGTCGGTACCGGTGAAGCTGCCACCGGTCACGTCTCCGCCCATCTGAATGGCATAGCGGTTCTCGCGGGTGGAGAGCTGGCCGCTGCTGTCGTTGCTGTCCAGGTGACGCCCTTCGGAACGCAGCCACATGCTGGTCTGCTTTTTCTCGCCGGTAATGACGTCGGTGTAGATATGCTCACGACCGCGGTCTTCCAGGCGGGTGAAGAACATCTCTGACGCCGCCTGGTTCGCAATGTAGCTGCCCGCCTCCGGACGGCTGATGCTCGTTCCCTTGCCCGGTCCAACAGGTGGCGCCGGAGTCTCAGGGACAACGGGTGGCGCCGGCGGCACAGGAAGGGTCGGGTCAACCGGCTTAATCGGATCTGTCGGGTCCACAGGGTCAACCGGAAGAGGCCCCGGCACCACCGGTGGCAGTGGGGAAGCCTCGCTGGTGAGGTACCAGTTATTGCCGCGCTGCGCCAGGCTGTAGTCATAGGCGCCGGCCACGATACGACCGTTCTGGCGGAACTCTGTTCCCTCTGCGACGTTGCCGTCCACGGAGATAAGCTTAATACCTTCCACGGTCCGAGAGCCCATACCCCCGAGGTTGTTGACCTTCACGTTGGTGCCGCCGTCGGCATTACCCTTCACGTGCAGGGCATCGGTGACAGAGTCATCGACCCCGAGCACGGAGTTGAACACCAGGGTGCCACCGGAGCCGTGATAGTCCCCGTTAACGGTGAGCACCGTCCCGGCGGTATCGCCCTTCTGGTTAAAATATGTGGTTCCGGAACTACTGAGAGAGCCGACGGTCTGGCTGATGCCGTTCAGGTCGAGCGCGCCGGCCTGAGTCATGTGGAAATCGGAGCTGGCGCTGAAGGCGCTGTCACTGCCGGCACGCAGGGTCCCGCCCCGGATTATGGTGTCACCCGCGTAGGTGTTAGTTCCGTCCAGAGTGGTGGTGCCGCTGAAGACGCTGACAAAGCCCGTTCCGGTGACAGAAGGGTTGAAGACGTAGTCGTCATTAGAGTGGTTGAAGTTAATCTGACCGGCGGTATTGTTCTCTGCATTCGAAGCAAGAATAACATTGTTCGTGGTAACGTTACCTGCAGCAACCGGTAAAGCATCAGACCTGACGTCACTCCCGATGGTCAGGATGCCGTTATAGAGTCCAATTTTGTCGGCCTCCAGACGGGCATCACGGCTGACAGTAACAGTTCCATAGGATGAGCCTCTATCTTCGCTGTGGCCAACCAAAATAGCCTCCTCTGTATTCACAGAAGCCCCGTTGTCCACGGTCATCGTGCCAGTGCCAGTGCCGTTGGTTTCGCCGTAGCCGACGAGAATATAGTCAGCAGTAACGGATGCCCCGTTGTCCACGGTCATTGTCCCAGCGCCAACGTGAGCAACGCTGTCGTAGCCGTTGCCGTAGCCGGCGTAAATATCGTGAGCAGTAACGGATGCCCCGTTGTCCACGGTCATTGTGCCAGTGCCAGTGCTGTAGTCGTAGTTGGAGCCGTAGGCGTAGCCGACGAGAATATCGTCAGCAGTTACGGATGCCCCGTTGTCCACGGTCATTGTGCCAATGCCAGTGCCAGTAGTGCCGTAGTCGTTGCCGACGTAAATAACGTAAGCAGTAACGGATGCCCCGTTGTCCACGGTTATCGTGCCATTGCCGACGCGAATAGCATCGACACTCAGTTTTCCTCGGTCTTCATCCCCGGGATTGCCGGTACCGTTGATGGTGAGGGCGGCAGTTCCTCCGGCAGCGTTCGAAACCGTAAAACTATCGTATCTCATAGGACTGCCAGCCTCCAGTTGGAGCACTGCTTCGCCTTCATTAATAACATAATCAGCAGCGAACACCGCCGGTGTGGCCAGACTGCACAGAATCACTCTGGAGAGGACAGATAGCCGAAATTTTTTCTTAAGAATCGGTGACACTTGATTACCTTTAAAAGTGATAAATAAAATCGGAAAACCACACTGATACGAATATATATCGCATGGCATTTTTGATTTCATCAGTCGACACGACTCACTGCGACCTGCAGATTTAGCTTTCTCACAAAGGATTATTTTGCGATTGTTTCAGCTATAGACTAAATTCGAAAAACAAAATATGCAGTCTTTATATCCTCGCGCTGAAATTTTGCATGTTTATGCATGAGATATATTAGATAGCCGAAAATTAATCTGCGTAAAAAATGAAATCAGTTACTGCATCGCTGTTAATCGTAATACAGGAAGAAAAAGCACACAGGGAAATGACCTATTCACCCTTAAATGTTAACGTTTATGTGTTAATGTAATTTTTTAAAGGTGAGGTTGTTAGTAGTTTATCGCTGTGCAATTTTGCAGCACGCAGTTGAGGGCTTTACCATTCTGCCTGTTTCGCTCCCGCGCTATAGCACGGAAAAGTCATGAAACTCGCTCCGCCGTGCGTTGTTATGGTAAGGGCTTCTGCGCCGGCATTGGCGGTGAATGTTAACTTCCGTTCTGGCGACCACCTGATAGTCTGTGAGAAAGATACGCCCATCAACCTGCTGTCAAGCCTCTTACCACCAAAAGTGTCAGCGGACCTGCCGCCACTGGCGCAGGGCGTTAAATAATGCCATATCAGACCGGAGTCCAATTTCTCTCATTAGCAATCGTTTATAGTGACTGACTGTTTTTACGCTCCTTTCTGGAAAGTAAATCTCAAGATTGACACGTTCAGTAATTGCCATTTTATTAAGAAAATTGAGCTGATTCTTTGTAAACTTTACGGGTTTAGCTTTACGAAGTAGTGTTCTTCTGTCTGACAAGAATTTTACGAGTTCCCTACTTGAGATTATCACACGCATATCTCCGGTCATGCTCAGTAGTTTCACCACGGCATCTGTTTCTGAGTCGGTTATATGAATGCCTCTGTCACTATCACTCTCTTTGAGTACGAACTTCGAATTTCCCACACTAATAAAGTGGACTGCACAGTGAACGGACATACGCCTGAAAAGTTGTTCAACACCATAATATAAAAATCTGTTCTGGGTATGAACATAGATGTCGCCGCAGAATTGATATATAGATAATTTCATCGATCACTCTGTAGTATCCAAAAATCTAATTATGAGAGGTTATGTAAGCGCAATCCTGATTTTGTCTCATTTATCTCAGATCACTAACATGCAGATAACAAACAGTTACTCATGACCGCTTATAAGTACATAGTACTTATAAGCGGTCTGGACATGAGAGTTTTGTGGACAATTTAGAGATGAGCGCATGAACGTGCACTGGTTTAGCGATAGAGTTCATACAAGGAAAACGATTAATGACTGGCGAAACGGAGAATATGAAGAAAAATTAACGATATGAATAATTGAAGGTTTACCTGATTCTGGGGTAGGTCAGTTCATGAAGTCATCTAAGTAGCCAGCAGAGTTTTCAATTTAAATATTAATTTAAAACAGTATCATATTGATGATTATGTCTTATGAACTAAATTCTTGCCCAACATAAGTTAAATTGATCATGGGTGTACAAATTCAGGCGGCACGACGCGTTTTAAGGCGTTGTTGCAAGGCTCTGACTTCTTGTCCACTTCTCAAACCGGATTATATTTCAGCTACAAATATCACATCAAGGCGAGCGACCCTGCCCCTTTTCACGTGCGTTTCGTTTGCTATGGGCATAAAAAAACCGGCGCGGTTGCCGGGTCGAGAACGTCTGTTGTAGGTTAATGCACATCTCTATTGACCGCCGTTAGCGCACGCCATTTGCAGTCATGCTGATAATGGGCATGGGCCACACCATCACTCTCGCATGTTTGCGTCAATTAACCACGTGCCTTTTGCTGGCATCGTTGGTAGTACCGCCATTTTTTACATCCTTAAAAGAGATCATCCTATAGACTGTAAGGCCACATTTTCGCCAATCTAACTTAGGGACACCAATGACATGCGTCATTTTGAGTGTTGATTTTGTCATCGGTGCTCAAATCACCATGACATCGAAAGCGGCCTTCACCCCCGACAGCGTGATTTATGCGCCTAAAAAGACACTTTGTCTTTACTGGTTTCAAAGGCGCAAGGAAAGTCAGCTTATGAATGGAGGAAATAAAGCACGACTGACATTCTCGTTTTACGGGCCAGGTCAAGCATTGTCTGCTACAAAAAAATTGCCGTATTTGTTATATTGTTACTTACTGATTATTCACCTCTGCGGTGCCAAAAAGAACAAGATTCACCGCAACCCAGGACAATGAAATGTTAGATTACCGCTTCCCGACAGCTTTGCAGATGGTTCTCAGCGTAGCGATGGCGGAGCAATCGGGTGAACGTTCGACGAGTGCGATTCTGGCCTACGGACTGGAAGCAAACCCGAGCTTTATCCGCAAGTTAATGGTTCCGCTCACGCGTGACGGCATTATCGTCTCAACCCTTGGCCGCAACGGGTCTATTCATCTTGGTCGCCCGGCGGAAACTATCACCCTGCGCGATATCTATGTTTCTGTTATAGAAGATAAAAAGCTGTGGGCGTCGCGTCCTGACGTACCGGCTCGCTGCGTCGTCAGCGCCAACGCGTGCTGGTACTTCAAATCTATCGCCGATGAAGCAGAACAGGCCTCGCTAGCGGTTTTGGCTCAGCATACCGTGGCAAGCGCGCTGGAAAAGGTCAAAAAAGCGGATACCAGCGGATGCGATCCGGTGCCTGAAATGGATGGTTTGCACAAAAAAGCGTAGTCATGACCTTTCAGATACGAAAAAAAACCGCCTTCTCGTTAAGGCGGTTTTTTTGTGCCCTGCAAAACTTACGCAGGTAAAACGTCTTTGACCGGTTTGTCGCGCGTAACGAATTTACGCAGCGTCACGTAAAACACCGGCGTCAGGAACAGACCAAACAGCGTCACGCCCAGCATACCGGAGAAGACCGTGATCCCGGTGACGCCGCGCACTTCTGCACCCGCGCCGTGGCCGAGGATCAGCGGAATTGTCCCGGCAATAAAGGCGATGGAGGTCATCACAATCGGGCGTAAACGCAGGCGGCAAGCTTCCAGCGCCGCTTCCATGATCCCTTTGCCCTGGATCTCCAGCTCGCGAGCAAACTCAACAATCAGAATCGCGTTTTTACATGCCAGCCCCATGAGTACGACCAGCCCCACCTGCACGAAAACGTTGTTATCGCCACCGGTCAGCCAGACGCCAAACAGTGCGGACAGCATCGTCATTGGGACAATCAGAATCACCGCCAGCGGCAGCGTCCAGCTCTCATATAGCGCGGCCAGCACCAGGAAGGCCAGCAGCACCGCGACCGGGAAGACGATCAGCGCCGTATTGCCTTGTGTGGCCTGTTGGAAGCTCAGATCCGTCCATTCAATATTCATCCCGTTCGGCAGAATTTGCTTAGACATCCCGTCCAGTTGCGCCATCGCCTGCGCGGAAGAGAGAATGCGCGGATCGGCATCGCCAATCAGATCCGCCGCCGGATAACCGTTGTAGCGAATTACCGGGTCCGGCCCGTAGGTGGTGCTGATATTCACCATGCTGCCGATCGGCACCATTTCGCCCTGATTATTGCGGGTGCGCAAATTAGCAATATCTTCCACGCTGTCGCGGAACGGCCCGTCGGCCTGTGCCATCACGCGCCAGGTACGCCCGAACTGGTTAAAATCGTTCACATAAGACGATCCCAGATAGGTTTGCAGCGTACCGAAAAGGTCGGTCAGCGACACGCCCTGCGCTTTCGCCTTATCACGATCGACCTGCACATCCAGCTGCGGAACGTTAGCCTGGTAGGTTGAGATAGGGAAATGCATCCCCGGCGTCTGCATAATCGCACCAGACATCGTGTTCACCGCATTCTGCAATGCGCCATAACCCAAACCACCGCGATCCTGGATGTACAGCGAATAGCCCGACCCCTGCCCCAGCCCTAAAATCGGCGGCGGCAAAATGGAGAAGCCAAAGCCCTGCTGGATTTGCGCGATTTTTGCATTGATCTCAGCGTTAATTTCCGCCGCAGAATGTTTACGCTGATCGAACGGTTTCAGGCCAAAGAAGACCGTCCCGGTATTCGGCGTATTGGTGAATTGCAGCGCATTCAGCCCAGGAAACGCGACCGCATAATCCACGCCTTCGGTACTCATCCCGATTTCGCTCATTTTGCGGATCACCGCATCGGTGCGGGCCAGCGAAGAGCCTTCCGGCATTTTCACGCCGCCAATTAAATACAGTTTATCCTGGGTTGGTATAAACCCGCCCGGTACCGCTTTAAACATGACGCCCGCCGCACAGAGCAGCAGCACATAAACGACAAACACCGCGCCGCGTCGTCCGAGCGTTTTGCCAACCAGCCCCTGATAACCGTTCGAGCTACGCTGGAAAAAGCGGTTAAATGGACGGAACAGCCATCCGAACAGACGATCGATAATCCGGGTCGGGAAGTCTTTTGGTGCGCCGTGCGGTTTTAACAGCAGAGCCGCCAGCGCCGGCGAGAGAGTCAGCGAGTTGATGGCGGAAATCACCGTTGAAATCGCGATCGTCACCGCAAACTGTTTGTAGAACTGGCCGGTTACCCCAGAGAGAAATGCCATCGGGACAAACACCGCGCACAGCACCAGCGCAATCGCGATAATCGGTCCGGACACTTCACGCATCGCCTGATGCGCCGCCTGAAGCGGAGAAAGCCCCTCTTCGATATTTCGCTCAACGTTTTCCACTACCACGATGGCGTCATCCACGACGATACCGATAGCCAGTACCAGCCCGAACAAACTCAGGGTATTGAGCGAAAAGCCAAGCAGGTAGAGAATGCTGAACGTTCCCACGATCGATACCGGCACCGCGATCAGCGGAATAATCGACGCGCGCCAGGTCTGCAGAAACAGAATCACCACCAGTACAACCAGCGCCACCGCTTCCAGCAGGGTTTGCACGACCGCATGAATGGAGTCGCGTACGAACACCGTCGGGTCGTACGGCGCTGCCCACTTCATATCTTCCGGGAAACGCGTAGCCAGTTCGTCCATTTTCGCCCGCACGGCGTTAGACAAATCGATGGCGTTCGCGCCCGGGGACTGGAAGATACCAATCCCGACCGCGTCTTTATTGTTGAGCTGAGAACGCAGCGCATAGCTGCCAGAACCCATTTCAATCCGCGCCACATCGCGCAGGCGTACCAGCGAGCCGTCTTGTGCCGTTTTCAGAATAATATTGCCAAACTCTTCTTCTGTGTGCAGACGCCCCTGGGCATTAATGGAGATCAGGAAATCGCTCTCTTTCGGCAGCGGCTCAGCGCCAAGCTGCCCGGCGGAAACCTGTACGTTTTGCTCCTGCATCGCCGTCACCACATCGGAGGCCGTCAGCCCTCGCGCCGCCACCTTAGCGGGATCAAGCCAGATGCGCATCGCGTATTCGCCAGAGCCAAAAATCTGAATCTGACCCACGCCAGGCAGACGCGCCAGTTCGTCCTTCACTTTTAGCGTGGCGTAGTTACGCATATACAGTGAATCGTACTTACCGCCCGGTGAAAACAGATGCACTACCAGCGTCAGGGTCGGTGATTGTTTCTGGGTGGTAATGCCCAGACGCCGTACATCTTCCGGTAGACGCGCTTCGGCCTGTGAGACGCGGTTTTGCACCTGAACCTGCGCCTGATCCGGATCGGTACCCGGGCGGAACGTCACGGTGGTCACCAGCACGCCGTCAGAGCCTGCAACGGATTTCATGTACATCATGTTTTCAACGCCGTTGATGGCTTCTTCCAACGGCGTGGCCACGGTTTCAGCAATCACTTTCGGGTTGGCACCCGGATACTCCGCGCGCACCTGCACGCTTGGCGGTACGACGTCAGGATATTCGCTGACCGGCAACAGCGGGATAGCGATTAATCCTGTGATGAAAATCAGAATCGACAGCACTGCGGCAAAAATCGGCCTGTCGATAAAAAAGCGGGAAAAGTCCATGTGTCGGATTCTCGGGTAAGGGATCAGTTAAGCGTGGCGCTGGCGGTCATAGGAACGGTTTTTGCGTTAACCGGCATACCCGGCATAAACACTTTTTGTAACCCGTCGATAATGACTTTATCGCCCGGGTTCAGCCCCTGCTGCACGATACGTAAACCGGCGGCCAAACGTCCCTGAGTGATATCGCGGCGCTGCGCTTTACCTTCTTTATCAACGATATAAACGTATTTGCGATCCTGATCGGTCAGCACCGCTTTGTCGTCGATAAGCGTGGCGTTGAATTCTGCGCTGCCCGGCAGGCGTACGCGGGCAAACAGCCCCGGCGTGAACTGACGCTGCGCGTTATCCAGCAGCGCGCGCATACGGATGGTGCCGGTACTCGGCGTTAACTGATTATCAAGAAAATCCACTTTGCCCTGATGGGGATAGCCTTCTTCGTCAACCAGGCCAATTTCTACCGGGAGCGCGAGGTGATTGCTGGACGCGCCCTGCCCGCTGCGGGCGAGGTTTTGATAGTGCAAATACGTCGCTTCATCCACGTCAAAGTAGACGTAAACCGTCTTCAGGGAGACCAGCGTGGTGAGAACGCTGGCACTGTCACCCGCAGTGACCAGATTACCGCTGGTGATCAATGCCCGGCTGGCACGGCCCTCTATAGGCGCGGTCACTTTAGTGAAATCCAGGTTAAGTTGCGCGGCGTCAACTGCCGCCTGCGCGGCGCGAATGTCGGCCTGCGCCTGGGTAGCGGCCGAACGGCGTTGCTCCCACTCTTCACGCGACACGACGTTGGTATTGACGAGTTTATCGGTACGGTTAGCCTCACTTCGCGCCAGGCTGGCCTGCGTTTTGGCTCTCGCCAACGAGGCCTGCGCCTGCTCCAGCTCCGCGCGATAGGTTCTGTCATCGATAGTGAACAGCACCTCGCCCTTTTTCACTTCCTGGCCGTCGGTGTAATTCACTTTATCGATGTAGCCGGAGACGCGAGGTCGTAGCTGAACGCTTTCCACCGCTTCAATTCGGCCGTTAAAGCTATCCCACTGACTGATGGATTTCACTACCACGTTGGCGGCGCTCACCGCGGGCGCTTTGTGGGACGGCGTTTTGTGCAACACCGTCATCGCATCCGACAAGCAGCACGGAGAGGAACATCGCTCCCAGTGCAGTCAGATGAACGTTAACCCAGGTTTTTTGCAGGCTCATTATTTTTATTCCGGTTATGGTAGCCGCCGAACAAGACGCAGCGGGAGACGCCGCGCCACTTCCTTTGTCCGAACTGGCTTGAGGCTATTTGTGTCGTTCATCGCCACAAAACTGTAACAGTTGCGAATACACTATCGCGGCGATTGTAGGAAGGCGCTAAATTAAGTGCAAGAATAATTGATACACTTTATGTGCTATTTGAGTCAGGGAAAAAAGGCGCGTTTTCGGCAAGGAATTAAATGCAACAATAAAACTTGCATTTAATGCACGTGCGCGTCATCTTTAAATGCAACAGACAAAGATGCTTTTTAAGACGCGGCGTGGGAGAGCACCATGAACACTGACGCATTTATTCACGATCTGCTCGTCTGGATCGATAACAACCTTGAAAACCGCCTGGACATTAACACCGTTTCCCGGCGTGCCGGCTACTCGAAATGGCACCTCCAGCGGATGTTCAAGGAACATACGGGTTATCCACTCGGCGAGTATATTCGTGCGCAAAAGCTGCAAAAATCAGTTGAACGCTTAACCCATAGCGATGAACCGATTCTGAACGTGGCGATCGCGTTGGGATTTGACTCCCAGCAGTCCTTCAACCGCAGCTTTAAGCGTCAGTATGGTCAGGCGCCCGGCGCATGGCGGCGCAGTACCCTCTCGTAACGCTGAGTAATGTGACTGCGCAAGGCGATCTGGCATGTCCATAAACATAAAAGAGCCCATCGATGAATGGGCTCTTTCTCTTAAGTCTCGTTGATTGTGTCCAACTTTTGGCGTCAGAATAAAACGCGTGTCAGCGCTGATGCGTATTTAGTTGAAGACCATCCCCCCCATCAATCAGCAGCGACTGACCGGTCATATAGTCGGAATCGGGTCCTGCGAGGTAAGAGACGCAGGCGGCCACATCTTCCGGTTCGGACAATCTGCCAAGCGTGATGCGTTTGGCAAAGGTTTCGGTGCCGTAGCCGAGCGGTTTACCTGCTGCCTCGGACACCTGACGTCGATTTCCGCCCACATCGGCGTTTTGACGATACCCGGGCAATACGCGTTAACGGTGATCCCCTGCGGGCGAGATCGCGTGCAGCGGTCTGGGTTAATCCACGTACCGCGAACTTGCTGGAGCTGTACACCGCCAGTTCCGGATTGCCGGTATGGCCCGCCTGGGAACAGGCGTTGATGATCTTGCCGCCGTGTCCCTCTTTACGAAACGCGTCAATCGCAGCCTGAATACCCCAGATCACCCCTTTCACGTTGATATTGTAAACTTTATCGACAATTTCCGGCGTGATCGACTCAATGGGCGTGGAAGGCGCGATCCCGGCATTGTTGACAATCACGTTGAAACCGCCCAGCGCGGTGCGGGCTTTTTCAACCGCCGCGAACACCTGCTCGTGGTTGGACACATCCACCTTCACGGCGATGGCTTTCCCCCCCTTACGGGTGATCTCATCGACAACGGCTTTCGCCGTCTCTTCGTTGTAATCTGCAATGGCGACAGCAAAGCCATCTTTTACCAGGCGAAGCGCAATCGCTTTGCCAATCCCCTGGCCTGAGCCAGTGACGAGAGCAACTTTTTGCATTTTTCTGTCCTTATAGTGATTCACAAAATTTGGCTGAGATGGAGCTGACCCATCAGCAGCGGGTTATCGCTATAGTCGACGGGAATGGCGACCACGGCCGGACCATCGACATCCATTGCCGCACGCAGCGTAGGCTCCAGCGCATCCGCGCTCTCGACGGCAAAGCCTTTCGCGCCAAAGGCATCGGCATAGGCTTTGAAATCGACCGGCCCGAATTCCACGCCGGAAAGACGCTGGTATTTTTTCTCCTCCTGGATCGCCACCATGTTGTAGGCGTTATCCACCCAGATGATGTGCAACACGTTAGCCTTGAGACGCACGGCGGTTTCCAGTTCCATGCTGGACTGCAGAAAGCCGCCGTCACCGGAGACCGAGACTACCTTGCGGCCCGGATTGACCAGCCACGCGCCAATCGCCCACGGCAGCGCAACGCCCATGGTCTGCTGACCGTTTGAAATCATCACCTGACGTGCACGGAAGCTGTAGAGATAGCGGGCAATCCAGATGTGGAAGCTGCCCATATCAACGGTGAGCGTGACGTCGCTATTAACGATGTCCTGCATGGCGCGCACGATACGCAGCGGATGCAAGGCAAACTGGTTAAGCGAGGCCCCACGGCGGTCGAGCAGATCCCGCTGATGCTGACGATCGACAAGAATTTCTGACGCGCGGATGCTGAGCTCCAGCTTGTGTGTGATCCGACCGGCGAGCAGATTCAGCGTTTCGGCAATATCCCCCACCAGTTCGAGGTCAGGCACATAGTTACGTTCTTCATAGGCGGGCAGCACGTCAATGTGCACCAGCGTAGCGTTGCCGCTGTTCCACATCGACGGTTCGTATTCCACCGGGCTGTAACCAATGCAGATAATCAGGTCAGCCAGATGCAGCAGCCGGTCACCCGCCTGGTTGTTAAACAGGCCGACGCGTCCGGCAAAGCGAGTGAAATGCGCCTGGTTGACGGCCCCTGCGGCCTGATAGGTGCTGGTGACCGGTATACGGCTTTTTTCCAGCAGCTTGTGCAGCGCGTCACTGTTGGCAGGCTGGCTGGCCATCAGACCGAGAAGAATGACCGGATTTTTAGCGTTGTCGATAAGCGTCGCCACGTCGTTGATAGCCGATTCCGGCGCGGGTCCCATCAGTGCTGCGGTGCTGGCGGGCAAAATCGCCCCGGTGACAGGCTGGTCGACAATATCCTGCGGCAGGCTGACAAACGCGCCACCCGGTCTGCCCTGCTCAGCGGCACGGAAAGCGTTCGATACCACTTCCGCAATCGCGTCCGGTGAGTTGACCTCCACAGCATATTTTGTCACCGGGCTGAACATGGCGACCGTGTCCATGCTCTGATGCACAAGCTTCGCTTTATCTGCCCGCTTCACGGCGCCGCCCAGCGCGACCACCGGGTCACCCTCGCTGTTGGCGGTAGCAATACCGGTGATCAAATTCGAACAGCCCGGCCCGAGGTGACGAGGGCAACCCCCGCTTTGCCGGTCAGCCGCCCTACCGCCGCCGCCATAAACGCCGCGTTTGCCTCGTGGCGCACGGGAATAATCTCGATAGAAGAGTCCAGAAGAGAGTCAAAAACCTTGTCGATTTTCGCGCCTGGGATACCGAAAACCTGCTTCACGCCCTGCGCTTCCAGCTGGCCGACGACCATATCCGCGCCATGTGCCCACTGACGTGCCTGTTTATCACTGTTCACGGTGGTTCTCCTGTTAGTTTTCGACGGAACGGATCGCTGCATCAAGATTGCTGGGGTGAAGGTTGGCCTGTAAAAACGCGCTGTCGGCAGGCAGGTCAATCATCAGCTTGTGAATTTCACCAAACGTTAGCACCCCGTTTTCCAGCTGATAGTCGAGCAAATGGCCGCCGCCGTGCCGGTCGTCGGTAATGAAATGTTCGTGATAGCCCGCTACGTTAATGCCTTGCATATGCTGAGGTGTACGGAACCCGACCAGCACCCCCTTGCGCTGGTTAAAGCGAAACACGGGCTGGTCGTCCAGCACGTCGGTCATCGCGCGGTATGGCGGCGTTTGACGAGGAACGGTCCGGGTGTGAGCGTGACGGAAATGACCGTCGATGCGTAACGCGCAGAACAGGTTATCGGAGGGGATTTGCTGGTCGATCGCGTCGTGTACCTGCTGACGGCTGACCGGACTGTCAAAGGTTTTGCGGTATTGCGGCTGGAACCAGGTCATCACCGCGAATGGCGTTTTTTGCTCCGGCTTCGCGGCACGGGCGCTGCCGTCCGCACGCAGCTGGTACACATGACTGCTGAACGCAATCATTTCGCCGTCCAGCTCGTTAAACGTCCCCAGACCAAAATCGCCATGCGCAAGCAGATCGGCGATGGTGGTCTCCCCTTCATACACGCCGCTTAGCAGCGCGCTCATTAGCGATGTTTGATAAATCACGCTGTCAGGATGCTGGGCAGAAAACCCACGCAGGGTCTCGCACAAACTGGCCTCACAGTCGCATGCAGATGAATGCACCATCATGCTCGTCCTCTTCAACTTTATTTATAAAGGTTAAATAAATGTTGACCCGATTCAGCGTAGAGTTCCAATATAGAATCCATGCTGGTTTGAGACGTTTTAGATATGGAACTTCGTTATCTGCGGTATTTTGTCGCGGTTGCACGCGAGCGGCACTTCACCAAAGCGGCTAAAGCGCTGGGTATTTCGCAGCCTCCTCTGAGTCAGCAGATAAAACGGCTTGAGGAAGAAGTGGGTACGCCGCTGTTCAGACGCCTGACGCGGGGCGTGGAATTGACCGAAGCAGGAGAAGCCTTCTATGAGGATGCCTGCCAGATCCTGGCGATGAGCGATGCCGCGCTGGAGAAAGCCCGGGGCATTGCGCGCGGGCTGAATGGTAGCCTGTCGATAGGGATCACCAGTTCAGACGCTTTCCATCCCAAAATCTTTGCGCTTATTCGCCAGTTTCAGGTACAGAATATGGCGGTGAGAGTACATCAGGTGGAGGCCAATATGTCGTCGCTGATGACGATGCTGACGGAGGGTGAACTGGACATCGCCTTTGTGCGACTGCCGTGCGAGAGCAGCAAGGCGTTTGATCTGAAAATTCTTGACCGCGAGCCGATGGTGGTGGCGTTGCACAGCAGCCACCCTCTTGCGCAAAGTGATGCTCTGAGATTAGAGCAGCTTCGGGACACACCGGTGATTCTGTTCCCGCAGGAGGTTGCGCCGGGGCTGTACGATCGCGTTTACGGCTGTTGCGAACGGGCGGGAATTGATATGCAGCACACGCAGCAATCCTCGCAGCTATCGTCTTCTCTGAGTATGGTGGCCGCCGGCGCTGGGTTCGCCCTGGTACCGCAGTCAATGGCGGCTATCTCTCCGCCGAGTGTCACTTATCATTCGTTGATCTCCCCGGCGCTCAGTACCGATATCGCGCTCTGCTGGCGGCGTTTTGAACGTTCGCGGACGGTGAAACGGTTTTTGAAAATTTTCAGTGAGGAGTGAAGTCAGAGCGATAATGCCCTGAGGCGCTGCGGGCTCTTTCGAGCCCAGGTGGCTTCATGCATAAGATACCCATAGGGGCTGGCGCTTCTGGCACAAAACGACAGTAAGCAAATAGCGGCACGTTAATGCACCAGGGCACATTTCCTATCGGCGACGCCCCTCACATCCTCACATGATCAATAAAAGCTCTCAGGGCGCGGTGGCATATGCTTTCTGCTGGAAAAGTAGAGATAAAAGCCCGGGAACGTCGGCAGCCATTCATCTAATAGCGTCACCAGCTCACCCCGAGCGATATAAGGCGCGTAGGTCTCTTCCATACCAAAACTGATCCCGCCCCCGGCGCACACGGTACGGATCATGACCCCCATATCGTTGGTGGTCAGTTGGGGTTTAACGTCCACGTCAAATTCGCTGCCCTGCTCGGCAAACTCCCAGCGATACGGCGACACGCCGGGGGATTTTCGCCAGCCGATACAACGATGCTGAAGCAAATCCTGCGGATGCGTCGGTACCCCGTAGCGCGCAAGATAGGTCGGTGATGCGACGGCGATTTGCCGCTGCAGGGTGGACACTGGCACCGCGATCATATCTTTCGCGATGACCTCTCCCAGCTGCACGCCCGCATCAAACCCCTGCTCCACAATGTCAAATGCCTCGTCGGTGATGGTAATGTCCAGCTCAACATGCGGGTACGCCGTGATAAAGGACGCCAGCATTCTGCCGTCAATAATGCGTTCGGCAATGGATGAAATCGCCAGACGCAGCTGACCGCGCGGCTCCGCCAGTTGATCGGCAATATCGGTGACCGCACTGTTAAGTTGTTCCATCGCAGGGGCTATCTCGGCATACAGTCGTTTCCCCGCCTCGGTGAGGTTGATACTGCGCGTGGTGCGATGCATCAGGGTGGTGTTCAGACGGTCTTCCAGCCGCCGCAACGTCTGGCTGATCGCCGGACGCGTCACGCCCAGCCGCTCCGCCGCAAGGCGAAAATTACGTGTCTGCGCCACCATAACGAACACTTCAAGCGCATTTTTATCTATTGTCATTGGTTAGCCACTGTTACCAGTCCGGTAAGAAATGAGCGGATTATCTTTATAGTACGTCGAGCGTAAGATCACCAGTGCAAACCGAACAGGAGAAGACCCATGACAAACAAAGTGATCTTAATTACCGGCGCATCCAGCGGCATTGGTGCAGGCATTGCGCGCGAACTGGCGAAAACTGATGCAGTTTTGCTGTTGGGGCACGACGCGAAGATCGCCTCGCCGCGCTGGCGGACGAGCTACGTTTTAACGGTGCTGAGGTGGCAGTTAAACAACTGGACGTGACCGATCGTCGATCCGTGGAGGCGTTTGCCGCCTTCGCACTGGAAAAATGGAATCGCATTGATGCGATCGTGAATAACGCAGGCATTATGCCACTGTCGCCGATGGCCTCGCTGAAGGTGGACGAGTGGGAGCAGATGGTGGATGTGAATATCAAGGGCGTGCTGTATGGCATCGCCGCGGTCCTGCCGTCGATGCTGGCGCGGAAATCGGGGCATGTCATTAATATCGCCTCGATTGGTGCGCTGGCGGTATCACCCACCGCGGCGGTCTACTGCGCAACCAAATTTGCGGTGCGGGCGATTTCCGAAGGTCTGCGTCAGGAGAACAGCCAGCTGCGCGTGACCTGTATTCATCCCGGCGTGGTGGAAAGTGAACTGGCAGGCACGATAACGGACCCCACTGCCGCTAGAGCGATGAAAAGCTACCGGGCGATTGCCCTGCAACCCGACGCGATTGGCCGGGCGGTTCGTTACGCTATTGAGCAGCCCGATGATGTCGATGTGAATGAGATTGTGGTTAGACCGACGCGTACCACGGCGTAAATCAAGAAACGGTCTGCCCGACAGGCCGTTTATTGATTCATACCGACGAACGAGACAGCCAGGGGCTCTCTACCAGCACCCTCTCCTTGCTGTTATCGCCGTTAATGATGTGTAAGGTACTCAGACGACCAATTTCATAATGCGGCAATTGAACCGTAGAAAGAGGCGGTAAAAACAGATTACCAATCCCCACGAGATTGTCGTACCCAAGCACTGCAATATCCTGAGGAATACGTATACCGTTAGCTAACAGTGTCTGATACACCATAAAGGCAATACGGTCATTACCGCAAATCACCGAGTCAAACTGCGGTATTCCCTGATGGATATGCGCCAACAGAATGTCAGGAATGTCCCGGTAATGTTCATCGCCGAGCTGCATATGGCTATGTTCAAGCGTATCGGGATCGATGCCGGCCTCGCGGCATGCCCGCTCAAGCCCTTTGCGTCGGCGGGACGTCGCCAGGTGGTTAACCGGTAGATGCAGGCAGATAGGCCGACGGTAACCTGCCGCCAGTAAGGCCTGTACCGCCTGATACTGCCCCTGCTCGTCATTAGGGATATAACAGGCTACGGGCTCGCCTTTATTCTCACAATTTGCCAGCACACAAGGGTGTGTCAACAACTTTGGCGGAACATGTACTTCTCGCAGGCCCATGGTGGTAAAGATAATTCCGCCGGGCCGGTGAGCAAGGAGCAAATCAACAATGTCGTCCGGATTATCATCAGAAAACATGTTCACCACGAAGCTATTCCAGCCGTGGGCCCGGGCGGTTTCCTCTATAGACAGCGTGATTTCAACGGAAAACGGCGTGGTGACCGTATCCAGCGCCAGTACACCAATCGTTTTATTTTTAGTGCCGACACTGCGAATCTGTTTTGCAGATAAATCAGGGACATAGTTAAGATGCAGAATCGCTTCCTGTACGCGTGCAAGCGTATCTGCCTTTACACGTTCAGGGCTGTTCAGCGCCCGCGAAACTGTCATTAACGATACATTGGCCATTCTGGCCACATCTTTTAAAGACGCCATAACCTTCCGTTCAGCAAAAATATGACACGATCCTTGTTGCGTAGTGGTTCCCTGCAATCAAGATTATCCCGGAATACCAAGCCCTTATTGTATGTATTGCGCGGCTGATTGAGTGAGTTTGAAACCAAAATATGATGTAGATCTCAATCTACCAATGTTAACGTTAACTTTTGTGATTAACATCGTGTATTACTCCAAAAACGAATGAGAGCGGACAATGTTAACGTTACCATAACTGCATATATCCTTCCATGAGATTACTCAGATGAAAATAAGGCCTTCAGGTAGCTACTTTCTGCTCAGCGCATTGCTGTTCTTTTTCTTTGTCACCTGGTCTTCGTCCAGTTCACTGCTTTCAATCTGGTTACATCAGGAATTAGGGTTAAAAGCATCAGAGACGGGCATTATTTTTTCCGTTTTATCGGTCTCTGCCCTTTTCGCTCAGGTGTTCTACGGTTTTATTCAGGATCGGCTCGGTCTGCGTAAAAACCTGCTGTGGTTTATCACCGCCCTGCTGATCCTTTCTGGTCCAGCTTATCTATTTTTTAGTTATTTGCTCAGCCTGAATATTCTGCTGGGGAGTATTTTTGGTGGCCTGTTTATAGGGCTAACCTTTAACGGCGGTATAGGGGTGCTGGAATCTTATACCGAACGCGTAGCGCGTCAAAGTACCTTTGAATTTGGCCGGGCGCGCATGTGGGGCTCATTAGGTTGGGCTGTTGCCACGTTCTTTGCTGGCCTGTTATTTAATATCAATCCTGATCTTAATTTTCTGGTGGCGTCATGCTCTGGACTGGTCTTTTTCTGCCTGCTGCTTCGCTTAAAAGTCGCGGCACCGGCAGGTATGGAGAAACTGGAGATTGGGGCTAAAAAGGTCTCCCTCGAAGATGCCTTGAGGCTGCTCACCTTACCGCATTTCTGGGCACTGATCTTCTTTGTGATTGGCACCTGTATTTACGGCGTTTACGACCAACAATTCCCGGTTTATTTCTCTTCGCAGTTTCCTACCTTGCGTGAAGGAAACGCGATGTTTGGCTATCTCAATTCTTTCCAGGTTTTCCTTGAGGCCGCTGGCATGTTCTGTGCGCCGTGGCTGGTAAACCGGATGGGCGCTAAAAATGGTCTTATTTTCGCGGGTATGGTGATGGCGCTGCGCATGATTGCCTCAGGCCTGGTTGAGGGCCCCCTGCTCATTTCAATCACTAAACTGCTGCATGCCCTCGAATTACCGGTGCTGCTGGTGGCAATTTTTAAATATAACAGCCTCAACTTCGATAAACGTTTGTCTTCCACAATTTATCTGGTGGGCTTTGCCTGCACGAGTTCAGTGATCGGCACCGTATTATCGCCACTGGCAGGCTTCAGCTATGAAAAATTTGGCTTTGCTCAGTCTTATCTGATTATGGGGATTATGGTGTTCTTCACCACGTTTATTTCCATTTTCCTTTTACGTTCGAATAAACCCACCACTGAAAAATCTTTTTTACAGTCTGGTGCTGTGTAATTAAACGGGAGAAAATTTAATGACAAACTTATTAAAACAGGCTGAAGAAAGACTTGAAAAAATGCAGGCCGAAATAAACCCTCGCTGGTATCCACGCTATCATCTTGCCGCACGTGCGGGCTGGATGAACGATCCAAATGGGCTGGTGTGGTTTGACGGCTGGTATCATGCCTTTTATCAACATCATCCCTATTCGACAAAATGGGGGCCGATGCACTGGGGGCATGCGCGTAGCCAGGATTTAGTCCATTGGGAACATCTCCCCGTCGCCCTGGCCCCGGAAGGTCCCGAAGATAAAGAGGGATGTTTTTCCGGCTCTGCGGTTGTGGACGGCGATACGCTGGCACTCATTTATACCGGACATAAATTCCACGGTTCGGCCGACACCGATGACAATCTTTATCAGGTGCAATGCCTGGCCACTAGCCGTGATGGTATTCACTTTGAGCGCCAGGGGATGGTGATTGATACGCCGCCCGGCTTGCATCATTTCCGCGATCCGAAAGTCTGGCGCGAAGGCAATGCGTGGTACATGGTGGTTGGCGCGCGCGTTGACAATACTGGTCAGGTACGCCTGTACCGTTCGAGCGACCTTCGCAACTGGCATGACGAGGGCATTCTTGCCGAAGCTGAACCAGGAATGGGCTACATGTGGGAGTGCCCTGATTTCTTTACCCTGGATGGAAAGCGCGTGCTGATGTTCTCTCCACAGGGTATGGCTGCAGAAGGTTATGAAAAACGTAATCTTTTCCAGAGCGGATATTTGCTCGGAGAATGGCAGCCCGGTGAGGCGTTTGTTCATAACGGCCAGTTTATTGAGATGGATAGCGGTCATGATTTTTATGCCCCACAAAGCTTCCTGAGCCCGGATGGTCGCCGCATCGTTATGGGCTGGTTAGCTATGTGGGAATCACCGATGCCAGAGCAGCAGGATGGTTGGGCAGGCATGCTCTCACTGCCACGTGAATTGAGTTTGGATGACAGCAATCGCCTGCTGATGAAGCCCGCAGCAGAGGTCACAGCCCTGCGAGGCAGCTATTTCCCCGTACCGGCTCACTGCCTGACCAATCAGCGGTTACTTGTCGCAGCGGATGCCGACGCGGTGGAGTTATGTCTGGAATGGGATCGTATCGCTTCACCGGCAGAACAATTTGGCATTGTGATGGGAAATGGGTTGCGTATTTACGTCGATAACCAGTCTCAGCGCCTGGTGTTAGAACGCTCAGGTCCTGATTGCGCGTTAACAGGAACGCGCAGCATTGCCCTTGCAGAGGGCGATTCACTTTCATTGCGTATTTTCATCGACCGTTCATCCGTCGAAGTATTTGTCAATGACGGTGAAGCTTGCTTAAGCAGTCGGATTTATCCGCAGCCAGGACAGCGCGATATTATGTTATTTGCAAATAGTGGAACGGCGGGCGTTAAAGGAAGCCGGATACTGGTCTCTGGATAGATAAATCAGGCCACTATCATCTTAATTTTAAAGTGTGCGTTTTTATTACTGCCAGTCTCTGGCTGGCATTATATTGTCTAAAATCACGAGATAGAAAAAATGGATGAGAGATTAACGCATCATCATTATATACCTCTAAATAGAATAAAATTACCCGGCAGGAATAAAACAGTGGCTCTGCTTTTGTCATGTGTTATTTGCCCTGCCTTCGCGGAAAAAGGAACAGCATTATCGGAGAATTATACAGGAAATTATCAAAGCTATTTTCATGACGAGGACGATGCTCAGCAACCTCGACCTTCATCCATTAAACGTGGTAGCCCGCGCTCAGCCGTACGCGTGCCTTCGTCTTCTGCTGCCAACAGCCCGGTAAGCAGTCAAACGTCTCCGTCCTCTTCTGCTGCGATCGGACAGGCTTCGACTGCGCAAGAGCATAGCGTTGTAGCTGATGATCCCGATGACGTAAGCCTTTTACGCCTGAGGCAGGAAGCCCCGCCGGTGCACTGGGACAGTATCGGTCGCAACATGGAAGCCGGTGGCCTGCATGGAAACATCGGCAGTCAGATTGAAATTGATGATGTCCGCTGGAAAAAACAAAAATAATAATAGTGGAAAATTCAAACTGGCCACGATTCAGGCTTTTTTAAGACATGATGAACTGCCTAACTGGTACTTTGGTTTCTGGAATGCCCGCGAGGACAGCTATAAAGGGCAATTCAGTAACCAGGACTATAAAGGCACCAATACAATCAATGAACTCTTTGTCGGGCATATTTTTGAAACATGGCGCGGGAATATCGGTACAGAAGTCATGGTCGGTTCTGAGACGGCGACAAAACGCTGGAAGAGTCGCTTTAAAATCTGGCAGGACTTACGGTTGTCGAGTAAATGGAGTATTGCCGGTTATACCTATGGCGAATACCAACCCCAGGGTAATCAACCCGGAAATGGCGATCTGGAACAGGTTATTTTTGAAACGGAACCGGCAATTCAGTATCGCGTTAACCCCGATCTAGGTCTGTATTTGCGTCCTTATTATTATTACAACAGACAGGTGCGGGAAAGCTGGGGCGATATTGTTGAGCAGGAATGGAAAGTGACCGCCGGACTCTGGCGAAACTGGTTCCCATTATTAACGTCAATGTATATCGGTATCGGACAGGACAAAATTGAGAATGCCAGTAACGCCAATGAAGTCTTTTACGACGGACGTTATAAGTTTATTGGCGGCACTCTGAGCTATCCCGTTTTTGGCGAAGTCCGTCTTTATGGCGAATTTAAAGCGTCCTTTACGAAAGAATCAGGACTCTGGACCGTTACCGGCCATTCGTGGAACCCGTTCACCGTCGTTGGCGTGACGTATAACTTCTGATACCCAAGGGATAGCATGAAAAAAATAACTTCAGCGGTTCTTATCGCTCTGCTGGTGCTGGCTACAGGTAATGTACTCGCGTCATCACCTTTGTCGAAAGAAACACAGCAAAATAAAAGTATTACCCAGGTTGACGCCTTTTTCCCACGGGTGGAGGGTTCTTTTGTGGGCGATCCCATGCCAGTTTACGCAGATGGCCTTTTTAATATTTTTTACCTGAATGACGTGCGGGGTGGCAGTGATTTAGGCGTACATGCGATTCATCTGCTCTCCAGCGCAAACTTGTATCACTATCAGAACCAGTCGGAAGTCATTCCTTACGTTAATGATGTGAACGATCCTGAGCTGCTTTTGGGTACGGGCTCCATTATTAAAGTGGGTGATACCTGGCATGCCTGGTACACCGCCCATAATGAAAATGTCTTTCCGGTTGAGTCGGTCATGCATGCCACCAGCAAAGATCGGGTGCACTGGGTTAAACATCCTCAGGACACGCTTCTGCCCGGAGACAACTATCGCGGCAACGATTTTCGCGATCCTCATGTCGTCTGGGTTGAAGAGAAGAAAGAATACTGGATGTTAATTACTACCCGCAGCAACGGCCGGGGGATCATCGCGCGCTACAGCTCAACGGACTTAAAGAACTGGCACGATCGGGGCGTCTTTTTTGATAATGACACCATCACCAGTAATGCAAATCTTGAATGTCCGACGCTTGTTTTCTTCAATGGACGCTGGTATCTGAGCTTCAGCGATCAATGGCCGCTGCGCCTGACGCAATACCGCGTTGCAGATAACCCAGAAGGGCCGTGGCGAAAGCTGGATAATTATGTTGTGGATGGTTCTGGCTTTTATGCCGGTAAACTGACCATTAAAGATGACCGCTTATTTGTCTTCGGCTGGATCCCGACTAAAGCAGGCAACAGCGACAACGCAAGCATAGACTGGGCCGGAAATCTGGTGGGTCATGAACTCGCCGCAGATGCTAACGGGGAACTCAGCAGCCTTATCCCGCAGGAGCTTCAGGCTGTCATTCATGATAACCCTGGCCCGGTTCACACCTTAACGCCAGTTAAGACGATGCAAACAGCAACGCAATTTGCGCCTCTGCAGTCGGCCCTCTACCCTCCGCTGCCGTCAAAGGGAGAGCTGGTCGCCACGGTGAATATACCCTCTTCCGGTATGGTCATGAGTTTTGGTCTTAATGACGATAACGTAAGTAAGGCAACGCTTAACGTTGTATTTAATAAAAGCAAAGGGAAAGTCTATTTCTTTAATTCCCCTCTGGAGACCATTAATCAGCACAATGCTGAGTCATGGATTGATGTCCCCTTAGGTGAACAAGTCGAATTACGTGTGCTGATACAGGATTCTATTGCCGTCTTTTACATTAATAACAAAGCGGCATTCAGTACCCGCATGTATTCCATGCCGGAAAAGCCATGGAGTATCAGCCTGCCTCAACACGATAGTTTTCACGCTACGTTGAAAATAAAAGAAATGATCTGACGGGATATTATGATGAACAAACAACACGCCCTGGCGCTTATTTTTACGCTGATGCTTCCGACATTTTCAAATGCAAGCATGAGTCTCATGAAAGATTTATCCGGAAAGGTCGTTGCCGTTGATCCATGGTCGTATCTGGATGAGGAGGTTATGTG
This sequence comes from Lelliottia amnigena, assembly GCA_900635465.1. Lineage (NCBI taxonomy): Bacteria > Pseudomonadati > Pseudomonadota > Gammaproteobacteria > Enterobacterales > Enterobacteriaceae > Lelliottia > Lelliottia amnigena. The sequence continues at coordinate 2,151,011 of LR134135.1, forward strand.
GACGTCAACCCGCTCCTCTAATCCAGCAGGCGGTCGCGTTCACGGTCAGCTTAAAATGAAATATGCCATTGAGGATAATAACTGGCGAAATAGCCATTTCCACAACGGCTCTGATTCTCTGACTTTCGTGCAGGGTGTTATGCGCCACGACAGTTTACCCGGATGGTATCTGGCATTTTCTGAAGGCAGAACCACAAATTATAACGGTACTTGGGATAACCAGACTTACCTCAACCAGAATCAATGGACGCAACTTATTGTTGGTCACGAATACGTCTATAAACGTCTGCGCTACGGCTGGGACGTTATGGGCGGAAGTGCGTCAGTGGATGATCGCTGGCAGGCGCGCGTGAAATTCTTCTCCGATTTGCGTTTAACGGACAGTTTTTCCTTTTTCAATTATCTGTATCAGCAGATCGATCATCGCCGCAGCGGAGGGGCTCAAAACGACCGTGACGTCCGTTCTTTTAAAATCGAACCTGGCGTCCAATATATTATCAACAACACCACCGGCGTCTGGCTTCGCCAGCAATTTGCCTCCGCCATTTTAGACAGGGAGCAATGGGGAGATATTGATGATAAAAGCTGGATGACCTCTATCGGGGTCTGGCGTAACTGGGGGAAATTATCAACCACACTCAGCGGCGGATATGGTCATTATACGAAGAAAAATGCCCAGAAAGAGGATGGCGAAGTCTTCCAGAATACGCGCAGTCGCTTCCTCAAAGTGTCAGCAAATTACCCCCTGACCTCTCGTTTTACGCTATCCGGAGAAGTAACAGGTTCTCTGAATAACCAAAGCGGAAGCTGGGTCACGAATGGCGATGCGATCACCACCAACTATAAGTTGATGCTGGATTATAACTTTTAAAAATACGCGGTTGATTATTAGCGTCGGGAGGGAAGCGGATATCGTTTGACCGCGAGTGCCGCCTCCGCCGCTGGTGACTTCAGAGTATGAATTTCTGATTATTATGTGAGGCAATTTTATGAACATTTGGACGCTTGGCGATGCAGTGGTCGATCTCTTACCGTTATCCGATATGCAATATCAGGCCTGCGCGGGGGGCGCGCCCTTTAACGTTGCGGTGGGAACGGCGCGTTTGAATTGTCAGAGTGGTTTTATTGGGCGAGTGGGCGACGATGACTTTGGTCATTTTTTAAAGGAAACATTGCGCACGGAAGGTGTCATCGTTCAGAGTCTTCAAGAGGATAAGCAGCACAGAACCAGCACGGTACTGGTGTCGCTCAGCAATTGCGGGGAACGTGGGTTTACGTTTTTGACTAACCCTTCTGCCGATCAGTTTTTAACAGCAGATACCCTTCCCGACTTTCGGGACGATATTCTCCACTTTTGCTCCCTGGCCCTGGTCGGTGAATCCTGTCGTAATACCTTAGCGACAGCCATTGCGACCATCAAACAGCGTGGTGGATTACTGAGTTTTGACGTGAATTTGCGTGAGCAGATGTGGAGCGATAAACAGAAGATGCGCGATTATGTGCACCATTTCGCGCAGCAGGCCGACATTCTCAAGTTATCAGAAGAAGAGTGGTACTGGATGGCAGAAACGCATGATTTTAACAAAGCGCTGGAGTTTCTTAAGACGTTGCCAGGTCGCCTGAAGGTGGTGACCTATGGTGCGCAGGGATCCATGGTTACCTGGGAAGATAAGGTTATCCATTTCAATGGCTATACGGTTAACAGTGTCGATACCACCGGTGCTGGAGATGCTTTTCTGGCGGGCTTACTTGCTTATATTGCCCACGACGGTCTCCCGCAGACCCTTGAACATGTAAGAAATGCCCTCACTCAGGCCAGCGCCTGCGGAGCACTGGCAACAACGCTTAAAGGTGCACTGACTGCCTTGCCGGATCGCCATACGCTCGATGCATTTATTCGCCAGAATGCATTGCTGGAATACGAAACAAGACCTTTGCAGCTCTGATTCCGGTCAGCATGAGCAACCCGAATTTGCCAGAAACGTTAACTTACCGCTAAAAAACCGCCTTATGGCGGTTTTGCTCATCTTTGGAAACGCTACACGACCTCTGACTTGCCAGTAGGTTCGCGTTTTCGACTTACCCGCAGCGCATCAACGACCAGTGAGAATGCCGGAGAGGGTTGTTTTCTGCTGGGATAATATAAGTAGTAGCCAGGAAAGGGTTTGCACCATTGCTCAAGGACGCGAACCAGCCTACCGTCTTCAATATGAGTTTTAAATTCTTCTTCTGGCAAAAAAGCAATCCCGAGTCCCGCAAGCGCAGCATCGACAATATGTTCAGAGGTATTAAAAATGAGCTGTCCGCTGACGCGCACGTTAAGATCTCCCCCATCCTGATCAAAATCCCAGACATACAGCCCGCCTGAGCGGATCATTCGTTGATTTATACATTTATGTTGCGTCAGCTCATGGGGTGTATCAGGGACTGGATACCTCGAAAAATAATCCGGAGATGCGACTGCGGCCATACGCAATTTAGGACCAATGGGGACCGCTATCATGTCTTTATCAATGGTGTCACCCAGTCGAACGCCTGCATCAAAACGGTCTGCCACAATGTCGCGAAAACCGTGGTTGGCATCGAACTCAATATTAATATCCGGATATTCATGTAGCAGAGGTGTCAGTTTTGGCAGCAGCGTGCTGTGCAAAACATTTGGTCCACAGGTGATGCGCACTGTTCCTGCCGGTTTATCACGCAGTTCGGTCAAAATATCCAGCTCGGCTGCAATTTCATCAATACGACTCCCTATCGCCAACAGCAGTCGCTCTCCCGCAGATGTCGGCGATACGCTGCGGGTGGTTCGCGTCAGAAGGCGAATTTGCATACGCTCTTCAAGTGCGGAAATCGCCTGGCTAATAGCGGATTGAGTGACACCCAACTGTGCAGCGGCGCGGGTAAAACTGCGTTCACGGGCGACGGTGACAAAATAAAGAAGGTCGTTCAGGTTGCGTTTCATCAAGTACAGCCCTCATTAATTAGCATCACTTATAAAGCTATTAAGTATTCATTAGCTAGTAATGATGCCCCCTGCGTGTAAAATTTCCAACAATAGATGAGTAAGTAATGGTTAATTAATGCCATTACCCTTTTTCATCGTCATTCACCTTTTATCTTCTGACGTTATTCCTGTGAATAGCGTCCGGCCCCGGCTTACCTGAAAACTGCCGGGGGATTCGGAGTCAGCAATTTATGTCCACATCGTTGAGAGACTCATCTCTTCACAAAGACCGCGCGTACTGGAGCGGCGTATTCGCAATGACATTATGCGTCTTTGCGCTAATCGCTTCGGAATTTATGCCTGTCAGCCTGCTGACGCCTATATCAAGAGAGTTAGGCGTCAGTGAAGGATGGGTTGGCCAGGGGATCGCCATTTCCGGCGTGTTTGCGGTGATGACGAGTCTCTCTATATCGACACTGGCCGGGGGAATCAATCGCAAGATATTGCTGTTGAGCATGACGGCATTGATGGCGATTTCCGGCGCTATCGTCGCGTTAGCGCCCAATTATCTGATTTACATGGTAGGTCGTGCCCTGATCGGTATTGTGATTGGTGGATTCTGGTCGCTGTCTGCCGCCACGGCTATTCGACTGGTTCCTCAGCATCAGGTTCCTCGCGCACTGGCTATTTTTAACGGGGGCAACGCGCTGGCAACGGTTATAGCCGCACCGCTGGGGAGTTATCTGGGGTCCGTCATCGGCTGGCGGGGTGCATTTTTTTGTATCGTTCCGGTCGCGGTAATTGCTTTTGTCTGGCAGTGGTTCAGCTTGCCAACAATGCCAGCGGATAAAGAAGAAAAACGTACCGGCACTGTTTTTCGCCTTTTTGCTAACCCTGTTGTGGCCGTTGGCCTTGCCGCCTGCGGATTGTTCTTTATGGGGCAGTTTTCTTTGTTCACGTACCTGCGTCCATTCCTTGAGACAGTTACACAGGTGGATATCGCAACGTTGTCGTTCACCTTACTAACCATCGGTATCGCGGGCTTTATGGGTACCCTGGTAATTGGCATATTTTTGAAATACGACTTTTATTCCACGCTTATTGCTATCCCTTTCCTGATGGCGGTCATCGCCGTCGCCCTGATCGCTTTTGGTCACAGCATTTGGATTGTTGCACCCTTGCTTGGCTTATGGGGATTAATCGCCACTGCTGCGCCTACCGGTTGGTGGACATGGATCGCCAGAACCTTGCCGGAAGATGCGGAGGCTGGCGGTGGTCTGATGGTTGCCGTAGTGCAGTTGTCCATCGCACTGGGCTCCACAATCGGCGGATTTGCATTTGACCACAGCGGCTATCAAAGCACTTTTACCCTGAGCGGCCTCTTATTAGTGATAGCGGCTGTCTTAGCATTATTGACGTCACGTAAAGATTTCCACCACACCCGATGAGGTAATTCCCTGATGAGAATATTTACCATGCTGTTAGGACTGTTAATCAGTTCATTTGCTGCCACAGGAGCCGATATGTCTAACGGCGCTGATAATTTTTACAAAAGCGATAAGGTCACTCAGAAAAAGGTGACTTTTAAGAACCAATATCAGATGACTGTAGTCGGCAATCTGTTTATGCCTGAAGGAATGGATCAGAACGCTAAAACACCGGCAATTGTCATTGGCCACCCAATGGGAGCTGTAAAAGAGCAAAGCTCAAACCTGTATGCACAAAAACTGGCGGAACAAGGGTTTGTAACGCTGGCGATTGACCTTTCCTTCTGGGGAGAAAGTGAAGGAAAGCCCGGACATCTGATTTCACCGGAGATTTATTCAGATGATTTCAGTGCCGCAGTCGATTATTTGAGTACTCAGCCTTATGTTGATCCGGAAAACATTGGCGTGCTGGGTATTTGTGGGAGCGGGAGTTTTGTTATCAGTGCTGCCAAAATTGACCCGAGAATGAAGGCCATTGCCACAGTCAGCATGTATGACATGGGGTCGGCTTTCCGGAACGGACTTCATCACTCAGTTACGCCTGAACAACGCAAAGCGTTTATTAAATCTGCAACAGAACAACGACTTGTTGAGTTCAAAGGTGGCGAAATTGCCTATATCCCAGGTACGGTTAACAAGCTTGATGACGCAACGCCAGCGATACAGCGGGAGTTCTTCGATTTCTACCGTACTCCCCGTGGAGGTTATACCCCACAGGGTGAGAAAGAGGAGCTGACTACAAAGCCGATGTTGAGCAGTATTGGAAAGTTTATGAACTTCTATCCGTTCAACGATATCGACACCATTTCACCACGTCCGATGTTGTTCATCACAGGCGATCAGGCGCATTCGAAAGAATTTAGCGAAGATGCTTACAAACGTGCCGGACAGCCGAAAGAGTTGTACATCGTGCCAGGCGCAGGCCATGTCGATCTGTATGACCGTACCGATCTCATTCCGTTTGCTAAGCTGACATCATTCTTTAAAGCTAACCTCAAATAATGGTCTGAAGTCGCATCCTGTAGGGTGCGACTCATTTTCGCGAGGGTCATCAATGAAATATCTGTATGCCTTAATCTATTTCCTGCTTATGGCAAGTACCGTTGCGGGCCATGCCGATACCTCGCCCCTGCCTTTAAAGGTAAGCACAATGACAGTGAAAATGAACATTAACGGCCAGCAATTTTATGTCAGACTTAATGACAACCCTGCGGCTAAAGCATTTGTTGAAGCTTTACCTTTGCAACTTTCAATGGATGAGCTGAATGGTAATGAAAAGTTCGCTGACCTTCCGCATGCGTTGCCTTCCAGCCCGGTGCGCCCGGGTACCATTCAGGCGGGCGATCTCATGCTGTACGGTAAAAAAACGTTGGTTTTGTTCTATACATCCTTTGAATCCTCATATCGCTATACACCGATTGGGAAAGTTATTAACCCAGAGAGCCTCTCCGCTGTAATGGATAAAAAGAAATTATGGGTTGAGTTTGATAACAATTAAATCAGCGATCTTTAGTTTATAGGCTCATTCAGATATTGAGCCTGATGGCTGCAATGAATAATGACGGCTCTTATCAGTGCCGTGTACATTCATTACACCCAGAACAGTGAAATAGCCTATCTATACTGGAACTATCGAACCTGACACCGACTTCAACATCAACGCACCAGCCTAACTTGATGATTTAAATAATTAAACCCAATAATGCTTGCGCTACGTGAATTCTGCGATTTCTCCTGTACATAGATAAGCCAGAATTCACGCAGCCAAACCATAAATAGAGGGATAATTTGCTGATGGGCCTGCTTTCTTGTACCCTTCCTTTGCACTTCAATCACCACAATCAGCAACAACTGGATTCATATGGCCGATCATCTTTCTAAAGACCCGTTGCATGGCATCACGCTTGAAATGCAAATCAACGCACTCGTTGCACATTACGGCTGGGATAAGCTCGGCAAACTGGTCAACATTAATTGTTTTAAAAGTGACCCTAGCGTCAAATCCAGTTTGAAGTTTCTGCGCCGCACGCCCCTGGGCGCGCGCTGAAGTTGAAGCGCTGTATCTCGATTCCCGGGAAGATTTTTCATCTACTGACGATGACAATCACAACGATGACCCCTGGGCCAATAGTCGAATGAAAAAGAGCTAAGCCGAAAATGCCGAAAAACGTGAAACGTGCCGGCGCGCTCATCGCCGTTGCGCTGTTGCTTGCCAGCTGTTCGTCCAAACCGCCCGTCTCTTTAGTGACGCCTCTTCCGCCGGTGGCAAAACATCCGCTGACGGTGAAGTCATCCAAAGATTCAGGACCTATGCGCGGCGTTTGGCTTGCAACCGTTTCTCGTCTCGACTGGCCGCCCGTGTCATCCGTCAATATCAGCAATCCGACCACCCGCAACCTTGTGCAAAAAAAAAGCGCTGACCGATAAGCTCGATAAATTGCAGAGCCTGGGAATTAACACTGTGTTTTTCCAGATTAAACCGGACGGGTCTGCGTTGTGGCCATCGCAAATATTGCCGTGGTCAGACACATTGACCGGAAAAATGGGGCAAGACCCCGGCTACGATCCGCTGCAATTTATGTTGGACGAAGCGCACAAGCGCGGCATGAAAGTTCACGCCTGGTTTAATCCTTATCGCGTAACGGTTAATACCAAACCCGGAACGGTTGCAGAACTGAATCGCTCTATTTCACTCAATCCAGCCAGCGTGTATGTCCTTCATCGCGACTGGATTCGTACGGCAAGCGATCGTTTCGTTCTCGACCCTGGCATTCCAGAAGCCAGAGACTGGATCACCAGTATTGTGGCCGAAGTCGTCTCGCGTTATCCCGTAGACGGCGTGCAGTTTGATGACTATTTCTACGCTGAGACCCCGGGCTCAACGCTTAACGACAGCCTCACCTACCAGAAATATGGCAGCGGATTCAGTACAAAAGCGGACTGGCGACGGAACAACACCCAACAGCTTATCGAACAGGTTTCGCGCACAATTAAGCAGTTAAACCCTAACGTTGAATTTGGTGTTAGCCCTGCTGGCGTCTGGCGGAATCGTTCACATGATCCGTTAGGATCGGAGACGTCCGGAGCGGCGGCCTACGATGAAGCCTTTGCTGATACCCGTCTCTGGGTACAAAAAGGATTGCTGGATTATATCGCCCCTCAGATTTACTGGCCCTTTTCTCGCAAAGCGGCCCGCTACGATGTGTTGGCAAAATGGTGGGCTGACGTTGTAAAACCGACCAACACGCGCCTGTATATTGGTGTCGCACTTTATAAAGTGGGTGAATCGTCAAAGAATGAGCCAGACTGGACCGTCAATGGCGGCGTGCCTGAGCTGAAAAAACAGCTCGATTTGAATGAATCAGTACCGCACATTGATGGAACGATTTTGTTCAGAGAGGATTATCTGAACCAGCCCCAGGCGCAGGACGCGGTGAATTACCTGAGAACGCGCTGGGGCTCGTGAAGAATAAAACGGCTATTCCGGTTTTGGTCCGAACATATCCAGAAGCTGTTTCTGATCGGGCATGCCAACCACCTGCTGAAGCTCGTTTTTATCATTCATATAATATATAGCTGGCGTCGCACTGGCGCCCAAATCATCCATCAACGTCTGATGTTGCTGAAGCTGATTAAACGTCTCTCTCGACGTGCCGCCCTCATATTTCGGCAGTGTTTTGCCCCCCGATAATTCGTATTCTTTCCAGGCGGCAACGGGGTCGGCAGCATTCAATATTGCCGTCGCGTGGGGACCACTCTTAGGATTCAAAAAAGCCACCAGCAGCGTATTTAATTGTACCTTACCTGCTTTCACCCACGGCTGTGCTTCCAACCAAAATTTCTTACAGTAAGGACAAAATGGATCGGCAAAGACAAACACCTTTTTCGAGGCAGTATCTGCGCCCTCTTTCAACGGCTGCGTCTTATTCAGTCTCTCCCACATCTGTTGCCCCAGCGGAATATAAATCTCTTTCTGAAAATATTCCTCGCTAATGTTTTTCCCTTTTTCATCATAGAGATAACCGGAGATCACATGTTTACCGTCTGGTGTGAGAAACAGCGTGACGCCCATATCCTGATATTGACCTATCCAGCTTTTGATACCACCGGGCGCATCTATTTCTTTAATATTTTTAATATCCTGCTGTTCGCCAAAATGCTTCACGACCGCAGGGATCTCCCCGGCAGCGAAGGACAATGTAGGTAAAAACAGTGCAGCGAGATAAAGACAACGTTTCATTTTTAATTCCGGGTAATGTGTGGGATAGGCATGGCAACAGAATTAATGTGCGTCGATTAATTGCGGCCAGTAAATATCGCCAACACCATTTAATTGCGGTCGGGCGAATAAAAATCCCTGGAAGCGTTTTATTCCGGCAGATTCCAGCCAACACCACTCGTCAATTTGTTCAATCCCTTCCGCCACCAGCGTAATTTCCAGATCGGTACAACAGCTGATAATGGATTTCACAATTGCCTGCTTTGGACCGCTGCGATGGATATTTGTGATAATCTCGCGATCGATTTTAATCTTGTCCGGTTGGAATTTAGTCAGAAGCGATAATCCAGCATAACCCGAACCAAAGTCATCAATCGCCAGGCCTATTCCCGCAGCACGGAGCTGTTTGATAGCACTATTGAACTGGTTGAATCCAGAAATCATCTCATTTTCAGTAACTTCGACCACAACCTGTTCTGGCAAAAGCTGGTATTTTGCGATGCTTTCAACTAAAAATTCTACCGCACCGGGTACATTGACCAGCGACATCGGCAGTAAATTAATGGCGATTTTATGATCGCCTATACCGATTTTCTCTGCCAGCGCAAAGGCATAGGCTTTCGTTTGCAGGTCGATTTCGTAAATTCTGTCCGGGTCCAGGGCGTTAAAAAAATGCTCAGGACTACCGCCATCGTTGCCACGGATCAGGGCTTCGAGCGATGTGATTTTACCTTCAGAAGGATCGACAATCGGCTGGAAGGCAAACTGGCAAATTTGGCTGCTTATCAGACCATCAATGCCGTCACCAAAGGGCGCGTGTTCGCGTTCAAGCTTCCAGTTATTGGGGCAATAAACTTTTCTGCTTCCCGATTTTTTACCTTGAGTAATAAAGGTCCGAATGAATTTAAACACCCGATCGTCTGAAGTCAGATAACTGTCGAGTTTGCTAAAGCGCAACACCGACGCCAGTACAGATTGCTGACTTTCGTCCTGGAGATCGAATAACACCATGCCGACGTTATCAAACCGTCTTCTTGGCCCATAATCGCGCAGAAGCTCAACGACGCACTGATGCCGTTTATCTCCACGAATTTTATGAAACAGTTTAACGACACTCTCTTCAGTTCCTTCGAGGAGCTGCAGAAAGTCCACGCCGTTAAACAGCAACATGCCGGTGATATTCAGTCCCGCATTGCGGAGCTTTGCCTCCTCGACAAGTGACGTCAGCGAGAATGGTTCACAGGATGAATTTAACTGGCTCCGATAAATGAGTGTAGTCAGCACAGTAATATGTCCCGTTTTGATAATTGCGCTTTTAAGCGATTGTTTATCATAATTTATAGTCCAGGACTAATAATATTACCGGAATGTGACTTTTTCAGATTTCCCGTGGTTATATAAGTTACGAAAATGTATACAGTATCTTATTCTAAACGTATTAGCCTTTCAGCTTGCTTCGCCATCCCGTTAAAAATCGCTTCGCTGATATGTGTCGGGAAATCAATCGGTAACGACTGACGTACCCGCTCGATAATCTCATTTGTCGCATTTCCCATTTCGATCATCATCTTTTTTGCGCGTATAGCTGAAAAACCAACGCGTTCAGCCGTAGCCGGGAAATGGCGTGGTTGAATCTGAGCCCAGTGGTATTGCCGGTTTTTGCCCTGCAACGCCATGGCCATTTTCGCTTTTTGTGCGGAAATTCCTTTTGGCCCGAAGACCGGATAGGCTGACAAAATATCGTATAGCGGCGTCATAACGTACGCCGAATCGGGTTCGATAAACACACTGTAATTTTTTGCGTGGCCATCGATCGCGCCTGTCAGCCAGTAAAATATCTGAGTGCGGAAAAACGTTTCGCGATCCTGGTTTGAGCGGCGCGATCCCAACAGCAAGGTCATGATTTCGGCGATGCCGGGGCCGCCGTGAGATTCATATTTCAGCGCCGGTGAATACCCGAGAGCCTGACACATATCTTCTTGCGGGAGTCGCATCAGCCACTTTCCGTCTCGTGACCATTTACGATCAAAACGCTCAACAATCAGCACTTTTTTGTCGGCATAGGTTGCTAACGTTGCCTCGGCGACCGAAAAACCGAATTCACGGGCAAGGCGCAGACACAGCCATTCGTTCTCGCAGCTTTCACTCAGATCGATATTGTTCTGCTCAATTTTACCGATGGGCAGTTTGAAAATATGGCTGGTGGGCGTGCTGCCGTTGGGGCGTTGCCAGCGGTTCTGATGCCAGAGCAGTGCCGTTTTTTCCTGCGCACCTGCAATGGAAATCCTGAAATCCTGGTCGTCATTCATCCCCAATGGCGCATTACGATACCCTTCCAGCAGTGCCGCAATCTCGTTATCGGAAAGCGGCGTGGCCTGCATGTGCGTCACAGGGGGTATTTCACTGTTTTCCGGGTAGAGCTGGATTGCCCCAACACAGTCGCGGCCAACGCTTGCCAGCAAATCGAAGGGATGATCCGTGGGGATTTTAAAGCGCGTTTGCATACGCGAGATAATCGCCTGCGAGTCAGGCAGCAAATTACTAAAGAAGTTATACACCACCTCGCCTTCCTGACGACGCGGCGTTAACGGTAGCGACTGTGAAATCACGCGCGCGCCCGGCGTGTCGAGCCATGTCTGCGCATATTGCCAGGACATTGCCCCTTTTCCATTACGATACAGCGTGCCGACAACCGTACCGTTCATCGCAACGGTCAGCTTACTGGTTTTCATTTACCACTCCTGCGTCCAGCCGCTGTCCTTTTCTGACGCCTGGCCCCGGGCACAACGTGCAGTTCTAAATCCAGTGCTGAAAGCAGACGAAATAGCGTTTCCAGCTTGCTGGTATCCGGATTTTGTTCAAAGCCTGATACCGTGGTTTGCTTCATCCCCACGCGTTCGGCGGCTTCTGCTTGAGTCAGTTCCAGCGCTTTGCGCTGATCTCGCATGGCATTGGCCAGCATGGTTGATGTGGTAATTTTCATTCACGCCCCCTTTTTATCCCCGATCGCGGGTAAAACAAAAATATCCCCTTGCGGGGATAAAAGCAAATTATACCCGCAAGGGGATATTTACGATTTATCCTCGCCAGAGGATATCCCGCTGACGCGGTGAATCTGGTCGGGCGTCAGTACGTTGCCATTACGATCCGTGACGCGCAGTTTGGCGAGAGGTTGATGCGACGCGTCCACCAGGCGCGATACCGATTCGCCTTCCTGGAACAGATGTTCTTCCCCCCCACTGGCGCAGGGTGACAATCAGGGGAAGCAACGATTTACCCTTCTCAGTCAGGTGATAGGCCTTATATGCCCCGCCTTCATTTGCCGGAGCCTGCGAGAATATGCCCGCCTCAAGCAGGATTTTTAAGCGCGCCGCCAGAACATTTTTCGCAACGCCGGTGCTTTTTTGGAAATCACTAAACCGGCTCATGCCATCGAAAGCATCGCGAATAATCATCAGCATCCAGCGATCGCCCAGTAAATCGACAGTGCGCGCCACCGGACAGGTTGTGGTGACAAACGTTTTGTCATGCGTCATAGCAAATACTCATAAAATCTAGTTGCAAATAAAAACCAGAATGGATAATGATCGACTGGTTTTTATTTAAAACCAGTTTTAAGGATAATGCAAATGACCTGTACGGCTTACCCTGATGCGACAGCACCGCTATCGTCTCGCCTGATTTTACTCTTTGCGACACTCTGCGCCTTTGCAGTGGCGAACGTTTACATGACACAGCCGCTGCTGGACCAAATCGCCCTCTCGCTCGGCGAGAATGAATCCCGAATGGGCATGATCATCACCGCGACACAATCGGGTTACGCGCTGGGGCTGATGCTGCTGGTTCCCCTTGGCGACCTGATTAACCGCAAACGGCTGGTCACGCTCATGCTACTGGCAAGTAGCGGGTTGTTACTCGCCGCTTCCGTGGCGCCTTCTCTTTACTGGTTAAGCGGCATGCTCTGTCTGGTGGGCGCGATGGCGGTGGTCGTGCAAATCATCGTGGCGTTCGCAGCCAGTCTGTCGGCCCCGGAAAAGCGCGGCCAGGTTACAGGCATTGTCACCAGCGGTGTAGTGATTGGCATTCTGCTCGCGCGACTGGTCTCGGGCTTTCTGGCGCAGTGGGCGGGCTGGAGAGTCGCGATTATGGTTTCGGCCGGTGCGATGTTCCTGATGGCGTTGCTGTTCATCCGTACTGCGCCGAATGAACCTAAAAGAGAGATTTCACCCTCGTACAGGCAACTGATGCTGTCGGTGTTTTCTCTGTGGCGAGAAATCCCTGCGCTGCGGTCTCGCGGCATTCTGGCATTGTTGATATTTATGAATTTTAGCGTGCTATGGACATCCCTGGTTTTCCCGCTCAGCCATGCGCCGTTTAGTCTGACCACTGCACAAATTGGCCTGTTCGGTCTGGCTGGCATTGCTGGGGCACTGGCGGCAAGACAAGCCGGAACGCTGGCCGATCGTGGCCACGGACAACGCGTCACCGGGTTCGCGCTGATGTTGCTGTTGCTCTCCTGGCTTGTGATGGCATGGGGCGGATCATCGCTGTTCGCGCTGACGGCAGGCATCATTCTGCTGGATTTTGCGGTACAGGCGGTTCACGTCACCAGCCAGAGCATGATTTTTGCAACAAGACCGCACGCCACCAGCAGACTGGTGGCCGCCTATATGTTCTTCTACTCTGTCGGCAGCGCCCTCGGTGCCCTGCTCGCCACCCGCGTCTGGAGCCTGTTCGGCTGGACGGGCGTGTGTCTTCTTGGCGCGACGATTAGCGCGCTGGCGCTGCTTTACTGGCTGCTGATTGACAGGATTCGGCACAGCCAGAGAGCTGATTAATCCGCTCCACCATATAGTTATAAAACGGGTTCGAGGTAACACGCATCAGCGAGTCCATTCCGACGACCAGCGTCGAGGTTTCTCCGCGCAGGGAGACGTTGCCCAGATTGATCCCGTAACGCTGCGGATCGGTGGGCTGACTGCCGTAGAGATCGTCGTCAGGCGGGAACGGAATCGCGACATGCGAAAGCGAATAGAGATCGCGCGGATAAGACATCGCCAGCGGCTGGACGTTTTCATCCCGTTCACCCGCCCGCGTCGTTCTGGCGACAATCGCTAAACTCTGGGCCGAGGCGTTAGTCACCACCGTGGTCGTGAAGCGGCGCGGCGCGAGGGGTAACAACGATTCCGCGGCCACATACGCACCCGGCCGGAACAGCGGCCGCAGCGTTGCGGCCTGGTTTATATCGAAAAGAACCAGCGCGCTACCGTTTGCCGGTAACAGGTTAAACAGAGAATCCACTACGCCGCGGGTACTGACGGTTGAATCCATAACAGACTGGAAAGCCAGAACCGGCGCTAGGGCTGCAAGCTTTCCACTTTTCGCATCATTACTGAGCTGTTTCTGTAATGCCTGCGTCAACAGCCAGGACTGACGCGCCGCGTTAACCGGAAACGAATTGTATTTAAAAGGATTATATTCCGGCAGTACGCTAAGCCAGGCCGCTTTGGCGAACGGCGGTAACAACGCCGGTAATCCTGCCAGGCCGGCGAAACGGGCAAACGCATTCACGCGGATCATCGGCGACAGCAGAATCAGCTGCTGCGGTTGGCGCAGCTGCGGATCGTCGAGCGCATCGAGGGCGTATTTCATCGCCAGCGCACCGCCGTTGGAATATCCCACCAGATGCAAAGGCACATCCTTGCCTGCCAGACGGGTTGCTTCACGCACGGCCAGACGAGTGACCGCCATCCAGTCTTGCCAGTCCACGTCGGTGAGTGCACCCGGCGCGGTGCCGTGACCTGGCAGACGCGGCGCGATCGCGATAAAACCCTGCTGTTGATAGTCACTGGCAAGGCTTTTCACGCTGTAAGGCGAGTCCGTCAGACCGTGCAGCAACACCACCACGCCTTTCGGCTTTGCACCCGGCATTAATACAAACGAGCGATTGCCCTCATCAGGAAAACGGCCCGACCATACCGGGCTATTACGATAGTAACGATTGAGCGGCGTCTTTTCGTTACCCTGTAACGTGTCAGTCACGTCGGTCTGCAAATCATGGAAAATCGCCGTTTCACGCGCCAGATAATCAGTAAAGGTGGCCCGATCAACCTCGCGTGCCGACATCTCATCCGCCGTCCATGTATGCCACGGCTGCAGTGCAGGACCGGTTTGCGACTTATAGATCCTGAAGGCTAAAAGCACAATGACCACAATGCCCAACGCCTTTGCGCCATTTATAAGTACAGCCCACAAACGCGTTCGTATCCACTGCGGCAGGTGAGTCATTGGATGCCCTTTCGTTAATTTTGTCTCTCCCCTCATCTTTCGCGTTGCAGGTGCGCTGGCTGTCCTGCGACGCAAAGTCTTTGGGATACAACGTAAATGTTAACAGAATAGCGGATAGACGAGCGATACACTGCTGACGTAAAGTCACCTGATGCGCCTACTTATCGTTCTACTCTTTATTTCCGGTTCAGCTTGCGCGGCTCAGCTAGTGCCGCCGCCCGGTTTTACCCGGTCACTCCCGCAGACGGCAAAAGGGAAATGCGTCCCTCTGCCCGCGCCGTATACCGATAATCTGGATTTCCGCAGTAAATACGAAGGGTCGGACAGCGCCCGTGCAACGTTAAATCCTGAAGCAGAAAAGGCCTTTCGCCAGCAGACCAAATCCATTACCGATTTCGAGCGGGGCATCTCGGAAATGGTCTGGCGCTATAAACGCGGTGGCGACCCGAAAACCCTCAGCTGCATTCTGGACGGGTACCGCCGCTGGGCTGACGCGAATGCGCTGATGTCTACCACCGCCAATCATACCGGGCGTTCGATGCGCAAATGGGCGCTGGCAACGCTTGCCACGAGCTGGCTGGAGCTGGATATCCCGCAAAAAAACACAGCACCCGAACGCTGGCTGTCGCAACTGGCCGATCGGGTGGTGAAAGACTGGGACGGACTGCCGCTGGAAAAAACCAATAATCACAGCTACTGGGCAGCGTGGTCGGTAATGGCCGCATCAGTGGCGCTGAATCGTCAGGATCTGTTTGACTGGTCGCTCAAAGAGTACCGCATTGCGGCTCATCAGGTTGATGAGAACGGACAGTTGCCCAACGAACAAAAACGCGGTGCGCGTGCGGTGGCGTATCACAATTACGCCCTTCAACCACTGGTGATGATCGCAAGCTTTGCAAAGGCGAATCAGGTGGATGTCACACAGGAAAATCACGGTGCGCTGGCGCGGCTGGCGAGCTATGTTTTGCGAGAAGATAATACCCATCTGGAATGGCTGGAGCCGTATTGTACGTTATCGCACTGTGACGATGCGACGTTAACGCTGCGGGACGCCAGCCGTCCCTTGAAAAACCGCCGTCTGGGGGGAGATTTGACGGCGTTGTATCAGCCTTAAATCTGGGCCATACCGCCGTCGACAAACAGTTCAACGGCATTGATAAAGCTGGCGGCGTCGGAGGCCAGAAACGCAACGGCTTTACCGACTTCCGCCGGCTCACCAATCCGACCCAGCGGAACCTGCGCCGCCAGGGCATCATAAAGACCCTGACGCTGCGCCTCAGGAACCAATCCGCCCAATCCAGGTGTTTTAACCGGACCCGGACTCACCACATTCACCCGAATGCCACGCCCCTGCAAATCCAGCGCCCATGAGCGCGCAAAGTTTCTTACTGCGGCCTTACTGGCGCTATACACGCTAAAATTGGCCGTACCTTTTACCGAAACGGTAGACGCGGTCAGGATGATGGACGACCCGACGCTCAGAAGCGGTAACGCCTTCTGGACGGTGAACAGTACGCCGCGAACGTTAGTCCCGAATATCCTGTCAAAATGCTCTTCGGTGATGGCTCCCAGCGGCAGCATGTCTCCGCCCCCGGCATTTGCAAACAGAATATCCAGACGCCCCGACTCCGCTGCGATCTGCGCGTAGACCTTATCCAGGTCGTCAAGACGAGAGGCATCAGCCCGAATACCCGTTGCCGACGCGCCAACTCGCGCGACAGCCTCGTCCAGCTCCTGCTGGCGACGTCCGGTGAGGTAGACTTTGGCCCCTTGTGCCGCCAGTTCCTGGGCGGTGGCAAGACCGATGCCCGTGCTTCCGCCCGTGACCAGTGCAATTTTATCTGAAAGTGGTTGATTCATTTTAATCTCCTCGACGCTGTTTCGAATGGGCTGTCAGTCAGCCGGTGAACACACTGTAGTCGGAGAAGAATTAATGAAAAATTGGCAAAAATAGAAAATACTCTTTCCACAGGTGAATAATCAGCTCTCACGGAGAAAGACATCGTGGATCAATTAATGGCTATGCGCGCGTTTACGCGGGTGGTGGAAACCGGCAATTTTACGCGGGCTGCGGACTCGCTGAACCTGCCAAATGCCACGTTAAGCAAGCTGGTGAAATCTCTCGAAGCCCATCTGGGCGTGCGTCTTCTACATCGCACCACCCGCCGCGTCGTTGCCACTCCTGAGGGACAGGACTATTACGAAAAAGCCTCGCGAGTGCTCATTGATATCGAGGAGATCGACACCGCGTTTAGCGCGTCCCAGCGCAGGCCGAAAGGCTATCTGCGCATTGATATCGGCGGGTCTACCGCGCGCGAAGTGCTGATCCCGGCGTTACCGGATTTTTTACAGCGCTATCCGGAAATCAAAATCGATTTAGGCGTGTCCGATCGGCCGGTGGATCTGATTAGCGGTAACGTGGATTGTGTGATCCGTGGTGGTCCACTCGATGACTCATCGCTGATTGCGCGTCATATCGGTGATGCGACGATGGTAACCTGCGCGACACCGGGATATCTGAAGGCCGCGGGTGTGCCTGCCTATCCGGATGAATTACGAAACGGGCACAAGCTGGTGAGTTATTTATCGCCACTAACGGGCAGAGCATTCCCCTTTCGCTTTATCATTGAGGGTGAAATGCGGGAATTGAAAATGCAGCATCATATTGGTGTGAACGAAAGCAATGCGCATTTGGCGGCGGCCGTGGCCGGGATGGGGATTATTCAGACCTTTTGCTATGCGGCAAAAGAGGCGCTGAAAGACGGTACGTTGGTTGAGATCCTGCAGGCATGGCGGCCCGCGAGCTACCCTTTTCATGTCGTTTATCCGCAGAACCGGCACATGACGCATCGGCTACGGGTTTTTATCGACTGGCTTGCCGAGATATTCCCTTCGGCACTGCGCGGTTAGCGCCTCTGAATTAACGCGGCAGAAATGAGCCGGGCTGTCGCCCGGCTTCTTGCATGGTGCTTAGTTCAGTTTGTAATCCAGCGTGATTTCCGCTTTCAGTACCTGAGAAACCGGGCATCCCGCCTTGGCTTTCTGGATAATGCCGTCAAACTGTTTCGGATCAATGCCTGGAACCGTCACTTTGCTTTGCAACGCAATTTTGCTGATGGCAAATCCGCTGTCGGTTTTGTCGAGGGAAACATCCGCTGTGGTATCGATGGAATCTGCGGTATACCCTGATTCACCGAGCATCAGCGAAAGCGCCATCGAGAAACAGGCCGCGTGTGCCGCGCCAATCAACTCTTCCGGGTTCGTCCCTTTTTCACCCTCAAAACGGGTATTAAAGCCGTAGGGCTGCTGATTCAAAACGCCGCTTTCCGTTGAAACCGTACCTTTGCCGCGCTTAATGTCGCCAGACCAGTGTGCTGAACCGTGCTTATGAATCGTCATTGATGCTCTCCTTTTGGCTTACAAAGGGTTAAGTATAGGACATTGATTCCGTTCCGAGAGGAAGCCAGACGAGTCTTAGGCCGGAGCGCATATTTGCAGCAGACAATCGGACAGCGCATCGAGAAAAGCGCGTAACGCGGCGGGCTGATAATCCCGCGACAGATAGATACCATAAATCGCAATCGGTTTTGGCGTAAACGCCGGTAACACCGGCACAAGCGCCCCGCTCTTCAGCGCCGCTTGCGCCTCCAGTTCGGGCAGCATAGCGATACCGCAATGGTTGATCGCCGCTTCCATCAGCAATGACGAGATACTGGCGCTCAAATTTCCGCTGACGGCGGCAGTCATCACGTCCCCTTCAGCGCTAACAAGGCTCCAGGATTGCCCGGCAAAAAAACTGTAATGAAGACAGT
The DNA here is from genome assembly GCA_900635465.1 of Lelliottia amnigena. NCBI lineage: Bacteria > Pseudomonadati > Pseudomonadota > Gammaproteobacteria > Enterobacterales > Enterobacteriaceae > Lelliottia > Lelliottia amnigena. The sequence continues at coordinate 2,169,761 of LR134135.1, forward strand.
TATGCTCCGCCAGGTCGTCAATCGACTGTGGATGCCCCTTCTGCGCAAGATAGTCTGGAGAAGCGCAAAGCACGGACCGGCACTCTCCAAGACGACGTGCAATCATGCCTGGCTCCGGATTATCAGTAATGCGGATCGCCACATCAATGCGTTCGCCCACCAGACTTACCGGATGGTTATTAACATCCATCTCCACGCGCAGCTGCGGATAGCGAGAGAGGAAATCCGGCAGCATCGGTGCGACGATTTGCATCGCCGTAAAATGCGCGCAGGCCACGCGTAGCGTACCGGCGGGGACATCCTTAGCCGATTGATCTTCGATGTCCTGCGCCAGTTGAATGATATTGCGCACTTTCAGCAATACCTTTTCACCGGCAGGTGTAAGCGTCAGCTTGCGCGTCGAGCGGTGAACGAGCCGCGTGCCCGCCCACTTTTCCATCTGCTCCAGATAACGGCTCACCATAGGCCGCGAAATACCCAGTGCGCGCGCAGCGGCACTCAGACTCCCGAGCTCACAAATTCGGTTATAGACCTGGGCGGCGATTACGCGATCCATTTTAATGACTCCATCTGCTCGATTTATGAAACTAAGCATGTCTTGTTTCAGGAATTCTGGCAAATGAAGATATCCGTACAATAGAGACTTCTGACCCTATTGAGACAACATCATGAAACTGAACCGCCTTGCCCTGCTCTGCACCCTGTTTACACCTGCCGTGTTTGCCGCGCCGTTGACGCTGGACACGTACAATCCGCAGGAGAAAGGTATTTTTGCTGTCTCCTCTACGCTGGTATCCGGGCCAAAAGAAGCGGTGCTGTTTGACGCCCCAATTCAGCGTGAAAGATGGTGAAGCGCTGGTCGAGAAAATTCGTCGCAGCGGCAAAACGCTCAGCAAAATCGTGATCACGTCAGGCGATCCCGATTTCTACTTCGGCCTGCAGCCGCTGGTGAAAGCATTCCCGAATGCAAAAGTGGTCGCCACGCAAAAAGTGGTCGATCACATCAAGGAAACCAAAGATGCCAAGCTGGCCTTCTGGGGACCGCAAATGAAAGACGGCGCGCCGTCTGAGCTCATTGTTCCGCAGGTGATCGCGTCCACGACGTTTATGGTTGACGGCGAGAAGATTGATATCGAACAGCCGGACAGCTACGCCGCCTATGTGTGGATCCCTTCTGCTAAAGCGATTCTCGGCGGCACCGGCGTGTCCTGGGGCATTCACGTCTGGACGGCGGATACTCAAAGCAAAGCGAGCCGCCAGCAGTGGCAAGATACGCTTACCGAAATGGCCGCGCGTAAACCAACGCGTGTGATCCCGGGTCATTACCTCGGAACGCCGCCTGCGGGGTCAGAAGCCATCCATTTTACCCACACTTATCTGCAGCAATTTGAGCAAGCGTTAACGGCGCATAAGGATTCTGCAGCCGTGATTGCCACCATGAAAAAACAGTGGCCAACGCTTGCAGAAGACAGCTCACTGGAACTGAGCGCGAAGGTGAATACCGGCGAAATGAAGTGGTAACACGATAATATTCTCCTGCTATAGTGACTTTTTTATAGCAGGAGAAAAATATGCCATCTACCGTCAGAGGAATTGATCATATCGGTATTACGGTTCCGGATATTGAGCAGGCCACGCTATTTTTTGAAATAGCGTTGGGTGCTCAGGTTCTTTATCGCTCCGTAGAGCCCGGGGACGATAATATCGATAACGCATCACAAGAGAAAACGCTGCGCTTATTTCCCGGCACGCGAATCCGCGCTATTCGTATGCTGGCGCTGCCCAACGGCCCCGGTATTGAACTGTTCGAAATGCACGGTCCGGAACAGCAGCCAGCCGCGCGTCCGAGTGATTTCGGCCTTCAGCACTTTGCCGTGTATGTTGATGATTTTGCGCAGGCTATCGCCCGATTTACGGCGGCAGGCGGAGAAATGTTTACCGAACCCAAACCGCTGACGTTTCCCGATGAGCGCGGTGAAGGCAATGCGTTTTGCTACGGAAAAACGCCCTGGGGCTGCGTGATAGAATTAATTTCCTGGCCCTCTCCGATGCCCTACGAAAAATATATCCCGTTACGTCGCTGGAAACCGTAATACACGTTAAAAAGGTGTTGATTATGATATTTTTATTTCCAGGATGAATCTGAACCACAGCGGTAAAAATATTTGCCATTCTGAATGTGAATTACGAAGTGCGAGCCGAAGCATTAAACAGATAACGACATGGAGGCAGGCAGCATGTTTACTCATTACTCAGCAAATACGCAATCCGCACAACCGGACCTCGTTCACGCCATTGAACAAGCCCTGCGCGCCGAACACGGCGCGGTCACTGAAGATGACATTTTAATGGAACTGACCCGTTGGGTCGAAGCCGCGGACAATGACATCCTCAGTGATATTTATCAGCAGACCATTAACTACGTCGTGAGTGGTCAGCACGCAACCTTGTCATAACCCAAAGGGTGACATTTCGTTTGCGCAAGCAAGCGTATCCTTCAAAACTCGCAACAGAATTGAGGAGTACACATGAAATCGAACCGTCAGGCACGTCATATTCTGGGACTGAACTACAAGCTCTCCAACAAACGTAAAGTGGTGATCGAGGGCAGCAACGAAACGGTAGTCACCCATGCGTCCGGCAGAAAACGTCACGCAGATAAATAAAATTCCCGTCAGACTGATAACACCATCGGCAAAACCGATGGTGTTTTTGTATGTGCGCAACGAGTAATTAACATTCAGCTCCTTTATACTACTATCCGACCGCAGCCCTCCCAGCAAGCCAGAAAGATGACAACCTACAGTGCCAGGGACGGATATTTAAAAAATCGAGTGAGTGACATGGACAATAAAGCAAAAAAACATCGTTCCCTTTATATTCCCTATGCGGGACCGGTTCTGCTGGAGTTTTCCCCTGCTGAACAAAGGGAGCGCGTTTAGCGCCGAAGAGCGCAGCAGCTTCAACCTGCTGGGCTTATTGCCGGAAGTGGTCGAAACCATCGAAGAGCAGGCCGAGCGCGCCTGGATCCAGTATCAGGGTTTCAAAACCGAAATCGATAAGCACATTTACCTGCGAAACATTCAGGATACTAATGAAACCCTCTTCTATCGGCTGGTGCAAAATCATCTCGAAGAGATGATGCCGGGTGATCTACACCCCCACCGTCGGTGCGGCGTGCGAGCGTTTCTCCGAGATTTATCGTCGCTCGCGCGGCGTGTTTATCTCTTACGAGAATCGCCATAACATGGATGACATTCTGCAAAACGTGCCAAACCACAACATCAAAGTGATCGTAGTGACGGATGGCGAACGTATTTTGGGTCTCGGCGATCAGGGTATCGGCGGGGATGGGTATTCCAATCGGTAAACTCTCTCCTGTATACCGCCTGTGGTGGCATCAGCCCGGCGTACACGCTACCGGTCGTACTGGATGTCGGTACGAACAACCAGCAACTGCTGACCGACCCGCTGTATATGGGCTGGCGTCACCCGCGCGTAACGGACGACGAGTATTACCAGTTCGTCGATGATTTCATCCAGGCGGTTAAACATCGCTGGCCGGATGTTCTGTTGCAGTTCGAAGATTTTGCGCAGAAAAACGCGATGCCGCTGCTCAACCGCTATCGCGATGAAATTTGCTCGTTCAACGACGATATTCAGGGTACCGCGGCGGTTACCGCCGGGACGCTGATCGCCGCCAGCCGCGCGGCGGGCAGCCAGCTGAGCTATCAAAAAATTGTCTTCCTCGGTGCGGGTTCTGCGGGATGTGGTATTGCAGAGCAGATCATCGCCCAGACTCAGCGCGAGGGGTTAAGCGAAGAGCTGGCGCGTTCACGCGTCTTTATGGTTGACCGTTTTGGCCTGCTGACGGATGCCATGCCGAACCTGTTGCCGTTCCAGACCAAAACTGGTGCAAAAGCGCGAAAACCTGAAAAACTGGGACACCGATAATGAGGTGCTCTCCCTTCTGGACGTCGTGCGTAACGTCAAGCCCGATATCCTGATTGGCGTGTCCGGCCAGACCGGATTATTCACCGAAGAAATCATTCGCGAAATGCACAAGCACTGCGCGCGTCCGATCGTGATGCCGCTGTCTAACCCGACGTCGCGTGTCGAAGCCACGCCGCAGGACATTATCGCCTGGACCGAAGGCAACGCGCTGGTCGCCACCGGCAGCCCGTTTGACCCGGTCATCTGGAAAGACAAAACTCTACCCCATCGCTCAGTGCAACAACTCCTACATCTTCCCGGGTATTGGCCTGGGGGTGATTGCCTCCGGCGCGTCGCGCATCACCGATGAGATGCTGATGTCGGCAAGCGAAACGCTGGCGCAGCACTCACCGCTGGTGAAAAATGGTGAAGGACTGGTTCTGCCGGAACTCAAAGATATTCACATCGTGTCGCGAGCCATTGCCTTTGCCGTCGGCAAAATGGCGCAGCAGCAGGGCGTGGCGGTGAAGACCTCTGCCGATGCGTTGCAGCAAGCGATCGACGAAAACTTCTGGATGCCGGAATACCGCAGCTATCGTCGTACCTCGATTTAAACCCGATGCCCAACTGGTCCTCTCTACGCAGGAGAGGGTCAGGCACTGATTCGCAACGTCTTCTTGCCCGACTAGCAAAATCCCGCCGACCCCGTTACACTCCTTTTATCCATTAACTTGATGAATATATAAGGAGGCCAATTATGCTGTACTGTGAAATTTTCAATTTTTCACATACTTTAGGTGATCGCACTAGCTCAAGCGTTATCGACTTCATGTTGCGATAACTTCTGCTTGAGCGAAGACACCCTCTACTGAATCCCTTCTCTCGGGCTTACTGAGTTATCGTCAGCGACGTTTGACGAGGCATTTTCATGCCTGTAACACTTGAGTAAGCAACAATGAGCACATTACTAACTGCACAATCTTTACGTGTTGATACCGCGTTCACGACGCTCTTCGACTCGCTCTCCTTTACCCTGAAAAAAGGCGACCGCATTGGTTTGCTGGGTGATAACGGCTGCGGCAAAAGTACCCTGCTGAAAATTCTCGACGGCACTGATTCTCCGGCTGTCGGCACAGTCGCACTCGCCGGACACTGCCTGATGTCGCGCGTCGAGCAGCATCTGCCGGAGGCAATTTATTCCCTGACGATGATCGATGCCGTGCTGGCGCAACTCCCCGGCGATTGAGCGCGATAGCCTGCGCTGGAAGGCAGAAACGCTGCTGGCGACAATGGGTTTCACTGCGCCCGATATGGCGCTGCACTCCGCGACGTTAAGCGGCGGACAACATACGCGTCTGCTGCTGGCTCGCGCGCTAATTAGCGATCCCGATCTGCTGTTATTGGATGAACCGAGCAATCACCTTGATCTCCCCACCATGCTGTGGCTGGAGCAGTTTTTGCAGAACTGGTCCGGTAGCTTCGTGCTGGTTTCCCACGACAGGCAATTGCTTGATGCCGTCACCAACGGAAGCTGGATTTTGCGCGATAAAACGCTGCACGCCTTCGCGCTGCCCTGCACTGCGGCACGTCAGGCGCTGGCGGAACGAGACGAAAGCGACGCCCTGCGGCATAAAGCGGAGCAAAAGGAGATTGATCGTGTTGCGGCGAGCGCAAAACGGCTGGCGACCTGGGGCAAGGTCTACGACAACGAAGATCTGGCCCGCAAAGCCAAACAGATGGAAAAACAGGTCGAGCGCTTAAAGGAGAGTCAGACCGATCTCACCGTGGGCAGCCCGTGGACGCTCACGCTCAGAGGTGATGCGCTGCGCGCGGATCGCTTGCTGGAGATGCAACATCTTGCCGTTCCACCTGCGCCTGGGTTAACGCCTCTGTTTAACGTTGACATTGCCCGGCTAAAAAGCGGCGATCGCATCGCGATTATGGGGCGCAATGGCTGCGGTAAATCTTCGCTGATGAAGCTTATCTGGCGACAATTTACCGCCGGGCAAGACACGGATGAGCTGAAAATCCACCCGCGTGTCACGCTGGGGTATTACGACCAGACGCTGCATCAGCTGCCGGATGACGCGCTGCTGCTGGACGCACTTGAACCGTTCGCGCCCGATCCGCAGGTCCGCAAAATGGCGCTGATTAGCGCAGGTTTTCCGTGGGCGCGACACGAGCAAAAAGTCTCAACGCTCAGCGGTGGCGAACGTTCACGTCTGCTGTTTGTCGGACTCACGCTTGCCCACTACAGCCTGCTGATGCTTGACGAGCCGACCAACCACCTGGATATGGAAGGTAAAGAGGCGCTGGCCGACACGCTGCAACAGTTTGAGGGCGGCGTGCTGCTGGTGAGTCATGACCGGCAGTTAATCCGTCAAAGCTGTAATCGATTCTGGCTGGTCGAGGATGGAAAACTGAGCGAATGGCACGATGCCGACGCGGTCTTTGAACGGCTGCGCGAAAGCAGCGGCCTGAAACCGATCGCCACGTCGCGATCTGTTGAAGAGGATCGCCTGCCGGAATGCGACGATCTGCTTGAACGGCTGGTGACGCTCGAATCGTTGCTGGCGGAGGATTTGGCGCGTAAGCCGAAGCATCAAAAACCTCAGCTTCAGGAACAGTGGCGAAAGGAGATTAAAATTCTGGAAGCCCAGATGTAAATCTGCGCCCGGGGGTTAAACGCCGGGCCATTTTTTATTGCGGTTTTTTCTCTTTCCAGGCATCCCATGCCTGCTTAATTTCCTGCTTCGCGGTAGCGGCATCATTAAAACCGCTCAGCTCCACTTTCTTGCGCCCTTCTGGCAAGTCTTTATAGACGCGGAAAAAAGCTTCCAGGCGCTGCACTTCGATTTTCGGCAGGTCGCTGAGCTCTTTAATGTCGTCGTACGTTGGGTCGATTTTGCTTGCCGGAACGGCGACGATTTTGTCGTCTTTCTCACCGCCATCGACCATTTTCAGCACGCCAATCGCGCGCAGTTTAATGAGCGTCCCCGGCGCCAAAGGCGCACGCGTATAGAAAATAACGTCGAGCGGATCGCCATCCCCCGCCAGAGACTGGGTCAGCGAGCCATAGTTAGCCGGATAGGCCACCGGCATCGACTGGAAACGATCGGCAATAATAAAACCGGTTTTGGCGTCAGTTTTCGTATTTGATAATGCCGCCCGCCGGGATCTCGGTAACGGCATAGAATTCTTCGGGATTATTTTCTGGCTGCGGGAATTCCAGAATGTTTTGCGCCTGTACGGAGGCGGAAAGGAGAACGCTGACGGCGATGATTTTTTTAACCAGATGCATTGTCTTTTAACTCTTCGGTTATTGAGAAGACAACACGTTACGTTTAGCAGATGACAGAACCATGACGCCTGCATGACAGAAAATCAGGCGCTCACGTAAGATTCTATTCGGTAATGATCACGCAAGCGCGTTGTCGTTCGCCTGATTCCGTTTTCCTTTTTTATAACCGTACATCAGTAACGAAGACATGGCCGCGAACGACAGAATGGCTGCGGGTAGTGTGACGTAGCTCCAGCTGTAGCCAAGCGTAATCATCATCCCACCGAAATAGGCACCGATGGCGCTGCCGAGGTTAAATGCTACCTGCCCTCCTGCCGCACCCAGCAATTCTCCCCCTTTCGCATTCTGCAGTAACAGAATTTGCAGTGGCGCAGAGAGTGCAAAAAGGCCAGCACAGCAGATAAAGCCCATCAGCAGCGAGGCCGATTTGTGCTCACCAAAGGCAAAGAGCGCCACCAGCGACAGGACGATCACCAGATCGGTGGTAGCGGCAATGCGCAGCGGGCTGTAGCGTCCGGATAATTTGCCGCTCAGCATATTCCCTAACACCATCCCCAGGCCCATCAGCATCATGATGACGGTCATGAAGGCTTCCGAAAAACCGGAAACATTCACCATAAACGGCTTCACAAAGCTAAACCACGCGAACACGCCCGCATTGCCAAACATCGTCGCAGCAAAAATTAACCAGGGTTCCGGCTTTTTCAAAAAGTGGAACTGCTCGATCAGTCTGGAATCCGATTTGTCATACAGCGTGGGAACCCAGAAATAATCGACAGGATCACCAGCGCATCAAAAGCAGCGATCAGTGAAAAGGTGTAGCGCCAGTTGTATTCGTGCCCAAGCCAGGTGCCTAGCGGAACCCCAACCAGATTTGCGACCGTCATGCCGGCAATCATCCCGGCTACGGCTAAGGTCACTTTGCCCGGCGGTGCAATTTTAGACAGGATGATCGCCCCAACGCCGAAGAATGCACCGTGGGGAAATCCGGATACCAGTCGGCCTATTGCCAGCCAGAGATAGGAGGTGGAAAGCGTAAAGATCACATTTCCGACGACGCACAAAGCAACCAGAAAAAGCAGAATCGTTTTTAGCGAGAACTTGCCAGAAAACAGCGCAATGACAGGCGCACCAATGACAACACCGAACGCGTAATACGAAATCATGCTCCCGGCGGAAGGGATCGTGATGCCGGTGTCGCGAGCCAGCTCAGTTAGCACGCCCATGATACCAAATTCGGCCATTCCCAGACCAAAAGTGCCCAGTGCTAACGAGAAAACGGTTTTTTTCATACCACAGCCATTTGTTAAAATTTTGCAACAGTCATTATTCATTAAACGCGGGATGTGAGCCAGTTCCAATCGGCCTTCTGACCGATCTATCCATTATTTCGGATAGGCTGTGAATATTTTACGCTGACTTGTCAGGCCACGATTACACTTCACAGAGAGACCTCCCGATCCTCCTCACTGAATCCGTAACAGGACGGTAATCATGGCGAATAAGAAAGTGACAAAGGTCATTGCTGAAACCGTTAAACGTGCGCCCCTCAAAACCAAAGATTACGAAAAAGAACTGCGTCGTCTGCATGTGGAACTGGTGAAACTCCAGCAATGGGTTGTGGCTAAGGGCCTTAAAGTATGTATCGTGTTTGAAGGGCGCGACGGCGCAGGAAAAGGAGGAACCATTAAGGCTATTACCGAGCGGGTCAGTCCCCGCGTTTTCCGGGTGATTGCCCTCCCCGCGCCGACCGACAAAGAAAAAAGTCAGCTCTATTTTCAGCGCTACGTGCCGCATCTGCCCTCTGCCGGTGAAATCGTGATTTTTGACCGCAGCTGGTACAACCGCGCAGGCGTTGAACGCGTCATGGGATTTTGCACGCCGGAACAGGTCGAAAAGTTTCTGGATGGCGCGCCGATTATTGAGCGCGCGATGGTGGATGCAGGCATTATCCTGATCAAATATTGGCTCGAAGTGACGCCAAAAGAGCAGGAACGCCGCCTGCGCGATCGTATTGACGATGGGCGCAAGACCTGGAAGCTGTCGCCAATGGACATTAAGTCGTTCAACCGTTGGGATGAATACACCGAAGCGCGCGATGCCATGTTTGCCGCGACCGATACCGCCTGGGCACCGTGGTACGTTGCGCGATCTGAAGATAAAAAACGCGTCCGGCTGAATATTATCTCGCACCTGCTTTCGCAGATCCCTTACAAATCACTGCCCGCTGAGACGGTCAAACTGCCAAAGCGTCGAAAAATTGGCAAGATTAAACCGACCGATTATCCGTTCCGGTATATTTCTGAGCGATTTTAAGCGTGTTTTAATCTCCGTGTAGTTATCCGTCATCGACATAAAAAACCCGCACCGAACGGTTATCCGATGCGGGTTTATCGACACAGAAAAGGGTTTACTTTATCCCTTCCGTACTCTCTTTTTTAGCTTCCAGTCTTTCGACGTCACGATACCAGCGCGGATGGTGTTTTTGCGCCCAGCGGCGGCTGACCTTGCCTTCGATCATGCCTTTAATCGACCCTTTCACCCAGAACGCCATATACATATGAATAAGGATGGCGTGGATCAAAATAATGGCGGACGTCGCATGGATCAGCAGACTGTAGCGAATCACCTGGATCGGGAAGTAGTGCGCAAAATACGGACGCCAGATGATCACCCCCGTCACCAGCAGCACAAAAATCATGCTCATGATGGTCCAGAACATCATCTTTTGACCGGCGTTGTATTTGCCCACTTTCGCGACTTTATGCTCGTTGCCTTTCAGGACTTCGACAATCCCCTTCACCCACGGAATATCCTGCTTATCAGGGATGTTGTGATGCACAAAACGCACGAACATAAACATCAGCACCACGAAGATCAGCACGCCAAAGAACGGATGCAGAATGCGCCCCATCTGCGGCGTGCCGAAGGTTTCGGTGAGCCATTGCAGCGTCGGGAAGAAAAACGAAATTCCCGACACGGCCACCAGGAAGAAACAGATCACCACCGTCCAGTGACAGGCGCGGTCGATAAACTTCGTGCGCACGATCATCTTTGACTTACTCATGACGATCTTCCTCCTCATCATCCACCTCTTTGTTTGGCCCGATACCGATGTAGTGATAAATCAGCCCGGCAAAGGTGGCAACAAAACCGGCCGCGGCCAGCGGTTTCAACGCGCCTTTCCACAGACTAATGGAGGTATCAATTGCGGGCTCTTTCGGCAGATTATGATAAAGCTCCGGCCGATCGTTGTGGTGCAACACGTACATGACGTGCGTTCCACCGACTCCCTGCGGATTGTAAATTCCCGCATTCGCATAGCCGCGTGCTTTCAGCTTATCGACCCGCTCCTGCGCCACATCCAGCATCTCTTTTTTGGTACCAAAATGGATCGCACCGGTTGGACAGGTTTTCACGCAGGCCGGCTCCTGACCCACGCTCACGCGATCCACGCACAGCGTGCATTTGTATACCCGGTTATCGTCTTTGTTCAGCCGCGGAACGTTGAACGGACAACCTGCGATGCAGTAGCCGCAGCCAATGCAGTTATCCTGCTGGAAATCGACGATACCATTGGCGTACTGAATAATGGCCCCCGCCGACGGACACGCTTTCAGGCACCCCGGATCCTCGCAATGCATACAGCCGTCTTTGCGGATCAGCCACTCCAGCTTGCCGTTTTGGTCCGTTTCGCTAAAGCGCATCACCGTCCAGGATTTGGCGCTCAAATCCGCGGGATTATCGTAAACGCCCACGCAGTGCCCAACCTCATCGCGAATGTCATTCCACTCTGAACAGGCCACCTGACAGGCTTTGCAGCCCACACAGGAGGAGACATCGATAAGCTTGGCCACTTCCGCCTTAAAATCCCGCGCACGAGGCGCGGGCGTCATCGGGTTGGTCGCGGAGCGTTTAATAATGTCTTGTGTTTCCATTGCCATTTAATCGCTCCTTACACTTTCTCGATGTTAACCAGAAACGCCTTATATTCCGGCGTTTGCGAGTTGGCATCGCCGACGTTTGGCGTCAGGGTATTGGCGATATAGCCCTTCTGCGCCACCCCTTCAAAGCCCCAATGCAGCGGAATACCCACGGTTTCCACCTGCTGACCGTTAACCTGTAACGTTTGCAGACGGCGCGTTACGACCGCGACCGCGCGAATAAAGCCGCGCTTGCTGCTCACCGTGACGCGATCGCCGTTAGCGATCCCCTTCGCTTTCGCCAGCGTTTCGCTGATTTCCACCAAACTGTTCCGGCTGCGCGATCGCGTTAAGCCGCGCGTGTTTGGTCCAGGTGTGGAAATGCTCGGTCAGGCGATACGTGGTCCCGACGTACGGGAACTTATCTTTCTTGCCGAGGCGCAGTGCGTCGTCTTCATACAGGCGAACGACCGGGCTTGAAACCACGTTCGGGTGCAGCGGGTTGGTGCCGAGCGGCGTTTCCATCGGCTCGTAATGTTCCGGGAATGGCCCTTCGGCGAGCTTATCGAGCGCAAACAGCCGCCCAAGCCCTTCCGGCTGCATGATAAACGGCCCGGTTGCGCTGCCTGGCGCGGCAGTGTTGTAGTCAGGAATATCGTTACCTGCCCACTTCGTGCCGTTCCATTCAATCAGCATCCGTTTAGGATCCCACGGCTTACCGTTGATATCCGCCGAGGCACGGTTGTACAGCACGCGACGGTTGAGCGGCCACGCCCACGCCCAAACCGAGCGTATTGCCGAGACCCGACGGATCGGCATTATCGCGGTTGGCCATCTGGTTGCCCTGTTCCGTCCAGCTTCCGGCGTAGATCCAACACGACGATGCGGTTGAACCGTCATCGCGCAGCAGCGCAAAGCTGTTCAGCAACTGCCCTTTTTTCGCCAGCAGAACACCGTTGGCGTCATAGAGATCCGCCAGCGCCACGCCGTTGTTCTCTTTCGCCACCTCTTCCGATTCAGGATGATCCGGCTGCTTATAGTTCCAGCTCATCTTCAGCAGCGGTTCGACGCCTTTACCGCCTTCTGTGCGATACATTTCGCGCAGACGGTGGTAAATCCCGGCCAGAATTTCGCCGTCGTTCCGCGCTTCACCCGGCGCATCCTGGCCTTTCCAGTGCCACTGTAACCAGCGCCCGGAGTTGGCAATCGAGCCGTCTTCTTCTGCAAAGCAGGTCGACGGCAGACGGAACACTTCGGTCTGAATCGACGCCCGTATCCACATCGTTCATCTCGCCGTGGTTCTGCCAGAAGTTCGACGTTTCAGTGACCAGCGGATCGATAACCACCATGTATTTCAGCTTGCTTAAGCTGCGCACCACTTTGTTTTTGTCCGGGAACGACGCGACGGGGTTAAAGCCCTGGCAGATATAGCCCGTCACGTTGCCTTTATCCATCATGTTGAAATACTTGGATGACGTCGTAGGCCTGATCCCATTTTGGTAGCCAGTCAAAGCCCCAGTCGTTCTCTTTCTGCGCTGCATCGCCATAAAACGATTTCATCAGGCTCACGAAGAACTTCGGATAGTTACCCCCAGTAATTCACCTGATCGGCAAGCGTCGCTTTCGGCGTATTCGCGGTGAGATAGGTTTGCAGATCGGCGTGCTTATCGGACGGCAGGCTCAGATACCCGGACAGGCTGGTGGACAGCAAACCGAGATCGGTTTAACCCTGAATATTGGAGTGTCCGCGCAGGGCATTTACGCCGCCGCCGGCCATGCCCATATTCCCCAGCAGCAGCTGAATCATCGCCATGGTGCGGATGTTCTGTTGGCGCCAACCGTATGCTGTGTTCCAGCCGAGCGCATACAGGAACGTTGTAGTTCGGTTAGCCGCGCTGGTGGACGCGAGCACTTCACAGATTTTCAGGAAATCGGCTTTTCGGCGTACCGCAGATATTTTCCAACCACATCTGGCGTATAACGGGAAACGTGCTGTTTCAGCAAGTTCCATACGCAGCGCGGATCGGTCAGGGTTTCATCGCGTTTAGCAAAACCATTTTTCGTCGAACTGATAGTTCCAGGACGATTTGTCGTACTGCCGTTTTTCAGCGTCATAGGCCGCTGAACAGGCCGGTCATCAAAGGCAAAGTCTTCCCGCACCAGCAGATTGGCGTTGGTGTAGTGTTTGACATATTCGGCGTTGATTTTGTTGTTTTCGATCAGATACAGCAGCACGCCAGACAGGAACGTAATGTCCGTACCGGAACGAATAGGCGCATAAATATCGGCTACCGAGGCCGTACGCGTGAAGCGTGGATCGACGACGATCAGCGTCGCATCGTTATTGTTTTTCGCTTCCATCGCCCAGCGGAATCCCACTGGATGGGCTTCGGCAGCGTTACCGGCCCATCACCATCACGACGTTTGCGTTTTTGATATCAACCCATGTGGTTGGTCATCGCACCGCGACCAAATGTTGGAGCAAGACTTGCTACCGTTGGTCCGTGTCAGACGCGCGCCTGGTTGTCTACCGCCAGCATGCCGAGTGAACGCACGAATTTTTGCGTCAGCATGCCCGTTTCATTGCTTGCCGCTGGAGGCGCACAGCATCCCGGTGGACAGCCAGCGGTTGACGGTTACGCCCTGCGCATTCTTCTCGATAAAGTTGGCGTCACGGTCGGCTTTCATTAATTTCGCGATCCGGGAAAACGCCTCGTTCCAGGAAATACGCTGCCATTTATCGGAACCTGGCGCACGGTATTCCGGATAACGCAGTCGATTATCGCTGTGAACATAATCCAGCAAACCCGCGCCTTTCGGGCACAGCGCCCCACGGCTGACCGGATGATCCGGATCCCCTTCGATATGATAAATCGCTTCTTTGGCGTTCTTTCGCGCCATCGCCCAGGCTATACATCAATAGCCCACATCCCACGGAGCAGTATGTGCAGGTGTTACGGATCTCTTTTGCGCGCAGCAATTTATAGTTGCGCGACTGAGCCAGCGCTATTTTGGGAGCAAATCCCAACGCAGCGGCTGTTGTTCCGGCCATACCGCCCGCGCAGATTTTAAAAAACTTTCTGCGGCTGACGTCCATTGCGGTCCTCGTGATAGAAATGAGTCTTCGCGCCGAAAACTATCAGTAATATCCCTGCATTTTTTGCGTCAAATCAATCTCAAGGATCTTCGCCCCCTAAATAGTCACCGCTGGCGACTTTAGATAATCCTTTAGGATGAGCTACTTGCTGAATCGTTCGCGAAAGCCTTTGAAAAAATGCTATAAATTTGCCCCTTAATGACAGGTTTTTGGGAAAGTAATGGACAGGAAAAGAGCAACACTGATTGGCCTCGCCGCGATTGTCTTATGGAGCACAATGGTGGGACTCATTCGCGGTGTCAGTGAAGGGCTCGGGCCTGTGGGCGGCGCGGCGATGATCTACACCCTCAGCGGATTACTGTGTCTACTGACCGTTGGATTTCCCAATCTGAAACGTTTTCCGCCGCGCTATCTTATTGCTGGCAGCGTGCTGTTTGTCAGCTATGAAATATGTCTGGCGTTGTCGTTGGGTTACGCCAGCAACCGACATCAGGCGATCGAAGTCGGGATGGTGAATTATTTGTGGCCTAGCCTGACGATTGTCTTTGCGATAGTGTTCAACGGGCAAAAAACGAATTTGTGGGTGATCCCCGGATTACTGATTTCGCTACTCGGCGTGGCATGGGTTTTAGGCGGCGAGCAAGGGCTACATCTCGATGAAATTGTCAGCAATGTCGTCTCGAATCCATTGAGCTATGGTCTGGCGTTTGCGGGCGCATTTATCTGGCGGCGTACTGCACCGTCACCAGTAAATATGCCAAAGGGAACAACGGGATTACGCTGTTTGTGTTACTCACTGCGCTGGCGCTGTGGCTGAAATATCTCTTCAGCGTACAGCCTGAAATGGTCTTTAGCGTGCCCGTGGTTACCAAACTATTAATGTGCGGCGTGGCGCTGGGTTTTGGTTACGCCTCATGGAATATCGGCATTCTGCACGGAAACGTGTCGGTACTGGCGACCGTTTCCTATTTCACGCCTGTGCTTTCCGCCGCCCTTGCTGCCGTATTGCTTAACGCCCCGCTTTCGTTCTCCTTCTGGCAAGGTGCACTGATGGTCTGCGCAGGATCGCTTCTGTGCTGGTATGCGACCCGAAATAAGCAACACTAAAAGATAAGCGCGAAGGAGAATTCTTTCGCGCGTATTGCGCGGCAACGTATTTGTGATCGCGCGTCAAAATATTCATTTCTCCGCTCTGCATCCGTGATTCTTTTGGTTATATTTCCTCGACAGAAACGTCTCCTTACATTATTGCTGACAAAAACTGACAACACGCAGTATTAATTACCGACTATTATTCCCGGCTGATATAACGTGTCGTGCAATAATCCCTCGCTGAACATTTCGAAAATAGCTGCGCAATAACGTCTAAGCCTTTGTTTTATATTCTCGCAGAGAATATTTAAAGTATAAACACTCTGAAATAACAGATAATATTTAAAGGTAACTAAACCACTTTGAAACTATGATTCAATTAATTGTCATAAGTGGAAAATAGCTGCAATGAGAGTAACAAATAACCGATATTGGTAATTTGAGACCATTTAATCGGATCTCGGTCACACTAATTGAAATTAAAAGTAATATCCTGAAACTTATTATTGAAAGAACACACGAAGATTTTTAAAAATAGCATGCCATTGACAAACCACTTCGTTGAGAAATTGTTTAGCAATGGCTCAGGATATGCTTAAAGAAAATTATAAGGACGATTAAAAATGAAACTTAAATTAGTTGCAGTGGCAGTGACTACCCTGTTGGCAGCAGGCGCGGTAAACGCAGCAGAAGTATTCAACAAAGACGGTAACAAGCTGGATCTGTACGGTAAAGTGACGGGTCTGCACTACTTCTCTGATGACACCGACAACGACGGCGACAAAACTTACGTGCGTCTGGGCTTCAAAGGTGAAACCCAGATCAACGATCAGCTGACCGGTTTTGGCCAGTGGGAATATGAGTTCAAAGGCAACAACGACGAATCCAACGGTGACAAAGGCAACAAAACCCGTCTGGCATTCGCGGGCCTGAAATTCAACGAATTTGGTTCTTTCGACTACGGTCGTAACTACGGCGTGGCTTACGATATCGGCGCATGGACCGACGTACTGCCAGAATACGGCGGAGATACCTGGACTCAGACCGACGTGTTCATGACCGGCCGTACCACCGGCGTGGCAACCTACCGTAACCAGGACTTCTTCGGTCTGGTTGACGGCCTGAACGTGGCTGCGCAGTACCAGGGCAAAAACGACCGTGATGACGTCACCAAAGCGAACGGCGACGGCTGGGGTCTTTCTTCTACTTATGAATTCGACGGCTTCGTCGTGGGTGCAACTTACGCAAAAGCTGACCGTACCGACGATCAGGTCCGTTACGCAGCGCAGAGCGTTCTGAATGCCTCCGGCGATAACGCTGAAGTGTGGGCGGCTGGCCTGAAATACGATGCGAACAACATCTATCTGGCAACCACCTATTCCGAAACCCGCAACATGACGGTCTTCGGTGACAAGCATATTGCCAACAAAGCGCAAAACTTTGAAGCTGTTGCTCAGTACCAGTTTGATTTCGGTCTGCGTCCTTCCATCGCTTACCTGAAGTCCAAAGGCAAAGATATCGAGACTTACGGTGACCAGGATCTGGTTGAGTACATCGAGCTGGGCGCGAGCTACTACTTCAACAAAAACATGTCCACCTACGTTGATTACAAAATCAACCTGCTGGACGACAACAAATTCACCAACGATGCGAAAATCGCTACCGATAACATCGTTGCACTGGGCCTGACCTACCAGTTCTAAGAATTTGTGAGTTAAAAAGGCCAGCCCTTGTGGCTGGCTTTTTTTATCGCGGTCATCTGGCGTGATAAAGGAGTACGCCATGCAAATCTATACAGGACGCTGCTTATGTGGGATGAGCCATTTCAGCGTCAACATTGAAAATCTGGATGTGTATGCCTGCCACTGCACAACGTGCCAAAAATGGTCGGGCGGCATTGCCATGTATCTGGAAACCGCAGGCGTGCCAGCTGTGGAACACGATTCAATAGCCCCTTCGCACTTCTCGTCGTCGGCACGCGGCGAACGGTGGTTCTGTCCCGGTTGCGGCTGCCCGCTGTGGTACGAACTGACGTCAACTGAACGCTATTTTGTCCCGTGGACATTGCTGGAACTGAGTGAAGATGAGCGCCGTCGACTGGTGTTAGCCGCCGAAATCTATACCGAAACGCAGCCGGCTTTCTGGCGGTTAACCGGGCAATACGCGCGTTTTAGCGGAACCGAAATTGAAGCGCTGGACAAAAGCTGTTCGCTGACGGCGTAACCTCTCTGCTCGGGTTGCAAGCAGGAGGTACGCGCCGACAGAGATAGTGCGTGATACCCGGCATGCTACGCGCCGCCGGGTCAATGGCTACTGTTTCACTTTCGCCAGGCTAAACCAAATGCCGATCGCAAGGATTAACAGCATCCCGCCTGCACTTCCCAACGCCACGCTGTGCGAGGTGATAAAAGCGGCTTTGGCGGCTCCAATGACCGAGTCTGCCAGCGTCGGCGTCAGCTCCTGCGACACTTTCACGGCTTCACCAATGGATGACGACGCTGTTTCAACCAGCGTGTCGTTCAACCCTTGCGGCAGAACAATCGACGCCGAGAAGCTGCGAGTTAGCAGCAGACCAAAAATCGCAATCCCTAGCCCCGCTCCCAGCTCATAGGACATGGTTTCAATCGCACCGGCGGCGGCCGCTTTCTCTTTTGGCGCGGCGGCCATAATGGCGGACGTTGACGCCAATAGCGCACTGGCGGCGCTAAAGCCCAGCAGCACCATCAGGCTCCACGCTTGCCACTGCTGGGTGCTGAAATTGAGCATCGATAATCCAAAGAAACTCACCGCACTCAACCCCATGCCACCCGCCGCCACGATCCTCAGGCCCAGACGCCCTACCAGCACGCCGGCAATAGGCCCACTGAACCCGCTGGCAACCATCACTGGCAGCATAAACTTGCCCGCTTCAAACGGCGTGAAGCCGTGAACAAACTGCAACTCCTGCGCCATCAGCAGCTCAAAACCCACCAGCGCGATCATGGCCGTCATCGCCATCACGACGCCGCTTAAAATGATGCGATTGCAGAACAGGCGCATGTCGATCATCGGCGTGCTGGCGCGCAACTGAATACGCACAAAAATAAACAGCATCACGGCGCCGGTCAGTAACGTCATCACAACAAGCCACGGCGAAAGCGCCCCTTTCAACGCCGTTTTGGCGCTGTAAACCAGCAGCAAAATCGCGACGATCAGCATCAGAGCATGGCTAATATTTAGCGGCTGCTCGGGGCGCCCCTGCTGTTTCGGGACGAGGCGTGCCGCAAGGGCGACAACCACAATCACAATCGGGACGTTGATCAAAAAGACCGATCCCCAGTAGAAGTGCTCCAGCAGAATACCGCCAACCAATGGACCAAACGCCGCACCGCCCGACCCCACCGCCGCCCACACGCCGAGGGCAATATTACGGTGCCGAGGATCGGTAAAGAGCGTGCGGATCCCCGCGAGCGTTGCCGGAATAATCATCGCCGCACCGATCGCCAGCGACGCACGCGCAGCGATCAGCCAGCCCGCTGAAGGCGAGAACGCCGCCGCCAGCGACGACAAACCAAATAACACGCTGCCGAGCATGAGTAATTTTTTAAAGCCGATGCGATCGCCCAGCGCGCCCATGGGCAGCACCATCCCGGCCATCACCAGCGAATAAATATCAATAATCCACAGCAATTCGTTGCCGCTGGCGCCGAGCGTCATGCTCAATGTCGGTGCGGCGACGTGCAGCACCGTTGCGTCAATCGCCACCGGGATATACACCAGCACAATAATGACTAACGCTAACCACTGACGAAACATAAAGATCCTTTTTACCTTTTCTGGACACATGTCCAGAATGCGATCCTACGGAAAGTTGAACGTGTGTCCAGCTTTTTGTTACACTCGTTTCGTTACCATTGAGAGTGATGAGAAATGACCTATCTAAGCAAGGACGAACGCAGAGAAGCTATCCTTCAGGCCGCCATGCGGGTGGCCCTGAATGAAGGATTTAGCGGGATGACCGTCAGGCGCATTGCCGCTGAGGCAAACGTCGCAGCCGGACAGGTTCACCATCACTTCGCCAGCATCGGCGAGTTAAAATCGCAGTCATTTATCCACCTGATTCGTGCCCTGCTGGATGCCGAAGTGGTGCCTGAAAGTGCCAGCTGGCGCGACCGACTTCACGGCATGCTCGGTAGCGATGAAGGGGGATTCGAACCTTATATTCGACTCTGGCGTGAAGCACAGTTCCTGGCCACTCGCGACCCGGAAATAAAAGGCGCTTATGTGCTCACAATGGAAATGTGGCACCAGGAAACGGTCGCTATTATTCGCGCAGGTGCTGCTGACAATGCCTTTATTTTGAAGGACCGCCCGGAAAATATTGCCTGGCGTTTAATCGGCCTGGTTTGTGGTCTGGATGGTATTTATGTTCTGGGGATGCCCGAAATGGACGATGCCGCATTTAATCAGCATCTGAATAAATTAATAACGCTTGAGTTGGCATAATACTTCTTATGGAGTATAAGAAGTTGTTAAATTTTACAATTAGTAACACTTAAAGCGAACTCCTTTCTCCCTTCTAATCACAGGGGTTCGCTTTTTTATCTATCCTTCAGACGTATCCCAAAACATCCAAAAAATTCATAACGTCACACTTTAAAATAACTGTCTGTTTTCACTTTCCTTTTCTCCACGATATGGGTCAGTCCGAGGGCGATATGTCACAAAAAAGTGAGAAGAATAATCATTACCTTTTGAATAACTGGAAACCTGAAAACGCGGAATTTTGGGAGAACAAAGGCAAATATATTGCACGACGAAATCTGTGGATTTCCGTCGCCTGTCTGTTACTGGCTTTCTGCGTATGGATGTTATTTAGCGCCGTTGCGGTAAATCTTAATAAAGTAGGTTTTAATTTCACAACCGATCAGCTTTTTCTGTTAACCGCCCTCCCTTCTCTCTCCGGTGCGATATTACGCGTACCGTATTCTTTTATGGTGCCGATATTTGGTGGCCGTTACTGGACACTATTTAGCACGGTTATTTTGATTATTCCCTGCGTCTGGCTGGGCATCGCCGTTCAGAATAGCGCTACGCCGTATTGGGTGTTTATCACCATTGCGCTGCTGTGTGGATTCGCCGGTGCTAATTTTGCGTCCAGCATGGGCAATATCAGTTTCTTCTTCCCCAAATCAAAACAAGGTAGTGCTCTGGGGATCAACGGCGGGCTGGGTAATCTGGGCGTCAGCGTGATGCAAATGGTCGCGCCAGTGGTGATTTTCTTACCGATGTTTTCCTTCCTGGGCGTTCAAGGCGTGCTCCAGGATGACGGCTCCACGCTCGCGCTGGCGAACGCTGCGTGGATATGGGCACCGCTGCTGTTTATCGCAACGCTCGCGGCATTTTTTGGTATGAATGATATCGCCAGTTCAAAAGCGTCCATTGCCAGCCAGTTGCCGGTACTTAAACAGCCGCATTTATGGTTGCTCAGTCTGCTTTATCTGGCCACATTCGGCTCGTTTATCGGCTTTTCAGCCGGGTTTGCAATGCTGTCAAAAAACGCAGTTCCCGGACGTGAATATTCTGCATCTCGCGTTCTTCGGTCCGCTAATTGGCGCGCTGGCGCGTTCGGCGGGCGGCGTGGTGTCGGACAAACTTGGCGGCGTGCGCGTGACGCTGGTTAATTTTGTCTTTATGGCCCTATTCAGCGCCCTGCTGTTTCTGACGCTTCCAGGAACGGGTTCCGGAAACTTTACCGCCTTTTATCTGATCTTTATGGGCCTGTTCCTGACCGCGGGTTTAGGCAGCGGTTCCACCTTCCAGATGATCGCCGTTATCTTCCGCCAAATCACCATCTACAAGGTGAAACTGCGCGGCGGGACGGAAGAGCAAGCCCAGCAGGAAGCGGTTACCGATACTGCGGCGGCGCTCGGGTTTATCTCGGCCATCGGCGCGGTCGGGGGCTTCTTCATTCCTAAAGCGTTCGGCACGTCCCTCGCCATGACCGGCTCGCCGGTGGGTGCGATGAAAGTCTTCCTTGTGTTCTATATCGTCTGCGTGCTGGTGACCTGGCTGGTCTATGGCCGTCGGCAAAAGCACGTCAAATAATACCCGTCCTATTTCAAGCTGCATGTGCGTTGGCTGCGTTCGTTCACCCGAATCACTTATCTGAGTCAGTGATTTGGAATTCACTCTCATGCCACATTGCTGCAACTCGAAATATGTAGGGCATTGACCTTTCAGCATTTTTTGTGAGCAGTCAGGAGGAACGTCATGAGTAAACTGTTGGATCGCTTTCGCTACTTCAAACAAAAAGGCGAGACTTTCGCCGACGGGCACGGGCAGGTGTATCACACCAACCGCGACTGGGAAGACAGTTATCGCCAGCGCTGGCAGTTCGACAAAATCGTGCGTTCGACCCACGGCGTCAACTGCACCGGCTCCTGCAGCTGGAAAATCTACGTTAAAAACGGGCTGGTGACGTGGGAAGTACAGCAAACCGATTACCCCCGTACCCGCCCTGACCTGCCAAACCACGAACCGCGCGGATGCCCGCGGGGCGCGAGCTACTCCTGGTATCTCTACAGCGCCAACCGTCTGAAATATCCCCTGGTCCGCCGCAAGCTGATCGAATTGTGGCGTGAGGCGCTGAGCCAACACAGCGATCCGGTACTGGCGTGGAATGCCATCATGAGCGACCCGCAAAAAAACCAAAAGCTACAAACAGGCGCGCGGGCACGGCGGCTTTATCCGCTCAAACTGGAAAGAACTGAACCAGCTGATCGCGGCCGCAAACGTCTGGACCATCAAACACTACGGTCCAGATCGCGTGGCCGGTTTCTCACCGATTCCGGCGATGTCGATGGTTTCTTACGCGGCAGGCACGCGTTATCTCTCCCTGCTGGGCGGAACCTGCCTGAGCTTTTACGACTGGTATTGCGATCTCCCACCTGCTTCACCAATGACCTGGGGTGAGCAGACCGACGTACCGGAATCCGCCGACTGGTATAACTCCAGCTACATCATTGCCTGGGGTTCTAACGTCCCGCAGACGCGCACGCCGGATGCTCACTTCTTTACCGAAGTGCGTTACAAAGGCACCAAAAACTATCGCGATAACACCCGATTTTTCGGAAGTCGCGAAGCTTAGCGACCAGTGGCTGGCACCAAAACAAGGCACCGACAGCGCGCTGGCCATGGCGATGGGCCATGTAATTCTCAAAGAGTTCCACCTCGATAATCCGAGTGAATATTTCCTCAATTACTGCCGCCGTTACACCGATATGCCGATGCTGGTGATGCTTGACCAACGCGAAGACGGTAGTCTGGTACCCGGACGAATGCTGCGCGCATCGGATCTGGCCGACGGGCTGGGCGAGCAAAATAACCCTGAATGGAAAACCGTGGCCTTTGATATCGCCGGTGGATTGGTTGCGCCGAACGGTTCGATTGGGTTCCGCTGGGGCGAGAAAGGGAAATGGAATCTTGAGCCGGTGGCGGCGGGACAGGAAATCGAGCTGACGCTGTCTCTGCTGATCACCCACGACACCGTGGCAAACGTGGCGTTCCCCTATTTCGGCGGCAACGAAAATCCGCATTTCCGCAGCGTGAAGCAAGATCCCGTGCTGATCCGCAAAGTACCGTCCAAAACCCTTACGCTTGCGGACGGTCGCCAGCAACAGGTCGCCAGCGTTTACGATCTGGTGCTGGCGAATTACGGTCTCGACCGCGGTCTTGATGATGAAAATGCGGTTAACGATTACAGCGATGTCAAAGCCTATTCTCCCGCATGGGGCGAGCAAATTACGGGCGTTCCGCGTCGGCATATCGAACAAATTGCCCGCGAGTTTGCCGACACCGCGAATAAGACCCACGGACGCTCGATGATCATACTGGGTGCCGGTGTGAACCACTGGTATCACATGGACATGAACTACCGCGGGATGATCAACATGCTGGTCTTCTGCGGCTGCGTCGGTAAAAGCGGTGGCGGTTGGTCACATTATGTCGGCCAGGAAAAGCTGCGCCCGCAAACCGGCTGGCTGCCGCTGGCGTTTGCCCTGGACTGGCACCGCCCGCCGCGCCAGATGAACAGCACATCGTATTTTTACAATCACGCCAGCCAGTGGCGCTACGAAAAGCTCACCGCCCAGGAGCTCCTCTCTCCACTTGCCGACGCGTCGAAATTTACCGGGCATCTGATCGATTTCAACGTGCGGGCCGAACGTATGGGCTGGCTGCCCTCGGCTCCGCAGCTTGGTGTTAATCCGCTGCATATCAAGGCGCGGGCCGACGCGGCGGGCATGTCGCCGCAGGATTACACCGTGCAGGCGCTCAAAACGGGTGATATCCGCTTCGCCTGCGAGCAGCCGGATAACGGTAAAAACCATCCGCGCAATCTGTTCGTCTGGCGCTCGAATTTGCTGGGTTCATCCGGCAAAGGCCACGAGTACATGCTCAAGTATCTTCTTGGCACCGAGAGCGGTATTCAGGGCGACGATTTAGGCTCGACGGACGATGTCAAACCCGAAGAAGTGGAATGGCAAACCGCCGCCATCGAAGGCAAGTTAGACCTGCTGGTAACGCTCGATTTCCGCATGTCCAGCACCTGTTTGTTCTCCGATATCGTCTTACCGACCGCCACCTGGTATGAAAAAGACGACATGAATACCTCGGATATGCACCCGTTTATTCATCCGCTGTCGGCTGCCGTCGATCCTGCGTGGGAATCGCGCAGCGACTGGGAAATTTATAAAGGGTTGGCGAAAGTGTTCTCAGACGTGTGTGTCGGACACCTGGGGACCGAAACTGACGTGGTCCTGCAACCCCTGCAACACGACTCGCCAGCAGAGCTATCCCAGCCGTTTGATATCCAGGACTGGCGCAAGGACGAATGCGATCTGATTCCCGGTAAAACTGCGCCAAATATTGCCGTTATTGAGCGTCATTATCCGGAAACTTACGAACGATTTACCGCGCTTGGCCCGTTAATGGACAAACTCGGCAATGGCGGGAAAGGCATCTCGTGGAACACACAAACTGAGATCGATTTCCTCGGCAAGCTGAACTACGTCAAGCTGGATGGGCCGGCAAAAAGGCCGTCCGCTGATCGATACCGCGATAGATGCTTCTGAAGTCATCCTCGCGCTCGCCCCGGAAAACCAACGGCCATGTGGCCGTAAAAGCCTGGGAAGCGCTCAGTGAATTCACGGGGCGCGAACATGCGCATCTGGCGCTAAACAAAGAAGACGAGAAAATTCGCTTCCGCGATATCCAGGCGCAGCCGCGCAAAATCATCTCCAGCCCAACGTGGTCAGGCATCGAGAGTGAACACGTTTCCTATAACGCCGGATACACGAACGTTCACGAACTCATTCCGTGGCGCACCCTCTCCGGACGTCAACAGCTGTATCAGGATCATCAGTGGATGCGCGCCTTCGGGGAAAGCCTGGTGGCCTATCGTCCGCCGATTGATACCCGCAGCGTGACGCACATGCGCGAGATCCCGCCGAACGGTTTCCCGGAAAAAGCGCTGAACTTCCTGACGCCGCACCAGAAATGGGGCATTCACT
The DNA here is from genome assembly GCA_900635465.1 of Lelliottia amnigena. NCBI lineage: Bacteria > Pseudomonadati > Pseudomonadota > Gammaproteobacteria > Enterobacterales > Enterobacteriaceae > Lelliottia > Lelliottia amnigena. The sequence goes on from LR134135.1 coordinate 2,194,658, forward strand.
CCACCTACAGCGAAAACCTGCTGATGCAAACGCTGTCGCGCGGCGGGCCGATTGTGTGGATCAGCGAAACCGACGCCCGCGAGTTAGGCATTGAGGACAATGACTGGATCGAAGCCTTCAACGCCAACGGCGCTCTCACTGCTCGCGCCGTCGTCAGCCAGCGCGTACCGCCCGGTATGACCATGATGTACCACGCTCAGGAACGCATTCTGAACATTCCGGGATCGGAAGTGACCGGACGACGCGGCGGCATACATAACTCCGTCACCCGCGTGTGCCCGAAACCGACGCACATGATCGGCGGTTACGCCCAGTTGGCCTACAGCTTCAACTATTACGGCACCGTCGGATCTAACCGCGACGAGTTCATCATGATCCGCAAAATGAAAAATATTAACTGGCCTGGACGGCGAAGGTCGGGATCAGGTACAGGAGGCGAAAAAAATGAAAATACGCTCACAGGTCGGCATGGTACTGAATCTCGATTAAATGCATTGGCTGCCACACCTGCTCGGTGACGTGTAAAAACGTCTGGACCGGACGCGAAGGTATGGAATACGCGTGGTTTAACAACGTCGAAACCAAGCCGGGCGTTGGCTATCCGAAAAAACTGGGAAGACCAGGAAGAGTGGCAAGGCGGCTGGGTTCGGGGGATCACCGGCAAGCTGACGCCAAAGCTCGGCGGACGCGTCGGTGTGCTGTCAAAAATCTTTGCTAACCCGTCGTTACCCGGCATCGACGATTACTACGAACCCTTTACCTTCGACTATCAGGATCTGCACCGCGCCCCGGAGGGCGATCATCTGCCCACTGCCCGCCCGCGATCGCTGATCAGCGGCAAACGCATGGACAAAATCGTCGGCGGACCTAACTGGGAAGAGCTGCTTGGCGGCGAGTTCGAGAAACGCGCTCGCGACCGTAACTTCGACAAGATGCAAAAGGAGATGTACGGCCAGTTCGAAAACACCTTCATGATGTATCTCCCGCGCTTATGTGAACACTGCCTGAACCCAAGCTGTGTCGCCACCTGCCCGAGCGGCGCGATCTACAAGCGCGAAGAGGACGGCATTGTGCTGATCGACCAGGACAAATGCCGTGGCTGGCGCATGTGTATCAGCGGTTGTCCGTACAAAAAAATCTACTTCAACTGGAAAAGCGGCAAGTCAGAGAAATGCATCTTTTGCTACCCGCGTATCGAATCCGGTCAGCCAACCGTGTGTTCCGAAACCTGCGTCGGTCGCATCCGCTATCTCGGCGTACTGCTGTACGATGCGGACCGCATCGAAGAGGCGGCCAGCACCGAGCATGAAACCGATCTGTACGAACGTCAGTGCGATGTGTTCCTGAACCCACATGACCCGGCAGTGATTGAAGAAGCGTTTAAACAGGGTATTCCACAAAACGTGATTGACGCCGCGCAGCGCTCGCCGGTTTACAAAATGGCGATGGACTGGAAGCTGGCTCTGCCGCTCCACCCGGAATACCGTACCCTGCCGATGGTCTGGTATGTTCCGCCGCTGTCGCCGATTCAGTCCTATGCCGATGCCGGGGGCTTGCCGCAAACCGACAGCATTTTGCCTGCGGTCGAGAGCCTGCGTATTCCGGTGCAGTATCTGGCGAATATGCTCAGCGCGGGTGACACCGGCCCGGTGCTGCGCGCCCTGAAACGCATGATGGCGATGCGCCATTACAAACGCTCGCAAACCGTCGAAGGCGTGACCGACACCCGCGCGATCGAAGAAGTCGGTTTGAGCGTGGAACAGGTCGAAGAGATGTACCGCTATCTGGCCATCGCTAACTACGAAGACCGCTTCGTGATCCCAACCAGTCACCGCGAAATGGCGCGCGACGCCTTCCCGGAGAAAAATGGCTGCGGCTTTACCTTCGGCGACGGCTGTCACGGCTCCGACACCAAATTCAACCTCTTCAACAGCAGCCGCATCGACGCCATCAACATCGACGAGGTGCGCAAACATGGGGAGGGTGAATAATGCAGATCCTCAAAATCATTGCTTTGCTGATTGAATATCCCGATGAGACGTTGTGGGAAAATAAGGCCGAAGCGCTGTCGCTGATCGCGCAGGATGCACCGATGCTGCTGCCCTTTGCGCAGCAGCATCTTGAGGCATCGCTTCTCGATAAACAGGCGCACTGGTGCGAAGTGTTTGAGCGCGGTCGCTCGACGTCGCTGCTGTTGTTTGAGCATGTTCATGCAGAGTCCCGCGATCGCGGTCAGGCGATGGTCGATCTCATGAGTCAATATGAGAAAGCCGGGTTACAGCTGGATTGCCGCGAACTGCCGGACTATTTGCCGCTGTATCTGGAATATTTAAGCATCGTTCCAGACGCTGAAGCGCGGGAAGGTTTGCAAAACGTTGCGCCCATTCTGGCGCTTATCGGCGGACGACTGAAACAGCGTGACGTCGCGCATTATCAGCTTTTTGATGCCCTGCTGACCTTTGCCCAAAGCCCTCTCAGAAGTGACAGTGTCACTAATCAGGTATCGACGGAACAACGCGATGACACCCGGCAGGCGCTCGACGCGGTCTGGGAAGAGGAGCAGGTGAAATTTATTGAGGACAACGCCACCGCCTGTGACAGTTCGCCGATGCAGCAATATCAACGCCGCTTTAGCCAGGACGTCGCGCCGCAATACGTAGACGTCAGCGCCGGAGGCCCAAAATGATGCAATTTCTGAACGTCTTTTTCTACGACATCTATCCGTACGTTTGCGGAACGGTATTCCTGATCGGAAGCTGGCTGCGCTATGACTACGGGCAATACACCTGGCGCGCATCGTCCAGCCAGATGCTCGATAAACGCGGAATGGTGCTGTGGTCAAATCTGTTCCACATCGGCATTCTGGGGATTTTCTTCGGCCATTTATTCGGAATGCTGACCCCACACTGGGTCTATTCGTGGTTTCTGCCGATGTCGCAAAAGCAGCTGATGGCGATGATTCTGGGCGGCGTGTGCGGCGTGTTAACGCTGGTCGGCGGTGCGGGATTATTGATACGTCGATTAACCAATCCACGTATTCGCGCAACCTCAACGACTGCCGACATTTTGATTCTGTGCATCCTGCTGATTCAGTGCGTTCTGGGGCTGGCGACGATTCCGTTTTCGGCGCAACACCCGGACGGCAGCGAAATGTTAAAACTGGTCGACTGGGCCCAGAGCGTGGTCACCTTCCACGGCGGCGCATCCGCGCATCTTGATGGCGTGGCCCCTATTTTCCGCGTGCATCTTGTGCTGGGTATGACTATCTTCCTGATTTTCCCCTTCACCCGACTGGTCCACGTCTGGAGCGCGCCGGTGGAATACTTGACCCGGCGATATCAGGTAGTGCGGTCACGGCGTTGATACGAGGATTCTGTTTCGCGGGATTTATCTTTGGCGTCACCCAGGTTTAAAATTTTGCTTCATTCCCTCTCCCTGTGGGAGAGGGATAGCCTGAGAACAACAGAGCAGGTAGAAAATATTATTTCCCCGCCTGCGGATGGGTATCAAACCCGGCCATTACCGCTGTTAATTCCGCCAGAGAAAAACCGTGTTTCGCATCATCCACCCCCAGCCCAAACCGCTCCTGCATCAGTTCATACAACTCGCTGGCATCGGCCAGATTGTGCTGCTCGACGACATGCGTGCCCTGCCAGTGGGTAAAATGGAAATTAGTGAGCGTTAATTTGCCGCCATCCGACAGGTGTCGGCACATCAGCAGATGATGACGGAAATGCGATTGCGGCCAGTGGGCAGACCAGAAATTCCCCATCACGTAATCGTTGAAATATTGCGTCACCAGATCGAAGTGATACATCGACTGCCAGTGATCGTGGTGACGGAACTGCAGCACCCAGTCATTGCCCTCGTTGATCAGACGATAGAGCCCGTGTGGCGTGGCCTGTTCCTCTCCTGCAATTAGCCGAATCGGCGCCGTCAGCGTTTGACCACCAAAACCGACATCGGCAATCCAGCGCTCACCGTTCAACTCGACGAGCAACAGGCGATGCGTACGCGGCGGCATCTGCGGCGGATTAGACAGCACCACGCGGCCCCAAAACGCTGGCGGACGTGAAAACCGATTTCCCGCAGGACGCGCTCGAAAAGTCCATTTTGCTCAAAGCAGTAGCCGCCGCGTCTGGCGGCGATCAGCTTATCCGCGACGTTTTGATCGTCCAGATGGATTTCTCGCGGCAACACCACATCGATATTCTCAAACGGAATAGCGGCTGTTGTGCTGCAAATGCAGCGCACGCAAGGTGTCGATATCCGCTTGCACTGGCTGATGCCAGTCGATACGGGCGAAATAAGCACTCAGAAATGGGGACATCATCGGGTTCCTTGAAATGATTTCCCCTTTTTATAACCTATTTTTACGCCGCCACTGGCGCAAAAGTGCTTTTTAGCGACGAACACCGCGCTGCATGATGCCTAGCGCCGTGAGCATCAGCACAAGCCCTGTCATCAGCGTGAGCGTCGCCATCGCCATGCCTTGTCCAATCGAGCCTTGCTCAAATTGACGCCAGATAAACACTGACACGGTTTGCGTTCCGGCAGGGGCAAGTAACAGCGAAGTCACCAACTCTCGCGAGGCGATCGCAAACACCATCAACATCGCCGCCAGCAAGGCCGGAGAGACCAGAGGCAGCACGATAAACCGCAGCGCCTGAAACGCCGACGCGCCGTGAACGCGCGCAGCCGGCTCGAGATTACCGCCTAACTGGCGTAACGCGCTCCCGACGTAACGCACCGGCCACGGCAGCAGCAGACAGCAATAGGAAAGCAGTAAAATCACCCAGCTGTTATAGGGCGAAATCGTCCAGAACGGCTGGTTCCACAGCAGGATTAACCCCACGCCAACCACCACGCCCGGCAATGCCGCAGGCATCAGCGACAAGGCATCAATCACGCCGCGCCCTTTAATCTTTTGCACCACGACCAGCCAGGAGGCAAGAAGCCCAAAACTTCCCGTAATACAGGCGGCCCCAAACGCCAGTGAAAGACTGGTTCCGAGCGCCGACAGCGCATCGCCCTGCTGGCTAAATAGCGCCGTATAATGTGACAACGTCACGTTATCGGTTGTCACACCCCCAGACAGCGTGCCTAAAATGCCCGAAAGCGCCATCGACGCGCCCGGCAGAATAACGGCGATGATGCCGACCAGCGCCATCATCAGCACAATCGGAAACGTGAACACCCCTGCATCTGTCCCCCTATTTTCCGTGGGTTTACCGGTAATACTGGTGACGTCATGATGCCCGGTCAGCTTTTTCTGTAATGCCCAGGCGCACAGCGCAATCACCACTAACACCACGGACAGCATTGACGTACCCGAGAGATCAACCGGCCAGTCTGCCAGTTTTTTCTCGATATCCGTCGTTAACATCAATACCCCGGCACGTGTTCCCAGCGCCGCCGGAACGCCAAACTCTTCGATGGCCAGCGTAAACGCCAGCAGCATCCCTGCGGCCAGCGCGGGAGAGAGCATCGGCAGCGTAATGTGCCAGAACGCCCTTCCGGCGCTCGCGCCGTGGACGCGCGCCACTAACGCCAGACGCTGTCCGCTGGCCAGTAAACTGCGCGAAACCGCAAAGTAGATAACCGGAAAAATATTCAGCGCCATCACCAGCACAATGCCGGTTTTACTGAACAGCAGATCGTTGAGATTAATGCCCGTTAGCTGCTGCAAATATCCGTTGGTCTGGAGCACCAGCATCCACGACAGCGCGGCAATATAAGGCGGGGTGAAAAACGGAATCAAAAAAAGCAGATCCCACAGACGCGGCAGCGGCACATTAAAAAGCCCACGCGCGACACCGAGCGGAAAACCAATCACCGCGCTGACCAGCGCCACGCCGGTTGCAATCTGCAACGTCCCACCCAGCATCACAGGCAGCTGAGGTTCCGCCAATAATATACTCACGCCACTGAACGCGCCCGAAAGCGATCCGGCGCTGAACTGCGGGAAAATTGCCTGCAAGACAATAAAAGCGAGCGGAAACGCCACCAGAACGATCAACACGGCGAGCGTCACACCCGAAATAAATCGCTGTTTCACGAGGAAATCCTGAAGACGGGGTTGCCCCCGTCGGATGAATTACAGGGAGAAAAGCGTGTTGAAGCGCTTGAGGATCGCGCTGCGCTCGCTGGAGCCATCATTTTTGACCGGCAGGATTTTCAGCTCATTTAACAACGGGCGTTTAGCCTTAACGTCTTCGCGCGCGGGCATCAGCCAGGCGTCGGCCACCATCGACTGCCCTTCCGGTGACAGGACATAATCAACAAACGCATTCGCGTCGTCAGCATGCTGAGTCGACTTCAGAATCATCATGGGACGCGGAGCGATCACTGTTCCGCTCGCCGGGAAGATCACTTTCAGCGACTCGCCCTGATGAATATTGCCGTAGGAAACATAGTCGACCGCGCCAAACACCGCGGCTTTCGCGCCCTGCATCACCGGCGTGACGGCCTGTGCGTTCGGGCCGCTTACGACCATCCCGTTCTTCTTCAGTTCGTCAAACAGTGTCCAGGCTTTGTCGCCCATGCCATTTTGCAAACCGATCAGCAAATCCAGCGAAGCCCCGACAGCGCCGGATCGGGCGTGGTGACTTTATCTTTGAATGCCTCAGTGGCGAGATCCTGCCACTCCTTGGGTTCCGGCGTGCCGCTTTTGGTGTTCCACACGATCCCCAGCGCAGAGATCCCCTGCGCGACGTAATCGGCAGATTTCAGTTCAGCCGGTACGTTAGCGGCATTCGCGCTCTGATACGGCAACAGCCATCCGCGAGTATGCAGATCTTCAGCCGTGTCCCACGACGCAGAAATCAAAATATCGGGCCTGCGGATTGGCCTGTTCAGCTTCCAGACGCGCCATCACTTTGCCCGTGGTTGCCTGGAAAATATCCACTTTCACGCCTGTTTTCTTTTCAAACCGGTCGCCAGATTTTTGGCCAGCGATCCTGGCCCCGCAGTGTAAACCGTCAGCGCATGTGCGCTGGACATCATGACGGTGGATAGCGCCATTGCGAGCAATACTCCCTTTTTAGCGGAAAATGACTTTTTCATGCGAACTCCCCAGAGGATGAAATCAAACGATCGGCAGCGACGCTGCCAGCAGATAAATGCACGATGCGATCGGCCAGGATTTCAGCCTCCCGGCGATCGTGGGTGACATAGACAGCCGTCGTCCCAAGCTGACGCAGCAGCGTAGCCATCTCCAGACAAGAGATTCGCGCAGTTCGCTATCGAGGTTGGAAAGCGGTTCGTCGAACAGCAGCACGCGCGGTTCCGCGACAATCGCGCGGGCGAGTGCCACGCGCTGTTGTTGACCGCCCGATAAACCTGCCGGTTTACGATCGGCAAACTCACTGAGTCCAACACGAGCCAGCGCCTGCGCGACGCGGGAATCACACTCCTGGCGTCTGACGTTGCGCATTTTTAGCGGGAACGCGACGTTTTGCGCGACCGTCATGTGCGGCCACAGAGCGTAATCCTGGAAAACCATGCCGATATCGCGCGCTTCTGGCGGTAACGACCACCCGGCTTTCGCAACCAGCCGATCGCCAAAATGGATTTCACCTTGCGCGGGATGCGTGAGTCCGGCGAGCAGACGCAGCAGCGTACTTTTACCGCAGCCTGACGGTCCCAGCAGTGCAACCACACTGCCTGCGTCAATGTGCAGATCGATTTGATTTAATACCGTGTTCGCACCAAAAGCGTAGGAAACGCCATTGAGCGTGATAGATGTGAACATATTGTTATCCTCTTTGGGATTTAATGTCCGACACTGTAGGCAGGCAAGATGACGAATGCATGACGGTTATGTTGCGACTTGATTTCATCCGTGATTCAGTCGTTTAATGCCGTAAAACCTCTTTAAGGAATTTCTATGAACCACTTCCGTCCCGTCGAGTTAAAACACGCCAGTCGCCTGCTCAATCACGGCCCGACGGTGCTGATTACCAGCCGTGACGAGACGATTGACCGTCGCAACGTGATGGCCGCCGCCTGGTCGATGCCCGTCGAATTTGAACCACCGCGCATCGCTATCGTCGTCGACAAAAGCGCGTGGTCGCGTGAACTCATCGAGCGCAGCGGGAAATTCGGTATCGTGATCCCAGGCGTTGCCGCAGCCAACTGGACGTATGCGGTAGGCAGCGTCAGCGGACGAGACGAAGACAAATTCAACGCCTACGGTATTCCGGTGATAAACGGCCCGGAATTGGGCCTGCCGGTGATTGAAGAGAAATGTCTGGCGTGGATGGAGTGCCGTCTGCTCCCCGCGACGTCCGCGGCGGAAAAATACGATACCCTGTTCGGCGAAGTTGTTGCGGCAGCGGCCGACGAACGCGCGTTCGTGGCGGGTCGCTGCATTTTGATGAGGACAAACTGAACACGCTCCACCATTTGGGCGCGGGGACGTTTGTTGTCAGTGGGAAAACAGTGCGTGCCCCGGAATAGGCAGCTACAACCGCTGAATTTATGACTGCGGCGGTGATTCCTTTCACCGCAATTGTCTGCCTGCGGAGCCTGAACGGTACGCCTACGATTTTTTGTCAGGCAAACTCACTAACAACAAACCGACAAAAATCACGCTAACCCCCGCAAGCTTACCTGCGCTGAACGATTCATGCAGCCAGGGGAGCCAGATAGCGGCAGCCCACACCAGCACGTAACTTATACTCAGCAGCGGGTACGCTTTACTTAACGCGATACGGCGCAAAGCCATATACCAGCAGCCCATTGAAAAGACATAGGCAAACAAGCCGATGACCAATGCCACTGCACCGGGTGTGACATGTAAAAACGCCGATATTAATGCGTCGGTCTGGCCCACCGGCGGCAGCGTCACCATCGCCCATTTCATAATGAGCTGAGCACCGCTGACCAACAGCACGCTCATTACTGCCCAGACGTATCCCATCATGCGGTCCCTCCCAGGAGGATAATCCCCACCATGATCAGCAAAACGCCCACCCCGTGGCGAAGCGAGATGGGCTCATGCCAGATAAAACGTGCCGCGAGCGTAATAAAGATAAAGTTCAGGCTGAGCATCGGGTACGCAACGCTGACCGGCACGGTCTGGAGCACGAAAAGCCACAGCAACATGGCGCAGCCCAGCAGGAGAAGGCTTAGCGCCAGCCAGCCCAAAACACGCTGGCGCGCTCGCGTGTGGGCGGCCTGCTTTTGACAAAGCTGGCCGCCACAACTCAGTAGACTGGCAAACACAATGAGCACATAACTCATGGCGTTTTTTCATAGAAGAAGAGTAAGAAACGCCCTTTATGATAAAGCCGATCGGGCGGTGGCAGATCACTGTCTTCCGGGACGTTATCTTTCGACAATAATTTCACCAGCGAGACGTTACCCTCTTTACGATGTAACGCCAGCCAGCTGGCGAAATCGTTGCGAGAAACCAAGTTATCTTTCGCATCAGCAAAGTTTGTCAGGCCATAGTCAAGCTCACCCGGTTTTGCATAAAGCGTAATATCGTTACGCTTCATTTCCCAGGCGATGCCTGCGCCAACACCGACGCTGTCAGCAAGAATGTAACGGCTGCTCTCCAGTTCCGGACGCACCTGCTCAATAAAAGCCTGCGGATGCTTGGAGTAGATAACCTTGTCGGGAATCATGCCCCCCACTAACAGCGCGATACCCAGCGGACACAGCGCGGCCCATTGCCAGAGCCGGGCATTGTTACGCGTGGTGAAGTAACCGACCAATGCCCACACCAGGAACGCAATACTCGCCTGAATCACTTTCAGCACTTCATGGTTGGCATAAAGCGGATGTTTCACCACTCCCCACGGCGCCAGAACCAGCAGCACAATCAGCGTGCACACCGCGCCAAATACGGTATTGATCCAACCATTCACTTTTAGCGTGCGGGGTGTTGCCACTAACTGTGTGGCATGGCGCGCCAGCAAAATAGCCAGCGGCGCGAAGCACGGCAAAATATAAGTAGGAAGTTTGCCTTTCGCGATGCTAAAGAACAGCAGCGGCATCACGACCCAACCCAACAGGTACAGCGTTCCGCTTTCGAGATGCCGTTCTGTCCAGCCACGTTTAAGCGCCCCGGGTAATAACGCGACCCACGGCAGGCAACCCGCAATCAGGAATGGAATGTAATACCAGAACGGAGCCTTATGCTGCGCGTCATTTTCTGCAAAACGCTGAATGTGCTCAACCCAGAAGAAATAGTGCCAGAACGTCGGTTCCGCTTTCGCAATCGCCAGCGCCCACGGCAACGTTATCAGCGTGGCGCTGATGACCGCCAACGGCCCAAACAGCAGCACCTCTTTCCAGCGTTTTTGCGTAATCACCCACGGCAAAACACCCAGCACCGGGACGGCTAACGCGAGGAATCCCTTGGTCATCACGCCCATACCACAGGCCAGACCGAGCAGAATGTATCCCCCTGCTTTACCCGCGCGCGTTTGCGCGTTGGCCCCCAACCAGAAACTGCACATCGCCGCGACCAGCCACAGGGTAATCATGGGGTCAAGAACGGCATACGTCCCCACGCCATAAACCAGTAAACAGGTCAGGAAAATCACCCCTGACAGGACGGCCATTTTCGTGTCACGCCAGAGGCGGAAAGCCAACCACACCACCATCAGCGCGCTTAAGGTTATTGAAAATACCGAACCGAATCTGACCGAGAAATTGTTATGGCCGAAAATCATCTGGCTAAGGTTGTTAATCCAGTATCCCGCCACCGGTTTTTCAAAATAGCGCACATCCAAAAAGTGCGGAACTATCCAGTTTCCTGCTGACAGCATCTCGCGGCTGATTTCCGCGTAGCGGGTTTCATCAGGCTGCCAAAGCGCACGAAATTCAAGTGGAAGCAGGTAAAGCAGAGCAAAACCCAATAACAGGACGAGCGAATACTGTGCTGATTTCATCCTTAAATACCCTAAATAATTCGAATGTCAGGCAGACGACCGGGGCAAAAATCCCCGCCACAGCGCGAACGATGTGACGGGGACACACTTCGGGAGCCAACGTACCTGCAGCCTGAGGTAAGCCTGGATTTACTGGCCGACACGTTGTTGGCAACCCAACCAACCCTCGCGGCCAGGAATCGCGCCGCGCACCACTTTGCCCAATGGCAATGTCGATAAATCGTCAGGTAACAGCTCGCTTAGTGGACAAAAGGTAATACCTTCCTGCGCGGCCATCGTGAGCAACTCGTCAAAGTCTTTGCGCATCACAATCCCTTCCACTTCGGCGTGGATGGTGTACACCGGGGTTCCGGTGTCTTGTTTGATGCGATCAAGGATAAATCGATTGTAACTTTCACGGCTAACGCCCTCACCGATCACTTCATCCCAGGTGGGTAGCGTGACCGGAATTTGCACCGTCCCGGTGCTCCCGTCCGCCATCACCGGTCGAAACGGTGTGGTGCCCCGGCAGTCACTGTTGTAGCGAAAACCGAAAGACTCTTTCGCTTTCACAACGCGCTGATCGGCTCGCCACCCGGCAACCGCTGAGCATGTCACCGGCTGTTCAATAATGTCGGTCAACGTATCAAGCCCGAGACGAATGTGTTTCTCAAGATGGTTGTTGTCCCAAACACCTGCCCAGGTTTGCCACGCAAAGTGATCCCACGCGTGCAGGCCGACTTCATGGTGGTCCGCCGCCGCTGAAATAATGTCAGCATTACCCGCCCCAATCTGGCGGCCCGGCCATGCCGTACCCGCCAGCAAAATGTCCCAGCCGTAGAGCGAGGCGGCGTTTGAACGCAGCATCTTCCACAAGAACTGCGGTTTCACCAGCCGCCATAGATGGCGTCCCATGTTGTCCGGCCCAACGCTCATAAAAAAAGTGGCCTGGATTGCATGCAAACTTAAAATCTCAAGAAGATGCGGAACCCCTTCTCGGGTGCCGCGCCATGTATCGACATCAATGCGCAGACCCACTTTTCTCATACCTGAGGTTCCGTCAATTCAACCGTTTTTAGGAAGAAATCCAGGGTTTCATCTATCGTTTTTTCCATCTCAACCGTTGGCGTCCAGCTTATTAAGCGCTGAGCGTTACGGATGCTCGGTTTACGATGCTCGACGTCCTGGTAGCCTTTACCATAATACGTGCTGCTTTCCACTTCACGGAAACCGGCAAACGGAGGGAAATGGTGGCGCAGCGGGTGTTTTTCAAAGCTCGCCAGCAGCATTTCAGCCAGCTCTTTGATGCTCGCTTCATTATCCGGGTTACCGATATTGATGATTTGCCCGTCGCAGTTGCTGTTTTTGTTCTCAATGATGCGAAACAGCGCTTCGATACCATCGCTAATATCAGTAAAGCACCGTTTTTGACGCCCGCCGTCAATCAGCTTAATCGGCGATCCTTCGACCAGGTTCAGGATCAGTTGGGTGATTGCACGAGAAGAACCGATACGCGCCGCATTAAGGTTATCAAGACGGGGACCCATCCAGTTAAATGGACGGAACAGCGTAAAGCGTAGCCCTTCCTTTTCGCCATAAGCCCAGATAACACGGTCAAGCAACTGCTTGGAAACGGAGTAAATCCAGCGCTGCTTGTTGATTGGGCCAACGATCAGATTCGAGTGATCTTCATCGAACACCTTATCGCTACACATGCCATACACTTCAGACGTGGACGGGAAGATAATGCGTTTTTGGTATTTCACGCAATCACGAATAATCTTCAGGTTTTCTTCGAAATCGAGCTCAAAGACGCGCAGCGGATTACGGGTATATTCGATTGGCGTGGCAATCGCCACCAGGGGCAGAACCACGTCACATTTTTTGATGTGGTATTCAATCCATTCAGAGTGAATACTGATGTCCCCTTCCACAAAGTGGAAACGCGCATTGCCAATGAAACGGCTTATCGCATCGGAACCGATATCCAGGCCATACACTTCAAAGTTGTCGTCTTGCAGTAAACGTTCCGTCAGGTGATTACCGATGAACCCGTTCACGCCAAGAATTAACACGCGTGTGCGGCGCTTGATGGCGGAAACCGGCTGGCTACTGATGATCGCGCCCGCAACCAGCCCCAGCGTTTGTGCCAGCTGCGAGCCTTGCATGTAAACGCCATTTTCGGTTTGCCCGGTCATGATTTCCAGCGCACCCGCGCCGGTAGCAATCACCAGCGGGCTGACAGACAATACGGTTCCCGCTTTTGCGGGCTGTAATTCGTCCCGAACACGCGCTTTCCAGACAATAAACTTACTGCCGCCCACATATCCAAACGCCCCCGGCCACGGGTCAGTCACCGCACGCACCAGATTGTTAATGTCCTGTGCCGAAGCATGCCAGTCAATGCAGCCATCTTGCGCAGTACGGCGGCCAAAAATGCTGGCCTGGGTGTGATCTTGTTCAACCTGTGGGAAATGCCCGGTTTTGATCACCGGCAAAATATCGTTCAACAGATCGGTCGACGCTTGCGTCAGTTTACGATGCAGCGTTAATGCCGTTTCTTCCGGCGTAATGGCCACACAATGCTGTGCAACAATGGCACCGGCATCGGCACGGCTCACCATTCGGTGGAGCGTAACGCCTGTTCCCGTTTCTCCTTTCACCAGCACCCAGTTCAGCGGCGCGCGGCCACGGTAATGCGGCAGCAGCGAACCGTGCAGGTTGAATGCCCCCACCGTGGCGCTATTCAGAATTTCATCGCACAGCAAGTGGCGATAATAGAACGAAAAAATCACGTCAGGCTGTGCAGATTTAATGCGGTCAACCCACAGTGGATGATTCACATCGTTGGGTGCATAAACGGGAATACCATGCTCCGCCGCGGTGCGAGCCACTGAGCCAAAGAAATGGTTTTCAGAAGGAGCATCAGGATGGGTATAAATGGCTGTGATGTCATAACCCGCAGCTACCAGTGCGTTAATGCCCGCACACCCAATGTCGTGATAAGCGAATACGACAGCTTTCATTGTTGATTTTCCTTTGGAGTTGAAACGACGTCGCGGCTAACAACGCGCTGAATAAAATAACGAGGGCGGGCCCGGACATCGGTATAGATGCGGCCGATGTATTCACCCAACAGTCCCATGGCGACAAACTGCGCGCCGATAAACATAAACAGCACGGCAAACAGCATGAACACGCCCTCCGCCGCCCATTGCGGACCGAAGGCAAGACGTAAAACCACCAGCAGAACCGACAGCGCAAAGCCCAGCACGGCGATAATGCTGCCGAAGACGCTGAGCATGCGCAGCGGTGTAGTGGTCAGGCAGGTCACCAGGTCGTACATAAGGTTAATCAGGCGCATAAAGCTGTATTTCGACTCCCCAAACTCACGCTCAGCGTGATGCACAGGGATTTCGATCGCTTTTCGCGCAAAGGTATTGGCCAGAATCGGTATAAACGTGCTGCGCTCGTGGCAATGCAGCATCGCGTCGACAATGTGCCGACGGTACGCGCGTAACATGCACCCATAGTCGCCCATCGCTTTACCGGTGGTGCTCTGAATGAGGCGATTAATCAGCCGCGACGCGCGTTTGCGAAACCAGGTATCCTGGCGATTCTGGCGCACGGTGCCGACAACGTCATACCCTTCGTCGGCTTTAGCGACCAGACGCGGGATCTCTTCTGGCGGGTTTTGTAAATCGGCGTCCAGCGTGATAATTAGGTCCCCGGTGACGTGGCTAAAACCGGCCATAATTGCGTTGTGTTGTCCGTAATTTCGGTTGAGCAACACGGCAACAATATGACTACCGGGTTCTTCTGCGGCATCGCTGAGCATGCTGGCGGATTCGTCGCTGCTCCCATCATCGACCAACAGAATTTCGTAATCTTTACCGAGCATTTCACATGCGGCAGTCGTACGCCGGATAAGCTCGGGCAAACTTTCCTGCTCGTTATAAACCGGGATCACCACGGACACTTTGTGGATGGCTTCTACTTTGGTCATTTTAATATCCTGCAACTTCACGCAAGGCGGCGATCACGCGGGTAACATCGTCATCCGTCATTGTTGGGAATAGCGGAATAGAACAAATACGATCGCTGTTCCATTCTGTATTCGGTAATACAAGCGCCGGGTAGCGTTCACGATAATATTTCTGGGTGTGCGCAGCTCTGAAATGCAACCCCGTGCCTATTCCTTTTGCTTTTAAAGCTTCCATCAGGTCATTTCGGGAAATACCACAAGAAGCCTCATCTACCCGCAGAATAAACAGGTGCCAGGCGTGTTTATGTGCCCACGGCGGCTGGCTCAGCGGTAAAAACGGCGTATTTTCTAATTCTGTGAGGTAACGCTCGGCAATTTCTTTACGACGCGCATTATGTTGTTCAAGTTTTTGCAACTGAACCAACGCAATCGCGGCATTAATATCGGCGAGATTATATTTATATCCTGGAGAAATGACTTCCGCCTGCGGTGCACGCCCGTGCGTTTGCCGGTCAAATGCATCAACGCCCAGCCCGTGAAACTTCAGGCTCCGCATCCGATTAGCCAGTTGCTCATCATCCGTCACGATTAACCCACCTTCGGCGCAGGTCATGTTTTTAATGGCGTGGAATGAAAAAATGGCTGTGCCGCGATGACCGACATGATTGCCTTTATAGTACGTGCCCGCAGCATGAGCGGCATCTTCTATTACCGGAATCCCATGGCGGTCTGCAACTGCGCGGATGGCGTCAATATCGACGGGAGCACCCGCGTAATGGACTGGGATAATCGCTTTCGTTCGCGGCGTGATAGCGGCTTCAACCGCGTGTGGCGTCACCATCAGCGTGTCGCGGTCGACATCGATCATGACGGGCTCTGCGCCCAATAACACAATCATATTCAGCGTAGATACCCAGGTGAGCGAGGGGGTAATCACCTCATCACCCGCCTGAATGCCCAGCGCCATCAACGCAACATGCATGCCTGCCGTCGCAGAGCTGACGGCAATAGCATGCTGATTGCCCGTTAACGCGCAAAATGCCTGCTCGAGTGCCTGATTTTTTGGCCCCGTTGTTATCCAACCAGACTGCAAAACCTCACTCACCGCAGCGAGTTCTTCCGGCCCCATAGCGGGGCGCGAGAAAGGAAGAAATTCATTCATTGAATAATCCCATAATTAACCAGCAACGTATTACGTTCGTCCACATTATGTTTTTTCCATTCATAAAATGTGCACAGGTTTTATCATGAAGCACGAAAATTAAATGGAGCGACAACGCGAATGATTCGTGGCGCAGCAACCTAAACAGTTATTAAATCAAAGAGAGTCTAACAGAAGTTTCTTAGCGCAATATTAAGAGGCGTGACGTGACATAAAAAACGCTAAAGAGAGATTCACGATCAATTATGTCTAAGCATGACAAATCGTAATATATTCTTTTTTGTCACACGCCTGTCACTTAGAGCATATTTAACGTTGTAAGGGACCAATCTTAAGGTTAAGTTAAGGTTAGTTGTGAATAACTCTCGAAGATAATATGTAATTTAATTTGGGCATTCCGCAATATATTACCGTGGCTGTTTGCATCCGGTTTATCAGGATTTTTAGTCATCCTTTTTGCGCGTTTAATCAGGTAACACCCTCATACCGATGCGTTACGCGAAAACCGCGGTAAATTTGCAGTTGAGAATGACCGCAAGATGCCCGAAACCATAAAGGTAGATATGAAGCAGATAACGTTTAATGACCTACAGCAACAAAGCGAGCAGGCTGCAAACTCTCCGCGCTTGCGCGCTCATCGTAATATCCACCCTGAATTGAGCGACCCGGTACAGCGCCTGGCTATCGCAATGGAGCCGGGAACATACGTTCGCCCCCACCGCCATCCGCACACTTTTGAACTACTCACACCCCTTAGCGGACGCTTTTTGGTGTTGAATTTTGATGACAACGGTACTGTGACTCATCGCGTCGTATTAGGCGAGGAGTGCAAGGTGGTGGAGATGGACGCTGGCACCTGGCATGCCGTACTGTCGATGGATAAAGGTGGCGTCATCTTTGAGGTGAAACACGGGGGGTATCAGCCTGTAACTGAGCAAGATTCTGCAGCATGGGCTCCCGCTGAAGGCGAGCCAGGAACGGCTGAACTGATGAAATGGTACTGTCAGACGCAGGTGGGTGAAGGCGGTTTTACCCTGTAATTTATGCGGTGTGCGCCTGCTATTCCCCTGCTCCGCGCCAGTCCCCTTCAGCAGACCATGCGTTCCTACATGTGAAACGTAGACGTTGTGATGTAAGAAACGAAAAACCCCACCGAAGTGGGGTTTTATTCAGGTCAGATTAATCGCTCTAACCTTTTGCGCGGCTGGCGATAATATCGTCCGCCACGTTACGTGGTGCCTCGGCGTAATGGTGGAACTCCATGCTATAGGTGGCGCGGCCTTGCGACATCGAACGTAATGTCGTGGCGTAACCAAACATCTCTGCCAGCGGAACGTCGGCGCGAATAATTTGGCTGCCAAAACGTTCATCCATGCCCTGCACCATCCCGCGACGAGACGAGAGATCGCCCATGATGTTTCCGGCGTACTCTTCCGGCGTTTCAACTTCCACATGCATCACCGGCTCAAGAATCGCCGGATCCGCCCGGCGTGCGCCCTCTTTAAAGCCAAAGATGGCTGCCATGCGGAAGGCCATTTCTGAGGAGTCCACCTCATGATAAGAACCGAACGTCAGCGTTGCTTTAACATCGACCACCGGATAACCCGCCAGCACGCCGCTGTTAATGGCTTCGCGCAGCCCTTTTTCAACCGAAGGTATATACTCGCGCGGCACCACACCCCCTTTCGTGGCATCAGCAAAGACAAAACCACTGCCGGGTTCCAGCGGCTCGAGGCTCAGCACCACATGACCATAC
Organism: Lelliottia amnigena; assembly: GCA_900635465.1. NCBI lineage: Bacteria > Pseudomonadati > Pseudomonadota > Gammaproteobacteria > Enterobacterales > Enterobacteriaceae > Lelliottia > Lelliottia amnigena. The sequence goes on from LR134135.1 coordinate 2,212,444, forward strand.
TGGCCTTTACCGCCGGACTGACGCACAAATTTACCTTCAATATCGCTCACCGCTTTACGCAATGTTTCACGATAGGTCACCTGCGGACGGCCAATATTCGCCTCAACGCCAAACTCGCGTTTCATACGGTCAACGATAATTTCCAGATGCAACTCACCCATGCCGGAGATGATCGTCTGGCCGGACTCCTCATCCGTGTGCAACCGGAACGACGGATCTTCTGCCGCCAGACGCTGCAACGCGATGCCCATTTTTTCCTGATCCGCCTTGGTTTTTGGCTCGATCGCGAGTGAAATCACCGGTTCCGGGAATTCCATACGTTCAAGCGTAATCACCGCTGTGAGATCGCTCAGGGTATCTCCCGTCGTAACGTCTTTCAGCCCCACGCAGGCGGCAATATCGCCCGCACGCAGCTCGTCTACTTCATGACGGTCGTTGGCGTGCATCTGCACAATACGACCGATCCGCTCTTTCTTCCCTTTCACCGGGTTGTACACCGCGTCGCCTTTTTTCAGCACGCCGGAGTAGACGCGGATAAAGGTCAACTGGCCGACGTAGGGGTCCGTCATCAGCTTGAACGCCAGCGCGGAGAACGGTTCGTCGTCACTTGGATGACGTTCCGCGTGTTCGCCTTTTTCATCCACGCCATCAATAGCCGGAATGTCGAGTGGTGACGGCATCAGCTCAATCACCGCGTCGAGCATGCGCTGCACGCCTTTATTCTTGAACGCGCTGCCGCACAGCATTGGCTGGATTTCCCCGGCAATGGTACGGATGCGCAGCCCGCTGATGATTTCGGCTTCATCGAGATCGCCGGTTTCCAGATATTTGTCCATCAGCGCGTCGCTGGCTTCTGCTGCCGCAGAGACCATTTTTTCTCGCCACTCCTGCGCTGTCGCCAGTAGTTCATCCGGCACAGGCGCGTAGCTGAACGTCATTCCCTGAGTCGCGTCGTCCCACAAAATGGCGCGCATTTTGATGAGATCCACCACGCCGGTGAAGTGTTCTTCCGCACCGACTGGAATCACAATCGGCACGGGATTGGCTTTCAGACGGTCGCGCATCATCTGCACCACGCGGAAGAAATCTGCGCCCTGACGGTCCATTTTGTTGACGAAAGCCAGGCGCGGCACATGATATTTATTCGCCTGCCGCCAGACGGTTTCCGACTGCGGCTGTACGCCGCCCACAGAGTCATAGACCATAACTGCGCCATCCAGAACGCGCATGGATCGCTCCACCTCGATGGTGAAATCGACGTGGCCCGGGGTGTCGATAATATTGATCCGGTGCGGCTCATAACCTCTGTCCATGCCAGGCCAGAAGCAGCTCACGGCGGCGGAGGTAATCGTAATTCCGCGCTCTTGCTCCTGCGCCATCCAGTCAGTTGTTGCCGCGCCATCGTGGACTTCACCCAATTTGTGGCTCATTCCGGTGTAAAACAGGATGCGCTCGGTGGTGGTCGTTTTACCGGCATCGATATGCGCGGAGATACCGATGTTGCGATAACGTTCGAGGGGGATGGGTCGGGGCATGATGCGTCCTTAGTCAGTTTGACGTGAGATTGACGACCGGGATGGTCGCCTTAGTGTTCGTTTGCTATAATAGTCCTATTGTACGAGTATATACGAACTATTTTTTTTAGGGAGGAGCTATCATTGGTATAGCTCAACCTGATCATTACGCCCAGGAGCACCATGATCCCGAACCACCCCGAGCCGGAACAAATTCAGCTAGAAAACGTCCTTTTTGCCCTCGGCAACCCGTTAAGGCTGACCATTTTGCGCCTGATTGCAGATGGCAGCGAGTTAAGCTGCAATGCCTTACGCCCGCAGGAAGTGGCGAAATCCACCATGACGCATCACTGGCGTGTATTGCGCGATAGCGGCGTCATCTGGCAGCGCCCCCAGGGACGCGAGAACATGATTTCATTACGAAAAGAGGATTTGGACGCCCGTTTTCCTGGCCTGCTGAACACGTTGCTAAAGGTGATGGAAAAGGAGTAAGACTTGCAGGGACAGGCCTTAATCAGGCCTGAACCAGACGCCTGAAGAGTAACTGTTGGATATCCTGTCGCTGCGACAAGATATCGTGCGCCGTGATGGTCATTCCTTCTACAGAATACAGAACGCGATAACCGCTCCGACTGTTAAATTCACGGTATTTAGTGCATCCGATCTTCAACAACTCTGGACAAAGTTGAGAACCCTGCGGAAATTGTCTTACCGTTTTTTCAAATTGTTCCAGAATATCGGCAATAGCAGGCCGTGGTTCGACATCAATCCGTCGCAAAAAAACGATGATATCCTCAATGCAGTATTTCGCCGTGAGGGTGTATTCAAAAACCAAATCGCTACCGTTCATAACCCTTCCCTGTCTGGTTGACACGATGTTCAGTCAATCAGCCCATCCAGTAACTGATCTTTCGAAAAGACGTTTCCTGCGGCCTTGTCTTTTTCTGACAGCGTGAGCAGTTTTAACAATGCGATAGCGTTTTGACGTTCCTGGTGCTGCTCATAAGATTCAATCACATACGCAGGGACGCCATTTTGCGTGACCAAAATAGGTTCTGAGAGTTCTAATGTCGCGGCATTCTTCTTCACGAAGCTAATGGTTTCAACTTTCATAAGATCAACTTTGTTGCGTTCCGAAGTTTTAATATAGACCATATCTAGACCACTCTCAATGAAATGATGCGCTGAAAAGTCGGAAGGCATTCCTTCACCAACGCAGTCAGTTTGATGGCTACGTCGCGTGATAACAATAAGGGGGAGTAAGAATGGCTGGAAGCCGCCTCGCAAATTAACAAAGCCGCCAGGCGGCGGCTTCAGGACACCAGCATTACATCGAATAACCCGGCTTCTTAATCAGCTCTTCAAGCTTCGGGCCAATCTCCGTATCCCAGACCTTCGCTTTCCAGTCTTCCTGCTGAATCTGCTGTAAAGCAACCGACACCGAGCCATCTTTGCTGTTGAAATGGCGAATAATCACCTCGGCAATATCCGCCGCCAGCGCCGTTTTTTGTTCGTCATTCAGTTCACGAGGGAAACATTTGATATCAACATGTGGCATTTTCAGGCTCCTTTATGAGTAGTATTCCAGGTTATCAGATTATTTCATCAGCCTTTAACACCTTGTGCAGTTTCGAACGAGAGTCTGTACGTCATCGAATCGACTTAGCGCGCAGCGTCAATAGGTGATCCCTGGCGGATTGACCTCCGATTGTTCCACCGCTTCGCCCTGTTCACCCCAGCGTGCCAATACTTTCTGGTATTCCCCACGCTGGATTGCACCATCAAGCGCGGCCTGCAAGGCGTACACCAGCTCATTACCCTTTTTGGTGGTCGTCGCAACATAGGCTTTTTTCGGACCCAGTCCAACCACCCGCGTTTTACCGGTGAGCGCTGCTTTATAAGCAGATACCGACTGCGGGCCAAAAAACACATCCGCCCTGCCGGACTGAATGTACAAATTACCCGAGGCATCATCGGTCAGATAGACCGGAAGCGCAGGCTCTCTCCCCGCCTTTTGGTTCTCTTCATTCCAGCCCAGCAGAATGCGTTCCTGATTCGTCCCGGAACCGACAATCACTTTTTTACCGGCCAGGTCGGCGGCGCTTTTGATTGACGTCACGTCACTGGTCGACTTAACCGAAAACGCCAGAGAATCGACACGATACGTTGCAAAATCAAACTTTTGCTTACGCTGTTCGGTCACGGCAATATTCACCAGCGCAACATCGTACCGACCGGAACTGATCCCCAGCGGCCAGTCTTCCCACGCCGTGGGCACCAGCTTAAGCTTTAAGCCGAGACTCCCCGCCAGCAGACGCGCAATGTCCGGATCGCTGCCGATGCGCGTCCGGTTGTCGCTGGCCAGCAGCGCCAACGGCGGTGAATTGAGGGCTGAAATCGCCACCGTTAGCGTCCCTGGCTCCACAAATGTGTAGTTGTGGGGGATCTTCGATACCGCCTGTTGATCGACGGTGACGGGCAACGGCTGTTCGTTAGCCTGTAAATCAATGCCCGCATGACTCACCGAAACAACGCCTAAAAGCGCCAGAAATCCATATTTCATTTTCCCTCCTTACAGCACTTTTGACAGGAACTGACGCGTTCGCGCATGCGACGGTCGATTCAATACTTCGTCGCTGCTGCCCTGTTCCACGATTTTGCCATCCACCATAAACACGATTTGATCCGCCACTTCGCGCGCAAATCCGATCTCGTGCGTCACGACGACCAGCGTGGTTCCAGAACGCGCCAGTTTTTTGATCACATCCAGAACTTCGCCCACCAGTTCCGGATCGAGCGCAGATGTCGGTTCATCAAACAGCATGACGCGCGGTCGCAGGGCCAGCGCACGGGCAATGGCGATTCGCTGCTGTTGCCCCACCGGATAAATGACGCGACCACGCATCGGCTTTATCCCGTAGACCCACCACATCCAACAGGCTGTAAGCCCTGTCGACGGCAGCTTTACGACTCAGCTGCTTATGCGCAATCGGTGCTTCAATCAGGTTCTCCAGCACCGTCAGATGCGGGAACAGGTTGAAATTCTGGAACACATACCCGACGTTGACGCGCTGTTTGAGGATCTCTTTCTCTTTGAGCTCGTAAAGCTTGTCGCCCTGACGGCGATAGCCAATGTAGTCACCGTCTATCTGGATAAACCCTTCATCGACACGTTCCAGGTGGTTAATGGTGCGTAAAAGCGTCGATTTGCCGGAACCTGACGGCCCCAGAATGACGGTCACTGAACCCGGTGGGATCTCGAGTGACACGTTATCGAGCGCTTTATGACGCCCAAAGAATTTACTGACGCCTGTTATCGAAATATGACCTTCAGGAGAGGCTGGCATGGATAGGCTCCTGTGTGGTGGTGACGGAACGGGTGCGGCCGGACGTACGAGATTGATTCACCGCAGAGCGGCGCTCGCTGCGCGCCAGCCCACGTTCAACAATGTGTTGAATGGCCGACAACACGGTGGTGATCACCAGATACCAGACTGCGCCGACCATCAGCAGCGGGATTACCTCCTGAGTGCGGTTGTAGATCATCTGAATGGTGTAGAAAAGTTCCGGCATCGCCAGGACGTAAACCATCGCCGTGCCTTTCGCGAGGCTGATAATTTCGTTGAATCCGGCAGGTAAAATGGTGCGCAGCGCCTGCGGGAGAATGATGCGCAAAGTGCGACGCCATGCGGGTAAACCCAGCGCAGCCGCGGCTTCGTACTGACCGTGGTCGACGCCTAAAAAACCGCCGCGAATAATTTCGGCGGTGTAGGCACTTTGCACCAGCGTCAGTCCCACAACGGCCGTGGAAAATTGCCCCAGAACGTTGATGGTTTCGAAACTCCCCCAGGTGATCCCGGTGAACGGCACGCCGAGCGACAGCGTGTCGTAAAGATAGGAGAAGTTATAAAGAATAATCAGCACCACAATCAGCGGCAGCGAACGAAACAGCCAGATGTATCCCCACGCCAGACTACTGAGCAGCCACGACGACGAGAGCCTCGCCAACGCCAGCATGCCGCCGATCACCACGCTCAGCGCGGTGCCGATAAGCGTGAGTAAAAGTGTCTGACCGACGCCTTCAAGGATCACCGGATTGAAGAACCAGCGTGCGAACACGCCCCACTCCCAACGCGGATTAAACGCAACCGACTGGACGACGATCGCCAGCACAAACAGCGCAGCGATTGCCCCAACGGTGCGCCACGGATAGCGCGCCGGGACCACTTTGATGGTTTCAACGTTGTTCATCGTCGTTCCTCATGCGGTTTTACTGAACGCTTCGCGTACCAGTGTTTTCGTGAAGCGCAGCCGCCCGTCAAACGGCGGCTGGCTGTACTCTTCCGGATCGCGGTTCAGATCAAACTGGGCCGTATACCCTTGACTCAAATACAGCTTCACGGCTTCTGGCTGCCGAAAACCGGTGGTGAGGTAGATCTGGCTGTAGCCCGCCAGCACCGCCCTGCGCTCCAGTTCCTGAACTATTCGCGCAGCCAATCCCTGCTGACGCAGGGATTTATCGGTCCAGATGCGTTTGATTTCGGCCGTGTGCTCATCGAAAGGTTTGTATGCGCCAATCGCAACGATCTCGACGTCCCGCTCCAGGACGATAAAGAGCCCCTGCGGTGGCAGATACCACTCGGTCAGTTCCACTTCTGCATCTTTCGAAAAATAGTCGCCGTAGCGTGCGGAGTACTCGCCGAATAACCCGTCAATAATGGGTTGAAGATCGCCATCCTCCGGTGAAACATCGCGAAAAAGTTCGTTCATAAAAACTCCTTAATCACCTAATCCCGCCGGGTTCACTTCTGAGCTCGGGATGCGCTCCACACCTTCGCCCCAGCGGTTCAGCACTTTGTCGTAATCACCATTTTTGATCACGCCATTGAGCGCCGTTTGCACTGGCTCAGCCAACCCGCTGCCTTTTTTCAGCGTCACCGCAATATGCGCCGCTTTTGGCCAGCCGCCGTCCACGCTGCCGACCAGCTTAGTTTTACCCGTCAGCGCAGCTTTCCACGCACCGATGACGTTCGGGCCAAAAAACGCATCGGCGCGACCGGACTGCAGCGCCAGCGTTTGGGCGGCATCATCTTTGGTATAAACCGGGGGTAAAAGGCTTGAGGCCTTTTTTCTGGTTTTCGGCATCCCATGCCAGCAGGATCGCCTCCTGGTTTGTGCCGGACCCGACAATGATGCGCAGACCGGCGATGTCTTCGGCCTTTTCAAGATGCTTGATCGGGCTGGTCGATTTCACGTAAAAACCGAGCGAATCTTTGCGATACGTGGCGAAGTCGAACTTCTCTTTGCGCTCTTTGGTGACGGTAATATTGCTGATCGCGGCATCGTATTTACCGGACGCCACCCCCAGCGGCCAGTCTTCCCAGGACGTCGGGACAATATTCAGTTCCAGCCCCAGGCTGTCGGCCACCAGACGCGCGATGTCGGCTTCGCTGCCGATTAACGTTTTATTGTCATCGGCAAAAACAGTTAATGGCGGCTGACTTAATCCCGCGATGGCCACCGTAAATTTGCCCGGTACGGCAAGGTGTAAACCGGCGGGTAGCTGCGCGATGGCCTGGGGATTTTTCACCGTATTGACGGGCGTTTTATTGGCGTCGAGGCTCACGCCTGTGCCGTTAATATTCACATTTTCTGCCCAGACGGCAGGAGTAAAGGCCAGCGCGAGCGCCAGAACGAGCGATGATTTTTGCATAGCGAGTGTCTCTTATTGTTGTGTGAACTGATTTTTCGGTTGGTCTAAGCCCAGACTCTCTCGCAGCGTTGTGCCGGGATATTCTGTGCGAAACAGGCCACGCGCCTGCAATACCGGAACCACCTGGTCGACAAAGCGCGGGAATGTGTCTGGCGTTCCGCCCTGGATGATGAATCCGTCAGAGGCGTACTCTTCAAACCACTGCTGCAAACCGTCGGCCACCTCTTCCGGCGTACCGGAAAAACGCGGGCGCGGAGAAGCGGCCTCGAGCGCGACCTGTCGCAGCGTTAAGTTACGCTCCCGTGCGTTACGTTTGATTTCATCGGTAGTACTGCGGAAACTGTTTTGCCCTAAATCCCCGATATCCGGGAACGGTTCATCCAGCGGATACTGGCTAAAATCATGGTGTTCGAAATAACGCCCTAAATAATTCAACGCATCATTTATGGACACCAGCGCAGCTGTGGTTTGATATTGTTGCTCGACGTCGTCAGCATCTTTTCCGACAATAACGCTGACACCCTGGAATATATGTAATTCATCGGCACGACGTCCGTGTAATTCAAGCTGTTGTTTCACGTCGCGATAAAACGCTTTGGCTTCGTCTAACGTTTCGTGATGGGTAAATATGGCATCAGCGTGTTTCGCCGCTAATTTTTTACCGTCATCGGATGCGCCTGCCTGAAAAACAATCGGACGTCCCTGCGGCGTGCGGCCAATATTTAAGGGGCCGGCCACCTGGAAGAAATCACCGTGATGGTCGAGCGTATGTAATTTTTCAGGGTGGAAGAACTGCCCGCTGTCTTTATTACGCACAAAAGCGTCGTCTTCCCAGGAATCCCACAGGCCCTTCACCACATCAAGATACTCATCGGCAATGCGATAACGCAGGGCGTGCTCGGGATGTTTATCGCGTGAGAAGTTCTTTGCTGAGCCCTCCAGCGGCGACGTCACCACGTTCCAGCCCGCACGACCATTGCTTAAATGATCGAGGCTGGCGAACTGACGTGCGACGGTAAAGGGTTCGCTGTAGGACGTCGATAACGTACCGACTAATCCCAGACGCGACGTTACACTCGCCAGCGCAGATAATACGGTTAGCGGCTCGAAGCGATTAAGAAAATGCGGAATGGATTTTTCATTAATATAAAGTCCATCAGCCACAAATAAGAAATCAAGCTTGCCCTCTTCAGCTTTTAACGCCGTATCTTTAACGAAATTAAAATTAATACTGGCATCCGCCGTCGCAGCGGGATGACGCCAGGCAGACATATTTCCGGACGCCCCATGTAAAATGGTCCCCAGCCGCAATTGTCGTGTTGCAGACATATTCACCTCTTAATAATTAAATGTGATGTAGCGCTTTTTCTGCAAGCTGCGAGAAATAATGTGCCGCGGGTTCAATTAGCGCTTCGTCAGGATTAAATGCCGGGTGATGCAGACCAAAAGGACTTGCACTGCCGATGCTGACAAACGCCCCAGGAATATGCTGTAAATAGACGGCAAAATCTTCGCCGCCCATGTGCAGGTCCGCGTGCTGCGTTTCGTAACCGGTTTCCCGCGCAATTGAGGTGGCAAAATCTGCCCCAGCGTTCGTCATTCACCAGCGCCGTTGGCCCGGCATACCAGGTGATATCAATTTGGGCATTAAAGGCGCTGGCAAACCCGGCGGCGATTTCGCCCACGCGCGCTTTAACATTCTGTTGAACTTCAGTGCGATGGGTGCGTAATGTGCCTTCCAGCTCAACGCTTTCTGGAAGAACGTTCCAGGTGTTTCCGCCCTCGATACGCGTGACGCTCAGCACCACCGAATCCAGGGGTGTTGATGTTACGGCTCGCCACGCTTTGCAGCGCCGTCACCAGCTGGCTGGCGAGCACGATGGCGTCCGACCCTTCGTGCGGCCGCGCCGCATGCGCACCTTTACCGGTGACGCGGAAAACGAATCTGTCGACGTTGGCGTAGAACGGCCCGCCGCGCGTGGCAAAGGCACCAACTGGTAAACCGGGCTCGTTGTGCATCCCAAAAATGGCGCTGACATCCTGCAACGCCCCGCGCGCACCAGACTTTTCGCGCCGCCAAAGTTCTCCTCAGCAGGCTGGAAAAGTATCCGAACCCGTCCCTGGAGATCCGCTTCGCGGGCTTTGAGCTGTAATGCGGCACCCAGAATCACGCTGGTGTGCACGTCGTGCCCGCAGGCGTGCATCACGCCGGGATTTTGCGAGCTAAATGCCACGCCGCTACGTTCCTCAATCGGGAGCGCATCGATATCCGCGCGCAGGGCAATCTGCTTATTCCCCTTGCCAATTTCCGCGACAATTCCGGTCGGCAAATCGTAGGGAAGAATTTTAATATCAGCAGCCGAGAGCCACTGGCGCAGACGGGCGGTGGTGTCAACTTCTTGTCCGGAAAGCTCCGGATGGCGATGCAGTTCACGTCGCCAGTCGATCAGCTGTTTTCCGAGGCTCATACCAACACCTCCCCGGCAAATTTTGCCTGCGCCAGCAAACGCAGGGATTGCGTGCGGGCGCTGCCATCTGCGACAGGCGTATCAATAATGAACTCATCGATTCCATAGGTCCGGTGCAGCGCGTCCAGTTGCTGCAGCACCGAATCGACTGTGCCTTTGATCAACGATTGCGCACGACGGGCAATGCGTAACGGCTCACTTCCAGCCTGGCGGGCAAAGGCATAGGCCTGCTCCTCACTGGCGACGGTGACGCGCTGTCCATTGGCCAGCTCCACGCCCCACACTTCGACTTTTTCGGCAAGGGCATCGGCCTGCGCCTGAGACGGTGCGACAATCGCCTGAACAGCCACCATCGCGTGACGAGTGCTGTTTTCACGCCAGGTTTTAAGCACATCGCGCAGAAGATTCACATCGCCATTGAGATGCGCGGCGAAGACAAAATCCCAGTCGAGCTGAGCGGCCAGGCGCGCGCTTTCGACACTTGCGCCCAGCAGGAATCGTTCTGCCGGGACGGCGGGAAGCGGTGTCGCCTGCACGGCGTCCTGTTGCGCGTCGCCAGCCGGTGAAAGCCAGTGATTCAGCTGCGTCAGTTGTTCGGCAAATGTGCCCTTTTCTTGTTGATTAAGACCCTGCTGCAACGCACGCGTTGAAAGCGGCAGTCCACCGGGAGCTTTACCAACGCCCAAATCCACGCGTCCCGGCGCAATTGAGGCCAGCACGTTGAAATTTTCGGCGACTTTATACGGGCTGTAGTGCTGAAGCATCACCCCGCCGGAACCGACGCGGATACGTTTTGTTTGCCCAAGGATCCAGGCAATCAGCAGCTCAGGGGACGGGCTGGCGAGTTGGGCGGTGTTATGGTGTTCGGCAATCCAGAAGCGGTGAAATCCGAGCGCCTCTGCCTGTTTCGCCAGACTTAACGTGCGCGCCAGCGCATCGGCAGGCGTTTCGTTCACCGCGACGGGGCTTTTATCCAGAATGCTGATTCGCCAGGACATGTTGTGTTCTCGTTTGACTTAACATGTCGTCATTATTTAGGGGCGATTTCACCTCTGAGAAACAATTAATTTACATTTGGTTTGCCAAAAATCAGAAATACAACGCCCTGCTAGAGGGATGACTTCAGTTCTGTGATGAGATTTTCGGCGTCCTGACGTGATGTTATGCGCACAAAACGGATGTGCGCGTACTTTGGATTATTCATGTCAGCGATATAACGCACGCGATTGCTGCGCCAGGTTTTGATCGTCCACAGCAGCACCGACTCGCGGCTAAAGAACGCGCGGCGGAAACTTTCACGATTACCTGTATCAGGCCACAGCTCCTGTTGTGTCATGGCGCGTTTTGCGGCGCGGCTCACAGCCTGCCATAGCGTGCGCGCAAAACCGTAATCCACCCACACAATGAGGTCAACTTCGCGCCACTTTATGGTTCGCGTGCGATTATAGTTGCCATCCAGTACCCAGCCGGACGAGGCGTTTAACGCGGTTTCCAGTTTAATCAGAAACCGATCGTCCGGTGTGCCCTGCCAGTCTGGCCGCCAATACAAGGTGTCCATTTCGATATAGGGAAGTGATAATTCAGCGGCGAGCCGCCTGGCTAACGTCGTTTTTCCGCTGCCGCTGGTACCGATAAGATTGATTTTCACAAGAATGACCGAGGGTGTTCAGAAAATGTACTGAACTATCATAGCGTTTTATGAATGTTAATGAAACGTCACGTCGATACCCCATTTTGTTGCGAGCATCCATAAACCCCTGCTTATTTGGCTTAAGTGGAGTATTTCATTTGCCATTTAAAATAGGTTATTCCGTTGTTTGCATTTTTATTACATAAGAGAACTTTAATAGATAAAAAATATTTAATTTAGGTTCTTTCTTGTTCACCCCCATTCTGTGGAAGAATGCGCAGGCCGTAATAAACACAACAATAACTTTTGTCTTGCCTGAACATTTTTCGGGCGGCTTCTTTATATTCTTGACATCACCATGGAGTTTTTCATGAGAAATAACACTCCTGTTACACAAAGCGAGTATTTGCTTAACGAAGAGTCGACGCTTATGTCGACCACCAATACACAAAGTCATATTACCTACGCTAATTCTGCCTTTATTGAAGCCAGCGGTTATAAAGAAGAACATCTTATTGGTGAACCGCACAATGTGATTCGCCATCCCGATATGCCGCCTGAGGCATTTGGTGACATGTGGTTTACCTTGCAGCAGGGTCAGAGCTGGACAGGGCTTGTGAAGAACCGTCGGGGTAACGGCGACCATTATTGGGTTCGTGCCAACGTTACGCCGGTGTATCAGGACGAAACACTCACCGGATACATTTCAGTGCGAAATATCCCGCCGCGTTCAGAGATTGAAGCCAGCGAACGTCTTTACGAACGCGTACGGAATAATGAATTAAGCGGTCATCGTTTCTATAAAGGGTTGGTTGTTCGCCGGGGTTTATTTTCATTCCTTTCACTCTTTAAAAAACTGAGCACGGCAAAAAGAGTGAACGCTGGGATTGGGGTTACCGCCCTTTTGGCGTTACTTGTCATTTTTATATCCCCCGAAAGGATAATGCAAAGCGGCGGACTTATTGCACTCTTTATATTGCTTGGGGTTTATCTTAATACCCAGATCAGTCGTCCTGTCAAAACGATAGTTCGGCAAATGCAACATGTCGTTTCCGGGCGTAAAGCTGATTATTACCATTTTGATCGCGTCGATGAAATTGGCATGATGATGCGTCTGGTGAATCAATCAGGTTTAAATTTACGCTCACTTGTCGATGACGTCGGTACACAAATCGCCGGGATAAGTACGATCAGTCAGCAGGTCGCAAAAGAAGGTGCATCTTTACAGGCGCGTTCAGAAGAGACGGCGGATGACCTGCAACAGACGGCAGCCGCCGTCGAAGAGATTGCCAGCGCCGTTGAGCAAACTGCCCAAACCGCAGGTGAAGCCATTTTAATGGCGGATCGCACCAGCGCCAGCGCGCACAGCGGCGAAACGGCCATGAAGCAAACCATCGGCATGATGCAGTCGGTGTCAAAAGACAACAGCCAGATTGTCGACATCATCGGGGTGATTGATCGTATCGCCTTCCAGACCAATATCCTGGCCCTCAATGCGGCCGTGGAAGCCGCGCGCGCTGGGGAAGCCGGGCGCGGCTTTGCCGTCGTCGCCGCCGAAGTGCGTAATCTGGCGCAGCATTCCGCCTCCGCGGCCAAAGAGATCAAGACGCTCATCGAGAAAAACGTCGCCAGCGTGAACGCGGGTGTAAGCATGGTGGAACAAACTGAAACGCATCTCACGGCGATGATTGGCAACGTGCTGCAAGTGACGTCGCTGATTAAAGAGATCGGGCACGCTACGCAGGAACAGACGCTGGCGTTGACGCTGATTAACGAGTCGATTTCCCGTATTGGCACGATGACCCATAACAATACGGGCATGGTGGATAATGTGACAAACGCAGCGAATCACCTGACGCAGCGCACCACGCGTCTGCAGCAGGCGATTGCGGTCTTCGGCGGTTAACGCCCCTGATACTGCTCGTCAGTCACTTTTTCCAGCCAGTCCACCGGGCTGCCGTTGACGGATTCGGCGATGGCAATGTGCGTCATCGCGGTCTGTGAACTGGCGCCGTGCCAGTGTTTCACTCCAGGCGGTATCCACGCGATATCGCCCTGATTCAGCGCCTGCGCCTCTTCTCCCCATTCCTGTAACCAGCCGCGCCCTTGCGTCACGATCAGCGTTTGCCCCAGCGGATGGGTGTGCCACGCCGTGCGCGCGCCTGGCTCAAACGTCACCGTCGCTCCGCCAACAGCCGCAGGCTCCGTGGCCTGAAAAGGCGCGTCGATACGCACCGTTCCGCTAAACCAGGCCTCGGGCCCGCGAACTGACGGTAATGATCCGCTACGTATAATTTTCATGCTGCCTCCTGTCTGGATAGTGCATTAACAGTAGCGCAAAGACAGGGGCAGGATTAGAGAGCATAATCAGAAAGGGACCATGAATTGAATTCATAAATGGAGTGGTAACATGCTTAAAGACAATTTCAACGATTTGCTGTCGTTTATGGTGGTCGCCCGGGAGCGCAGTTTCACCCGGGCTGCCGCACAGCTTGGCGTTTCGCAGTCTGCGCTCAGCCACGCTATGCGTAATCTTGAAGCCCGTCTGGACGTGCGGTTGCTTACGCGCACCACCCGCAGCGTCGTGCCTACCGAGGCGGGCGAGCAGCTCCTTATGCGCTTAACGCCGCACTTACTGGAAATCGAACAGGAACTGACGGCGCTGCGAGACAGACGTGACCGCCCCGCCGGAAATATTCGTCTCAGCGCTGGCGAACACGCGATGTCTGCCGTTCTGTGGCCCGTGCTGAAACCTTTTATGACGCATTATCCCGACATCAATATCGAAGTGACGGTGGATAACGGCCTGACGGATATCGTCGACGGCCGTTTTGATGCTGGCGTGCGTTTAGGGGAGCAGATCGCCAAAGATATGGTTGCGGTACGTATCGCCCCGGATATGCAGATGGCTGTCGTCGGGTCTGCAGCCTATTTCGCCAAAAACGGCGTGCCGGAAACACCCGAGCAGCTCGAACACCATCGCTGCATCAATATGCGTTTGCCGACCCTGGGCGGATTGTACGCATGGGAATTTAGACACGACGGGCGAGAGATTCGCGTGCGCGTGGACGGTCAGTTGACGTTAAACAGTCTGCCGCAACGCCTGGATGCTGCCGTGGCGGGGCTAGGTCTGGCATACGTCCCGGAAGAGAGCGCCGCCGCTCAATTGGCCGATGGACGACTGACGCGTGTGCTCGAATCATGGTGTCCGTCATTTGAGGGTTATCATCTCTACTATCCCAGCCGTCGCCAGCACACAACCGCGTTTACTTTGCTGGTTGAAGCCCTGCGTAACCAAAATGGTCAGTGGTCAACTATTAAGCACAACTGATGAATGAATTTTCCCCTCAGGCGGATGCTTCGTCTAAAAAATACTCACAATTCAGTACGTTGTTTACCTCTTCTGCTCTGACCACACGATTTCCTTCGACTTGCATCACTTTCAGCCTGGTAATATTTTGCCTCGCTTATTGATTGCGGGTAGGATGCTTCGCCATGTTTTGCCTTATCCATACGCAGAATGACTGGAAAAGGCGGCATGTGCCCGTGCAGAAGCAATCGTTTGGTTCGCTCACTGCCGGGTACGGACATCCCTAAGATGATTCAGACAGGTAAACAGGTAACTCAATGAAAACAAGCAATAAAAACGCAGCCGATCATCACGCTGCGAAACGTCGCTGGTTGAACTCTCACGAAGAGGGATATCACAAAGCCATGGGCAACCGTCAGGTACAGATGATTGCCATCGGCGGTGCTATCGGTACAGGGTTGTTTTTAGGTGCAGGCGCGCGTCTGCAGATGGCGGGGCCTGCTCTTGCACTGGTCTATCTGGTGTGCGGGATTTTCTCTTTCCTTCATTCTGCGAGCGCTTGGCGAGCTGGTATTGCACCGCCCTTCCAGCGGCAGTTTTGTCTCCTATGCGCGTGAGTTTTTGGGCGAAAAAGCCGCTTACGTCGCGGGCTGGATGTATTTCGTCAACTGGGCGATGACCGGGATTGTCGATATCACGGCGGTTGCCCTTTATATGCACTACTGGGGCGCGTTTGGTGACGTGCCGCAATGGGTCTTTGCCCTTGGCGCGCTGGCGATTGTCGGCACCATGAACATGATCGGTGTGAAGTGGTTCGCCGAAATGGAGTTCTGGTTTGCACTGGTAAAAGTGCTGGCGATTGTCATTTTCCTGGTGGTCGGTACCGTGTTTCTTGGCAGCGGCAAGCCGCTCGACGGCAATGCGACGGGCTTCCATTTGATCACCGATAACGGCGGATTCTTCCCCCATGGCCTGCTGCCGGCGCTGGTGCTGGTTCAGGGCGTGGTCTTTGCCTTTGCATCCATCGAACTGGTCGGTACCGCTGCGGGAGAATGTAAAGATCCGCAGACCATGGTGCCAAAAGCGATCAACAGCGTGATCTGGCGTATCGGCCTGTTCTACGTTGGCTCCGTGGTGTTGCTGGTTCTGCTGCTGCCGTGGAATGCCTATCAGGCGGGACAAAGCCCGTTCGTGACGTTCTTCTCCAAACTTGGCGTGCCCTACGTCGGCAGCATTATGAACATTGTTGTGCTGACCGCCGCGCTGTCGAGCCTGAACTCGGGTCTCTATTCCACAGGGCGTATTTTGCGCTCCATGTCGATGGGGGGCTCCGCGCCTAAATTCATGTCCAAAATGAGCAAGCAGCAGGTGCCTTACGCGGGCATTCTGGCGACGCTGGTCGTTTACGTTTTCGGCGTGTTCCTGAACTATCTGGTTCCCTCTCAGGTGTTTGAGATCGTCCTGAACGTGGCGGCCATCGGCATTATCGCCTCCTGGGCCTTTATCGTGGTGTGCCAGATGCGTCTGCGCAAAGCCATTAAAGAAGGCAAAGCGGCTGACGTGGCCTTCAGGATGCCGGGTGCGCCAGTCACGTCCTGGCTGACGCTGCTGTTCCTGTTCAGTGTTCTGGTGCTGATGGCCTTTGACTATCCCAACGGCACCTTACACCATTGCGACTATTCCGCTGCTGGCGGTTCTGCTGATCATTGGCTGGTTTGGCGTGGCGTAAGCGCGTGAATGAGATCCACAGTACTGCGCCCGTCATGGCCGAAGATGACCAACACGACGGCCCACTGGTTGAAGAGACGTCGCGTTAAGCGTTAGACGACCAATAAAAAAGGGAAGGCATCTGCCTTCCCTTTTCTTTTACCGTTACAACGCGATTACAGCACGATGCGAATCACATCGTCAGGCTGAGTGGCTTCTTGCTGACGTGTCGATTTCTGCTTCACCGTCACGTACAGCGTTTTGCCATCCGATGACAGCGCCAGGCTGTTCGGGAATACGGGCGTATCAATCGTTTTGATGACTTTATAGGTTTTGGTGTCGATGATGCTCACTTTTACCCGCTTCACGGTGCGTCACGTACGCTTCGTTACGCGTCGGGTTAAACAGCACGGCCAGCGATTCTGGCGCTGCGATTTTCTCCAGCACGCTGCCATCCTTCAGGTTAACCACCAGCACTTCCGGCTGTTTGGAATCCGTCAGGAACGCACGTTGCCCCGCCGTGTCCAGGCTCAGGTTCAGGTAGAAATGCTCTTTCCCATCGTCCTGTACTTTTTTACGGCTCAACACCTTGTGAGTGGCGGTGTCGATCGTTACCAGTTCGCCGTCGGCGTTGGTGGTATACAAACGTTTTTGCCTGCGGATCCAGCGCCAGACCGGTACTGTACGTTCCGGTATTGGTGATGGTGTCTTTGAGTTTCAGCGTTTCACCATCAACCACCCAAATCACGCTCTCTTTGCCGATTCCGGTGATATACACGGTATTGGTCGTGTCATCCGCCACCAGCTCGCGTGGCTGGAGAGGTTTAACGGTTTCGGTACGCTGACGATCGTCCAGCACCAGACGGCCTTTCAGTTCACCCGTTTTTGGCATCAATCGCCGTGACGGCGCTGTTGGTGGTATTGCCAAACCACAGAGTTTGGGTTTTGCTGTTGATGGTCGCACCAAAAGGCTTCAGATCGTTATGGATCGCCTGCGTCACTTCAAGCGTGACGGATCGAGGACGATACACCACGCCACCTTTGTCCATTTTGCGGCTCTGCGTGGTGGCCACCCACAGGGCATTTTCCTGCTGGCTCACGGCCATTTCGTATGCGCCCTTACCCACCGCTTTGCGCAGCATCTCCTCTGCAGCATGCACATTGAACGAACCCGCGATCAGTAAAGAACCTAACAGCAGTTGAACCACGCAGACGCGGCGAGCACAGATGACGTAATGACATGACGACTCCCTTTGATAAAAATGTGTAAATGCCGACAGTGCTTCCTTGAGACGAAGTCATCGCTTCGTCATGTTTATTGTTGAGAATAGTAATCATTATTCCCTTGAATGTGGGAGTAATTGTTTCCTGTTTCGCACGCCGCTCTCTTTTTATCTACACTCCCATTAACGCAATGTGCTGTTAAAGTTTTCAATAATGTTTACAAAAGATTTACCATACGCGCATGTGTTCCATTTGGTTCGTCACTCTCTTAACTGGCTTTATCCATGAAAATCATTTCCGCCCGGCAGGCAACGCTCTCCCTTTTGTGGGCTCCGATCGTCCTGGCCCCGCAGTCGCGCTCGCCGCACAAAGAACAAACGATGATCGTTAGCGCCACTCCGCAGACCGTTTCTGAGCTGGATACCCCGGCCGCCATTAGCGTGGTCAACGGGGACGACATGCGCCAGGCCGCACCGCGCATTAATCTTTCGGAATCTCTCGGTAGCGTGCCCGGCTTACAAATTCAAAATCGTCAAAATTACGCCCAGGATTTACAGCTTTCAATGCGTGGGTTTGGCGCGCGCTCGACCTTTGGCCGTGCGCGGCATCCGCATGTATGTCGACGGCATTCCGGCCACTATGGCCTGACGGCCAGGGGCAGACGTCTAATATCGATCTTTCCAGCATTGAGAGCGTCGAAGTCTTGCGCGGTCCGTTTTCGGCGCTGTACGGAAACGCCTCGGGCGGCGTGATTAATATCGCCACTCAGACGGGTCAGCAACCGCCTACAGTCGAAGCCAGCAGCTATTACGGCAGCTACGGCACCTGGCGTTATGGGATGAAAGCAACGGGCGCAATGGGTGGACGGCACCCACGCCGGCGACGTGGATTACACGGTGTCGACAACGCGTTTCACCACCCAGGGCTATCGCGACCACAGCGGCGCGCGCAAAAATCTCGCCAACGCAAAACTCGGCGTACGCATTGATGACGCCAGCAAGCTGACGCTGATCTTCAACAGCGTGGACATGAAAGCCAACGATCCGGGCGGTCTGGATTATCAGGAGTGGCGCGACAATCCGCGTCAGTCGCCGCGCGGGAGATCAGTACAATACCGCGCAAAACCATCAAACAGACGCAGGCGGGTTTGCGCTATGACCGCCAGTTTAAGCGAGCAGGACGATCTCAGCGTGATGGCCTATGCGGGCGAACGCGAGATGACGCAGTACCAGTCGATTCCCTATCAGCCGCAGCTGCGCCCTACCCACTCCGGCGGCGTAATCGACATGCAGCGTCACTATCAGGGTATCGATACTCGCTGGACGCATCGCGGTGAACTAGGCGTTCCTGTAACAGTCACCACCGGTCTTAATTACGAAAACATGAGCGAAGATCGTCGCGGATACGAAAACTTTGTCATGAACAATGGCGTACCGGATTACGGCGTGAAGGGCGACAAACGCCGTGACGAACGTAATCTGATGTGGAACGTGGATCCGTATCTGCAAACGAGCTGGCAGTTGACGCAGAAACTGTCCCTCGATGCGGGCGTACGCTACAGCTCGGTGTGGTTCGATTCCAACGATCGCTACGTGCAGGGCGCAAACGGTGATGACAGCGGTGAAGCGAGTTATCACAAATGGTTGCCAGCGGGATCGCTGAAATACTCGGTGACCGACGCGTGGAATCTTTACGCTGCGGCAGGACGCGGGTTTGAAACGCCCACGATCAATGAACTTTCATATCGTTCCGGTAACCAGAGCGGCCTGAATTTTGGTCTTAAACCGTCAACCAATAATACCTTCGAAGTGGGCAGCAAAACGCGTGTGGGGAACGGTCTGCTGACGGCAGCCTTATTCCGTACTGATACCGACGATGAAATCGTGGTTGATGCCAGTTCTGGCGGGCGCACCAGCTATAAGAACGCCGGAAAAACGCGACGTCAGGGTGTGGAAGTGTCTCTCGATCAGCAGTTTGCCGAGAACTGGAAGCTGAAAATGGCGTGGACCTGGCTGGATGCCACCTATCGCACCAACGTCTGCTCTGACGCAGATTGCAACGGTAACCGCATGCCGGGGATCGCGCGCAATATGGGCTATGCATCATTTGGCTGGCAACCGGAAGAAGGCTGGTACGCGGGTTCCGACATCCGTTATATGAGTGACATTATGGCGGATGACGAAAAACAGCGCCAAAGCTCCCTCTTATACTCTTGTGGGCCTGAACACCGGGTATAAATTCAATTACGGCAACTGGGGAATGGACCTCTTTGGACGGGTCGATAATCTGTTCGATAAAGAATATGTCGGATCGGTCATCGTCAATGAGTCTAATGGGCGCTACTACGAACCGGCTCCGGGACGAAACTACGGCGTAGGGTTGTCTGTTTCATACCGCTTCGAGTGATAAAACCCCGGCAACACAGCGTTGCCGGGTAGAGATTAAGCGGCTCTGGCGTTCTGTTCTAAACGGAACGCTGCCACCAGTGATTCCAGCAAACGCGCCTGATCTTCCAGCGCGCCCGCGGCTGAAGATGATGCCCCCACCAACGAGGCGTTCTGTTGCGTCGTGCTATCCAGTTCCATTACGGCCCGGGATATCTGCTCAATGCCTCGGCTCTGCTCCTCAGACGCCGACGAAATTTCGCCCATAATATCGTTCACGCGCGTGACAGAATGCACCACCTGTTCCATGGTTTGCCCGGCTTTTGTTACCAGATCGCTGCCCGTCGTAATACGCGATACAGACTCGCTAATGAGCAATTCGATATCTTTCGCGGCCTGCGAACTGCGTTGGGAAAGACTGCGAACTTCACTCGCCACAACGGCAAATCCACGGCCCTGTTCCCCGGCTCGCGCGGCTTCGACGGCGGCGTTCAGCGCCAGAATATTGGTCTGGAAGGCAATGCTGTTAATCACGGCAGTAATGTCGGCGATTTTCTTCGAGCTGGTGTTGATATCACTCATGGTGCTGACGACATCGCGCATCACGCGTCCACCCTGGGTGGCCGTTTGCGACGCTTCCGCCGCCAGTTTGCTGGCGTGGCGCGCATTATCAGCATTGTTTTTCACCGTTGCCGTTAACTCTTCCATACTGGCAGCCGTTTCCACGACGGCGGCGGCCTGTTGCTCAGTGCGTGACGAAAGATCGGTATTTCCCTCGGCAATTTCACTGGCGGCCAGCGATACTTGCGCGACGCTGGTGCGTACTTCGCCAATCATTGCGCGGAGCGTGTCGTTCATGCGCCCCATCGCACCCGTCAATTTGCCGAGCTCATCATCACCCTGAGCACGAATAACCGAACTCAGATCGCCGCTGGCAATCAGTTCCGCCAGCTGCAAATTGTGTCTCACTGGATGAGTAATCTGACGCGTCACCCACCATGAAACCAGGATGCCAAAAAGCACGGCAACGACACCGACAATGGCAGTAATCGTGCTTGAACTGTTGGCGAGCGAATCGTTATGGATTTTGACCAGCGCGATAATTTCGCGAATAGACGCGCTGCTGTCATCACCTGCCGTTTTAACTTTATCTTCAGCAACTTTTAGCGCTTGCTGCGCTGTGGGATCGTCTTTATTCGCTTTAAGACCGGCCATTGCGGTTTGCATTTCGGCAACGCTGCTTTCAAAACGTGCCAGATTGTCGGCGATAGCGTTAATAATGACCCCTTCCTGAGGCGTCCATTTTAGTTTCTTCGCTTCTGCTGTTATTTCCGCCGCATGTTGGACATAGTTCGCCAGTAATTGACCCGATTTTTCGTCTCCGTTATACAGAAATTTGAGACGATTAATCTTGGCCTGAAAAACTTCGATATTAATGTTATAAATAAGATTGGTTTGTTGATAGACATCGCGAATTTCTTTAAAGCGTAATACGCTCATGATGGTAGATACCGCCACCAGCAGCAATACCAGACCAAAACCCGCCGCGAGCTTTCTGCTCATTTTTATATTACGTAATCGTTGGCTGAAACTCATCTTCCTGCTCCTCAAAAGGCAAATGTGCCTGATCCTTTATCGGCAGGATTTTCGGTTAATGCATAGTCATCTGGTCTTATCTGTCACAGAAATGAAATAGCGTTCCCGGTAAACATTCGTCACCGGGCAAATAATGAAGAGGGGAGATAATTTATATATAAAACTAAAACTGCATTAAATGATTCCCTAACTAAAATATTGTTGTAATAAGAGCGCTGTTGACTCATCAATCAGTTTATCTATCGCTTTTTGACTGGCCACAACATCCCCGCGTTCGAGATGGTCCAGCAGCTGATCGTAACGATAAGGGTATTTCGCAATGTCGTGTTCATCTTCATGAAGATAGTTAAAGCATGGCCCAATACGCACCCAAAGTTGCTCAATCATCGACGTCAATGTCGGCATATGGGCAAACTCGTATAGCCTGAAGCGAAATACGCGATTAGCATGCAACGCACGCTGCGCGTTGCCGTTACGCATCGCTTCATGGAATCGCTCCGCCAGATCGCGTAACTCTTGTACCTGGCTGGCAGACATATTCTCACACGCTGCCGTCACCGCCATGGTTTCAAGCTGTTTACGAATGGCGTTGATTTCGTTATAGCGTTCGAGGGTGATTTCTGGCACCAAAAAACGCCTGCGCGGGGGTCGCGTGTAACGCGCCTGCAGAGACCAGTCGCAACAGCGCCTCACGCACCGGAGTGATACTGGTTCCTAATTTATCAGCAATTTCTTTAGTAATGAGTCTCGCACCGGGTTTAAGTGCGCCAGCTATCAGCGCTCCCTTAAGACTGACCTCCACTTGCATAGTGAGGCTCAGACGTTGTGCTTTTTCAAGGTTTTCCAAATCAAGCATGTATTTTTCCTTTTGCTTAAAATAAGCGCTATTCACCGCCCCGTTTGCCCCTAACGGTGCTTGCCAGATATATCCTGTATTTTCATGCCTGGTGTTGGGAATATCGCAAAAAAAGCAAGAACTAATTATGATGTTAATTCACATGGCTCAGCTCACTCTATCGAGAGAGTGGATGGCTATGCTTGTATTATTAAAGACATTATAGACAAAAATTAAGAATATATTATGGCGGATATTTCCGCCATATAAGCGTCAAACAAAAATCGTTAATTATCGTTGGCGACGCGTATGACCACTTTGCCGAAGTTTTTGCCCTCGAGCAGCCCGATAAATGCCTCAGGTGCATTTTCCAGCCCTTCTGTCACCTGCTCGCGGTAGTGAATTTTGCCTTCCTGAATCCAGCGCCCCATCTCGGTCTGGAATTCATCAATGCGATCACCGTAGTCCTGAGCGATGATAAACCCTTGCACCCGGAGGCGTTTTTTCAGAATTGTCCCCATCAGCAACGGTAAACGATCCGGTCCAGCGGGCAGTTCTGTGGCGTTATAACCGCTGACAAGACCACACACGGGCACGCGCGCGGAGGTGTTCAGCAACGGCAGAACCGCATCAAAGACTTTGCCGCCGACGTTTTCGTAATAGACGTCAATACCGTCAGGACAGGCTTGCGCCAGCTGTTGCGCAAAATCATCCGCGTGATGGTCGAGACAGCGATCGAATCCAAGCACCTCAACGGCATGACGGCATTTCTCCGCACCGCCTGCAACGCCGACCACGTGACAGCCTTTAATTTTGCCGATTTGCCCAACGGTTGCGCCGACCGGCCCGGTTGCTGCGGCGACCACCAGCGTCTCGCCAGATTTAGGCTGACCGATATCCAGCAGCCCCATATAGGCTGTAAAGCCCGGCATACCCAGAATCCCAAGCGCCCACGAGGGATGCGCCAGATTCTCGCCAAGCTTAACAAGCCCTTTGCCGTCGGACAGATCAAACTCCTGCCAGCCGCTATAACTCAGCACCCATTCACCTTCTTTATAATCGGGGTGCCTGGACTGTTCCACGCGGCTGACCGTACCGCCCACCATCACCGCGCCGATATCCACTGGTGGAGAATAAGACGGCGCGTCGCTCATACGACCACGCATGTAGGGATCAAGTGACAGCCAGATGGTGCGCAGCAACAGTTGCCCTTCAGCAGGCGCAGGGACTGGATGTTCGTCTAAGCGAAAATTGTCAGCAACCGGTGCACCGTGCGGGCGTGACGCTAACACAAGGCGACGGTTTGTTTTTGCAGATTGACTCATGGTTCGCTCCTTCTTATACAAATGACCTTTAAGACTAGACCCTGTTTGCGGCGACTGCCTTAACATTACGAGCCAGATTGATTCAGCCGAACCACCAGATACACGCACGGCTGCTGGCTTTCGTTAATGAACCGGCAGTCGTTGGGCGGGCCCAGTTCCAGACAATCCCCCGCCTGCATTTCATGGCGGGTATCCCCCTCCTGAAACACCAGTTCGCCCGATTGCAGCCAGATCAACTGCCGCGCCAGCGCATACGAAGATGCTGGCATCGGCACATCGCTGCCCGCCGGGAGCTCAACCTGGACCAGATCGATAGGCAAATCGGTACGCGGAGAAACATGACGTCGCAGGTAATGGCTTTGCGGATCGCGCCAGACCGGTTGATTCGCGAAGCGTAACAGTTTGCCCTCTTGCATTTCAGCGCGGGCAATTAACGTCGACATGCTGATCCCGAATGCGCCGGAAAGACGGGCCAGAAGCGTGGCCGTCGGGCTGCTATCACTGCGTTCAATCTTGTGGATCATGGCACGCGAGACGCCCGCTCGCTCGGCGAGTTCGCTAAGTGACCAGCCACGCGATTCGCGTTCAAGGCGAATGCGCGCGCTGATCCGTTGATTCATATCGTCTGGCATAGTATTCATGACGTCATACTATAGTGTATGAAATCGATTTCAACGCCCCCTTTCATAACAAAAAAATATGGCTTATGCCGTCGTGTTTCACGGCGCGGTTTGTATAATATTGTGATAAAACTGTACCACTATAGTGAACACTCTATTCCGAGGTCCTCATGATCATCCGCCACGCCAATAAAGAAGACTGCGCCGCAATCGGCGAAATTTATAACCATGCCGTTGTGCACACTGCCGCAATCTGGAATGACACTACCGTTGATACCGAGAACCGCATTGCGTGGTTTGAAGCGCGGACGCTGATGGGCTATCCGGTACTGGTGAGCGAAGAAAAGGGTGTCATCACGGGCTATGCCTCATTTGGCGACTGGCGGGCATTTGACGGATTCCGACATACGGTTGAACATTCGGTTTACGTTCACCCCGAGTATCAGGGCAAAGGGATTGGTCGTGAGCTGATGAAAGCGCTGATCGGTGAAGCGCGCAACATCGGTAAACACGTTATGGTGGCGGGAATTGAGGCACAAAATCACGGCTCGATTCACCTTCACAAGACGCTCGGATTTGTGATTACCGGACAAATGCCGCAGGTCGGGACCAAATTTGGCCGCTGGCTGGATCTTACCTTTATGCAGCTCCAGCTTGATGAGCGCAACGACCCGGACGCTATCTGATGAATCAATCCCTGACGCTGGTCTTTCTGGTCGCTGCCGGGATCGGTCTGGTGGTGCAAAATACGTTGATGGTGCGCATCACCCAGTCATCCTCCACCATTTTGATCGCGATGCTGCTGAACTCGCTGGTCGGCATTGTGCTGTTCGTGAGTATTTTATTACTTAAAAATGGCGTGGCGGGATTCAGCGAACTGGCGTCGACGATTCGCTGGTGGACGTTAATTCCCGGTTTGTTGGGATCGTTTTTTGTCTTTGCCAGTATCAGCGGCTACCAGTACGTTGGAGCAGCCACGACGATTGCGGTGCTGGTCGCCAGTCAGTTGATTGGCGGGCTGGTGATGGACGTATTGAAAAGCCAGGGGATCCCCCTGCGTGCGCTGATTGGCCCGATTTGCGGTGCGGTATTGCTGGTGATTGGCGCCTGGCTGGTTGCCCGACGCCAGTTTTAAACCTTACAGGATCGTGCCACCTTTGGTGAGCTGTTCCTGCCGCGCTTCGGCATCTTCTTTGTAATGCTTGCCGTGATGAGCAATGGCGTTACGCAGGCGCTGCTGCTGCGCGTAACGATCTTCGCGGCTCAGTTCCGCGTCCTCGCTCAATTCGACCAACAGTTCATTCATATGCGTAATAACACTTTCTTCCACAGCGGCATCCACACGCGCCGTCACTGCATCCAGATGTGACATTGTCACTCCTTTTGTCTCTTTCCTCTCCCTCGCGGGAGAGGATTTTTACATTAATTCAGCTTCGCTTTCGAGAAATCACTGCCCATCAGGCTGACGCTATAACCCGTCACGTTGCTGCGGGTGGCGAAGAACGTTTTGCCGTTCGCCAGCGCAATCCACGGCGCTTGCTGATAGAAAATCTCCTGCGCCTGGCCGTAGAGCTTGGCGCGTGCGGCTGGATCGCTGGTCAGCTTCGCTTTTTGCACGAGGTCATTGTATCCCTTATCGCACCAGCGTGCGGCATTAGAACCGGTTTTGATGCTGTTACAGCCCAGCAGCACATCCGCAAAATTATCCGGATCGCCGTTATCAGACATCCAGCCAAACAGCGCAGAATCATGCTCGCCTTTACGCATACCGGACAAATATTCGCCCCATTCATAGGAAACAATTTTCGCTTTCACGCCCACTTTTGCCCAGTCGTTTTGGATCATCTCCGCGATACGGCGCGAGTTTGGGTTATAGGGACGCTGAACCGGCATTGACCACAGCGTCACTTCCGCGCCCTGCTCCAGCCCGGCCTGCTTCAGCAGCGCTTTCGCTTTCTCTGGATCGTAGCTGTAGTCCTTCAACTCTTTGTCATAGCCCATCATATTTGGCGGAATCGGCGACTTCGCCACCGTACCGGAGCCCATAAAGACAGCATTAACGATCGCTTTTTTGTCCGTGGCATAGTTCAGCGCCTGCCGCACCAGCACGTTGTCGAACGGTTTTTTCTCGGTGTTAAACGCCAGATAGCCGACGTTCAGCGCATCGACAGAGTGCAGCGCCAGATCTTTATTCTTCTTGATCACATCAAATTGCACCGGTGACGGCGCAGGAATGATCTGGCACTCGTTGGTTTGCAACTTCGCCAGACGCGTTTCGACATTTGGCGTGATGGAGAAAATCAGGTGCTTAGTCGGCACGTCGCCATCCCAGTAATTGGGGTTCGCGATATAGCGGATCAGTGAATCGACTTTGTACTGTTGCAGCACATATGGACCGGTCCCGACAGGCCAGGTATCCACGTTGTCCGGCGTGCCTTTTTTCAGCATTACATCCGCATACTCGGCAGACAGAATCGAGGCAAAGTCCATTCCCCAGTCCGCCAGGAACGCCGCATTCGGTTCGGTTAAGACAAACTGAACGTGATAATCATCGACCTTTTTCACTTCCTGAATCAGTTTGTCCAGGCCGACGTCGTTAAAGTATTCGTAGTTGCCCTTCGACACATTATGATACGGATGCTTAGGGTCTTTCTGACGCATCACCGAGAAAATAACGTCATCGGCGTTAAAATCACGCGTTGGTTTGAAGAATTTATTGCTATTGAATTTCACCCCTTTGCGCAAAGCAAAAGTATAGGTTTTACCGTCAGGTGAAATTGTCCAGGATTCAGCCAGAGAAGGAACTGGCGTATTTTTCACCGGGTCAAAGTTAATCAAGCGGTTATAAAGCACCTGCGAGCTGGCGACGAATGACGGGCCTGAACTGGCAATTTGCGGGTTAAACGACTCCGGTGAGGCTTCAGAGCAATAAATAAGGGTGTCGCTTTTCGCCGCCCACGCGGCACTTGCCGGTAACAATGTGCTCAGCGCTAATGCGAGCAGTGTTTTCCCTGTAGACATGGTTATAAGCCTTTTCAATTTTATTATATAGAGGGTTAATAACAGCACAGGGAAGTAACAGTGGCAAATAACGAAACACTATCAGGTTATTCTAAAGCAGATAATTTCGCTGATTTTGTCACCAGCCCCCGCGGATTGATTTGCCTTAAGTGCCATTGTTCGTCAAGCACTACCGTCATTTTCTATGCGCGAAGAAATCGCCCCTTTTGGCGTCTCTTCGCCCGTTTGCTTGCCATCCAGTTTCGTTAAAGTAGAGGCGTGAAAAAGTCTACAGGACCAAATCGTGGCAAAAACACTTTTACGCAGCGGCAATCTGGATGATTTTCAGGCCGTTGGCGGCGGCGGTCAGGCCGTATTTGAATCAGCATTGCAAATCCGCGAGGCGCTTCGCCTGCGCAAACAACAGGCAATAGTCGATTGCCTGGCCATTCCGCAAGTTAACGACGGCGGCGATCGCGTTGACTGGTACTCTCCCGTGGATGGCGCTGTCACCGGCTGGAACGCCGCCGACGAAGACGCCCGTTTCCGCGCCCTGCGCTATCTGGAAAATACGATCTCCAGCGTCGAGTCGCTGAGTAAAAAGAGCCTTCAGTCGCCTAAAACGGCGCAGCAGCTCTTTGGCTCTTTGCTTTCCAAAGCGTTCCAGTTCCCCGGCGAAAATTTCATTTACCTGATCGAGGGCAAGCCGGTTATCGCCTTTTGGGGATTTGTAAACCTTAATGAGAACGCGCGCGAGGATGTTCTGGATTGCCTGCGCGAATCGCTCGCGCCTGAGCCGATGCCTTCTCCGGTCGAAGAAGAGCCAGAGCCGGAACAGCTTCCGGTAGTGACCTTTGAAGAGGCCGATGCGCCGCTGATTGCCCCAACGCCTGCGACAGCCGTTGTGCCTGCACCAGTGACCACGGCGGTACTTCGTGTTACCGAAGACGATTTGTACGTTGCGCAGCCTGCCAAATTAGCCCCAAATGAACCGACTGCGCCCGCTCAGCCTGAACCGGCAGCCGTAACCAAAAAGCGCCGCGTTCCACTCTGGACATTGCCTGTTGCAGCGGTGATTGTTGCCGCCGTCGCGGCACCACTGCTGTGGCCGAAAGCGGCACCGTCAGCAGAACCTGCCCCAACACCTGCGCCTGCGCCCGTAGCGATCGCGCCAAAACCGGTGCAGCCAGTGGCCGACATCGCCATGAACCTGCCGCTCCACCAGGCCGAAATTTTACCCGTTGCCGCGCCTGTCGTGACGCCAGCGCCAGCAGAAGAAGCAGTCATCATCTCAGCCATTCCTAAAGATGCGCTGGTGATGGACGCCATGCAGGTGAAAACCGGTTCGACCAAATTCCTGAACGGGACCTGGCGCGCACTGCTTGACGTGAAGGACCCGATTACCGGCAAACCACCGTCAATGCGCTATCAGGTTCAGAACAATAAAGGTACGGCGCGTGTGGTTCACGGCGATAATGTTGTTTGCCGAACGGATATTTTCTCGGGTCTGCACAGCAACGGTGAGCTGATGATAAAAAGTCGCGGCAACGCCCGTTGCTCGGATGGTTCACGCTACCCGATGCCAGAGATTGCCTGTAAAGCAGGGACTAACGATGTGGCAGAGTGTACTGCCCGTTATGATGCCAAAACCGTCGTTCCGCTGACGTTCAAGAAAGCAGGTGCCTGATTCTATGCTGGTAAATCTTTGCGACTACAAACAAAGCGTCACGCTGATTGCGAACAGCGGCGTACAGTTTCTCGATTTCGGCCTGACGCCGCAGGACTCGGCCAGCCACGGTCGTTTTGTGCGTAAAACCGCCAACGGTCCCCTGCTGCGCCTGAATTACGATCTGGTCAATGGCCGCTATACCCTGCCAGGCGCGGGCGGCGGTCATCCTGAAGTCGTAAAACCGGAAAACACAATCCTGCTGCATCAGTCACTGACGGTGCTCGACGGCGTCTGGTTGCCGGTGCCTTTTTTACGCTTTAACCCGCCGCGTACCTTTGTGGACGGCCCGGACAACTGGGCGCGCGTTCAGGTGCGCAAGCTGGAAATCCCTGACGGCGCAGGCAATACCCACCGTGTGACCTTTGCGCTCGACAGTCAAATCGCCGAGCACGCCACCCACGGATTGTCGCCTGTTGAGAACGATATTCTCAACGGCACCCGTTTTGCGCTGGCGTGGCGTGATGAGGAAGTGCTCAATTTCCTCGATCAGACCTGGATTGACGGCTGGTTGCGCGAAGCGTTCACCGGCTATGCCACGGGCGTAGAAAACCGCTCAGATCGCGATCTGCAACAGGCCATGCGCGGCTTTGAGTACCAGGCACACTGGCTCAACCTGATGACTATGCTGGGCGAGCAAATCACCGTCCCTGAAGTCAAATTTGTTACGCATACGCTCAGCACGCCGGCGATCCCCGTCGATTTGATTCTTGACGTGGGCAACACTCACACCTGCGGCGTGATCATTGAAGATCATGGCGATGCCAACGACGGTTTACGCCAGACAGCCGAGCTGCAGGTGCGCTCGTTAAGCGAACCTCAGTTCCTGAATGAGCCCCTGTTTACCAGTCGTCTTGAATTTTCTGAAGCGCGTTTTGGCAAACAGCATTTCTCGGTCGAAAGCGGACGTGAAGATGCGTTCGTCTGGCCGTCTATCGTCCGAGTGGGCGATGAAGCGCGCAAGCTGGCGATGCAACGCCTGGGAACGGAAGGCAACAGCGGAATTTCCAGCCCACGCCGCTATCTGTGGGATGAAACGCCGGTGGTTCAGGACTGGCGCTTTAGTCAGATGAACAGCAAAACCCAGCGCGAGCCGCTGGCGACCGCCTTCCCGCTGATGAACTTAATGAATGATGACGGGCAACCGCTGTTTACCCTGCCTCAGGATGAACGCTTGCCGGTCTTTTCACCGCAATACAGCCGCAGCACGCTGATGACGCATATGCTGTGTGAATTACTCGCGCAGGCGCTGGGCCAAATCAACAGCGTCGCCACGCGCCTGCGTCTGGGCTTCCCGGCCTCGCCGCGACAGCTCCGCACGCTGATCCTCACCCTGCCGTCAGCCATGCCAAAGCAAGAGCGTGAAATATTCCGCCGCCGTATGTTTGAAGCTATCGCGATTGTCTGGAAAGCGATGGGCTGGCACCCGCAGGATGAAGACTTTGCCAGCCGCAAACAGCAGGATAAAAGCGTCATTCCCGTTCCGGAAATTCAAATGGAATGGGACGAAGCGAGTTGCGGACAGCTGGTGTGGCTCTATAACGAAGCCATTTCCCATTTTGGCGGCCAGACGGAAGCGTTCTTTGCCTCCCTCGCCCGCCCGGATCGCGCGGCCGAAACGAATTCATCGCCAGGCCGCGCGCTGCGCGTTGCCTCGATTGACATTGGCGGCGGCACGACCGATATGGCGATCACCCATTATCAGCTTGATGATGGCTCCGGCAATAACGTCAAAATCACCCCGCAGTTGCTGTTCCGCGAAGGCTTTAAAGTGGCGGGCGATGACACGCTGCTGGATGTTATTCAGCGCTACGTCTTGCCTGCGCTGCAAACCCAGTTACAAAAATCCGGAATTGCGGACGCGTCCCTGCTGATGGCGTCGCTGTTTGGCGATTCCGGACGCATCGATACGCAGGCGGTATTACGCCAGCAAACGGCATTGCAGCTGTTTATGCCGATTGGCCACGCCATTCTGGCGGCGTGGGAAAGCAGCGATATCGACGATCCGCTGGCGGGTTTACACGCCACCTTTGGCGATCTGCTGTCGCAAAAACCGACGCGCAACGTCATGAATTACCTGCAGCAGGCGATTGATCATGCGCTGCCTGCGGGCTCTGCCGCCTTCGATCTGTTTGCCGTCCCGCTGCACGTGAATTTCCACGAAATGCAGGATGCGATGCTGGCGGGTCAGTTTACGCTGGCCGCTCCGCTGCACGCCGTTTGCGAAGCGATTTCACATTATACCTGCGATATTTTGCTGATTACCGGACGCCCTGGCTGTCTGCCTGGCGTGCAGGCATTAATTCGCCACCTGCAACCGGTGCCGGTGAACCGCATCGTCTGGCTGGATAAATACCGCGTCCATGAGTGGTATCCGTTCAGCCAGCAGGGCCGAATTGGCAATCCAAAATCAACGGCGGCGGTTGGGGCGATGCTGTGCAGCCTTGCGCTCGACCTGCGTTTGCCGCGCTTTAATTTTAAAGCGGCCGATATTGGCGCTTACTCCACCGTGCGTTATCTGGGCGTGCTGGACAATACGGTCAATACGCTGCGTGAGGAAAACGTCTGGTATCAAAATATCGATCTGGACAAACCTGGCGCGAAACTCGACACCAAACTGCACTTCCCGCTGCGCGGCAACGTGACGCTGGGATTCCGTCAGCTGGAAAACGCGCGCTGGCCAGCTACGCCGCTGTATACCCTGAGCATTAACTCTGCGGAACTGGCGAAAGCCATCGCAGGAGACGGGGTATTGAACGTGCGTCTTAAATTGACCGGCGGAACCAAACAGGAAGGCCCGGAAGCCTTTGAGCTGAGCGATGCCTGGTTACAGGACGGTACTCCGGTTCCGCCTGATGCATTAACCTTTAAACTGAATACCCTGGCTGACCGCCGTCATAGCGGAAGTCATTACTGGATCGACAGCGGGAGCGTATATCTGAAATGACAGCGAAGACTGCCACCACTCAGGCCTTGATCGGGTGGATCAATGAAACGCGCCTGCACGCCCCGATGCTGGATAATGACGCCGACGCGCTGCTGGCCCGACTGACCTCGGTGCAAGCACGTGAACAGGCGCTTGACCGCGCCATCGACGCGCACAGCAGTATCGGATTGTATGGCCACTCGCAGGCCGCCAAAGCGCACCTCCTGGTGGCGCTGTGCGGAAGCGGCAGCGGACGGCTGGATGTCGCGCCCGGTTTGCGTACCTTTGACTACTTTTCACACCTGAATCCCGGCCATGCGCTGACCAATATGGCCGTGCGCTTTACCCCGTTCTCACCTGCGGTGACCGACGACGCTTTCCCTCTCCGTCTGAGTCTGGTCACCGAAGCCGAGCTGGTTCAACTTTTCATTGCGCGCACCACCCTACAGGGCTTGATTCGTCCGGTTGAGAAAGCGGTCATTGAAGCGCGCGTGGAAAAATGGCGCGCATTGCGCCAGCCGCAGGCTGTGCCGGGAATGACGGCGCAGGAAGTGGGAGCCATTGCGCGATTCTGGCGAAGCACTGTGCCGGGATCGGAACAGCAAATGGATGATGCCCTGTGGCACCAGTTTGCGCAGCTCATTCCGTCGCTCGATTTGAGCACGCGCGCCAGCATCTGGTCGCTGTTATGGGGCGAGCAGCAGGAACTGACGCAGCAGTGGCTGAAGCTCGCGCACGTTCTGCATCAAACCGGTCATGCCAGCGAACTGGCCGCGCCGCTGAGTCTTTTGGTTGATAATTTTGGCCTGCCGAGCGAAGGATTCCTGACGCGCGGTGAGTTCACCTCTCCTGAAGCGCAGGAGGCGGTGTTGCATCCGCTCAACGATGGCGAGATGTTGAATGCCATCAGTATTCCCGTCGACGTCCTGGCGTTTTTGACCCGTGAACTGGTCCTCCCGACTGAAAATGGCGTGCTGGAAAATGTCGATATCATTGATATTCCTGCCCCTTCCGATACCGAATTATCGCCGCTGGCGCAGGCAAAATATGTCTGGCTGCTGGAGCATTATCGCCAGCAAATGCAGCCGGATGTGCTGGTGATTTGCAACGCGACCGCACAGCACGAGCAAACCGCCAAAACGGCAAAAGCCCTGCTGAACTGGGTCAAAGATACACAGGCGGGTGAAGAGTCTGCGCTGCCGGGGCTGGTCTGGGCGATCACTCCGCATGATGCGCGCTTTACCACTAAACAAAATCTGGATGAAGCTGTACAGCAACTGCTCGGTAAACCGGGCCAGCGCTGGGGGACCTTGCAGGCTCTGGACGCACACAGCATGCAGCGCGTCGTGGAATGGCTGTCACAGGCCACGCTCCCCGCACAGCGTCAGTCGCGGCTTCAGGCGTTGAAAACGGCACAACAGCGTGAGCGTCGTGCACTGATGCAAAGCTATCTCACGCCTGCGACAGTGAAACCGGAAGTGCAGCGCACCCAGGCTGAAGCGATGGTGAGAGCCTTGCAGAACAGCGCAGCACGTCATGGCGAGCTGCTGGAGGGCTTGCTGCCCCCGCTTAAAGCATTCGAAACGCTTCTGGCTGTTCAACAGCCGCGTGAGGAACAGGTTAATGGCCTGTTCACCGACGTTATCGACCTGTTTGCCGATAATGCCAGCGAAGGCGGTGATGTTTATCAGACCAAAGATAAAGCCCGTCTGGCGCATCGCGTATGGGTTAATCACCTGCGTCAGTGGAGTCGCAACGACGCGGCGGCCAGCAGACTGGGCCTGGACATCAACGTGCTGCCGCAGATAGCGGATACGCTAGTGCTGAGCAGCTACCGACTGGATCTTCCGAAGATGCTGCAGGCGATTGTCGAAGCCGACAAAAGCAGCGCCGCCCAGCTGCATGCATCTATAGGGAATTTCATCGGCTGGCTAGGTTACGCGCAAACGCCTGAGTCGTCTCGTCCGGCCAGTCGCGTGCGTAAAGGTCAGGCCATTTTCGTGACGCCCGTGGTCAGCAACACAACGCCAAGACTCACCCGCCTGGGAGAGCAGCCGGTTCATGCTGCGACGATTTATGTCTATGACTGGCTGGTCGCACTCTACACGCGTGCAATTGAAAATATTGGGTATCAGCATCCACACGACATCACGCCTGCCGCGCGTAAAGCGTTACAGGCGATTGTAAAATAGCGCCTGACGCAGGGGGAATGATGACAGATACGCTAAATACGCCAGGGGGGAATTACGTCCCTGTCATGATTCATGAGGGTCTTGCGTACGTGAGCGGTCAGCTGCCGCGGCGCGGAGAAACGCTGCTGTACACCGGTAAGGTCGGCGCTGAAGTTGATCTCGCCAGTGCTCAGGAAGCGGCCGCATTTTGCGCGGACTTATGCCTTGATGCGGTCTCACAAGCCGTGGGGGGCGATGCACACATCGTCCAGGTAGTGAAAGTGGTGGGATACATCGCGTCAGCGCCTGGATTTATTCAACAGTCGCAGGTGATGAATGGCGCGTCCGATCGGCTTGTTGAACGGCTTGGCGCGCGGGGGCAACATGCCCGCACCTCCGTTGGCGTCGCCGAGCTGCCGCGCGGCGCGCCCATTGAGCTGGAGATGGTTGTTGCCGTCAGGCAGTGATTACCCTCGAAAATTGCTTTGACTGAGGCTCTGTAAGGGGCCTCATTCCTTCCGTTTGTTCATCGCCCCTATGCTGTCTGGTGTGTCACTTTTTCATCTTGATAGTGGATGAATTTTCTGGCGCTCAGGTTCACCGTTTACTGCAAGCCTGCCTTCCCCACTGATTCCCGCTGTACGCCGCATGGGTTTTAACCGCTTTACCATGACAAAATTCGGGCATGCCCGCGATCATGAAGATAGCTCATGTTGTCGTGAAATTTAGTCGCTTCCCCTCACTCATTGGCTCTGGCATAAAAGATGCAATGTTAACGAATTGGCAACATGAAAACGGATTCTCCAAATACTGGAACATCCAGCGATAAAGTCAGTTTTTACGTCAGCACTCAGGAAGCGAGATGACTATGAATAAAAATTTCACCTTCACAATTAAGCACAGCCGCTTCGATGAGAATTATAACCCTTCGGAAAACACGCGTATTACGACGAACTTTGCAAATCTGGCGCGAGGCGAAAACCGTCAGGAGAACTTACGCAATACGCTGGTGATGATCGATAATCGCTTTAATACATTAGCGCATTGGGATAATCCTAAGGGCGATCGTTATTCTGTCGAACTCGACATCATCACCGTTGAGATGAATATTGATGCAGAGGGTAATCACACCCGCTTCCCTGCGATTGAAATACTGAAAACCACTATTCTGGATAAGAAAACGCAGCAGCGTATCGAAGGAATTGTCGGTAATAACTTCTCCTCCTACGTGCGTGATTATGACTTTAGCGTGGTGCTGTTAGATCACAATAAAGATCGGGCTGAGTTTACCATCCCCGATAACTTTGGTGATTTGCACGGCAATATCTTTAAATATTTCGCAAATTCAAGTGAATACAGAGCTAACTTTAGCAAGCCGCCGGTGATTTGCCTGAGTGTTTCGAATAAAAACAGCTATCAGCGTACCGGAAATGAGCATCCTGTTCTGGGCTTTGAATACACGCAAAATGGCGCTTCGCTGACTGAAGAGTATTTCAAAAAGATGGGGCTGCAGGTTCGCTATTTTATGCCACCAAACAGCGCCGCGCCGTTGGCCTTCTTTTTCTCCGGCGATCTGCTGAATGATTACACGTTTATTGAACTGATTGGCACCATCAGTACCATGGAGACATTCCAGAAAATCTATCGCCCTGAAATTTACAATGCTAACTCGGTCGCTGGGCAATATTATCAGCCTAACCTGAATAACCAGGATCATTCATTGACTAAAATTGTTTACGATCGAGAAGAACGCAGCCAGTTAGCGATTGAGCAGGGGAAATTTACTGAAACACATTTCATCAAACCCTATAAAAACATCCTTGAGAAATTTACCGCCCCTTGCGCGCTTTGATTAATTAAAAATAAAAAGGTCACCTGTTATGAAAACATTGCTCCCAACATCGACGGCTGGCAGTTTACCCAAACCGTCCTGGCTTGCTCAACCGGAGACCCTGTGGTCTCCGTGGAAACTGCAAAATGAAGAATTAATCACGGGCAAACAGGATGCTCTGCGTTTATCGCTGGACGATCAGCTGCGCACCGGGATTGATATCGTCAGTGATGGCGAGCAAACCCGCCAGCATTTTGTCACAACCTTTATCGAGCACCTCAGCGGCGTGGATTTTGAGAAACGCGAGGTCGTTAAAATCCGCAATCGTTATGATGCCAGCGTTCCAACGGTCGTCGGTGCCGTCGCACGCCAAAAGCCCGTGTTTGTTGAAGATGCCAAATATTTACGTCAGCTCACCACGCAGCCGATTAAATGGGCGCTGCCTGGGCCGATGACAATGATCGATACGCTGTATGATAATCACTATAAAAGTCGCGAGAAACTGGCCTGGGAATTTGCCAAAATTCTCAACCAGGAAGCCAGAGAGTTAGAGGCCGCGGGTGTGGATATTATCCAGTTTGATGAACCCGCCTTTAACGTGTTCTTTGACGAGGTGAATGACTGGGGAATTGCGGCGTTAGAGCGCGCCATCGAAGGCCTTAAGTGCGAAACGGCTGTCCATATCTGCTACGGATACGGCATTAAGGCCAATACTGACTGGAAAAAGACGCTGGGGTCTGAGTGGCGACAGTACGAAGAGGCCTTCCCAAAACTGCAAACCTCTTCTATCGATATCATTTCACTGGAATGTCATAACTCACACGTTCCCATGGATCTGCTTGAGCTGATTCGTGGTAAAAAAGTGATGGTCGGTGCCATCGACGTGGCGACCAATACCATTGAGACACCAGAAGAAGTGGCCAGCACGTTACGAAAAGCGCTTCAGTTTGTTGACGCCGACAAACTTTATCCGTCGACCAACTGCGGCATGGCGCCCCTTGCTCGTCAGGTTGCCAACGGCAAGCTCAATGCACTGAGTGCCGGTGCTGAAATTATCCGCAGAGAACTGGCGACGAAATAATATCTGAGGCAGCATCGTTAAATTATGGCCGCTTTTGCTGTCAATTCATGTGTCGAATACTATCGACCATAAGCAAAAGCGGACAATTCCCCTCCTCCAACCAACCAACCAACCAAAAATATATCCCTTCATATCCCAATAAAATATGCATTTTCAGGATTACCTTATGGCGACACCGGCATGAGTCTACCAGGCTTATCCTTTTTGTTTATAAGGATGTCAGACGATGAAACGCATATTCATGTCGGTTTTCTCCAGCCCAGAGTCGTTACTGCAGGTGATGAGTCAGCAGGAAATTATTGAGGCCGTTGAGGACGGTGACCGTATTATTATTGACCAGGACGGTAATGCCTCGGTCAACTTCAAGAGCAATGAGGTGCGGCAAGACTTTCTGCGCCACGTGAATGCGCTGAAGAGGGCATAATATGGGCACGGCAATATTTATGGTGCTGATGGTGTGTGGGTACTGGTACACCAGTCGCGATCTCTCGACCCGTTTTAAAATCAAGCGTTCCTTCGGCTGGGATGTCTATTTTCTTGTCGCGCTGTATGGCTGCATTTTCGTGTTGCAGGGCGTGATCGCCACCGGGCTGCTCTGGTTACTGCTGCTTGGACTCTCATTGGCCGATAATCGGTTCCATTTTACTTCGCAACACTATGCCAACTGGCAAATCGATTTTATGAACTGGAGCTTTCTGGGTATTCAGGCCCCAGTGATCCTCATGTTGGCCTTTGCGATCATTTTTTGTCTCTATCGTTCAAACTGGGCTGGCAGCGCCAGGCTGGACGGTGAAGGCAGGAAGCAACTCTATAAACGTCTGGCGCGTTCGAGCGGTATCGAACAGTTGCTTTATCAGTGTATGGAAGAAGGCGAGCTGGCGATGGTGACGCTTAAATCGCGGCGAATTTACATCGGGATGATACATACCGCGACGCTGGAATATGAAAAGACGGCGAATATCGTGCTGATCCCGATGCTCAGCGGCTATCGTGATGGCAAGAAAATGGATATGCGCATTGAACACAATTACAGCAAGTGGTATGCCGAACATGACATAACGCTTGATTCAGAGCCAAGG
Source organism: Lelliottia amnigena (assembly GCA_900635465.1). Taxonomy (NCBI): domain Bacteria; kingdom Pseudomonadati; phylum Pseudomonadota; class Gammaproteobacteria; order Enterobacterales; family Enterobacteriaceae; genus Lelliottia; species Lelliottia amnigena. The sequence goes on from LR134135.1 coordinate 2,250,584, forward strand.
AGCGCAATGGCGTTTCGCAGGGTAATAATGCTGGATCAGATTGAAAGCTTTTCGCTGTTTGACCCCGCCAGTGCAAGCGCACTGGACATGGAACAGCGCCCTGACACGATGTGAGGGTGCGGTTTTAAGCAGGACAGACTGCACGCAATAGCAGGTCTCATTGGTGCAGTCTTCCGTCAACGTCACGTTATTCTTGAACGATGGCGCCAGCATCTTTCTTAATTTTCGGTTCTTCTTTTACGGTCAGATTAAGTCCTTTGGTCTCGAGTTCGGCATGACGAATACGCAGACCCTGGGCTGCCTCAATATTCACATTCGTAAAGTGGAAACCACTGAGCGGTGCTTCCGGCGTTCCAATAATATAGGCGGCCGCTTTGCTATCGCCGGTGGAAGTTAAATTTTCCACGGTGATATTACTGAAGTGCGGCGTTTTATATTTTTCGAAGGGCTGTTTGGGATCGCTGTCCGGTGGATAAATTTGCTCGCCGAGCGTAAAACCGCCCTCCTGGAGCAATTTATCGACCTCAGCTTCAACAATAGGCGCAGCTTTATAATAAGCGGAAAATACCAGCGGTACTTCGACGTTGTGCATTTTGGTGTTGCGGTAAATAATATTTTTTACCTCGCCGCCCTTCCCGCGCGGACTTTTTATTCGAATACCGTACATCGATCCTTCAAAGGTATTATTTTCCACCAGTACGTTATTCACGCCACCCGCACTTTCACTGCCAATAGAAATTCCGCGGCCCTGCTTGAGGGTATTATTGGCAATATAGATGTTATCTACCACCCCATCAGGGAAGCGCGGATCGGCTTTTTCAGCTTTGATGGCGATATGATCGTCATTGCAATCGATATAGTTATTGGTGATACGAATATTCTGGCTGTCGATAGGATCGATAGCGTCCGTATTTGGCGCATGCCACGGAGAAAGAATTCGCGTACCGTTAATATCAACATCGTGCGCATAGCGAGTCACGACGTGGAAGCTGGGTGAATGGGTTAAGGTGACGCCATCGATCAGGACGTTATGTGAGCGCGTGATGTAAATCAGCCGCGGACGATCGGTACCGCCTTTTTTACCGGTCGCGCGGATGTTTTCTCTCCAGCGCTCCCACCACACTGCGCCCTGACCGTCGATAGTTCCTTCCCCGACAATAGCGACGTTTTGCGCGTCTGCGACGCTGATAAACGGTAGCCAGCCGTTTTCCGCTTCGGCAAATTTAGTTTTCTCATCTGCACGATACGCAGCGACCTCGGTTGAAGCCACCAGCGTGGCGTCCTTTTCCAGTTTTAGCTGAATGTTATTTTTCAGGAACAGCGGATTGGTTAAGAAATTGCCCTTCGGCACCAGAACTGTGCCCCCACCCGCAGCAGCGCAATCATCAATGGCTTTTTGAATGGCGTCGGTGTTCAGCGCAATTTGCAGCCGATGGCCTTCGGCACCGTATTGAGTGATATTACAAACTTTATCTGGAAACTTCACTGAACTTGCCGCCTGTGCGAGGTGAAAAGGTAATATGCCGACAGCGGCCGCTGCGACCCACAAAGGTAGAGTACGAGTGGACATAACGATATCCTTTCATCATTTTGGTTTGTAGTTTTGTAAAAATAGCACCGGTGTTTCTTTTTATTGAGTGTGACGATCACGGTTTACGGCATGTTGTTAATTTGCCTGAATATAGTGATGCATTTTTGGGCGGATGTATGAAGGAGGGTTCTGTGACTACGCTATTTCTCTGCCGATCGGAAAATGGGTAGCGTCCAGGCCTGAATCATTTCAAAACGGTATGACGTAGAAAGAAATAGCCTGCCGCAGTTCATTGGCAGGCTAACCGATACTTTTTTTCAACACTTATGGCAACTGAATTAGAACGCCTGCCAGTCCTTTTCGGAACCGCGCGGCTCTATAGGTTTGCCTTGTATCACAGCGGACGAAACCTGAGGGCGCAGAGGTGGGTTGTTCATTTCTGAATCCCGCAACACAAAGACGCGAATACTCTCGATCAGGATGCGCGCCTGCTCTTTTAGTGAGCCACTGGCGGCCGAGGATTCTTCAACCAAAGAGGCATTCTGCTGCGTCGTAGTGTCAATCTGGCCCATCGTAATGTTGATCTGGGTGATACCTTCGCTTTGTTCGTGGCTGGCGCGTGCAATTTCATCCACTAACGTATGGACGCTCGAGACGGTATCGACGATCTCCTGCATACCGTTATCAGCCTGTGAGACCAGCCCGCGACCGTCGGCAATTTTGCTGACCGAGGCGCTGATAATGTCGCGGATCTCTTTGGCTGACGCCGAACTTCTTTGCGCCAGCGTTCTGACCTCTCCGGCCACAACGGCAAATCCACGCCCCTGCTCCCCGGCCCTGGCGGCCTCAACGGCAGCGTTCAACGCCAGAATATTGGTCTGGAAGGCGATACCCTCAATAACGGCAATAATATCGCCCATCTTTTCAGCACCTTTATGAATCGCTTCCATGGCTGCTGAAACTTCATGCATACGATCGCTGTTGATTTTGACAACCTGACCGGTTTCCGTGAACAACTCATTTACGCGACGGACGTTATCAGCGGTACTTTTGATGGTGGACGTTAGCTGCTCCAGCGTCGCAGCCGTTTCGACCACGCCAGCCGCCTGTTCTTCCGTACGAGAAGCCAGATCCTGGTTACCTGCGTCAATTTGATCCGCGGCAACAGAGATACTTTCCGCGCCATGTCTCACCTTAAGTACCGTTGACCCCAGCTCAGACACCATCTCTTTCAACGCACTCATCAGCTGACCCAGCTCATCCGTCGAGTGGACGTTAACGTCTGTCGTCAGATCACCTTGCGCTGCCCGGGTGGCTACCGTCACGGCTTCTTTCAGCGGGCGCGTAATACTGCGAGTGATATACCAGGCAATTAACGATCCCAATACGATGCCGAAGAGCACAGACAGCACAATCACCATCTCAGTGAGATGCGACGCTTTTTTTATGCTGGCGTGGGTGTCGTTGATGATCTCGTTTTGCAGTTCAAGAAGAGAGTGCAGCGTTTTATTATATTCCTGCGTGACAGGCATAAACCGGGTGGATATGAATTCACTCATGTTTTCATATTTTCCCTGCTCAGCCATCTCGAGCCCCTCTTTCCGCAAGACAAGATATTTCCCTCGCGTTTCCTGAATGGCACGGAAAAACGCTTTCCCCTTTTCAAATCGCAAAAGCGGCTGGAGAGTGGATTGCACTTCCGAGGTTCTCGCCGTGTCATTTTTAATATTGTTGAGAATTTTCTCTCGTAATTTCGGGTCCTGTGTTGCCATTGCGGCGATGGTATTTCCGCTATTTCGGTCAACCAGGGTAATCCATTCTTGTACCAGCCGTTCCTTCTGTAAATCCTGATAGATCATAGTATTAACGCTAGTGCTGTTCGACTGCGTTAATTGCCATGACATCATCCCCATGATAAACATCATAAATAGTACAAGAAAAAAACCTACACTCAGGCGGGTTCCAATACGCATGTTGCTAATTTTCATAACTCTCCCTTTTATAATAACTCCAATGATCATCATGGAAATTAAGAGGTACGCTTAATGCCGATGAATCATTAGAAAGCCTTACGTTAATATCGGAGAAAATAGATTTTTCTTCAGCGCTAAATCAAAAACGGCTGAAATTAACAAAATGAACGTAGAGGGATCAGAGCTAATATCTCTGGCTTGCGCATGGGCAAAAGGATTTTAACGCAAGCTTGAAGGGATCATTCGAAGAGATAGCTAAAGATAGAATGTGTTAGACATATTATCGTCTGGACGGCTTTTCATGTACAAGGCAACGCTACACTGCGCCGGCCAGCGTTCGTCGAGCTGTAGTGTCGGCGCAAAACCGTGAAAGCGTGTTTAGAATAGGGAGATAAGCAACGCGACGGGGAAACTCATAGGCCAGGTCGAACCGACCAGGACGGCGCTAAGAAAGCGAATCCGCTTACGGTCTTTGGACAAAAACCAGGTGATGAGCGCACACAGTGCCGCCATGACTGCGTAAAAGACCAACATTTTTTGATACAACGTCATTTTGTGCACCTTATCTAAAAATAACCGCGCGCAATATGCGTCATATGTTGATACAGATCAAGTTTTAATGTTACGGGTTATCCACTATAACTTTATGGATAATAACAATAGAGTAATCAGCGCTACATCTTCAGGGCGTTTATTCCCCCTTCCCCCCTTTATCTCGACGTTTCTCAACGAGTCCGACAATCATAAAGGAAGTTTGAACTGTCAATAAAGAGGGGGGTTACTACCCCTTTAAAGTTGCATAATAAGTGCATCTTTTGCAAAATGATGCCATCAAGGTCGTGCTCTACTAGTCCCAAGATTTAGAGGGAGTTAATATGCTACGCATTCCGTCGAGTTGTATTCATACTCGTTCCACCCCTTTCTGGAACAAAGACACCGCCCCTGCTGGCATTTTCCAACGCCATCTTGATCAAGGTACCCGTCCGGGCGTTTATCCCCGCTTATCGGTGAGCAAGGGCGCGGTGCGTTATTTGGGCTATGCTGACGATGTCACCCCGCACCCTGATAGCGAACTCATCATTGAGGCTGGTCACTTCGGTGTATTTCCCCCCGAAAAATGGCATCACATTGAAATGATGAGTGACGATACCGTCTTCAGCGTCGATTTCTTTGTCGAACCCGAGGTTTTGAAATCTTTCTGAACTTCTGAACGTTTATAAGGAAAAACCTATGCTTAGTATTCCTGAAAATTATGTTCACACCCGCGCGACGCCATTCTGGAATAAAGATTCTGCGCCAAAGGCCCTTTTCACTCACCACAACACGAAGGCGGGCGTCTATGGCCGCCTCTCTGTCATGCAGGGTGCGGTGAAATACTTTGGCTTTCCGGATGCCGACGCAACAGAGCCCGATCTGGAACTCGTTATTGAAGCGGGTTCATTTGGCATTTCGCCACCCGAAAAATGGCACCGCATTGAGCTGCTGACCGACGATACCTACTTCAGCATTGATTTCTTCGCCGATCCACAGGCAAACCTCGAAGGCGCGGGGCTGGGCAAAGTCGTTAACACACATAAGGGGTAATAGAATGGGCAAAGCAACGTATACCGTCACCGTGACCAATAACAGCAACGGTGTATCGGTAGATTATGAGACGCAAGCCCCGATGGAGCTTTTGATTCCGGATGTCGCAGCAGACGTGGTGAAGGATCTGGTGAATACCGTTCGCGGCTATGATACTGAAAACGAGCACGATGTGTGCGGTTGGTAGGAGAATCGCCGGATGACGTAACATCATCCGGCATATGCTAAATCTTTCAGAACCCTTGACGACATCATCAGTATTCCATTTGCAATAATCTTCTCCAAACCTTCGCGGTACGAATTTATCTCTCCCTGCCCTTGGCCTTTGGGTATCCATTTCTGTTAGGGAGACATCTATCATTAGAGCTGATTAGTACTTGCTGCCCATTATACGGATTGCATTACACAATTTTTCACAATGGAGATCTGTATAAATAAACGGCAACTCAAAACGTCAGTATCGATCAGACTCTAAGATAGTGCTATAGTCGTTCTCTTTAAAATTTTACTGATTTTGTTCATATTACCTCACGGGAACAACGGGGTCACACGATGCTGTTTAGCTCATCAATTTTCATATTTATATTTTTACCTATATCTTTTATAGGGTATTTTTTTCTTAATAATCGTAGGCTAATATCTGCAGGAAAGTGCTGGCTTGTTGCATGTAGCCTTTTTTTCTATGGTTACTGGGATGTTAGTTATCTCCCACTACTTCTTGGCTCAATTTTCTTTAATTTTATGATTGGTAGTGCTGTTTCTCCATTCACAAAAGGTGTTCGCCTTGGTATCTCGAGAGGTACATTATTAGGTATCGCCATTAGTATTAATCTGGCTTTCTTAGGTTATTATAAGTACACGAATTTTTTCATTGAAAATATAAACAGCCTAACAGATATAGAGCTAACCTTTAGAAATATAATCCTTCCCCTTGGAATTAGTTTCTATACTTTTACGCAAATTGCTTTTCTCGTTGATAGCTATCGTGGAAAAGTCCAAGAGTACGATTTTATAAATTATGCTCTTTTCGTAACTTTCTTTCCACATCTAATTGCCGGGCCGATACTCCATCACAAAGAGATGACACCTGATTTTGAGAGTGTAGGTATTCATCAATATAGTCTAAGTATTTAGCAAGACCTTACCGCAGCCAATTTCGGTACAAATGTACTTATCCGAGATGTCTGCGGTAATTTTTTGCCCCAAGGGTGCCCCATCACATAAACTTTGCGTAGCTGTTTCCAGTTTCTCAATTCATCGCTTTACGCATGCCAACTTCATCAGCATTATCACCACCGATCCGTTGTATGACTTAAAGGTGCGCACCGCTTCTTACACCGGACAATTCTCATCTCTGATCCGGTTGATGGTGAATGTAATCACTCCGTGCACCACGACATCTTCCAGCGATTCACCTTCTACCGCTTCACCATCTTCAGTAATTAATGACTTCCCCATTACCTTCGCGAAGTGGTTTCGTCCGTCAAACGTGGCCAAAACTACCACACCAGGAATAACTGGCAGCGCGAAATTGATCACCGCCCAACCTCTATCCGTTTCGATAACCTTGCAGTTCATATCTACGCCGCAAAGCTTATCTACCGTCAGACGATCTTCCTCATAGTCTTTTGCCGGTGAAGGGAATCCCATTAGAATATCCTCCCCATGTTACGGAGCATCCAGTATCGGTTATCGCTCTGGTCTGGAGTCTTGTCAGCAAAGTCATTCTGATAACGCTCAATCCACTCGTTCGCATCTTTCCGGCTGAAGTGCCAGTTCAGGATTCCAAGCTCGCGAACAAAGTCATCCGTGCGAAGGCACAGGTATCCTTTGGGGTTACGCTGTATGGCCGCATTGAAAGCAGCGTTGATGTCCCGTAGGCGTGGCATGAAGACCTCACAAATAAACTGTATATATATACAGTATCGTCAATTATAAGGGTCGATCAAGTATCTATCGGATGCTAAACTTCAGACCTTTCCGAATTCACTGATTTCTAACATGTTAAAGTTATTCGCCAAGTACACATCGATCGGCATCATCAACACACTCATTCACTGGGTCGTGTTTGCGATCTGCATTTATGTCTTCCACAGCTCACAGGCGCTGGCTAACTTCGCAGGATTCGTATTTGCAGTAAGCTTCAGCTTTTTCGCTAACGCCAGATTCACGTTTAAGGCTCGCACAACCACGATGCGCTACATGCTTTATGTGGGGTTCATGGGGGCGCTTAGTGCCGTTGTTGGATGGGAAGCCGACAGGGTTTCTCTCGCGCCGATAGTGACGCTGGTAGTGTTCTCAGCGATTAGTCTGGTATGCGGATTCATTTATTCAAAATACATCGTATTTAGGGATGCTAAATGAAAATCTCTCTTGTCGTTCCTGTCTTCAACGAAGAAGATGCGATCCCTATCTTCTATAAAACGGTCCGAGAATTCGAAGGGCTAAAAGAACACGATATAGAAATAGTCTTCATCAATGACGGCAGCAAAGACGCTACTGAGTCGATAATCAACGCACTTGCCGTAGCTGACCCATTAGTAATTCCTTTGTCGTTTACCCGTAATTTCGGTAAAGAACCCGCTCTTTTCGCTGGCCTTGACCGTGCGACCGGTAATGCTGTTATACCGATCGATGTTGACCTGCAGGACCCAATTGAGGTCATCCCGCACCTGATTGAAAAGTGGCAGGCTGGCGCGGATATGGTCCTGGCAAAACGCACTGACCGTTCGACAGATGGGCACCTAAAACGTAAATCTGCCGAATGGTTCTATAAGCTGCACAACAAAATCAGCAATCCCAAAATTGAAGAGAACGTGGGCGACTTTCGCCTGATGTCTCGCGCTATCGTGGAAAACATTAAGCTTCTGCCAGAACGCAACCTTTTTATGAAAGGCATATTAAGCTGGGTTGGCGGTAAAACTGACGTTGTTGAGTACGCGCGAGCTGAACGCGTGGCTGGCGATTCGAAATTCAATGGCTGGAAACTCTGGAACCTTGCACTTGAAGGGATAACGAGCTTCTCAACTGTGCCATTACGCATGTGGACATACATCGGACTGGCTGTCGCCGGGATGTCATTCTTTTACGGCGCCTGGATGATTGTGGACACTCTGGCTTTCGGAAATCCCGTCCGCGGCTACCCTTCGCTGCTCGTGTCAATCCTGTTTCTCGGTGGCGTACAGTTGATTGGCATCGGCGTACTCGGCGAGTACATCGGAAGAATTTACACAGAAGTCAAAAAAAGACCTCGCTATGTTTTAAAAAAGGAAGGCTAAAGGATGCATTACTTTAAAAGATATCCATCGGCGATGGCATTCGGCATAGTATTTATATTAATGCTGATTCCATCTATGTTTACACCGATGCAATCTGACGATTATTCATATGCGCTAATGGGTGCGTCTGTAAAGGACCATTACTCACATTACATACATTGGTCTGGTCGGCTCGTGGCAGATTATGTAAGCGGAACAATGCTCGCTTACTTTCCTCATTGGCTGTATGAAATAATCAATGCGGCCGGAGTGTCTGCTTTAATTTTAGCTATTGCTCAATTACCTAAATATATTATTGGTAGTGAAGATTCAAAATCAAGCTTCTTTGGGCCTATCATAATCTTCTTGCTGTACTGGATAGCAAACCCAAATCTTGGCCAAACATCATTCTGGATCGTCGGATCAGCTAACTACATGTGGACAAACTTGTTCATATGCATTTATTTTATGACTTTATTTAGCCTTCTCCGCGCCAAAAGTTCTTCCAAGCACTATGCAATGGTTGCAGTAATTGGGCTGATTGCTGGATGTTCAAATGAAAATACAGCAATGGTAACCATATTGATTACTGCATTTGCTATTTTTCTTGAAAAGGATGGGAACAGGAAGCTGCTTATCACAGGGCTGCTTTCGTTAACTGTAGGGGCTGCGATTTTACTACTTGCACCGGGCAATGCTGTACGTGCGACCAGGTTCAAATCATGGTATAGCAAAAGTTTCCCCAATAGATTCGACATCCATTTCTACGAGCGACTTCCTGATTTAATGGGTTCGTTCTGGCAGGTATATATAGCAATTATAGTTTTGCTAATCGCTGGCACCGTCGGAAAGTACATTAAAGACAAAACGAAGCTTTACAGCCTGGTCTTTTTTGCAGGCGCTCTTGCTGCTAACTGTGCGTTCTTATTTGCACCAGGCATCCCAGCACGCTCAAACAACGGCGCATTAATCCTGACTTTGATCAGCATGTCGTTCATTATTTCCTCATCTATTAGACACAGCAGCTGGCAAAACAAAGCTGCCTTGTCATCAGTTTTATTAATGTGCTTGTTCTATTTCATACCTTCATATCTTTTCCTTACAAACACATGGATTGTAGGAGACAGGCAGGCACAAATTAGAAATGAAATAATCAAAATAATCTGGACAATGGAGTTAAGAATTTTAATATTCCTGATTTCGAGTTTACTAAGCTATCTAAGAAACTGGACGCATTTGATTTATACCATAGTTTTGCGTTCGCAAAATATCATGGCGCAGATAAAATTGGTCTTTTCAAAGTTGGGTTTGACTATTCACCCGCATACTTCTCCACCCCTCTGGATATCAACATCAAACTAACGAGCGATCTGACTCTTAAATCAGCGTATTTTGGAGATGATGGGTATGGGATTGGCCCTCATGTTATCTTTGAGTTCAATAAGCCGCTTTATCCTGCTCTAAAAAATAATGAAATGATCACAATTCATATTGTTAGCAAATCAGGGAAAACTGTTAACTGTGATGTTGGCTCCAATCCAGTGAATATAGATGGCAGACTCTTCTCTTCAAAAAGCCTTGAAGGGGTATCAAAAGATGACATCGAAAGAATAATTATTGGGATTTATAATAGAGAAACAAAGAAAGCAAACATCATAAAAACGATAAGTATGTAAAAGAAGGCGGCGCAAGCCGCCTTAGTTTTGTTTAGCTAAATGACACTTTCATCCAGTCGGTCCCAACAACATTTGTATTGCCTGTCGTGAGGCGAATCCAGCCGTAAGTCAGGTTAGCCGCTGCCGTGGCTGAGTTCCTTACCATATCGCCCTGACGCCAAACGGCCTACCGTTGGCACAGTTGCGGCCAGAGTCATGCCATTAATATTCTCACCCTTAACAAGATACAACCCAGCTGCACCCATCAATGTTGTGTAGTTTGCCACCCCAAAGAAATTAGATCCTGGCAAAACCACATTCGAACCAGTGAATGTAATTGGTGAAGTAGCCGAATACTCTATGCAGCGCGCTGCGCCTGATGCACCCGGTATATTAACGAGGTATGTGTTATTTCGCTGCTCAAGCCCACCAACTAATAATGCATCTCTGAACCATAGGCCGAATAGATTTGAGCCTACGGCAGGCGAGAACGTAGTGATTTTTAGAGAAATGTCGCAGTTATTAGCACCGCCAATGAGAACCCCGGTATCCTGGACGTTGGTCATGTTCAAATCAAGCGAACACTGACGGATTGCAACCCTCTGTCCGACGCGAGCGCCAACTATGCACCCATTTACAACACCGGTAATTTTAGTCCTGATTGAATCTTCAAAAAATAGAGCGACAGCCGATAATGTATCGCCAACAAAATTTATGCTGCAATTGCTTGTGCCTTCCACTCGAACAGCTCCGGAGCCGCGGAGGTTGGCTTTGAGAATGTGGCAACTTTGAATTTTTGGCGGATTTACAACACCACCGTAGTACATAGCGATGCCGCCCGTTCCGCCGTTGATTACATCGACGCTGTATACGATAAAGTCTCGTACGACAAAGTCATTGCCTGCATTCGGCTCAATATCAAGGCCACCCGGCTGCAGCTCACCACCGACAACACCACCAATATTCTCTGAATACATGTAGCTAATGCTGCCGCGAATACAGGCAATAACCGACACTAAATTCCTACCGTCCTGCGTGGAGTTTCTGCCGATAACTGTTCCGATATTAATATCGTTAGGCTGCTTGGTCCCCTCTGTGACAGGGTCTCCGCGACTGATATATAACCCGTCGCCTCGGATCTCATTAGCTTCGAAATACGGGATGTTGATTTTCGATGCCCCAGTGATTGAGACGTTGAAAATGTGCTGCCTGTCGAACTGGTTTGCTCTGTTGCCATCCCCGCGATAGTAAAGGGTAAGACCAGTTACCGTGCTGTTAATTATTAAGCCATTCCATGCCCCGAATTTATTGCTTTGTGCCGTGGTATTTTCCGTTAAAAGGTGCTTACCCTTGAAGTAAATTGTCGTCCCTTCCCACCCTGTCCCCGTAAGCTCAACTCCTGCAAACTTATATGTCCCTGAATCAAAAACAATAAATTTACCTTTGTTCGCATTCAGAAATGTCGATACTTGCGCAGAAACGTCTGATCCATCATTCGAAATTCCGGCGTCAGCAGTGGCATATACAATATTACTTCTACGCTTGCTCAGCTCACTTCCGACAGTCCCTGCCTCATAGGATACTGCAAAATCATAACCAGAAAGCCCCGCGCCGGATGTTTTAGCTAAATCCTTTCTCAGTACGTCTGCAACATCGACAGGCTGCCATTTACCGGGCCCGGTACCGCCAGAAGATCCCGGAGTTGAACCTGATGTTACTGTTTTTGGTAGCGATGAAAGGTCATCCCACCGATACCATAACCCGGTTGATGTATCCTGAAGAAGATCACCAGGATTCATAACCGTTCCGCCAGCCTGGAATGAACCCTTTAGGTTCCAGCCAAGGCTGTAGATTTGCTCCAGTACAAGCTGCTTAAGGCCCTCAATCGTGTAATGCTCAGTGCCGAATCGGTCGATATATTTCAGTGCAAGCGATGTAACGAACTCGTCAATTTTCCCAGCATTGAATTTCAAATCGCGCGGGGATTCACTCGGGACAGTGTCTTGAGTTGGGATGGTAGCCATATTTTTTCCATAAAAAAACCAGCGCATTGGCCGGGTTGAGATTGGTGGATTGGTCTTTTAGTAGATATTGTCGCTGTACTCCGCTACGGTCAGAGATACTGTGTTATCGGGGTTTGGTTTAATGCTGTTGACAGTCCAAAGCTGGCTGTCCATTTCCTCAACTGTTGCGATGAGATATCGCGATGGGAGCTGCACTGTATCTCCGTTCCAGATATTGAGCTGAATGTTGGGTATTGCGGCGGTGAATCCGTACTTCGTTTCGCTGCGGGCCGTCGCCGGATAACGCAGTGTGGGATTGCCAAGGCTGTCGGTGACCAGCACATACATCGAACCAGTAAACGTGATCGGCTCACTTGTGTCGAAGTTATTCCCTGCCCGACCAGTAATGTAGCCCTGCTGCTGGTTGCTGTCGTAGATGTCTGGCATCTGAATGACGCTACCCACCTGGATAATCCCGTCTTCAAACACTTTGGCGCTCATCTTCACCCGCGAGTAGATAAGGCGTTTCGTTTCCCGCACCGCACGATCACGCGCCTGGTACTCATCACGGAAGCCAACTATCTCCAGTTTGTTCGGGTTCTCCGCTTCCTGCTCGACGATAGCGCCGTTCAGCACGCGGTAATTGATGTACGTCTTGTTGTTTGTCGTCGGATGAACGTAGGACACCTGAACGCCGTCATAACCTCCAGGCAGCGTAGCTTCGTATGAGATTTTGTATTCATCGGTCTTCATATTGGCCCGGTTGAATACCGCCGCCGGGTAGTCAACCTTCTGATCGCGCGTGAACGTCAGAACCCCGTCATCCCAATACGCCATTACCCTCTTTGTCGGTGATCCAGTAGAGATTGTTCAGTCGCCAGTCTTTGTCGGCCAGCAGCTTGATGTGCTCAGGTTTCATTACGCCCCCTGAGACAGTGAATCCATAAGGTCCGAAAGTTGCTTAACGGAGTTGTCGCCTTCCGGCCCGTCGATATCGTAGGCCTGACGTTCAAGCCCGATCAGATTCTTCAGCGCGTCGCTCAGTGCCTTAACCGACTTAACGCGCTCCGGCATGCTGATGACCTTGTGGTAAATCTCGTTGGGCTTGTCCTGGCCTTTGTCGTCTGGGTCGAACATCAACTCTCCGAGCTTCTCCAGCGCGGCCACGTCTGCGCACTCTGCGCCCAACTCATCAAATAGTGCATTGGTTATCTGCCGAGCGCGCTTAATGTCGCCGCGATGCTCCATACGGACATTGGCGATTACCTCAGCCGTCGCCTCGATGAGTACGCGTTCGTTAAAAGTGACTTCACTGCGTACCTGTTTGCGTACCTCGGCTTTGCGTACCAGATCATCGGCACGCTCTTTAACTTTAGCCTTGAGATCGCGGGACCAGTCATCCCGTTTAGCGCGCTTACGGATAGCGCCTTCGCTGATACCATGTTGTGCCGCAATTTCACGAAGAGACATCACTCCGGCCCGGTATGCCGTCTCGATGGCCTCCCAGTCGGGTGATTTCACTGGTTATCCTTTGTTTAAGTTTATGGAGATTTTGCCGTTATAAATCTTACAGATTTCAATTTTGAGGTGAGTATTAAATGGACTGGTTACTTGCAACATTGTTTTTTTCGCTTATTGCGTTGATTTTCCGCTCAACGTTCACACATGGCATCGCGGGAAGGTTTCTCTATGTAGATAAAAGAACCAAAGACGTAACTCTACATATGGCAATTTTTGGGACACCAAGAAATAAAAAAGGAGTACATAAACTCACGACATCATTTATTAATGCACTTAAAAAACTGAAGAAAAAAGGTTATGCAAGTGTATCAATGGAGAGCCATCTGATCGATTCAAAGAGACTAGCTATGCTGCATCGACTGGCCCAAAAGGATGGCTACACCATTGTAAATGTACGCCACTTCCCTACACCAAGGTGGCAGCGGTTTTTTATTCCTGTATCAATGGCTGTATTACGGTTTAAGATCGTAAAAGTGAAGCCGCAAACTTGCTCTTTAACCATCATTTTGTGATGTTATCAATGCTGTAAAAGATGCCGTTGCTAGCGTGGCATTTAACTCGATGAGGTACACGCGACAGAACATCTCTTGCTTGTCGGTGAGTGCCATAGATTACCTTAGGGATATATATGTTTGACTTACAACATTACAGAACACTGACCACGCAGAGTGGGCAAGATGAAAAGATTGTTTCCTTGATAAACTCTCAGGATGACATTGGCGTTTACCTGAGGGCCCACTTATTGATTGAGCAAACTTTAGAGGCATGGTTAATTTGCTCTACTAACAACAGAGACTTTTTAGCTGGTTTTGGCGAGAATCTTAGCCTTGACTTTGCAGCCAAAGCTCAACTAGCCATGAATTTTGGGATGAGTCGAGAACTAGTTAAATTCGTTAAAAAGTTCAATAATTTTCGAAATAAAAGATCGCATCAGATAGAAAACTCGGAAATAACAATCAGTGAAATTGATACTCTCGAAGGATTAATGCAGCAGAACTACCCTTCTGAACTAGTGCCAATAAGAGATTTCCGCCTAGGTGTCTACATTGGTGAACCTAGAGTTGTTCGATTTAATGAATCAGAACACTACTTCGAGATAAGTTGATTATGTTATATGCAATGTTTTCAATGCGGTCTCACTTCGAAGCGGAGCAATTAAGTTCAAGGCCATAAATATAGCCTTACGTTTTGCCATCTTCTACTGGCACAAAGTGGAACTGCTCAACGCTGTCAGGCCGGAAGTAACGCCATTCACCTGTGTCGGTCGCCAGCGCTACGAAACCGTTAACGATCTCAGGCTGGCTGCGCTTCATCAGGCCTGTGAAGGTTTCTTTCGATGTGGTGGTGATCGTGATTTGGTAGATATCGGACATTGAGAACCTCTTTATCCGCGATCGGGGATATTTTTGTTTTATCCCTTTGCGGGGATATTTCCATTACGATGAGCCTACCCATGGTGATGGCAATAAAAAACCGCCCGGAGGCGGTCAGTTTTCGCTGTAGTTAGGCTCTTCTGTTTGAGCCTTGAAGGAAACCTAACAATTCTGGCACTGAAATATCATCCAGATTACGCTGTAAAAAATGGCTTTCGGTTTTAGTTTGCCCATCAACGGCGGTCTCGTGAACAAACCGGATACCAATTCTATGTATCTCTACAAAGAAATTACCACCCTTAAAATATTTGCTTCCTGCTTCATAGACTTCGCTAACAGTAACCATTTATCCACTTTGCCTCATATCGACCTGTAGTATCAGAATCCTATCACCGACTCCATAAAAACAGGTAAATTGTGTGGCATTATTGAGTGGCTCTTGATGACTCTATTTGCCGGATTGCCGCCTTATCCAGATTGCACTGACCCAGCGCCGTATAAAGCTGAGCGTTTAACTCCAGACTTGCCTGCCACGTGAAAGGATTTACCATTCCGGGGGTCGGAGTGTCTGAGGTCAGGTCAGCGCTTATCGGCACCACCGGGGTTGGAACGTAAACTGTGTGCGTATTCCCGCAGGCTGTCAGCAGCGGCAGCAGGAACAAGCTGCTTAGCACACGGATCGCCTTCAAGCGCCTGCCTGATGTAGACAATGCGCGTTTCGCCTTTCTGGGCCAGTTCGTTCTTAGCATTCTGGGTAGCCTGTGAGATGTCGCGGATGATGTTCATCGTGGTGATCACGTTGTTAGTGATCGCCTCCGATGTGTCTGCTCTGACTGTCGCTTTATCGCGCTGGACTTTGTAGATGATGGCATTGTCGCGGTAGTGGTTCACGAGAACGCCAGCACACCGATTACCGCCACTACAATCAGCTGCAGCCAGTAGCGCTTTGCCAGTGCGCTAATCACGACAGGAACAGAGCGCGCTCTGCCTCACGCCGACGGGTCAGCCCATTCAGGACTTTGCCACCGGCTTTATTCCAGCGCGGGAATTCGTCGGCAGCGCCAGCGTAATCACCTGCGTTGAGTTTGCGCAGCAGAGTCGATGTGGATAGTGACCGGGCGCCGAGGTTATACGTGAACGACACCAGGGCATCAAATTGCCCCTGAGTAAGCCCAACTTTAACCAGGCGAGACACGTCGCTTTCGTAACTGACCATTCCTGTCTTCAGCAGGCGTTCTGCCGTCTCCTGCTTAATGGTCATTCCGGCGCGGATTGGTTTCGCATCCACAGGCTGAGTCCAGCCATAGCCGATCGTCCAGACGCCTACGCTGTCCTGGTAGGCGGTGAGTTTGCAACCTTCGAACTCTTTGATCAGGGCAATACCTTTATCACTGGTTTGCATCACCACCCCCAAAGCGAGAATTAAACACCCTGGAAGCCATAACCTTAACCTGCTCTACGCCAACAAATCCGAGCGCGCCGCCGAAAGCAATCGACAGAGACTGTGGAAGGTTGAAGTAATCAAGAGCTGACACAGCGGTAAGGGTCAGAGCCCCACATATGGCTCCTTCAAGAAGCATTTTCTTCCAGCCGCCACCACCGTAAGCAATTCGCAATGCGGCCATGGCAACCGATAGCAATACGGCACCCATCGGCGTTTCGCCACGCCACCAACTGTGGAGTAGTTCGATAAACTCCGTCCAGGAGTGGGGATCGTTATGCATTTTCATAGTCTCTAACCTCCGGCTTAAAAGCGGGGGGCTGTGTGTTTAAAAGGGTCAGGCCCTCGGGACGATTTAACAAGAAGGCATGTCGAGGATGGTTCCCGGGGACTGAAAATGAAAAAGGCTGCTTAAAGCAGCCTCCAAAGATTTTTTAACGAAGATTCATTATTACTTGCGTACCTTTGTACTTGTATAACCAGATCGTTGAGTTGTTACACGGGAGGATGTGTGGGTGTCGCCACATTCAACGCAAGCAAAGGTGTCGGTAATGTTATAACGCTCTTCAGTCCAGGATTCATGAAGAATAATTTGCTTACCTACATCAGGGCCATGACCACCCACCTTCCCCATATTTTTTATGTTCTTACGCGGGATTGCTGAAATAAATTCCTTGTTTGAATCAACCCGTTGCACTGCGAACTCTGTATTGCAGGACTTACAACGAGAATCAGCGGACAGAAAGTGATAGATGATTTTTTTTGCAGGAACCAAAGCAGCACCTGTAAAGGCTATCAAACTGGAAATACGTAGAAATGAGTCTTTGGGAAGAAAGTTAATCGCTATAAAACCAATAACAAATGCGGAAATGACACCAAAAATCCACGATTTAATATTTACAGAATTTTGAATTTTCATCTGCGAACTAGAAAGATTTTTATCCATATACATCCCAACGAAAATGGGTGAAACTCATCCATCAAGCAAGGATGCAAAAAAGCACATACCAAAACCCGATAGCACCAGAAGTATTATCGGAAGAGGAATGGAAATGTTTAGTACGCATGAGAGAAAACTCAGCCAGAAATGAGTAGTATTGGGTTGCGCGACAATGTTGCTTCTGAAACCTTCGGTTTTCAAGCTGCGGAATTGGTTCACCCGAATGGACTCTAACCCGCTAACATCCAATATGAGTTTTGGTGTTTTGTCGCTTAGCATCTGGAAAATGCACAGCGTTCAAAAACACTTAAAATTCAGCCTCTTTAAAACGAAAAGGAATCCACGTGAAAAGTCTCATGATTTCCACTTCACTGCTCTTAATCTCCGCGGGATGTTTAGCCTCGGATGAAACAGGCAAATATGAGCAAGGCGACTGCATCACAGCCACCGATACTGGCTACAGTTGGTTTGGCGAATTTGCAAAAGTAGAAGCCTACTCAAGAATCAAGGGATTTGCTGGCCCACAGTACATCCTTTACTTCCCAACTTATAAGGCAGATGCCGTAGTTTTTGACCCTGAGATCGAGGGGCACACGATAAAGGTGGCAAACAGCCTTTGCCGCCCCTAAAACGACAAAGCCCCGGCGTTAACCGAGGCTCTTAATTTGGTCGTCAACCAAAACTATGGCGACGATATCAGATTTACATGAAATGTATGCTATTTAATTGACTTTTGCAATACCCCGCTGCGAAAAGTCGCCTTTTGTTGTGATCGTGTTCTCACAGTGCAGAGAAGAGAATCGCCATCAAGCAGCTTAAAGATGGTGCACATGGCCCGCCAGTAATCGGCGTAGTTATGGCACCAGTTATCAGGTTTAACGCCGCACAGCGCGGCCAGGTCTTGATGCTGATAAACCTCGCGCCCTGCCAGCTCTGCTTTCACATCCTGAGACGCTAGCCAGATAAGTTTCTTCAGGCGCTCCATCGTCTTGCTGGCCACCTTCTTCGCGCCGAACTGCTGCCGGAACTCTGCCCACGCCCACTGGGTGATCGCCACCTGGTGTTCGAATCGGATGTTCTCGCTGTAGTTCCAGAGTAGCCATGCTTTCTGGTGCTCTTCCAGCGAAAGGACAGCGCGGCGCCACGATGCGGTACCGAACTCTAACGGGCTGACCAGTGCTATGGATGATCCCTTGGCACGGGACTGGCCGCCGCTCATCGCCGGTCCATCAGGGTTAACTTTCCGGCCGGTGACCGGATCGGTGACTTTCTTCCGGCCCCGGCTGCGCGCCGTCGCAGTGAATTGCGCATTCTCGGCGAAAGCTACCAGCTGCCCTTTCGTCGCCCCGCTGAGGTCTGCGGTCGCCACAATGAGCTGCTGACGTACGTATTCCAGTTGCTGACTGTTCATGCAGCTTCCTTCTGTGACTGATTGGTTTTGGTCTGGCTGTGCTTTGCTACTGGCGGCATGCTGGCGCGCTTAACGCTTTCTGCCTGGTACCGGAGGAAGTCGGCGTGGCTCATGCAGCCTCCTGATGTTTCATTGCGCGAAGGTCTGCCCGGGCCTTAGCGCGGATGCCATCCAACTCCTCGCGGGTATAACGGTGGTTTTCGTTATTGGACTCCAGCGCCAGCACGCGCTCTTCGCCGATCAGTTCGACCAGAGCGGCACGGTACGCCTCGATGTTTCCGGATTTGTGGACGTTGCACGCGGAGCATTGAAGCCACAAATTATCGGGATTGAAGCGCAGTTGTGGCGCGGCGGCCGTGGTGCGGTAATGCCCTGCATGCCAGGCAAAAGCGGTCTTTGTTCCGCATGAGATGCAGACATGCCCGGCAGCCAGGAGCATTTCACGGCGCCAGTCGTTAAAGGCACGCTGAGTCATCTGCACCCAGTGACGGATCGGTTTGAGGAATAAGCAGGGAATGAAATGAGACAGTCGGCACGGAAATATTGATGATAAGCCTATATTTTCATGCTTCTTTCAATATTATTAGGGAGTATCTAATGCCAGCAGGAATACCAAGCTCATGTCCAAAATGCGGTTCTGGTCGAGTAGGAAAAGAATACATTCTGGGATCTCAGACTGGAGACTGGATATGCGGTAATTGTGGGGAAACGGACCAAATTGAGCGAAAAGCATATCCTCAGCATCAGAGAGAAGAACCCGCAAAAAAAGACGAGTGAACTGCTAAATTGCTATTTCAAACCCGCCAAGTGCGGGTTTTTTATTGGATCAGAGATAGATACGCACCCAGCGTGCGGCATGAGGAGGGAGTGTGAAGCTTTACGAATCGAAGAAATCGCAGTTCACCAGAAACCTGATTCGACGGCGCCACGCTGAATGGTCAGAAAAGACCTTCGGCAATGTCGGCCCCATCGAACCTCTAAAGCACCTTTCCAAAGAGGCTCTGGAAGCTGCTGCCGATCCTGACGACCTCAGTGAGTGGGCTGATATGCAGTTCTTACTATGGGACGCGCAGCGGCGCGCTGGTATCACTGATGAGCAGATCACTGCGGCGCTCGAAGAAAAACTGAAAGTGAATATGGCTCGCCAGTGGCCGGAACCGAAAGACGGGGAACCGCGTCTGCACATCAAACCACGACGCAACTGATAGCCGGTTCTGACGAGCTGGCTATTGGGTGCGAAAGCACTGCCTCGTAAACCCCATTTAGCCCTCCCCGTGAGGGCATTTTTTTAAGGTGAAATCATGAGCGAAAAAGTGAAAAGCGATTACTACTCAGAAGAAAATTATTCATCCCGTCAGAACGGTTTTGAAGAAGCCGCAAAACCACTGATTAAGTGGCTGGCTGAAAGTGCTCACCCTCACCACACGGTTATCGTGACAAGCACCAGTGCAGAGCCATTCCAGGGTGAGCACGTAGTAAAAACAGAAGAATTCCTGAAAGACTAACCCTGCCGCTATTTCCTGATGTGACGGCCGCCTGACAAGCGGCTTCTTTTTTGGGAGTAAATCATGCAATCCAATCCTATGAACTGGCTCATCATCGCACTTATCGCGCTGGGCGCTCTCATCTCATTTCTACATGAACCGGCAGGTGTGCAATGGCTAAGTTTGCTGTGGGCGCATTAGTCCAGCTTAAGACTGGCGGCATACATGGATACGTTGAGAGCCAGATAGAACCGGATAGCGATCACCCGAAATACTGGTGCCGATGGGATGACGGTAGCTACTCGGTACACAACGAAAACGAACTTCGCTCGGCTACTGTGAACGAGCCTCGTGTGTATAAGAAATTAGCGTAAGGAGATCTAAATGGATAAGCCAATCATTGGCCAGTTTGTACCTATTGGTAGCTTCAATCGCGGAGCTTCCCCTTTTAATGTTTTAACGAAAGAACCGAGTTTTTACATGTCGCCAGCATGGGAAGGTGTTAGAGAGGGGGGTGAGAAATACCACGTAATATCGGCTGCATGGAAATTTGAGCCAGTAGAATGGGATGGCGAGGGGTTGCCTCCAGTTGGCAGTAATGTAGAGGCTAGATTTGAGGGTGAGTGGGTAGAGGTCACTGTTGCGTACAATGATTGCCCAGAATCTCAGAGTGACGAGTCGGTATGGAATGAAGCTCTGGTATTTAACCGCATCACAACCAGACCTTTCTGGGCGGATGAGTTACGCCCTATCCGCTCAGAAGCAGATAAGAAGCGCGATGCTGCGGTTGAATCCATGTTTTATACTTTGCCACTAGATGTAATGCTGGGGAAGGATGTCCGCGAAGCGATTTACGACGCCATCGCCGCAGGGAAAATCCCACACATCCGCATCGACTAGCCGCCCACCGAGGCGGTTTTTTATTGCCTGGAGATAGCCAATGAGCGAAACAACTTACCTTGTTATTAACCCAGGGAAATGGGTTTCTGAGGATAGCCTAATGGCACTCAAGGGTATCAAGAAAGGAACACTTAAAAAGGCTCGTGAGAATACCTTTCTGGAGGGTAAGCACTACAAGCATGTGTCATATGACTGCGAGCCATGGGACAACAGCCCCTGTTTCTACAACCTCGATGAAATTGATAAATGGATTGAGAGCCAGGCGTTAGCGAAATCACGCTTCAAATCTGCTTAAATACTATCCCATTTAACTGAGGAGCAAGGAAATGTCATATCCAACTGGAGTGGAATGCCATGGCGGAAAACTGCGAATATGGTTCATGTATCTTGGGGTGCGAGTCAGAGAGAATTTAGGCGTGGAAGATACGCCAAAAAACAGGCGTGTAGCCGGGGAGTTGAGGTCTTCAGTCTGCTACGCAATAAAAACAGGTGTCTTTAATTACGGGGATAGGTTTCCGCAGTCGGTAAACCTGAAACGCTTTGGTCACGCCAGGCGGGATATCACTTTCGGCGAGCTTTGTGACAAATGGATTGAGCTGAAGGAAGTTGAGATATGCAGGAATACGATGCAGCGCTACATATCGGCATTATCCGTTCTGAAGGAGGTGATCGGACGCGACTGCATGGCAAGCAGGATAACCGTCGAGTTCGTGCTTGAACTCAGGAGAACGCTTCTAATGGGAACTCAGATTTTAAAGCCCAACCACAAGGTCGCCAGTGAAGGTCGGTCAGTATCTACGGTGAAGAGCTATATGACCAGGCTCAACGGGGTTTTGAATTTTGCTGAGCATAGTGGGTATATAGAATCCAATCCGATGGAAAAAATGCAGCCCTTGAGGATGTCCAGAGTCGAACCCGATCCGCTAACCAAAGACGAATTTTCCCGCGTCATTTCTGCATGCAAGAACAGACAGGATGCGAACATCTGGTCGCTGGCTGTGTATACCGGGATGCGGCACGGTGAGTTGTGCGCGTTGGCATGGGAAGATATCGACCTGGTAAAAGGCACAATCACAGTCAGGAGAAACTTCACTCAGGTTGGCGAGTACACATTGCCAAAAACTGAGTCTGGCACTAACCGCGTCATCACGCTGATTGACCCGGCGTTAGAGATATTGCGCGATCAGGCCGAACTTACCAGGCTTGGGAAAAAGCAAAAGGTTACAGTGGTGCTGAGAGAGTATAAAAGGAAGGAGTCGCATGATTGCACTTTCGTGTTTGATCCATCAAAGAATATGCTGAACGGACTTCATGGGATCTCTTACTGTGTGGGGGCTTTGGGAAGAAACTGGACTCAGGCATTAAGACGAGCTGGGGTGCGACACCGTAATGCCTATCAGTCCAGGCATACTTTTGCATGCTGGTTTTTAACCGCAGGAGCAAACCCTAGCTTCATTGCATCGCAAATGGGGCACGCGAATGCCCAGATGCTTTATCAGGTTTACGGGAAATGGATGAGTGATAATGACAACGAACAACTGGAGCTTTTAAACAGAAAAATAGGCGTTATTGCCCCACTGATGCCCCAAGTGAAATCTGCGTAGTGATAATATTCTTGTAAATCAATACGGTTACAACACTGTTTCTTCACCACAAAGAGATGATGACTCAGTTCAGGTCAAAATGGACATGGGCCATTCGTTATAAAAACGTATTTATGGGTTTATTCATCTTTAGCATTGGTTTATTTAAGAAAGTTATAATTGCTGATAATTTCGCAATCTATGCAGATGCTGGTTTTGCTCCTGGTGCACAGCATGATTTCGTTAGTTCATGGGTCACGAGTTTATCATATACGTTTCAACTTTATTTCGACTTCAGCGGCTACTGCGATATGGCTATAGGCGCAGCACTTCTCTTTAACATATGGCTGCCCCTAAATTTCAATTCCCCCTATAAATCCCTTGATATACAGGATTTCTGGAGGCGGTGGCATATTACTCTAGGTCGTTATCTTCGTGACTATATATACATACCGCTAGGTGGTAACCGCTGTTCTAATATGCGTGTGCATATAAATCTTTTTGTGACATTTGTTCTGGGCGGCCTCTGGCATGGGGCAAGTTGGATGTTTGTCATTTGGGGAGCATTGCACGGAGGCGCTTTAGTAATTCACCGTTGTTGGAAAAAACTTGGGTGCAATATGCCCTCACCGTTAGCCTGGCTGATAACATTCTTTTTTGTGAACATTACATGGGTGTTTTTCCGTGCTCACTCTCTTGAGGATGCAAAGAAAATACTGTCCGGAATGATTGATTTTGGCTCGTTAAACGCAATAACAATGACACAAGCACCTACAACGATGATCGAATGGAGCGGGACACTCGGAGATACGCTTGCAAATTATCTACCTGTACCCGTCGTGGAAAATTTTATCTGCCTGATACTTATATCATTTGCTTTCATTATTACTTCCTTTAAAAATGCCTACGAGTTAACAATTATAAAAGGTTCATATATTGCAAAAACGATTTGGATGACACTTCTTTTTATCATTGCAATGTTTGCGACTATCCAATCTACAAGCACAGTATTTCTGTACTTTAACTTCTGAGGAAAACGATGAAAAAGTTCATTATTATTTTTTTAATTGCATCGTTTACAGGCTTGTCTACAGCACCTATTGTCAACATTTCAAATGACATTAGAGGCCCTAAGAATTTAAATCACCAAGGTATATCATGGTTTAATCGGGCCAATTTATTCAATATAGACTTTACTCTTCCATACCTTGGGTTTATCTACTACACGCTTGGTCTTTCCATCTCTCCTGAGAATACAATAATTGGAAAAAAAGGATGGTTGTTTCTTGGCGAGCGTCATGCCTATGTAATTTCAGAATCAAGAGGCCAAAAAACTTTTAAACGCACAAAAATACAGGGATTCGCAAACGCAAGGAGTCGCTGGGACCAGATGGTTAAAGAACAAGGTGGTATCGGATATTTTGTTAGCGTAGCACCGAATTCGCACACCATATATCGCGAAATGATGCCTGAGTGGGCCGCAAAAGCAAATACAAGTCCAAATATCAATTACCTGTTGCATCAAGCAAAGGATGATAAAACACTTGCCGACCTCAGTGAGTTAATCATGTCGCATAAGATCTCCTCACGGACGCCTCTATATTATAAGACTGATACACACTGGAATGAATTAGGTGCATGGTATGGCTATCAGGCCTTAAAGAATAAAATCAGCATGACAGATTCGTCTCTAAAGTGGGTGGACTATAGCAACATTCGCTTTAAATATTATGAGAGAAATGGTGGTGACTTAAGTCGCTTCTTACGGATTGCGCCTTTTATTAAAGATACTGAGGTTGCAGTTGAAATAAAGCCGAACTCGAAGCTGCACATTACTGACTGGGAAGGTAAAACTATCAGGGATGGTGACATCTCAGACCGTCAAGAAAATATGACACATGATCTGATCATAAATTCATCGAACGCTCTTAATAATAAAAAAGTACTATGGTTAAGAGATTCATTTGGCATGGCACTTTATCCTTATATGAATGCAACATTCTCTACAATTATGCAAAAACACTATAAGGAAGCCTTAGAAGACCCCTGCCAGCTTAAGAGGGTGATTCGTGAATTCAAGCCAGATTTGGTTATAACAACAGTGGTAGAGCGGAATTCGCTATCAACGTTCTTCGGCAATTACCCCGATAAGAATAGCGTGGTTTTAGAGCAAAAAAAGTTGTCCTGTAAAGGTTAAACGGCACTAACAATACTCTTTATATTTAAATTAAGGTGGCTTCAATAAGTCAACATTGCAGCCACCTTAAACGTCTAGTGTTTAATCATTACATGCCTGACGACGGTATAATCTTCAAGGCCGTACACCGACATATCCTTGCCGTAACCCGAGAGTTTCATCCCGCCGTGCGGCATTTCGCTGACCAGCATAAAGTGGGTATTCACCCAGGTGCAGCCGTATTGCAGATGAGCACTCATGCGATGCGCGCGCCCCACATCCTGAGTCCAGACTGACGACGCCAGCCCATAGTGCGAGTCATTCGCCCAGGCCAGAACCTGCTCTTCATCGTCGAACTCGGTCATGCTGACAACGGGACCAAACACTTCACGCTGGACAATCGCATCTTCCTGTTTCGCCCCGGCCAGCAGCGTTGGCTGGAAGAAATACCCCCTTCCCTCGACTTTATTGCCGCCCGTCACCACGTTGACATGGCCGAGTGCTTTCGCGTCGTCAACGGCTTTACAGACGCGCTCCAGATGCGCCGCTGAGCTTAACGGCCCCAGTTCGGTCGACTCATCATCCGGTGCACCGGTTTTCAGCGTGGCGACCGCTGCGCCCAGTTTTTCGACTAACTGCGGATAAATGCCTTTTTGCGCGTAAATGCGGCATGCGGCGGTGCAATCCTGACCCGCATTGTAAAACCCGAAAGTACGCACCCCTTCGACAACGGCATCGATGTCGGCATCATCAAACACGATGACCGGTGCTTTGCCACCCAGCTCCATATGCGTGCGTTTGATGGAAGAGGCGGTATGACTAATGATGTGTTCACCGGTGGCGATCGAACCGGTCAGAGAAACCATGCGCACTTTTTCATGTCCCGTGAGCGGATCGCCGACGGTTTTCCCGCGGCCAAAAAGCACGTTTAACACGCCTGCCGGGAAAATGTCTTTGGCCAGTTCTGCCAGCTTCAGCGCCGTCAGCGGCGTGATTTCAGAGGGTTTAATGACCACACAGTTGCCTGCCGCAAGCGCGGGGGCCAGTTTCCACGCGGCCATCATCAGTGGATAGTTCCAGGGTGCAATAGAGGCCACCACCCCCACCGGATCGCGACGAATCATGGACGTGTGCCCTTCCAGATACTCTCCCGCCGCCAGCCCGTTCAGACAACGCGCCGCGCCAGCAAAGAATCGGAATACATCCACGACGGCCGGGATTTCATCGCTGATGACGCAGTGCAGCGGCTTGCCGCAGTTTTTCGACTCTAGACGCGCAAAGGTTTCGGCATTTTCTTCAATCACGTCAGCCAGCTTCAGCAGACATTCAGCTCGCGCTTTAGGCGTTGTATGCCCCCATTCGGAAAAGGCACGATCGGCAGCTCTGACGGCGGCATCAACCTGAGCCGCAGACGCCTCGGCAATCTCCAGTAGCACTTCGGCCGTCGCAGGATTATAGACAGGCTGTTTTTCACCTTCTCCGTTGACCAGTTCACCATTAATCAGCAGTTGATTTTGCATAGTCTTGTCCTGTTGAAATCGAAGTTATTTGCCGCTCTCGGCGACATTTTCGCCGTCGCGGGTAAGCCACCAGGCTCCCAGAATTGGAATGGTTGTCACCAGCATGACCAAAAGCGCAACCACATTGGTGACGGGCACATCGCGCGGGCGGCTGAGTTGATTCAGCAGCCACAGCGGCAGCGTACGTTCGTGTCCCGCCGTAAACGTCGTGACGATGATTTCATCGAACGACAGCGCAAATGCCAGCATTCCTCCAGCCAGCAGCGCCGAGCCCAGATTGGGCATCACCACGTAGCGAAAGGTTTGCCAGCCGTCTGCGCCCAGATCCATTGACGCTTCCACCAGGCTCCAGGAGGTGCGCCGGAAACGTGCAATCACGTTGTTGAATACCACGACCACACAGAAAGTGGCATGACCGGTGACAATGGTGAAAAATCCCGGCTCCAGATTGATGGTTTTAAATGCCGTCAACAACGCCAGTCCAGTGATAATCCCCGGCAGTGCAATCGGCAATAACAGCAGCAGCGAGATGGCGTTTTTGCCAAAAAATTCACTACGCCACAGCGCTGCTGCCGCCAGCGTACCCAGCACCAGCGCAATAGCAGTGGATAATGCCGCAATTTGAAGTGACAACGTCACAGAATCGATAATGTCTCCACGCGACGCTGCCACGCTAAACCACTTCAGCGTGAGCCCTTTCGGTGGAAAACTGAATGCGGCGTCTTCGGTATTAAAGGCATAGATGGCAATAATCAGCAGCGGGAAGTGCAGAAATATCACCCCGCCCCCAGGTGGCTATTTTCAGGAACAACGGCGCGCGTTCAGAGTGCATCGAATGCTCCCAGACGTTTCACGAACGCCAGATAGAGTGAGATAAGCACAATAGGCACTAAGGTGAACGCCGCCGCCATCGGCATATTGCCAATCGCGCCCTGCTGGGAATAGACCATGTTGCCGATAAAATACCCCGGTGGGCCAACCAGCTGCGGAACGATAAAATCCCCCAACGTCAGCGAGAAGGTAAAAATGGAGCCCGCCGCAATACCCGGGATTGCGAGAGGTAAAACCACATAGCGGAAAGTCTGACGGGGACGTGCGCCCAGATCGGCGGAGGCCTGCAACAGCGAGGGCGGTAAACGCTCCAGCGCCGCTTGTACAGGCAGGATCATAAAGGGCAGCCAGATATAGACGAACACCAGAAACCGCCCAAGACCGGATGTCGAAAGCGTATTTCCACCAATCGCCGGCAGCGTCAGTACCGACATCAGCACCGGCTCCAGCCCCATATAGCCAAGAAACCATTGCGCGACGCCATCTTTCGCCAGCAGCAATGTCCACGCGTAGGCTTTAACGATATAGCTCGCCCACATCGGCAGCATGACCGCGATATAAAAGAACGCTTTCCATTTCCCACGGGTGTAACGCGCCATGTACCACGCCATCGGGAACGCCAGAATCGCGCTGGCAATCGTGACGGCAATCGCCATCAGCAAGGTGCGCAGAATGATGTCGTAATTGGCGGGGTTAAAAAGTGCCAGGATGTTCGCGAAAGTGAGATCGGGCGTCACCGACATGGTGAAGTCGTCGAAAGTATAAAATCCCTGCCACAACAGCGTCAGCAACGATCCCATATACACGATGCCGAACCACATCAGCGGACCAAGCAGCAATAAAAACAGGCCGAGCGACGGTTTGCGCCACAGCAGCGCGGTCATGCGGCTAACGGGACCACGCGAGGAACGGGTGTGCAAGGCGCTCATTTCCATCTCACCGTTCCTCTTGCAGCGGCACCATTGCCTGACGCGACCAGGATGCCTGCACCTGTTGCCCAGGCTCAACACCAGCCGGTAAATCAGCGCCGCTCAAGTTGGCCTGACTCACCAGCAGTTTTTGCGCCATCCGTCAGGCGCAGCTCAAAACGGGTTGCTGCCCCCTGGTACTGCACCGCCTGCACGATGCCCTGTACCTGGACTTCACCGCTCTCATTGAGACGAATATGTTCAGGGCGCAGCGAATACATGCCTTCCATGCCGCAAATCTGGCGCGCAACAGCGCTATCAAAAACGTTAGAGGTGCCGACAAAACTGGCGACAAAGGGCGTGCGCGGGCGCATATACAGTTCACGCGGGGTATCGACCTGTTCAATGCGGCCGTTATTGAATACGGCGACGCGATCGGACATCGACAGTGCTTCACCCTGATCGTGGGTGACGAAAATAAACGTGATGCCCAGCTCCTGCTGGAGCTTTTTCAGCTCAAACTGCATTTGCTCGCGCAGTTTCAAATCCAACGCGCCAAGCGGCTCATCAAGCAAAAGCACCCGAGGTTCATTCACCAGCGCACGCGCAATCGCGACGCGCTGACGCTGACCACCCGAGAGCTGAGAGGGTTTGCGTTTTTCGGCAAAACCTAAACCGACCTTTTCAAGCGCCTCGCGAGCCTGAATCTGACGCTGCTTTTTATCGACGCCTTTCACCATCAAGCCGTAAGCCACGTTTTCGATTATCGACATATGCGGGAACAGCGCGTAATCCTGAAACACCGTGTTAACGTCGCGCTCCCACGGCGGGAGCTCGCTTGCCTCTTTGCCAAAGATTTTGATCGCCCCGCCACTGAGCTGTTCAAAACCGGCAATCAGCCGCAAACAGGTGGTTTTACCGGAGCCCGAAGGCCCCAGCATGGAGAAGAACTCGCCGTCACGAATGCCGATGGTGACACCATCCACCGCCCGTACATCACCGTAAAAACGGGACACATCGCTAAACTCTACTGCGTACGTCATGTTCTGCTCCAGGGCGATTAACGGCCACCCATAATGGCGATGTAATCTTGCGTCCAGCGGCTGTACGGCACGAATTTTCCGCCTTCCGCGATCGGCGTTTTCCAGAACATGATTTTGTCGAAATAGTTATAGCCGTTGGTTTCGCAGCCTTTATCACCCAGCAATGTACTGGCTTTGCAGCCTTCGGCCACAACCGGCAGAGAGCCAAACCAGGCGGCCAGATCGCCCTGAAGTTTTGGCGTGAGCGACCAGTTCATCCACTTATAAGCGCACATCGGATGTTTGGCCTCTGCGTGCAGCATGGTGGTGTCTGCCCAGCCGGTTACGCCCTCTTTCGGAAAAACGGTCGCCACGGGCTGATTGTCCGCCTTCAGGGCATTGGCCTGATAGGGCCACGCGCTTGATGCCACCACACCCTCATTTTTGAAGTCGCTCATCTGCACGGTGGTGTCGTGCCAGTAGCGGTGAATCAGCGCGTGCTGATCGCGCAGCACTTTCAGTACCGCCGCGTATTGCGCTTCAGTGAGCTGGTACGGGTCGGTAATGCCTAATTCTGGCTGCGTGGCTTTCACAAACAGCGCGGCATCGGCGATGTAAATCGGCCCGTCATAAGCCTGAACGCGCCCTTTGTTGGATTTTCCGTCCGGAAGATTTTGCTCTTTAAAAACAACGGCCCAGCTATCAGGCGGTGTCGGGAAGGTTTTGGTGTTGTACATCAGCAGGTTGGGTCCCCACTGATAAGGCGTTCCGTAGACTTTTCCGTCGACGTTAAACCACTCGCCTTTAACGAGGCGGGGATCGAGCGTTTTCCAGTTAGGGATCAAATCGGGGTTAATGGGCTGAACGCGTTTACCCATAATCAGGCGCAATGAGGCATCACCGGAGGCCGTGACCAGGTCATAACCGCCCTTTGCCATCAGGCTGACCATTTCATCGGAGGTCGCGGCCGTTTTCACATTCACCGCACAACCGGTCTCTTTTTCAAACTGCGTGACCCAGTCGTAGTTTTTATCCGTCTGACCACGTTCGATGTATCCCGGCCAGGCGATGATATCCAGTCTTCCCTCGCCTTTACCGATCTCTTTCGGTGGCTCTGCGGCTTGCACGGTCATGATCGTCATGCCGAGCGCACACAGGCTGCTGCGGGCAAATTTTATGCTCATTCGTAGTACTCCTGTCGCAATGAAAATTTGGCGGCAGCCGTGCCGTAAAATTATCTCCCTTCATAAACGTAGACCGCGCAAATGCGCTGCACCTGCTGGCCTGGGGAAATTTCATCAGGTTGTGACCGAGGGCGCATTCCCTGTTAACTGGATTATAGACAAGGAGTTAGCGGCGGGTGACGGTATGCAGATTTCCTATGACAGACGTTTGGGAATAAACCCAACGCCTGCCACAGAATAAGAATTGTTTATTTCAGCGGGGAGGTTTGAAAATACGATCCGGGTGTTATTTCAGCATACCGTTAATTAAGTGCGCCAGCTGGATGACGGCGTGTTCTTCACGCTCACCCCATTCCCAGGACGTATTAAAACGGAAAAAGGGTGTCCAGGCATCTGAGGTTGAAAACATTTTGCCCGGCGCAATGCTGATATGGTGCGCCAGCGCCTGCTCACTTAATTTCCCGGCGTCTAACGGCGCGGGCAATTCCAGCCACAAAAAATAGCCGCTGTCGCTGTGATGAATTTTGACGTCGGCAGGCATATGGCGCAAAAGCGATTGCCACGCCTGTTGTTTGCGCTCGGCAAGCGTGCGCCGCAAGCGACGGAGATGGGCGTCGTAACGCTTGGTGGCAAGATAATCCACCAGCGCAAGCTGCATCGGTGAACTGGTCGAGAGCGTGCTCATCAGCTGTAACTGCTGAATGCGACGCGCATGTTTCCCGGCTGCTACCCAGCCAATGCGAAATCCCGCCACCAGGCATTTGGAGAACGACGAGCAGTGCAGCGTCATGTCATGGCGATCCCACGCTTTTGCGGGCAGCGGCTTTTCGCGACCAAAGTAGAGCTCGCTGTAGACGTCATCCTCAATAAGCGTGACGTTGTGCTTCGTCAGCAACGCGACAAGCTGAGATTTTTTCTGCGCACTGAGCGTGAAACCGAGCGGATTTTGACAGTTTGTCATCAGCCAGCAGGCCTTAACGGGATAATCGTTTAGCGCCTGTTCAAGGGCGTTCAGATCAATCCCCTCACGCACGTCAGTGGCAATCGACAACGCTTTCAGCTTGAGGCGTTCAAGCGCCTGAAGCGCACCATAGAAACAGGGGTTTTCAACGATCACCCAGTCGCCTGGCTCAGTCACCGCTTGCAAACTCAGATTGAGCGCTTCCAGTGCGCCGGCGGTGATGACGATCTCTTCGGGGGAAATGTTCATGCCCTGCTGGGCGTAACGGCGCGCAATGGCATGGCGCAGATCGACATTGCCCGGCGGCAGATTTTCAATCACGCTCATTGCCGTCGCGGTTTTGCTGACGTTGGCAAGCGATCGATTAAGCTGCTGAAGCGGGAAAAGGCGCGGATCGGGAAAAGCAGAAGCAAAGGGAATGACTGAAGGGTCGCGACTGGCCTGAAGAACATCAAAAATATAGGTGTTGATGTCAACGACTTCATCGCGCATCACCTGCGCCGGAGGCGCAGGCTGCTGCTTAACGGGCCGCGGGGCAACATAGTACCCCGACTGCGGGCGAGCAACGATTCGCCCCTGGCTTTCCAGCGTTTGATACGCATGACCCACGGTCATGAAACTCATGCCGCTGCTGGCAACTTGCTCACGCAACGACGGCAGTTTATCTCCTGGCAACCACACGCCAAGTTCGATTTGCGAAATGATTTGCTGCGCCAGGCGCTGGTATTTTTTCATCGGTCTCTCCTCGCTGCACACCATAGTATATCAGCAAGAGAAAAAAGGCAGATTTTATGAACTGTTATAGTTATCTACAGACGGTTCTGAAACGACTTGATGATCGAATACGTTAAGCGTTTATTACTTGCGATAATCCAGTGACGCCTGTTGGGTATGCATCGCCGCAGCTAAATGATCCAACGTCACCATAGACGATTTGCAGAAAATGCATTTCGCGCCATGTGGATTTTTTTCTGACACGTCAAAAATTGAGGTGCGGTATTGCGAGCCGTGACAGCACGGACAACGGAAATGGATATAAGAAATCATATGATTCTCCTGTACGTAAAAACGTAAATAGCTAATGGGCCTTTATGGCAATAGAGGTCTGAGACAAAACTAATCAGAGTGTAGGAGAAAGACCCAAGAGGCTGCGGAGAGGCACAACGTGATGAGAAATGCTTAGATGCTACGTCAGATATTTTTTTGGAATTCAAACCGAAGAATCATTAACGCACGTTGCAGAAAAGAACGCAAGCCATTTTATGCATAAACGTCATAAAAAAGGATTTTTTTATACTTCATGAGTCACTTCCCTCGCCCGCTATCAGCCACCTGGCGACTATATCAGATTAGTAAAGATTCTCACTTTCGCAAACTGTTATACCTAAATATCGCTTTTCTGACTCTGATAGTTCCCTTTTCCGCCCTATACCATAACAGCACACCGATTGACATTGAGGCTGTGCATGTTTGGTTTAGATGCTTTTCATTTAGCGCGAATACAGTTTGCGTTTACCGTATCGTTTCACATTATTTTCCCGGCGATCACCATTGGTCTTGCCAGCTATCTGGCCGTACTGGAAGGTCTTTGGTTAAAAACCAAAAATCCGGTATGGCGATCGCTCTACCACTTCTGGTCAAAAGTTTTTGCCGTCAACTTTGGGATGGGCGTGGTGTCCGGGCTGGTGATGGCCTATCAGTTCGGTACCAACTGGAGCGGATTTTCACAGTTCGCGGGCAGCATTACCGGCCCGCTGCTCACGTATGAAGTGTTAACCGCATTCTTCCTCGAAGCAGGATTCCTGGGCGTGATGCTGTTTGGCTGGAATAAAGTCGGTCCTGGACTGCATTTCTTCTCGACCTGCATGGTGGCGCTGGGAACGATAATATCTACCTTCTGGATCCTGGCGTCGAACAGCTGGATGCAAACCCCGCAGGGCTATGAAATCGTCAACGGTGTCGTGGTGCCGGTGGACTGGTTTGCCGTGGTGTTCAACCCCTCGTTCCCCTATCGACTACTGCACATGTCCATCGCGGCGTTTTTGAGCAGCGCGCTGTTTGTCGGTGCATCGGCGGCCTGGCATTTGTTACGCGGTAACAACACGCCCGCCATTCGGCATATGTTTTCGATGGCTTTGTGGATGACGCTGATTGTCGCGCCCATCCAGGCGATGGTCGGCGATATGCACGGCCTGAACACCTTAAAACACCAGCCGGCCAAAATTGCGGCCATCGAAGGCCACTGGGAAAATCCCCCTGGCGAACCCACGCCGCTGCTGCTGTTTGGCTGGCCTGATATGGAACAGGAACGCACTCGCTATGGCCTGGAAATCCCCGCGCTTGGTAGCCTGATCCTGACGCACAGTCTGGACAAGCAGGTTCCGGCGCTCAAGGATTTCCCAAAAGAAGATCGCCCCAATTCCACCATCGTTTTCTGGTCATTCCGCATTATGGCGGGGCTCGGAATGTTGATGCTGTTGCTGGGCGCTGTCGCATTATGGCTGCGTTATAAACAGCGTGTTTATACCTCTCGTCCGTTCCTGTGGTTTGCCCTGCTGATGGGTCCTTCTGGGCTTATCGCGATTCTGGCCGGCTGGGTAACGACCGAAGTGGGCCGCCAACCGTGGGTGGTTTACGGACTGCAACGCACCAAAGACGCGGTCTCTGCGCATGGCGATTTGCATATGAGTGTGAGCCTGCTGGCCTTTTTCGTGGTGTACACCTCGGTGTTTGGCGTGGGTTACAGCTATATGGTGCGTCTTATCAAGAAAGGCCCGCAGGAAGATGAAACGTTTGCCACCGAGCATGATGGCCGTCCCGCGCGTCCGCTGTCTGCCGCCAGTACAGAATTTGTAACTAAGGAGAAACCATAATGGGGCTCGACCTTTCCGTTATTTGGTTCGTGATCATCGTATTCGCCACG
This sequence comes from Lelliottia amnigena, assembly GCA_900635465.1. Lineage (NCBI taxonomy): Bacteria > Pseudomonadati > Pseudomonadota > Gammaproteobacteria > Enterobacterales > Enterobacteriaceae > Lelliottia > Lelliottia amnigena. The sequence goes on from LR134135.1 coordinate 2,284,765, forward strand.
CTGATGTATATCGTGATGGACGGTTTCGATTTAGGGATCGGTATTTTGTTCCCTACTACGCAGGACGCGGATGACCGCGACGTGATGGTCAACAGCGTCGCCCCCGTCTGGGACGGGAACGAAACCTGGCTGGTGCTGGGCGGCGCAGCGTTGTTCGGCGCATTTCCGCTGGCCTATGCGGTGATTATCGACGCCCTCACCATTCCGCTGACCCTGATGCTGATTGGCCTGATATTCCGCGGCGTCGCCTTCGAGTTTCGCTTTAAAGCGACACCCGCGCATCGGCCCTTCTGGGATAAAGCGTTTATTGGCGGCTCGATTCTCGCCACCTTTAGCCAGGGCGTGGTTGTCGGTGCGGTCATTAATGGTTTCTCCGTCACGGGACGCGCTTACAGCGGCGGGCCATTTGACTGGTTTACGCTGTTCAACCTGTTCTGCGGCGTGGGATTGACGGTCGCTTACGCCCTGTTGGGTGCCACCTGGCTGGTGATGAAAAGTGAAAACCCGCTGCAGGCCAGAATGCGTCGAGTGTCAAAACGGCTCCTGCTGGCGCTTCTAGGGATCATCGCGGTCATCAGCCTGTGGACGCCGGTGGCGCATCAGAGTATTGCCGATCGCTGGTTTAGCGTGCCGAACCTGTACTTCTTGATGCCGGTTCCACTGCTGGTGCTCGTTCTGAGCGGCGGATTATGGAAAACCCTGAACAACGCGAACAGCCACAATACGCCGTTTGTACTCACGTTAGGGCTGATTTTCCTCGGGTTCAGCGGGCTGGGGATCAGCATTTGGCCGTATATCATTCCGCCGTCGATAACGCTGTGGCAAGCCGCTGCACCCCCGCAAAGCCAGGGCTTTATGCTGGTCGGGGCGCTGCTGATTATCCCTATCATCCTGGTCTATACATTCTGGAGCTATTACGTGTTCCGCGGCAAAGTTCAACATGGGGAGGGTTATCACTGATGCAACAACCTGTCTGGAAACGCCTGATGTGGCTGGTCATTCTCTGGGGCGGCAGCGTGCTGGCTCTGGCTGCGGTGGGTATGATCTTCCGCGTGCTGATGACTGCCGCAGGTTTTAAATCGCATTAATCTCCACTAAACCGGGTAGCGTAACGTCTGCCCGGAACCCTCCTCGCACTTTCAGATAAACACCGAAGACAACCCGCGCGCTATCGTTAAAAATATTCACAGTAATGATAGTTTGAGAAGAAACATGAAAAAGTTCGTTGCAGTAGGTCTGTTTTCGCTGGCACTGTCTGGCTGCGTGAATCCCGGTAAAGCCTCCGTTCAGCCGGAACAACTTCAGGGTCACCGATTTATGCTGGAGAGTGTCAACGGTGTTGCAGTCAAACCCAGCGCCGTACCGCCAGAAATGAGCATTGGCGATAAAATGGCGATTTCAGGTGTGATGTGCAACCGCTTTACCGGTGAAGGGAAATTGTCGGAAGGCGAACTCACAGTCAAAACGTTAGCGATGACGCGTAAGCTTTGCGCCGACCCTGCACTCAATGAACTGGACAGTACGATCGGCGATATGCTGCGCAAAGGCGCGCAGGTTGATCTGACAGAAGATCAGTTAACGCTGGCAACAGCAGAACAGACGTTAATGTTCAAACGTGCTGATTAATCAGTAAGCTCCACATGTGCCAACGGCAAGCGATTGTTCACTGCAGCGTTTGCCGTTGGGTAGCGCGCACATGCCAATGGCTGAACCATCAAGCTGACGTGCGGCAGATAGCGAACCGCCCACCATGGCACAATTAGCCTGTCCGGAACTGGACATCGCTGCTTTCATACCTGGCTTAACATGTGCTGCTGTCGCCTGCTGAACCGGCTCATTGCTGCATGCTGACAGCAACAACGCCGCACACCCAACCCAAAACGCTGCGCGCATTCTCTCTTCCCCATTTAAATTGCGAAACCTATGCATCATAGGCATCACACGCCGCGCCGTCGAGAGCAACAGCGTGCATTTATGCACTCCTGAAACATTTTCTGTCACTTTTTATGACCTAAGTTTGATCTGCTCATTGCTGCGGTGAATAACAAGGACACAAAAGCGAAAATCGCAAATGCTGACCTTTGCTAAAATAAGGGAATAATTATCAGGACTCGTCGCCGTTTCACGGGTCCCTCTTTTTTGCGCAATGTAAGGGTGTCACATGATCACTATTGACGGTAATGGCGCGGCCGCGTCCGTCGCGTTTCGCACCAGTGAAGTTATCGCCATTTACCCTATTACACCGAGTTCGACGATGGCGGAACAGGCAGATGCCTGGGCGGGCAACGGGCTTAAAAACGTCTGGGGTGATGTCCCTCGGGTCGTGGAAATGCAATCGGAAGCCGGCGCTATCGGCGCTGTACACGGCGCGTTGCAAACCGGCGCGCTGTCTACGTCGTTTACCTCTTCCCAGGGTTTGCTGTTAATGATCCCCACGCTGTATAAGCTGGCTGGACAGTTAACCCCGTTTGTTTTACACGTCGCCGCACGTACCGTGGCGACCCATGCCCTGTCGATTTTTGGCGATCACTCTGATGTGATGGCCATTCGTCAGACGGGCTGTGCGATGCTTTGCGCCAGCAACGTGCAGGAAGCGCAGGACTTTGCGTTGATTTCTCACGTGGCAACGCTCAAAAGCCGCGTGCCGTTTATTCATTTCTTTGACGGTTTCCGTACCTCGCACGAAATCAATAAAATCGTGCCGCTGGCTGACAGCACGATTCTTGAGTTGATGCCGCAGGCGGAAATTGATGCCCATCGCGCACGGGCGCTCAATCCAGAGCATCCGGTTATTCGCGGCACGTCAGCGAATCCGGATACCTATTTCCAGTCTCGCGAGGCAACAAATCCCTGGTATAACGCGGTTTACGACCACGTCGAACAGGCGATGGATGATTTCTCCGCCGCGACGGGACGTGACTACAAACCCTTTGAATATTACGGACATCCGCAGGCTGAGCGCGTTATCGTTCTCATGGGCTCCGCGATCGGCACGTGTGAAGAAGTGGTCGATGAACTGCTTTCTCGCGGCGAAAAAGTCGGTGTGTTGAAAGTGCGCCTGTATCGCCCATTCTCGGCGAAGCATTTGCTGTCCGTTCTGCCAGAAAGCGTGCGTTCTGTTGCCGTACTTGACCGCACCAAAGAGCCCGGCGCGCATGCGGAACCGCTGTATCTGGACGTCATGACGGCGCTGGCCGAGGCATTCAACAGCGGTGAACGCGAAATGCTGCCGCGTGTGATTGGCGGCCGCTATGGCCTTTCCTCAAAAGAATTTGGTCCCGACTGCGTGATGGCCGTATTCAACGAGCTAAACGCCGCGAAGCCAAAACCGCGCTTTACCGTCGGCATTTATGACGACGTCACAAACCTTTCTCTGCCGCTCCCTGAAGAGGCGTTGCCATCGAAAGCGAAGCTCGAAGCGCTATTTTATGGTCTGGGTAGCGACGGTAGCGTCTCGGCAACGAAGAACAACATCAAGATTATTGGTAACTCGACGCCGTGGTATGCGCAGGGGTATTTCGTTTATGACTCCAAAAAAGCAGGCGGTCTGACCGTTTCGCATCTGCGCGTCAGCGAGCAGCCGATCCGTTCGGCCTATCTGGTTTCGCAAGCCGATTTTGTCGGCTGCCATCAGCTGCAATTTATTGATAAATACCAGATGGCAGAGCGTCTGAAACCTGGCGGTATTTTCCTGATCAACACCCCGTACAACGCCGATGAAGTCTGGTCACGTTTACCGCGCGAAGTGCAAGCGGTACTAAATCAGAAAAAAGTCCGCCTTTACACCATCAATGCGGCAAAAATTGCCCGCGAATGTGGCCTGGCAGCACGTATTAATACCGTTATGCAGATGGCGTTTTTCCATCTGGACCCATATTCTGCCGGGTGATAGCGCACTGGCGGCATTGCAGGGCGCGATTGCCAAAAGCTATAGCAGTAAGGGCCAGGACCTGGTCGAGCGCAACTGGCAAGCCCTGGCGCTGGCGCGTGAATCCATTTCTGAGATCCCACTGCAGCCAGTCAATGACGAAAGCCCAAATCGACCGCCGGTCGTGTCCGATGCCGCACCTGATTTTTGTGAAGACAGTGACTGCGGCGATGCTGGCGGGACTGGGCGATGCCCTGCCCGTTTCTGCGCTGCCACCAGATGGCACCTGGCCGGTTGGAACGACGCGCTGGGAAAAACGCAATATCGCTGAAGCGATCCCCATCTGGAAAGAGGAGCTTTGCACCCAGTGTAACCACTGCGTTGCGGCCTGCCCGCACTCAGCTATTCGCGCCAAAGTTGTTTCGCCAGACGAGATGGAAAACGCCCCTTCCAGCCTGCATTCACTCGATGTGAAATCCCGGGATATGCGTGGACAAAAATACGTCCTGCAGGTCGCACCGGAAGACTGCACCGGCTGTAATTTGTGTGTCGAAGTGTGCCCGGCCAAAGATCGTCAAAATCCAGAGATTAAAGCCATCAATATGATGTCGCGCCTGGAACATGTGGAAGAAGAAAAAGTGAATTACGATTTCTTCCTCGACCTGCCGGAAATAGATCGTAGCAAGCTGGAACGTATTGATATCCGTACGTCGCAGCTCATTACGCCGTTATTTGAATATTCCGGAGCCTGCTCGGGCTGCGGCGAAACACCTTATATTAAGTTGCTCACCCAACTGTATGGCGACCGCATGCTAATCGCTAACGCCACCGGATGTTCCTCTATTTACGGCGGCAATTTACCTTCTACGCCATATACCACCGATGCCAATGGCCGTGGTCCGGCATGGGCGAACTCGCTGTTTGAAGATAACGCAGAGTTTGGTTTGGGCTTTCGTTTGACGGTCGATCAGCATCGCGCTCGCGTCATGCGTTTGCTGGAGCAGTTTGCCGATAAGATCCCAGAGGCGCTGAACACCGCGCTGCACAGCGACGCCACGCCTGAAGTCCGTCGTGACCAAGTCGCCGAACTGCGACAACATCTGGCTGGCGTCGAGGGCGCTGAACAGCTCTTAACCGACGCCGACGCGCTGGTGGAGAAATCAATCTGGCTGATTGGCGGTGATGGCTGGGCCTACGATATCGGCTTTGGTGGTCTGGATCATGTTCTGAGTCTGACCGAAAACGTCAATATTCTGGTGCTTGATACGCAGTGTTATTCCAATACGGGCGGACAAGCGTCCAAAGCAACGCCGCTGGGCGCAGTGACCAAATTTGGCGAACACGGCAAACGCAAAGCGCGCAAAGATTTGGGTGTAAGCATGATGATGTACGGCCATGTTTATGTTGCGCAGATTTCACTGGGCGCGCAGCTTAATCAGACCGTGAAAGCCATTCAGGAAGCGGAAGCGTATCCAGGCCCTTCTCTGATTATTGCCTACAGTCCTTGCGAAGAGCACGGTTACGATCTGGCGCTGAGCCACGATCAGATGCGCCAGCTCACCGCCACAGGCTTCTGGCCGCTGTATCGCTTCGACCCGCGCCGTGCGGATGAAGGCAAACTGCCGCTGGCGCTGGACTCACGTCCGCCATCAGATGCACTTGCCGAAACCTTGCTCCAGGAACAGCGTTTCCGTCGACTGAATGCTCAGCAGCCTGAGGTGGCCGAGCAGCTTTGGAAAGATGCGGCGGCGGATCTGCAAAAACGCTACGACTTCCTGGCGCAGATGGCCGGAAAAACAGAAAAATCCGCAAGCGAGTAATAAAAAAAAGCCCGGAGTATCAACTCCGGGCTTATCCAAATAATAAAGTGAGTGTTTGTATTTCAAAAAAACACACTCACCTGTAAACGGATAAAGAATCTTAAGGCATATAACGAGGCGAAGTCTACCGCCCTCAGCCACGAATGAATAATTTTTATTTATTATTCATTGGCATAACCCATTCACGGCATTTATCGCACGCCAGATAATAGCAAACGACTAACAGCATAAGAAATTCATAATAGATATATAAGTCATTATAAATTTACTTTATAAAAAACAGAAGTCCTTCACATCTGGTCAGAATGAAATACGGGATGCGTGTGAAAAAATCGCGGGTATTAATATGTCAGCCAGACACGATAAGTCAGCCCGTGCACTCTATCTTATTACTGCGCTTAATGATTCAGGATCATAATTTACCCTTGCGCTGATACGCCTACCTGATAGATGATAAATCTCCTGTTTTGAGCGGTAAGGGAGAACGCATCATGGTCCATCACCCGGTTAGATCGTCTCGTATTGCCTCTATTGCCTACGATGAGCGTAGCGCTACGCTTGAGATTCGCTTTATCGATCGCCGGACGCTTCAATATCAGCGTGTGCCAGCCCGAATCTATAACGACTTTTTGCAGGTGGTGTCCAAAGGGCGATTCTACGACGGTGTGGTTAAAGGAAAGTTTACCGAAGTTAACGTGTAGTGACAGCGTTTATTGCTGAGGAGGTCTTTTCACTGCCCGAAACGAAAGAAAACCCACAATGCCATCACTGGCCCCATCATTTGGATGATTCACGCCATCCGTCACGTCTATTTCTGTAAAATCAAAAGGGCTAACCCCTTCAATGCAGGCGACATTCACGCCATATTGATCGGGATTCGAACGGCGTTGGTGAAAAGTATAAATTCCGCAGACAGCGCAAAAAAAGTGTCGGGCCTCTTGCGTGTTAAAACGATACTCCGTTAGTTGGTCTTCGCCTTGAATAATCTTGATTCCCGATAAAGACGCTGTAACCACCACCGCGCCACGCATTCGACAAAAAGAGCAGTTACACCGCCGGGCGGTATTAAAACCATCCGCCAGTTCAACCGTAAATTTCACCCCACCGCAATGGCATTGTGCATTCAGATTTTGTGACATCATCAGCCCTCTTTACGATAAATAAAACATGAGGCCAATAAGGCCTCAGGTTACGCTACGGGTTTTGGCCATCGTCTGCGCTTGAGTTTCTGAATACAAGACGACGATGTCATTCTGGTTCCGCATAATGAACACACGGCTCCGTGAGGTTGGTTCTGTTCAGCGCTAAAACAGGTAAAGAAGAATTTTTGCTCGAACAAACCGGGCACTGAAAGTGAATGTTGGGGATATCCCCTCCAATCAAGTGAATGGAGCAACCACCATAACGCAAATTTACACGCAGAAGGGATATATCGTCTGCAAACGGAGTGCAACGTCGCCGTCATGGTAAAGGTGCTGATAGTTTTCCCCGCCGCACATTTCATGTCCATTCTTCGTCCATCGCGCTGATAGCCTGTCCATATCTAGGGCAGCAAATAACAGTGCTCCGCTTGAAAAAGGTGAAGATGCCCCACTTAACCGAAGTTATGGTTACGGTTAAGTGGAGTCTTTCGGGATAGTTTACGCAACCGAGAACTTATATCAGGCCAGCTTAAATACAGAGACCGTGGTTTTAAGCACCTCAGACTGATCCCGAAGCGATTTAGCCGCTGCTGAAGCTTCTTCAACGAGTGAGGCATTCTGCTGGGTAACAGTATCCATCTGAGCAACAGCCTGATTTATCTGTTCGATTCCACGGCTTTGTTCATTGGTTGAAAGTGCAATCTCAGACATCAGCTCTGAAACTTGTTTCACTGAACCAATAATCCTCTCCATACTTTTACCTGTCTGTTCAACACGTTCACTTCCAATTAACACTTGTTTACCAGAAAGCTCAATAAGTTCTTTGATCTCTTTTGCTGCCGTCGATGACCGCTGAGCGAGGTTTCGTACTTCACTTGCTACAACAGCAAAGCCGCGCCCCTGCTCACCTGCTCGCGCAGCTTCAACGGCAGCGTTGAGCGCCAGAATATTAGTCTGGAAGGCTATAGCCTCAATGAGACCAATAATTGAGCCTATTTCTCAGAAACTCGTTTTAATCTCTTTCATTGAGGATACGGCTGTACCCACAATAATATTGGCTTCTTGCGCAACATTACGCATATTTCCTGCAAGGTTATCGGCCTGGCGGGTATTGTCAGAAGTGTGTTTGACCGTTGACGTCAGTTCTTCCATGCTGGCTGCTGTCTCGCCAAGCGAGGCCGCCTGCGCCTCCGTTCTTGCAGAAAGATCGGTATTGCCTGCTGCAATCTCTTCGGAAGCAGAAGCCACACTTTGGCTTGAATGACGTACCTGCGATATTATTCCGGTAAGAGCAAGACGCATTTCTTCCAGAGAAGCGAGCATTTCTCCAATTCATCTTTTGAACCCGTATCGAGAGGAAGATGCAATTCTCCGGCGGCCATTTTCTGGCAATGTTGTTTTGCCGAATCAAGTCGGGAAAGAAGACGACGCCTGATTAAAATAAAGATGGTGATCATCACCACGGTAAAAATCAATGCAAAAACCAGTAATATTCAAGATGCTGTTAAAGAAACTTTTTTGTGCCTCCTGATTAAGTTTTTTTGCATAACTTCACGGAAAGAAAGCAATTTATCCAGGGTAATTTCGAACTCACGATCAAGAGAAGGCACCGTGGTAGCCATCAGTAGGTTGAAACGGGCGTTATCTTTATCCTTTACTGCGCCAATGAGAGGCGTCAAGCCCTCATCAAGGTAACGTGTCCAGGCTTTTTTATAAGGCTCCGACAAACGCGTCTTCTCCTGCAATATGAGTAGCCGACTCATAGTGTTGGAAGGCGGCAACTGCTTTCTCTCTCACGCTCAAGGCACTGTTGAGTGATGATTCCGCTTTTACGTTATCCCCAAGGGACATATAAATCATTGCTTCAGACAGTTTCACACGCAATGTTCTACTGTGATTGATAGGGTCAATCACCGAAAGAACCACTCGGATTTCCTTGTTTACCCGATCGAGGGAATCATTACTCCGTGTTAGTGACCAAAGATTGGAAGCTGAACTAACGAGGAAAATACCCAATAAAAATATTAATACGATTAAAGAAAAACGTCTTACAGACACAATGCTCACCTTGTTTAACATGGCAGTTAGATAGAACATTTCAGCTCATCAAGTTTTGTTCTGATAGTAGTTATCGGCGCCTGAAAGACAATGTTGAGCCTTAAATTAAATAACGTTTGAAACATGAGCTTAAAATTCATTTTACAATATGCTTCCTGTAAAATAGAAGATAATACATACAGTTTTCCGCCCATGAACTGGACAAAAAAACAACAAACCTCTTGATGTTCAATGTTTACTCTTTCAATGGCAGGAAAAATATAAGTATTAATTAATCCAACTTATTCTCCTTTAGTGAAATGCAATTCTCAATGTTCTGCTTAGAATTTCTTCTGGCACTTTCTTGAAATCAGCCGAATGTTTTTACAGGATATTTACGTTGTTGGCACGCCCAGTTTTTGCACTATTTTTTCTGGCCTGAGAGTAAGCAGCAGTTGATTTGTTTCAGCCAACGCAACAAGCTTTGATAAGGACAACTTTTGGAGAACTAGAGACAACTCCGCATCGATTCCAGAGAAGATGGTAGGTTCATCGCAATTGGAAATCCGTTGAATAAGAAGAAGATACGATAGATTGAGATAATGAATTTCTTTGACACACAGAGAAGCGGAGTACATTAATATAACCTTTAATAAATACGTATGGGTCCTTCCATAGTTACGTTAAAAATGGTAGGCGACAGCAAAAAAACGCCGGATTATCATTTACAGCATGACAGTTAAGTGATTATCTGGCTTGTTTTTACAGAAAAAACACATAACATTATAATGATTAAATAAGATTCAACGATGTCATGTTTTTGCTCAGAATGTCACAGTGATCAACCCTTGATAGTGAAAGGGCTTGGACCAATGAAAAATGGACATATTGTCAGATTTTTCTGGCAGGGTAATTTGCATTAAGGATGATTAACTTTATCAAGCGATACCAAAAGCTAAGGATATCGTTCGCTGCGTTGACTGATACCCATTGATAAATAGTGGAGACTTTGCGCTACCGATATATTCTTTATAACTTACAAAACACGTTATTCAAGTATGTTACAACAAAAACCTTAAGACAAACTTAATATCAATAATTTTATATTTTGGCAGATATATTATCTGCTCTGGTTTTACAATTATGAACAGTAAAAAAAAGAAAAACTTCAACAAGATAGCCATTAATTGTAATTTGCCCACTCTTAATTATGAACAAATCCGATTAGTTAATGAGTCCTGAATACCAGCTAAATACTCTTACCAATGGCCTTCAGCTATCAATATCCCTGGATGAAATTTAGGTTAAAGGCTGATAAATGCGTTATTAAATGCATTCAAGACGGTCAAGCCTGCGTGTGTCGCAAATGAGTATTGAGAGAATAAAATTGCCCAGATCCAGTCAAGCAGCTCACCAGGCTACTGAAGGTGTCCAGGCAAGCGGTGACCCGTCTCTGCTTATATCCCCTTTCGTCGCTTTGCCGAGTACATCACCTCGTCGCTTTCTTTAAGCATCTCCCCAAGTGAAGGATATCGGCCCCCACCACTGTGCAACATTCCATAGGAATAATTAATATTGTAGGGTTTACCAGACTCTTTGTTGTACACGTTCACACTATTTCGCAGATCGTGCAAAAAAGAATCAGCATGAGCCTGATGAGTAATGAGAACGGCGAATTCATCCCCCTCCAATACGCCCTGCAATATCTTCGCGACCAAGATGTTGGTACAACAGCGCTGAGAATACTTTCAACACCTCATCACCTTCGGCGTGTCCCCAGAGATCGTTGATAGGTTTGAATTTATCAAGATCAAAAAAGATAAGGCTGAATGCCGCATTCTCTTTATCAAGAGTCAGGAATCTTTTTTCGCCCGTCGTGAAAAAACCACGACGATTAGATATGCCTGTCAGGCTATCGGTCATTGCCATGCCAATCACCTTGAATTCATCCTCTACAATAAAGGCTAAATCGCGGAGTGAGGCAATATCATCGTCGTTAAAGCCACGTGGTTTGGTATTAATCAGACACAGCGCACCAGCGACCTGTCCATCAGGCAGATGGACAGGATAACCGGCGTAGAAACGTATGTAAGGCTCACCAATAACCAGAGGGTTATCATGAAAACGTTCATCCTTAACGGCGTCGTTAACAATAAAGGGGCCCTCCTATAAAATGACATGACCACAAAAGGAGATTTTGCGCGGAGTTTCACGAATACCTAATCCTTCACACGCCAGCAACCACTGGCGATCGCGATCAAGCAGGCTTATCAATACAACAGGTACCTGAAAAATTTTCTTTGCGATGCGGGTTAAACGATCAAAACGTTTATCCGCACCTTTATCAAGAAGGTCTGCCAGATAGAGGGATTTTAATCGCTCTTCCTCGTTTTCCGGAACACCAGGAAATTTCATAGGACCTCAAAAAGCTAAGCAGGTTCATACCCAATGACTTTATGCCATAAAGACTGAACACGTCTTATCCGCCGTTTGAATATAGTACAAACGAAACTGCCCGCCTTCCTTAATTCTGACTGGTTATCGCTGCTTAGGGTTAGCCATTGGTTTCATCACGTAAGACCAGTTTCAAAAGGTTGTGAGAAAGGGGATCTCCCCTCAAAAACTTTCTACTCACTGAGCAGTATTGGCGCACTGTGGAACTCTGCTGTAAAACGTGCTGGCATTCGTCGTCGCAATCCGTACCATACACGGCACACTTTCGCATGCTGGTTGTTATCCGCAGGCGCTAACCCGTCTTTATATTGCCAATCCGATGGGGCACGAAAATGCGCAGAGGGTGTATGAAATCTATGCTACAAGGATTGAAACGCTGGATAGTGAACAGGTGGCAATGCTTAACCCAAAGCTTGCGCTTAAAATGGATTGTCCCACTGGTGCCCCATTTGATATTTGAGTAAAGAATAAATGTCACAGAATCAAGAAATTACAAAAAAAGAGCAGTACAACCTGAATAAGCTACGCTGATTTTGTCAACTCATTGATACCATTTTCTTTATCAATTAATTCAATTAGTTATTGTATAGCGATTTCACCCTAAAGCTACCCAGGACTACATTTTTAATGCCCTTTTTTTGCCCCTATTCCGCAGTTTTGCCCCTAAATTTGCCCCTAACTTTACCCAGTGCGTACCTCTTTTCTCTCTGCCCTATACTTTCAGTCTGACATCTGGCTTGAGGTTTCTATGTGTGGACGTTTTGCACAAGCTCAAACGCGTGAAGAATATCTGGCTTACCTGGCCGATGAAGGCGATCGCGACATCGCATATGACCCGGAACCGATCGGACGCTACAATGTGGCACCCGGTACCAAAGTCCTTTTGTTGAGCGAACGCGACGAGCAGTTGCACCTTGATCCGGTCCTGTGGTCATACGCTCCCGGTTGGTGGGATAAAGCCCCACTGATTAACGCGCGCGTCGAGACGGCGGCCACCAGCAGAATGTTTAAGCCGTTGTGGCAACACGGTCGGGCGATCTGCTTTGCGGATGGATGGTTCGAATGGAAGAAGGAAGGTGACAAGAAACAGCCCTACTTCATTCACCGCGCCGACGGTCAGCCAATATTTATGGCAGCGATCGGCAGCACGCCATTCGAGCGTGGTGACGAAGCGGAAGGTTTTTTGATAGTGACTTCTGCTGCTGATAAAGGTCTGGTCGATATTCATGATCGGCGGCCACTTGTGCTTACACCGGAAGCGGCAAGGGAGTGGATGCGCCAGGATGTAGGCGGGAAGGAAGTTGAAGAGATTGTTGCATGTGGAGCAGTGCCTGCCGACAAATTTATCTGGCACGCCGTGACTCGCGCCGTGGGTAATGTGAAAAATCAAGGCCCGGAACTAATCGAGGTATTCCAATGAAGAAAAAATCCCCTTACGGCCGTGATAAGCGGAAATAGCAGTATTGATTCAATGTTTATTGTTCTGAATCTTTTTGAATTATACATAATTATTTCTCTTTCTATACGCTGTAACCTAGCAATTAGGAAAACTGCCCTCTTTACTGTTAAATAAACCTAACTGCCGCCACACTTCAATATATAGCGGCGTGGATTAAGCATTTAAAAATATAATTTGACGCACCTAAAAACGCCATCAATAATTTGGATGCCTCTTCACTAACAACGTAAACTCAGCATCAATTTTCTCTAAAATTGTATTTTTTAAAACTTCTACAATTGTATTGACTGATTTTGGTTTTACACCTTCAACATTAGCACTCAGATCACCATGACTAAAAACATGGCGAACAGTGGCTAAGAGAACCAACGGCTCACAATCTCCACCCGCCAAGAATTTGTTTATGCTACGCCTGAGTTTTTTTTCACAACGAACCTTTACAAAATTAAAGAATGTATTTAAATCACTACCAGTCGCATTAAGAGAAGATTTTATTTTTGTTATTTCCGAATTAGTGAAAGTTAAATATTTATATTTTCCGACATTTACTGACAACAGTTTGTAGTATGCTTCTGATACACTCCAAGCAAGTAAAGCTTTCATCAATGCTTCGTAACCAAGCGTTGTATCCGCAGTGGAATTATCAACAGATATGTTCTTAAAATCCTTTGCCAAGGCATATCTCGCAGCAAATCTGCTTACGTCACCAACTTTCGCTTTGGAATTTAATTTGTAATAAGTGAAACCTTTGTGCTTCTCTTCAATATCGCAAAATTTTGCCCAATCAGTGGGATAGCTTCGTGCCATTAACATAACCCCTAAATTTACTCACTTTACATAAGTTACTTTCGAATGTGGAATATATCACTAAATAGTAAAAAAATCTCCTACAGATACATCGCGGACTAAGACATTCAAAATATTTTATCTAACCTTAACAAGATCTGAAAACCTAGTAGTGTACCGCGGCGAAAGCATCTCCCTCTTCATCTGCCATTGCTGCTGAATGCCCTGCCCTGCGAAATACAATGTTCCTCTGCCGTCTCTGGCATTGAGTTGATCCAGAACTTCCATCAGTTTATCACTACCGGCCCGCGGCGCGTTTTCATCGAACAAGTTGAGCTGAGCCACGCCCTGGCTGAAGAAGTCCCCAAGCATGATTCCTGCCTTCTGGTATCGGTGACCATCCTTCCAGATTTTGTCCAGGCACTTTACCGCGGCGTTGATGATGTCGCGGGAATCCTGAGTGGGGGTGAGAAGCTTCACTGAAGCGCTGTTACCGTAATAAGGCTCGTTCAGGGCAAAAGGTGACGTCTTCACGAATGCAGAGATAAAACGGCAATACTGGTGTTCGCCGCGAAGCTTTTCAGCACCACGCGCCGCATAGCTGCAAATAGCCTGCCGCATCTGTTCGTATTCGGTAACGCGTTCACCGAACGACCTGCTGCAGACAATTTCCTGCTTTGCTGGGGCAAACTCCTCCAGATCCAGACATGGTTCGCCGCGCAGTCTCGGACAGTTCGCTCCAGGACGACATTAAAGTGCTTTCGAATAATCCATGTACTCTGCTCAGAGAGGTCCAGAGCCGTTTTGATGCCCATGGCGTTCAGCTTCTTACTGATGCGCCTACCAACGCCCCATACATCCTCAACAGGCACAATAGCCAATAAACCGACGTTGCCGATCGATATTGGACAAATCAACCACCCCACCAGTCTGCCTCTGCCATTTCTTGGCGGCGTGGTTTGCTAGCTTGGCGAGGGTTTTCGTCTGCGCGATACCAACCCCGACAGTCAGGTGCGTACGCTTCAGAACCGTAGCGCGAATCTCCTTGCCGAACTCCGACAGGTCACGGCAGTTGCGAACACCTGTCAGGTCGCAAAAAGCTTCGTCGATACTGTAAATTTCGACGCGGGGGCTCATTTCCTCAAGCGTCGTCATTACCCTGTTCGACATATCAGCGTAAAGCTCGTAATTGCTGCTGAAGCAAACCACGCCAGCACGCCGGAATAACTCCTTTTGCTTGAAGAAAGGTTCCCCCATCGTTATTCCTGCCGCTTTGGCCTCAGCACTGCGGGCTATCACGCAGCCATCATTATTCGAGAGAACGACAACTGGCCGACCTCTCAGATCCGGTCTAAATACCGTTTCACATGATGCATAGAAGGAATTCACATCACAGAGCGCGAACATACTTCAACTCGCCGATTTTACGATGAACGTCACAACACCGAACACGTCGAGAGAGTCTTCGCTTCCGATAATGATCGGACTATATGCGCCATTCATTGGATTTAATTGAACCCGCGGCCGCAACTGCAGACACTTAACCGTGAACTCCCCTTCCACTGCGGCGATCACGATATCTCCATGATCTGCTGTAATGGAACTGTCAACCACCAGCAGATCACCATCACCAATTCCTGCATCGATCATAGAGTCCCCGGCAGCCTTCAGGAAGTAGGTTGAACTTGGGTGTTGGATCATTAATTCATTGAGATCGATACGCTGCTCGACATAATCCGCTGCCGGGGCTGGGAAACCCACATTGCACTAAGTCGCTGAAAAGCGGGATGGCAATGACTTCACGTAACTCTGCTGGTCTGTACAACTTCATAATGCACGCCTCGATACTGTTTTTATATACAGTAGTTGAATGGAAAATTCTGATCAAGGTGCACTGTGAAGCCGGCTGATTAATGCTTAAGCTGTTTGCTCGTAACCTTCTCTTGCATCGACAAATATGTTTTTGTAAATTTTTCCGCCCGCCTAAAGTTCGGCGCCATCCGGCTTTCCTGCCGGGAATTTTTTGTACAGTGTGCAGACCGCTACGTCGTAAATTAAAGCGACTTGCTTACGGTCGATGCCGTTAGCAACGAGTCGTCCAGCTTGTGCCCATTGCTCCGGGGAGAGTTTTGGACGCCTGCCACCTATCCGCCCATTTTCGCGCGCTGCTGCTAATCCTGCCCGGGTGCGTTCAACAATCAACCTCTCTTTCCATTTCCGCCAGTGCTGACATGATGTGAAATATGAATCGGCCCATCGGGCTGGAAGTGTCGATGCTGTCAGTGAGGCTACGGAAATGAATTCCGCGCTGCCGCAATTCGTCTACCAAAAGTACAAGATTCCACATACTTCGGCCCAGTCGATCCAGCTTCCAGACCACCAGTGTATCGCCCTCGTTTAACGTCCGAAGCAGCTTTTTTATTACTGGGCGATTAGCCACCGTCCCGCTCATTTTTTCTTTCGAATATCTGGGTCGGCATCCTGCCCGTTCAAGTGCCTGCCGCTGCAGATCGGTATTTTTGGTCATTAGTTGACACCCTTTACATAGCCAATTAGCATGTTTTTCAATCGCCTTTAATCATCGAAAAATTGAGGATTGATTATCAGCTACACGGCTAAAAATGATTATATAAAACGTCGGTTTGGGAGACAGCGCGACGAAGACCGTCGGAACCGCTACAGGGAACGTTATGCAAGTGGGGGCTTTCGGGCTGGGAGTTCAAAATACTCAGTATATGGATTCGACTGGGAATTCGGTTTCATCCTTACTTTCAATACAGGGTGCAGCCGATTACAACCCAGCCGGCACAACTGGGGTAACAGTACTTCATATTCCCCAGGGATCATACGGTTCCGATCTGGCAATGACTGCGGGTGGGAAGGCCCGTGGTTTATTCGTACCTACGGCAATTATCAGGGTGGTGTCTGGTCAGAACTGTATTCTACAGCTAACACTACTAGAACCAGCGACGGAACACTTAAAGCTGCCTCTCCAGTTGTTCAAATAAGCCATGATGGCAGTTACGTGGTAAACGATGAATCGGACGGCTGCACTGCTTCGCGTCTAGCAGTTGTCTGTACCTAATCGAAGGTTGTATGGGGATGAATGCAGACGCTGCGTGGGGCGGTATAGATGGTGGTTTTGAAATACCTACTGACCGCAATAAGCAACCTTCTCATGCTGGTTAGACTATGAGGTAAATGCCGATGGCTCTGTGTTGTAAAAACTTTCCATCGCACATATCCAGCTGCACCTAAATTCGCCAGAAACGAACTGCAAGGTATAAGCGACGGTGACCCGATCGATATACCGCCGGATCAGTTTGTTTCCATAAGGGTCGAGATGCCTGACGATTCAAACTTTAACCAAAAAATGATTCAGCCTCCGTCGTGGTAGCGTTTGCTTCTAACTCGCGAACACGGATTGCCAGTGCTTTAATCGCAGCAAGCGCATCGAGTACCAATGGATTAAGGTCGAGTGTCATTTTCCCTGATTCTTCAGATGAATGAACATACTGGGGATCTACTTTTTCGAGCTCCTGAGCAATGACTCCTCGGCGAACCGTTTTATCCTCATCAGCAAGGTAATAGAAGGTTTTGAAATCCATTGTCTCTATGTTGGATAGAGACTCGTTTAAATCAAGTTCCCCTGTCACCTTTTTGAAGTTGATGTCAGAAGTTCCCGCCGCCTGAAAAACTGTCCAAGGCACATCTGTTTCGGCGTCTGAGGATTAGTATTTGTTAAAAAACGGCTGTAACCCGCACCGTTAGACGTTACCCACATTTGAGCAATTCGCTGCATAGTGTAAGAGCTTTGGTAACCACAACCATTTGCGGGAGCCCAGACAGTATTACCATCGGCATCACTGATAAACGATGCACTTGCATCATTTGGCTTGTTTTGCTGAAGAGAGCCTAAACCGAAAGCCCCCCACTTGCATAACGTTCCCTGTAGCGGTTCCGACGGTCTTCGTCGCGCTGTCTCCCAAACCGAGGTTTGTGCGAGCGTCTTCTTTGGTCGTTGCGCCAGTACCACCTTGGTTAATCGGGAGTGCCCCATTCGACCCTTTTTGCAGAAATTTACCGATAGCGGGAATCGTTACGCTCACACCGTTAATCGTCACGGTCACGTTTTGATTCGCGGTCGTGCTGGCAAAACTCTCCCACGCACCAATATTCTCATCGTATTCGTTGATCAGTTGCGAAATGCTTTGTGCCAGTCCATCGACTGAAAGGCCATCTGTAACGAGGATGCCATATTTTCTGACCGGTCAGCGCCGGTGACGCCGCGGGTGTAACAGTGAGTGATGTTGCGCTGTTAACGGTGATGATCTGAAACATCTGTACCGGGTTAGACATGACGATAATCGTCTGGCCAGCGCGAACCTGGCTAGCGGGTGCCGTCCAGTTTGTGCCAGTGCCGGTTACGGTATTTCCGTTAATTGCGATATTGCCACTGTTATAAAGCATGAACTACCTCACGATAATAACGATCGTTAAAAGCGATCAATAAAGTAAAATTGATCGCTCATATCAATCTGACTAATTTTTAAACCCTAATAAAATGGAAATCCCCGCACTTACAGGAATGTTGAGATGAAGCTTTTATTTGCTGCAGTGCTTTTGCTGCTGGCTGGATGTACAGACAAACAGACAGATTACGCATTCCAGATGGATTATCCGGTTGATGCCGCTCGTTTATCCCTAGGGGGTGATATCCACGTAAATATCGACTGTGCCACCAGAGAAATGGAAGTTATTTCAGACAGCAGCAATGGACTATTTAGCCGCCATGTAAATAAACGACTGCCTAATATTTGCTATAAAAAAACGGATATGCTCGATATTGTTTATCGTTTTAATTCAGCAAAGGGCGTGAAGCAAAATATGATTGCAACTCATTACCCTCGCGTCCCTCCAGCATCAAATACCCACAAACTGAGCGATGGGGATTCTTAACCCACGCCCCTGAAACGTCTGGCTCCAGCTGCGCTGATTTTTTGAAATATATCTGCCCTGCAGCTGAGAGCCAGTCCATTTGAGCACCACACCTGAATACCCGACAACCGTACCATCATCGCTGAGGTTTCCCGGGCAGTTGTTTACCAGAATCCAGGGAGTGAAGCTGAGACTCACTGAAAAGGTATTGTTCTGCAGGTCATAGTTCGCTGGCACGTCAAAAAAACCAACGACTCTTGGCATCTTCGAGGCTGAAGCAGCGCTCCAGATAAGGTTGCCAGCACTGTCAAACACATCGAGATAACCGCTCTGGATGCCAATATTGCGCGCAGTTCGTATCATGCTACCCGCATTATCTTCCAGCATATCAGCACCAGGAAAACCGTATTTGTTCGTGCCCAGTTGCAGCCACCTTACCGGCGTTCACCGTTAGCGTTGCAGAACATGGCGTTCATCGAGTTGATACGGTCCTTCACCGGCGGGTTGGCATCATCGACAATGACGCTGAATCCGGCGTCGTTAAGCTGAGCTATATCGGTCTTGCTGGCGTTCTGCGATTTGCGGGAGTCGCCGGAGGCATCCGGATAGATATAAATCTCCCGCTTTTCACGTAACGACCGTCCTCGTAGCGCCAGAACTCCTCCTGAATGCGCTTAATCATTGCTGGCGTGTCGTAGACCTTCACCAGCTCACGAACCGCGCGCGGCAGGCTGTTGCGTTTCACATGAACAATCGCGGCCATTTTCCCCACGTTGAAGTCCATGCCAATAAACAGCGGGTCGTTGTCCTGAATCTCGTCAGCGCAGTTATTCAGCCTTCGGTTGAAGGTGTGGTAAATCGTCCCGCTGTTGAGGTTCGTGAACTTGCCCCGCAGATAGGCCTGGATCAGCTCGTCCGGGTATGAGCTGAGCAACGACGGAATGTAATCGTCAGGGAGGTTCTTCGCATTGTCGAACGTGCTGGCCTGAATCAGTCCGTACAGGGCTGTCAGTTCAGGCTTATCCCGCACCGCTTTCACGAATTGCTGATAGACGAACTTGAAGCCTTCCGGTGTTGTGGTGACATCAATACCGTTTCGCAGACCCGGAACGTTGTAACGCATACGCGCGATGATTTTTCGCCATGCCTGCTGCGCTTTTGCCGCCGGCATGACGTCCAGCTCATCCACCATCGCATTTCCGATTTTGAAGCCGACTATTGAGCCGGGTTTCTCCATCGAGCGGCAGATCGTTGTTCCGCGATAGCGTCGCCCTCGTAGAAATGGACTTCCTTGTTTCCCTCGTTGATTTTGACGGTCAGGCCCCAGTCGTGGGCCACTTCCTCAACGGTGGGATAGAAGATGTCGCGTATCTGCGGGTACGTCGGCGCGAAGTAGCCTTGGTTAATCTTCGGAAACTCCCACATTCCCTTGCAGATACCACCGCAACCTACCCATGTCTTACCGGAACCGAACCCGGCAACGTAGGCTTTGAATTTGTGCTGCATCGCGAGGAAGCGCGCCTGAGGAATGTTAAGTGTCGGGCTGATCCCCATCGTCTGCCCTCGCGTCCACTACGTTAATGTTGATCTGCACTGGGGTTGGTTCTTCGTCCTCACCGTCACCGGCCAGCTCTTTGCGGAGTTTCTCAATCTCCAGTAGCCGGCGGTCGATTTCAATCTGCTGCAGGCGCTGCGCGAACTCGCTACCCGCTAGGCCAAGCCGCTTCATCACCGCTTCAAACATGCGCTCACGGCTGATGGCAGTGATTTCAACGCCGTTCTTGCCAACCTTCACGCCGGAGTATGCGAGCCGGGAAACCGCCGGGAGTTTGCGCGTATCAGGGAAGTAAGGCTGGCCAATGCCATCGCCGTTACATCGCGGGCAGGCTGAGTTTGGCTCTCGATTATGGTCATAGCCATAACCGCCCACATCGACTGGCTCCGGTTTATCGCGGTCTGTAGATTCAAGCCGCTTCTCTTCAAACTCAACTGCATCGCGCCACTGGTAGTGGTAACCGAAGCCCCAGCAATAACGGCATGCGCCGCGGCGGTATTGTGATAGCTGGTTTGCATCGAAGGTGGCGAGCTGCCACATCTGCGCGAGAACCTCGTCGGCACTGCCGAGCGTGCGCGCAATGGAGGCCTTTTGCTGCTGCGCAATAGCCTGCGCAACGTTAGGATTCGCTATGAGCTGACGACCGTAGTTTGGGTCGCTGTAACCAGCACGTGCAGCGGCAGCGGTGGCGTTGTTGTCCTTAAGGTACTCAGCAATGAAGCGCTTTACCTTCGAACTGAGTTTTATGTCCAGCAGCTCTTCTGCGCTTATTTGTTTCTGCGCAGTGCGCATTTGTTTCTGCGCAGTGCGCATTTGTTTCTGCGCAGGTGTTTGCGCACTTTGCGCAGCAGGTTTTTTTATATATCGACGGGCAGTAGCGTAGTTCAGTCCCTGCGCCTCACACCATTCCTTCGGTGATACGCCGGTTGCGGCATGCTCGGACAGGAATCGTTGCTGAAGCTCGCCCCAGTCCGGTTTTGCCATGGGTTTTTCCTTCTAATTTGTGATGTCCATCAAAACCTTACTCTTGATAACAACATCGAATGTCACCATCTATTCATTGGCAAATCGCCAAAGCAATGAGGAATCAAGATGGCTAAAGCACCTTCTCAAATCCCTGTGGCAAAATTCAAAAAAGGGGATCAAGTAGTTTTAAGGTCTGGCGGCCCCGCCATGACTGTTGAAAAAGAAATCACAAATTCAAACACGGGAGTTTTTAACGGGAACTATCGTTGCCAATGGTTCGCTGGCAAAAAGTTAGATAGCGGACTATTTCCTGAAGAATCCTTAGACAAATTCACCCCAAAGCCGTAACCCAATCAATCTCTGCATTAACTGTTGCTGATGTTACAAAATGGATGCTTTCTACATTGCAAAAAGATGGTTGTTTGTACCAACAGGACGTTGTTGATTATTTGGTCAAATTTGGAAATGAGCAACATCTAAGAGAAAATGCGGACGGCAACCAAGCGCTTTCAACGAAGGTGATAAATAGGTTTAGAGTTGATAGCGGCGAAGATATTGTTTGGGTTAGAACGGAAATGTATTGGCGATACCGTGTTCAAGAAGACGAACAAGGTCGAGACGCTCGCGGTTGAGAAAAGGGCGGAGATCGCCCTTCATTGTGTGAAACACTTAAAGTTTGCTCAAATTGCTAAAGCAAAAATGGATAGCATCGAAAATTATCTCGACCTTCAATTTGTGAGCACTTTATCAGCCTTGCCGTTTTCAATGCCCTTATCAATGTATGGCTTGGAGCAGCCATGGCAGTATGATTCAAAATGCTCAAGATAATAATCTATCTCACTGATTTTAAGATCTTTTTGAGGAGGGTATTTTACTTCAAATTTCTTGTATATATGCGAAATTAAACTCATGCCATGATCTACACAGGCTTGACATTTCTCTGCTCTTTCATCGTCAGAAAAGCCACTTTTTCTCTCGGAATCAAGAGTAGCAGCTGAAGTAAAATCAGCCAGAAATTCACTATCAATTGTGATACCCCTATTGGCTAATATTTCGAAAAAATCGCCAATCTGAGTAGATTTCGCGCTAACCGCGAGAGAAAATTTTAGTGATTCCTTTCGATCATCATCATCTTCCTTCATCCAAAATGAAACGCTTAAATCAATGATTTCGTTACATAATTTTATTAGATGGTCTGTTATCGATTTACTCTCAGTTCTTGTTGATATCTTTTTAGCATTACGATAAACCACTTTCCAACCAATGAAAACTGCTCCTAAGCTACTCAAACTTATAATCCAAGCATAGCTTTGAACATCACTTAAACTCATTTCAATTCCTAAATTTAACGTGGATGCTTAGGCTTCTTTAAGTTGCGGCGTTGCCGCCTTGACAAATTTTCTAATTTGAATTTCATAAATTGGAGTTCTTGCTTTAATAACTAAACGATTCAATAAGTTAACTTTATCCATGTTTTCTAAACGAACCAATCCCCCGAACGCCTCTTCAAAAAAAGAAGAACCGATGACTAAAGAGATACCATCAAAATCTACTATAACTTGTTCAGCATCACTTGTAGAAAACGCTGACACGAGATGCTCTTTTCGGAATTTTTCACCATTATTGGGACCATCAGTTGAGAATCGTCCAAACGGAGTTTTAGAAAAATCTTTAGCTACATTAATGAATTTCATAACTCTACCCTCTATTAGGAGTCAGTGCCCAAAGTATGATAGTGCCAGGAATTCTAGGTCTCAGCGTTTCAATTCTGGCTCGTGTCTCGGATAGGTCTGAATCCATCTCGTACAAACTTCCACCGGAGAACACCATTAGCTTCTCATACTTAGTCGTACCCTGCGCAATAGGACGTTTGATATCCTCTGAACCGTTGCCTCTATTGGGCTCACGAAATCTTGACTTACCACTAGTTAGAGCTTCAGAAACTAGGTTTTGTTCAAGTATAAACTGTGCAATAGAATCTATCTCTTCACCCTGATAGGATTGAGCGATGCCCATGCCGAGATCACATATGATGAAAACAACCCTATCTTGCTCGGGATCAAACCAAGCGCATTGCCACCAACGCTTTCCGCCCATTAACTGGGTACTATTTGTATAATAGTCATGCTCATAGGCATGGTTTCTCACGTTTAACATCGCCTCATTCATACCCATCATGAGTAATGTCGCTTGAGTTTCATCCAAAACGGCTGCTTTTTGAAGCATTGTCATAGTGGTTGATAGTGCCAGTTCAGGTGTTACTGAGGACTGAAAATATCTCTCCTGTTGCACTAAAGCATACAGTTTTTCATGGGTATTTGCGACCAATGCCCTCGCTAACCCGGTGCTGACTATGCAACGATGTCCTTGGAGATTCGTCTCCTTTTTAGGGAACGAAAATCGAACACGCAAGCTTTGCCCGATGACAAAATACGCTCTATTCAAAACAGCAAAAAGCAACACCGATGCTGCAGCACTTGCATATTTTATGTTAGAAAGATCGATATGCACAGCCAAGCGCTTCGTGTGAACACAATCTATGATATCTCTTATGTAGCAAAGAGAGTCTTCACGGTGTGTGTTATCCGTTATGCAGAGCATTTCTGGAGCGGCTAAATTTCGGAACAATTGTCAACTCCTTAAGATAAAACACTATCCATTTCATGTTGAATATTACAACGAAATCATTTATTTAAAAACAATCATTTACATATGCAATAGCTATTGCAGCAAACTGTTGCTGTAACGTACTTTTTCAAATTTGCTGATAGCCGCTTTATCCAGATTGCCCTACCCCAACGCCGCGTAGAGTTGAGCGTTTAACTCCAGACTGGCCTCGTAGGTCAGCGGGTCAGTAATTGCGGGCAGTTGTGTGCATTGTCAGGTTCGCCAATAGCGGAATCTCGAAAAGCTCAAGTTAACGGTCGGCTTAGTCGTGCTAACCATAGCAAACTAAGCCCGAGCGAAATGCTGGTCTAAACCGACTCAGTTGTCAGCAGCACAAAGCCGTTCACCAGCCACGGCTGACGTCGTGACATCTTACCCGCGAAGGTTTCGCCTGTTTTGGTGGTTAGCGTGATTTGATAGATGTCGGACATTGAGGGCCTCTTTATCCGTTTTTTTGGATGCAGACATGAAAAAAGCCACCCGCAGGTGGCCTTTGAGATGGTAACTCGCCCTAATTTAGGCGAGAAATTTTTAGCCGTTAGGCAAATAGGTACGAACATCGCTCGTGTCGATGCGTGAAACAACAGTTCCATCTTTGTAGAACAAAACCTGACCGCCTTCTTCTTTTGCCTCATCGGCATCAATGGTGAAAAAAGCCTCACCGGAATTCTCAAGATAAACAATGTAGCTCATGGCTAACCCCTGATAATGAGCACGAGAATGTGCAATAATTTAATTGGGATTAATCTTATCGATTTCAATGCCCTATCTTCATTTTTATTTTATGCACTGTTCTTTGATGTATTCCTGCAGATAGCCAACCTGCTTCGTCACTGTGATGATTCTTTCTCTAAGGGTGAAATAATCTCGTTCAGCGGCGTCAGTAAGTCGGGAGCCGGAAGCATCGCCCATGCCGCCGGTGCTGGTCGTTCCGTTCGCGGGGCAGTTGGCGTTGACGTGCAACCCGGCCATCACCAATTGCGTAAGTATCAACTGGCAACGTTCTCGAGTCAGATGGGTATTCTGTGCAATCTCCCCAGCCGTAGCTGGCCTTTCGCTGAGTTCGTTGAAAACTGCCCTTGCCGTTTCATTCATATCCTTCTGATTTAGCATGTCTTTTAACCTTTTTTGAGTTGCGTGACATACAGATAACTCTGGTTGCCCAGGGCAGCAAGAACTCTTTGCGAAGGCATAAAAAAGCCCCACGAGGTTAACCGCAGGGCTTTAAACGAAGGCAATAACCCATCGTTGGACCAAAATTAACACAGTTTCGGGAAAAGTAAATAGCTTACGATAAAATATCGCACTACTTTGTTATCTGCTTAAGCTGCGCGTCAGCCCATGCTTCTTCAATATCGAATTTCGTGATCAGCTCGTCGTAGAATGGCTTAACTGACTTCTTCCAGGAGTCCAGGCTGATTGCATCCGTTATCTGGCAGATAGCTGCATGAGCCTGAGTTGATGGAATCCGTTCGTAACCCCTGCCGTTACAACGCTTACAGTTCGCCAGAACCGGTACGCCCTGCTTCTCAGTCATTTTCTTATCGACGGACTTACCGCGCCCCTGGCAATCGTTGCAGGCGCAACTAATGAGTTTCTTACCGTTGCAGGCTGAGCAGATAACACGAGCTACCTCTTTGACCTGCCGCTTAACTTCAAAATCGCTCGGGGATTGCCTAAGGTCTTTGGCGAATTGGGGAAGTCTCATGGTGTAGTGCGATTTCATCGTGAACACATCGGCCTCGATAAAACCCTTGCCAGAGCAGCATTCACACGGCTTTACGCTTGCAGCGCTGCGCGAGTAATCCTCGAATGCAAACATGGCCAACTGCCGCATCACCAGAGGCTTAATCCCGTTATCCAGCTTACGCAGCGCTGCTACCTTGTCGCATTTGGTCAGCGCGTATTGGGCCAGAAGTTCGATCGCCCTCTCCCGGTCATTATTGCTTATGCCCATTTTACCGAGAAAAGCACTGTACCCCATGGCTGCGTGTTCCTGCGTCATACCCATAGCGGCCATAATATCCGTACCTGTTAGCGAGTCCGAAGCAGTTGCGCACGGTGAGTCGCCAATCAGCGTAGATTTTGCGAAGTGATACTTAACAGTGTTTTCGAGATTCATACTGCAGCTCCTGCCATCTGGTATATGCGAATAAAATTACGAAGTATGCGGTAGTCCACCAGCACGGAACCCAGCCGGCGGAAAATGCGCAGGCGCTGCCAGCGTGTCCGGAGTGTTTCAATCAGCTCGGGTTTCATGCGGCCTCCTGCTGTTTAAGCTTTTTGAGTTTTGCGCGGTACTCATCTCGTTTCCGGACGTAGTCTTCGCGTTTCCATTTCGGTAGTTCGTGCGGACCCATAAGGGCGTCAAAACGCGCCTGACCTATTTTGCGAATCAGGGCGGGTCGATAGGCGATTAGGTTTCCTGACAGATGATTGTTGCAGGGGGCGCACTGGCGATGGCAGTTGTCCTCGTTGAAACGCAACTCGGGATTGGCGCCGGTTGTGCGGAAGTGGCCAGCATGATACTGGCCGTCATGGTGGCGACCGCAACTGATGCACTGAAGATGGCGATCCCGGTACCGAATATACTCGTTGAATGCCTGCTGAGCCTGGCGGATGAAATAGCTGATTGGCTTCACCGCTTGTCGGCGTTCCGCCTGGCGCTGGCGCCCTGCTTTCTCCACTTCCCGCTGTTGCTTTTGCTCCTTGCGCTGCACGGCCTCTCTCAGCTTTTGAGTTTGTTCTTTTCCAACCGCGCTGGCGCAGTCAAACGAGCAAACGATCTGACCGTCACGCACAGGATGGAACCACTGGCGACAATCTTTGTTCGTACACTTACGACGGGGTCTCTTAGCCACGCTCACCCCCACATCCGGCTCTGCCATCGGCGATCGGCGCGCGGTGGATTTTTGCTTTCCGGCAACCTGACGCTAACAGTCCAGGTGATGTAATCGGGGTTGAGGCTACGTTCAACGCGCACGCCGCGTCGCTGGTATTGAGCCAGCAGTTCATCTGCTTGCTCTGTGCTGCACTGGGTGTGATGGAACCATGTAAATTTCATCCCCATCACCCTGCGAAGCCAAGCAGCTGCGCGGCGATGTTCTCGACTTCGCTTTGACTGCGGAAAGAGCGCGACAGAATCCAGCGCCAAAGGACATCGAGTGCTGCTTTGTAGAGCTGCTGGAACTCGACTTCGTCCATGTTGGCGAAGGATATGCTGCGGGGATGCTTGCGGAGCGTGCCGTCAGGCAGTTGAATGGTGTCGAAATGCCCTGCTTCGACGATTACCCAGGACCGGTACGCATCAAACGACTTACAGAGGCTAATTCCGTTCGTGACACGCCGGCTTGCGATTTGCTCGAGATACTGTTCAGCGGCATCGATTAACGTCGTTTCATTCCCGGCGTATGACGCGAGAAATTTGGCGTAGCCGGTGATCAACCTGCGCTCGTTGGACGAGATCGCCCCGCCGGTTGGTTCCCAGTATTCAAAGCCAAGGTTAAGGAGTGCGAAGAAGCGCCTGTGAAATGCCGGGTTGCGAACCCGCGTGAACTCAGCAACCAATACGTCGCCGAGTCTGATTTTTGATTGCAGGATATCGCTGG
The DNA here is from genome assembly GCA_900635465.1 of Lelliottia amnigena. Lineage (NCBI taxonomy): Bacteria > Pseudomonadati > Pseudomonadota > Gammaproteobacteria > Enterobacterales > Enterobacteriaceae > Lelliottia > Lelliottia amnigena. Next base: position 2,312,065 of record LR134135.1, read on the forward strand.
TCTCGGGCGTCGCCGGGATCAGAATTCCTGAGTGATGCTTGATGAGTTGTAATTCGTGCGCCATGGTTCTCTCCGTGGCGCATCAGGTATAGGTTGTTCAGGCCTATGAGTGAATAATATCAGACGGCGGGATGAGTCGATAGCCAAGACGTGTAGCAAACTGCATAAACCCATTCAGGGTAAAGATTTCCTCGTCCTCAAGTATTGGACGCATTGAAACCAATCCATTTACGCGATAAACCAGATATCTTCCGTCTCCCGGGAAGCTGTAGATAACTGTATTATCTGCCCTTCTGACCACGTCGTACCATTGGTCATCTGCTGTTAAGGTATCGGAACTACTCACTATTTCCCCGAGAGCGACATATTGATGCCGTTAATAGTTATTAAGGGCAGTCAAGCTAACGCAAACAGCGAGACTCTTCGAAACTGCCCCTATAAAATTCACGCGATCAATAAAACCACTCGTCGGCGCTTTCCTACGTTTTCTGAAGAATATCTTCAACTACTTTTTTATCACCTCCAAAAACGGTAAGGCCATCACTGCTGGCGCGTTTGATGGTCAGCGTGCAATCTGAAAAAATCCTTACTGAGACGACGTAGTAGCTCCGCCTCTAAAGCGGGTATTGCTCCATCAGGAAGTTTCTTAATGCGATCAATGGTTAACTCAATTTTCATTTTTCCCTTCGCGCACTATTACTGTGCGTTTATACAGTTCAATATTGAAAGTTTTTGATAAGCGGCTTAACCGCATGAAATGTTAATCCAGCTATAAATGCTGAATGATCAGTCAAGCAAAATGAGATTCTTTGATGTAGCCAATCATTGCGTGCGCGAAGCTGATGAAGATCATTTGCACCATGAATCAAACTAAGTTAACCATTTAAGGTTAGGGGCGTACAAAATATTCTTTCTGAACCTGATACGGAAGTCACAATTTTCTTTATATGCTAATTGCAAAAGATTACACAAAATGTATATTGGTATTCAACCGTGTTGTTTAGTTTGAAGTAATCTAAAAAATCAAAATTTGATGTATCTAACTCACCAAAAATTACCGTGTAATATGTAATTAACTCACCATACATTAAGGAGCATGTGGATAATGGACACAAGATTCTCGGGTAAATATGTTTACCACTTTACATATTTTACGAATTTAGAACAAATTATAAAGCATGGCTTGCTCAGCACAAATAATAAAGAAAAACAAAATCTTGCTCATGAAAATATAGCAAACAATGATATTCAACATCGCCGCAGCGAAATGAGAGTTCCTTGCGGCCCTGGTGGTGTCGTGCATGATTATGTACCTTTTTATTTTACAAAAAGATCTCCAATGCTTCTTAACGTCATCAAAAACAAGAATATTGATCAGGAAGGAATAATTTATCTTGCTGTACCAATAGAGGTTGTTGAAAAAAGTTCCGTTGTTTTTACAAGTTTTTCCGCAAATACTCTAACACCGCCGGACTTTTATTCCGATCCCGCTGATTTAAAAGAGTTAAACTGGGATATAATTACTAGACAAATTTGGGTTCCAAAACCAGATTCTTTAAAACAGCAAAAAATGGCAGAGTTGCTTATCCACAATAGAGTTTTAATAAGTGACATTTCATATATCGTCGTTTGGGATGCTGAAATCAAACAGTGTGTAAGTAACCTATTGACTAATAATGGGCTTCACCATTTAGAGGTTCGTGATGACTGGCGATCATTTGATGACCATTATTTCCATGATTTGAACGTAGCTGGAAAAATAAATATCGTTTCTGGTCCGATAATTCTTTTAAAAGAAACTCAAAGCACTATCAAATTCATAAAAGAAAATAAACCTTCACACCCTTCTTACGAAAATCTAAACGATGCTTTAAACGCAATCAATCATGATTTTGACTGTATAAAAGAGCTATCCGATATAAATGGACTCGAAACTGACAATACTGTTCACCGGGAAGATGTCGGGACTCACACCAGAAGTGTTGTAAGCTTACTAAAAATGGAGCATGAATATGAAATCCTATCAGAAAGAGAACGACAGGTTATAACATTAGCTGCATATTTCCATGATATTGGCAAAGGTCCAAAAACTAGATGGCCAAATCAAATACAAAAAGTAGACGATACTCATCCTATTAAATCACTCCCTATGCTTAAAAGAATTTTATGTAATGAAATAGGTGGGTTATCGAATAAGGAAATTCGGCAAATCGTGACGTTAGTGGTTTACGATGATCTAGTTGGCGACATTATTTTCTGTGGAAGAAATGAAGACCAGATGAAAAATATTATAAAAATCAAATCTGACGTAGATATGTTAATACTAATTGCAAAATGCGATATCAATTCAATTTTTCCAGGACGGGTAGATTGTCACAAAGTTCAAATTGAAGAATTAAGAGCAAGGATGTATAATCATCTCGAGGAGACAATATGATTAGATTCGTTGATGGTGATTTTTTTGATTTTCAAGCTGACATAAGAATCAATACAGTTAACTGTGTTGGTGTTATGGGAGCTGGGGTTGCATTTGCCTTTAAAAATAAATACCCCGAAATGTTTAGTGAGTACGTAATACAGTGTAAAAAAGGAGAAATATCTCCAGGTAAGCCAGCAGTCTGGAGAAGTACTGACACAAATGGTAAGGAAATTGAAATCATCAACTTCCCTACAAAGGACCATTGGAGAAATAAATCTAAATACGAATATATTGAAAAAGGTCTACTTTGGCTTTCCAATTATTTAAAAAGCAACCAAGGAAAAGTCATCACTCTTCCGGCTCTCGGTTGTGGTCACGGTGGACTTGATTGGGAAGTAGTAAAGAAAATGATTGAGGATTCTCTTTCTGAGAATGTGAATGAAATTTTAGTCTTCAGCCCCCAATCTTCAAAAACTACTAAACGAGATAAAATTCTTCCATCCCAAAGCTATCCAACATTAAGAGACTTAAACGTATCCGAAATTAGAAAAGATGAAAAACATTTCCCAGAAAAACTTGCCACCATCTCAAATAAAACACTATTTTTTACTGGGCAGCTATTTACAGATTTTGATCTTTCGATAATTTCAAGCACATCGCCTACTGATTTAGAGAAACAAGTTATTCTCAATACTATTGAAATTTCTGCTAACAAAGGATATTCATTGCTTTTTGGCGGAAGCGCATTCGACAAAAAAATGGCGCTCACTGCATTAAAAAAAGGTATTAGAACGGGAGTTTTTTTACCAAGCGGAATCGCTAAATCTGCTGAAAAAATGAATTTGCATGGGAGTTTAAGCCAGTTGACAATATTTTCTTTCGGAGATCCATTTATTCAGTTTAATAAAATTGAGTATTTACCTTCAGTTTTAAGTCGCATATTATTGCCACAAAAAGTGTTATTTACCACAAGCAAATTACAATGGATTATGAAACATAAGAAAGTCTTTCTTCAAAATAAGGTTGACTCATATTTCTTAATTTCTGAAACAAGTGATCTTGACATTGAGGCAGCAAATACAATCATGTCGAAAGCGATAGATGAACATGGCTTATACAATGTAATTTAACCGGACATTCCAAGCCAATTAATTATACAAGGATGTAGTTGAAATTCTTAATATACGACAAGGGCCCCCATTCAATTTGCTCTTTCCAGTCTGTGCTTTTCTTAACCCTTGCACTTACCCTATTTTTCTTTGTAAAATGAAGGACACGACACGCTCTAACGAGCTAGTTAATTTTTAAGTGATACTTAAGTTATTGCATAAGTTTTATATATAATTAACTCATTAATACTTTACTATACGTATTTCCATAGCATAGAAAAATGTCGACTTAAAGCGGCATTTACCTATGATTTTAAGGTATTATCAACCTTATAAACTGAGCCTTTGTTCGAAGGCAATACCATGTGCTATCCGTGAAAGTTGGCCCATCTATACCCCTGTCAAGCGATACGCATATATTTATCTGTATTAGGCTGAATCAGCCTAACCTTCTCTACGACATCGTTAGTCTGGATTCACCAATATTATCTCATCAGCTCAATATGTGTTTCTCGGCATCAGCTACGCCCTCTCCGCCTGCCGCAGGCAGTCTTTGCGATGCTTGGCAATACGGGCAACTTCAACAGTACTCCCGCCGCTCCCAAACATATCCGCATACACAGCTGCAGCATGTCGCCACAGGCCCTTTGCCTCAAACTCCTTCGCTTTTTGCTCGGCAGCCTGCATCCTGAAAGGATCGCTTTTTTTCAACCATGCACGGAAGGACCACCTCAGGAATATCCGCATCAGGGGCGGCCGAATAAGTAAACTGAACGCTGTTACGAGTTCGGTTTAATATCCCTTCATCACTTAACTCTCTCAGTAACTTCCCAGCGGTGGCGCCATGTTTATCAAGCGCCTTGGAAACGTCACCAACTGCACAGTTAGGTTTGTAGCAGTCAAAAATTGCCACCTGTTCTTTTTGGGTTATGGATTTCGTCATTGGTCAATACTCGATTAATTAATTAAACCTGCCGCTTTGCGGCGTTTGTACTCTTCCATTAGCAACTGCGCCGGAGTTGGCCCTTTCGATGCCACTGGAGCTGCTAGCGACCGACGAACAGGTGGGGATCGGCTTCCCAGCCAACACTCGCTTTTCCCACCCATACAGAATATCGCCGGCCTCACGCTCAAGCTCTATGTGGCTGAGCTGCCCATCAGTTCCGCGGCGGCGCATCTCAAGACAGATGTGGTAAAAAACCGGTTGAGGCCATGGATATTGCTCGCCGCTGGGGTATCGGAACACAAGCTTGCGCCATTTCCAGTATTCAGCCATCACGTCAGCGATGGTGATCCCCAGTACGCAGCGCCCTTCCCTACACCACTTGATGAACTGGCCAGGTGACGGCAGGAATGGGCGCTCCTGGCTGCGAGCTACACGCATGCCGGCGTCAACCTGTTCCATTGTCGTGATCCCGTTTTCTTTGAACGCCAGCACCCACTGCCTGCGAATTTCGTTTACGTCCTCCTGGCTGCGATTAACCAGGCTTGCCGGAAACGCGGCTGCCAGCTGTACGAACAGCCCGTTGATAATCTGCGCCACCTGCTGCGTTTGTTCACGCTCGGTATATTGCTCCGGCAGGTTATGCGCCACACGACATGCCTGTTCTTTGTCAAAATTGCGAATACCCTCGGCAAGGTTTTTCATTCCAGCACCCCGTCAATCCAGTCGGTGTTATGTAGGTCGACAGTGGCCCGGGTTGCGCTTGCCGTTCCGGTCGCGCGCAGCCGTTTAGTAGTGAGTTGATCCCACTGCTTACGCAGACTCGAAGGGCTCAGAATGTTGTCTTTCCAGAACTCGTCCCGGTTGGCCCACTGGAACAGGTCACAGATTTCGTAGTGAGTACGATTGTCCTGGACACGCATCAGCCTGATGGTGTTTGCCCATTCAGCCCATTTTGGCTCAGATAGCGATGCGTTTAAGGTGAGAAGCTTGTCGTAAATCCAGTGACTAGCCTTGAGGTCGTCTGCCGATCCCCATGATTTACCTGCCGGCGTGTATATCCCATCGGCAGCTTCAGGGTGGCGAGAGAGAAACTCTTGAGTTTTCTGGTTTCGGGATTCTTCAGAATTCCGAGACGAGGATCTTTTAATACTGTTCTTGTTATAGTCTTGGGTGTCTACCGTTTCCGGGAAGGTTTTCCCGATTCCGGTAACACTTCTCCCGATTTCGGGAAGAGTTTTCCCGTTTTCGGTTTGTCCAAAATCCAGGCAGAAAGGTCAGTATTTATACCGACAGTTTTCATCACGCCCTGCTTTTTGCTAAAGATAATTTTGCGTTCTGCGAGTGATTTTAAAGCATCAGAAACGTGCGAATCACTCAGCCCTGTGAGCTCGGCGATCACCGTGTTCGTGACGCGGTCCTGCTTCTTGTTCCAGCCGTAGGTTAGCCAAATAACCGCCTCAAAACACTGCCATTCTCGACCAGATAATCTCAGGCGAGGTTTGAGCTGTTGGATCTCGTTAGCTACCTTGGTGTACCCATTCGACAGGTCGGCCATACGACCTCCCGGTTGTTCGGTTCTGTTGGGAAAATTGATAATTTCAGCGGTATTTGACATACTCGACTCCGCAATCACGCTTAGTTTTTGCACCTGAAAGTCGGTTCTGTTCGCGCAGACCGGCTTTCGCCATTTTAGAAGTCGTCACATGACCCCCAGTATTGATGTAACCATCGCCATCAATGGTCCAATTTGCTCTGGCATAAGTTGGAATAGTGATGCGATACCTTCGCTTACCTCTTTCAGCTTCTGATGCTCAGGAGCGTCCAGGATAATTGCCTGTTTTGCTTCAGCGACTTCTTTCTCGGCTTTTGCCAGTCGTGACAACTTGCAATCGGCGCCGATTAGATAAGTGCGATATTCGGTCGGCAGCACGGCCATGATTGCTGGCGTCATTTGACTAACATTTTCACGATACTGTTCGGAGTCGAAACGGTTGTCTAAGAATCGGAACAACTTCTGCCGGGCGCGACTTATGTCTTCTGGAAATTCGATACTATTTCCCCCCCTGTCGTCTCCACTCCTCAACGATGTAGGCTGATACGACATCTTGGCCCGCTGTAGCTGCCCAAGCGCGCACCGCATCACGAATCAAATCTTGTTTTTGGCAATGAGTAGGTTGAGAACGGTTTATCATCGGAGCCAAGACGAATCCGTTATTGTGTTGATACATCAGTAATGTCATATGCACTCCCATAAGAATTTAAGCCGCACTATTACGCTGTTTGGTGAATACCAAGCTCTCTTTGAGCACTGGCGCGTGCCGCTTAAAACATTGCGTAGCTGCTTCGATAGCAAATGCTTTTTCTGGTGAAGCACGGCGATTACCGTATGCGATCTGATCCAAATACTGGCGGAATTTCTAGCTGAAAAAGAATACGCGTATCACATCGATGCCGAATTTAAAAATGAAGTTCAACGACTGGCCATGGATGTGGATAACAGCTACGTACAGAACTTACTTCTTGCCGCTGAAAACGTAGATGGGTTCAAAACCGCGAACGAATGCACCATCTGGAAAGCGGTAAACGCCGTTAAAAGCATATTTCCACAGGAAAAGCGTTCCGAACTAGCAACATTGATCCATTTCCTCACCATCTGGTTTGCAACCGACCACGTTGACCGCGGCATTCTTGTACGCGAATGGGCCTCTGGCAATCGCATTAGCAATGTTCAGCGCACCGATTCCGGTACGAATGCCGATAGCGGGTATGTCACCGATCGTGGTGAAGGCGCACACCATACACTCGACACCCTCGATCTTGAGATTGCCTGCGCCCTGCTGCCAATGGACTTCAACCACTTTGAGATCCCAGGCAGCATCCTGCGCCGCGCAAAAGATATCGTTACGAAGAAAGAGGAACCGTGGAAATCATGGAGCAATATCCTTCGTAATCAGCCGGGCGTGCTGGGAGTTAACCGCACAGCAGTCTTCAACCTGGTTCGCATCGCGCCGGAAAATATCCACCTGACACCAGCTGCGCACCTCGAGTTTGTTTGCCAGACGATGACGACTGAATTTAATTCCGCAGTTGAGTTACTGACGCTGCCTGCGCCAGTGGCAGAACCTGAAGCGGCAGCACAACAGCCACAGGTTGAGAATCTCGGCAGCGGCATGTTCTCCATCGAAGGTTTGACGGGTGGAAATAACGACCCGGTCATCAATACCTCCTCAAATGAAGTCGTAAAAATGGAAAACGTAACGGAGACCACCAGCGATGTGCAGATGGAATCGACTCAGCCAGAGAAAGTCGAAAATACTGATCCGGTACAACCAGGCGAAGGCGTTGATGCAGATGATACTCAAGCAGTTACCGTAGCGCCGGCAGAGATACTAGCCGCTGCCGCACCAAGTCTCGCTAACCAAGAACCGATAGGTGGAAACCAAATAACGGATTCAGCCAGCCAGAATAGCGATTCTGCACACCAGAAAGTGCCAGAACCGAAACAAAATGAGCCGGAAGTGCAGCGGGACGAACCAGCTGCAGAATACCCTGCCTACTTCGAACCGGGTCGTTATGAAGGTTTACCAAACAACGTTTATCACGCAGCGAACGGGATCAGCAGCACGCAGGTTAAAGATGCCCGTGTGAGCCTGATGTATTTCAACGCGCGCCACGTCGCCAAGACTATCCAGCGAGCGCCGTCCAAAGTACTGGATATGGGTAACCTGGTTCATGCACTGGCGCTGCAGCCTGAAAACCTCGAAGAAGAATTCAGCGTGGAGCCGGAGATCCCAGTAGGTGCGTTCACTACCGCCGGCACTCTGCGTGAGTTTATCGATGCGCATAATGCCAGTCTTCCAATCTTGCTGAGTGCAGACGATATCAAAGCGCTGCTGGAAGAGTACAACTCCACGCTACCCGCACAACTGCCGCTGGGCGCGAGCCTGGAGGAAACCGCGCAGAGCTACATGGCGCTGCCGGCTGACTTCCAGCGTATCGAGGCAGATCAGAAGCAGACGGCAACGGCAATGAAGGCATGCATCAAAGAGCACAACGCCACCCTGCCCGTGCCGGTTAAAACCAGTGGCAGCCGTGACGCTCTGCTAGAGCAGTTGGCAATCATCGCCCCTGACCTAGTGGCACAGGAAGCGCAGAAACCTGCGCCACTGAAAGTGTCCGGCACCAAAGCGGATCTGATTCAGGCGGTGAAATCTGTTAAGCCGGATGCCGTGTTTGCCGACGAACTCCTGGATGCATGGCGCGACAACCCGGGCGACAAGATTCTAGTGACGCGCCAGCAGCTGGCGACCGCGCTGGCCATTCAGTCGGCCCTTCTGGCCCACCCGACCGCTGGCATGCTACTCCAGCACCCGAGCCGTGCAGTTGAAGTCAGCTACTTTGGCTTTGACGATGAAACCGGCCTGGAAGTGCGTGTCCGCCCTGACCTCGAGATCGATATAGACGGCGTGCGTATTGGCGCTGACCTGAAAACCATCAGCATGTGGAACGTTAAGCAGGAAGGACTTCGCACCAAACTTCACCGCGAAATCATCGACCGTGATTACCACTTGAGCGCCGCAATGTACTGCGAGACCGCAGGTCTGGATCAGTTCTTCTGGATTTTCGTCAACAAAGACGAGAACTACCACTGGATCGCCATCATCGAAGCTTCCGCAGAACTTCTGGAACTGGGCATGCTTGAGTACCGCAAATCTATGCGCGCTATCGCTACCGGCTTCGACACAGGTGAATGGCCAGCACCGATCACCGCCGATTACACCGACGAACTGAACGACTTCGACCTGCGCCGCCTTGAAGCGCTGCGTCTGGCTTAATGGAGGAACTGACTATGCAAAACACCAATATCATTACGACTGAGCAGGCACCCAACACCATTTCTGCCAGCAATGCAGTGTTTAACGTGCAAGCTTTGGGTCAACTAACCTCGTTCGCTGAGCTGATGGCACAGTCCGCCGTCACCGTTCCTAAAACACCTGGCCGGAAAACCTGCCGACTGCATGGCAATCGTGATGCAGGCAATGCAATGGGGCATGAACCCCTACGCAGTTGCACAGAAAACACATCTGGTGAACGGCGTGCTAGGTTACGAAGCTCAGTTAGTTAATGCAGTTATATCCAGCTCCAGCGCCATCGTTGGCCGCTTCCATTATAAATACGGCGGTGATTGGGAGCAGATTGCGGGACAAAAAGAAGGTCGCAATGAATTAGGCCTGTTTATCAAAGTTGGTGCGGTTCTCCGCGGTGAAGAGGACATTACTTGGGGTGAGCCTATTTACCTCGCGGATATCACCACACGTAATTCACCGCTTTGGAAGACAGCACCAAAGCAACAGATCGCATATCTGGCCGTTAAGTATTGGGCGCGACTCTACTGCCCTGAGGTGATCCTCGGCGTCTATAGTCCGGATGAAGTTGAGCAGCGTGCTGAGAGGGAAATTAACCCAGCACCGTCAAGAGTTAGCCTCAGCGACCTTTCAGGTGACAACGTAACAACCACTCACATCGCGCAGGAATCGGCCGCCAACATCGATACCCTGGCTGATGATTTTCGCGACCGCATCGATGCTGCACAGGACGTTGATAGCGCCAAAGCGTTACGGGTTGATATCGAAAGCGTAAAAGCAACGCTGGGTTCCGCCCTGTTCACCGAGCTAAAGAACAAAGCAGTGAAGCGTTACTACCTTGTGGATGCACGAAACAAAGTCGAAGCGGCTATCAATTCCTTGCCGCCATCAGATGCTCCCGAAGCGATTGAGCGGTTCGGGGAAGCTGAGCGCGTGCTGGCTTCGGCGAAACGTCATCTGGGCGAAGAACTGCATGAGCAGTTCAGCATCACCCTGGCGGATATGAAACCGGAATACGTGGCTTAGGGAGATCGGGAGGGGAAACCCTCCCTAAAGGAGACAATATGCGACTGATCAATCGAGGTAGTAGGCAATCCCCTTTGGCTCGCCAGGCATGTGACATCGCGCTCGCAGCCCACCAACAACGTTACGGCGATTACGGGCGAAGCAAGATGAAAGAGACCTACACCGTGAGAGTTGAAGGTGTGAAAGTTTGGGTTGAAGTGGTGAATCGTAAGGCGAGCTATGTAGCTACAGCAATGACTGGCATGCGCCGGCTACGTTCCCAGCCCGGCCAAGCAAACTGAAACTGAAATATCAACGACTAAAGACCGGCATATCTATACTCATGCCGGTTACCTGAGGTGAACCATGTCGCAGGTAATTTTTAACGAAGAATGGGTTGTTGGCGCAAGGCTCACAGAAAAAACAGGCCTGACCCAACGACAGATTGAGAAGTATCGTCAGGGTTGCTGGGTGGAAGGTGTCCATTTTAAACGGATATCGCCTTCTGGGGAAAAAACCTTGCGCGGCACAACCTGGTATAACTATCCGAGAATTAATCAGTTAATAAGGGATGCGTAAGATGGAAGCTTTGCCTACAGGTGTTGAAATCAGAAACAATAAGATTTGTATCTGGTTTATGTACCGGGGAAAGCGTTGCCGCGAAATTCTCAAAGGTTGGATTAACACCCCGGCGAACATCAAAAAAGCCGGGAATCTTCGGGCTGTGATCGTTAGCGAGATCAACCTTGGAGAGTTTGATTACCACCAGCGCTTTCCTTCATCTTCCAGAGCAAAAAAAACCGTAACCACTGTTTCAGTTCAAACCTTTTCAGAGCTGTGTGAACTGTGGACGAACATTAAAGAAACAGAAATTAGCGCGAACACGATGCGTAAGACGCGCTCACAACTCGGTACGTTAATGCACATCATCAACGGAGATACGCCTGTTTCAACTATACGCCACAGTGACATTCTGAAATACAGGAAGGAACTGTTGAACGGTGAGACACTTTACCTGGCAAATCCCAGAAGCAACAAACAGGGACGCACTGTGCGTACCGTGAACAACTATATATCGCTACTGTGCTCCCTGCTTCGGTTTGCATACAAATCTGGCTTTATCAGTGGCAAGCCCTTTGAAGGGATCAAGAAACTACACAAAGGGAAAGTAAAACCGGATCCTTTAACGAAGCAGGAGTTTAGTTTGCTTGCGGAATCCGAGCGTGGCCAGAGCCTCAATATGTGGACGTTCGCAGTTTATACCGGTGTCCGTCATGGGGAGCTTGCAGCTCTTGCCTGGGAAGATATCGACTGGGAAAAAGGTACGGCTCATATACAGCGCAATCTTAATGCGTTGGGCATGTTCGGCCCACCAAAAACCGAAGCAGGTAACCGGGTTATCACCCTACTAGAGCCGGCACTTGAAGCCTTGAAAGCACAGCGCAAGCTGACAGCGCTACAGCCTAAAACCGAAATTGTCTTTAATCATCGCGAGTATGGCGCAGTGGAACATCAAAGCCTGCGATTCGTTTTCATACCCCGGATGCGCAAAGGAGAACAGAAAGCCTACTACTCTTTATCGAGCATCGGTGCGAGATTCAACGCAGCTGTAAAACGTGCTGGTATTCGCCGCCGGAATCCGTACCATACGCGGCATACTTTTGCCTGCTGGCTTTTATCTGCCGGCGCTAACCCGTCTTTCATAGCCAGCCAGATGGGGCATGAAAACGCGCAAATGGTTTATGAAGTCTACGGTGCGTGGATTGAAGAAATGAATGGCGAACAGGTGCTGATGCTTAACGATAAGCTAGCACGCTGAAAAATTTTTGCCCCTATTATGCCCCTACTGGCTCCGAAGGTAGTAATAAATGCAAGAAAATCAATCAAATACAAAGAAAGAGCAATACAACCTGAATAAGTTACAGAAGCGTCTGCGCCGCAACGTGGGCCAGGCGATTGCTGACTTCAATATGATTGAAGAAGGTGACCGCATCATGGTTTGCCTTTCAGGGGGTAAAGACAGTTACACGATGCTGGAGATTTTGCGCAATCTGCAGCAAAGCGCACCGGTGAAATTTTCTCTGGTGGCCGTTAATCTGGACCAGAAACAGCCAGGCTTCCCTGAGCACATTCTGCCGGAATACCTTGAGCAACAGGGCGTGGAATATAAAATCGTCGAAGAGAATACCTACGGGATCGTTAAAGATAAAATTCCGGAAGGCAAAACGACCTGTTCTCTCTGCTCCCGCCTGCGCCGCGGCATTCTTTATCGTACTGCGACAGAACTGGGCGCGACCAAAATCGCACTGGGCCATCACCGCGACGATATTCTGCAGACATTGTTCCTGAACATGTTCTACGGCGGCAAGATGAAAGGAATGCCACCGAAGCTGATGAGCGATGATGGAAAGCACATTGTTATCCGCCCGTTGGCGTATTGCCGTGAGAAAGATATTGAGCGTTTTGCCGAAGCGCGTGAGTATCCGATCATTCCTTGTAACCTGTGCGGTTCGCAGCCAAACCTACAGCGCCAGGTGATCGGCGATATGCTTCGCGACTGGGATAAGCGTTATCCTGGACGTATCGAGACCATGTTCAGCGCGATGCAAAACGTCGTCCCTTCACACCTGAGTGATGTTGAGCTGTTCGATTTCAAAGGCATTCAGCACGGCTCGGAAGTTGTAGCGGGTGGCGATTTGGCATTTGACCGTGAAGATATCCCGATGCAGCCTGCTGGCTGGCAGCCGGAAGAAGATGATTCACAGCTTGATGAGATGAGACTGAATATCGTAGAAGTGAAGTAACATATGGCGTCTCAGATAGCGCATCTGAGACGCTTTTTTAAGGCTTATTTCAGCAAGCGAACCCGGCAGGTTTTGCCTTTGATTTTACCGTTCTGCAACTGCTTCCAGACTTTATTCGCCACAGACTGACGCACCGCGACATAGACATGCGCGGGATGCACAGCGATTTTGCCGATATCCGCGCCATCAAAGCCCATATCCCCGGTCAACGCGCCTAATACATCACCTGGACGCATTTTGGCTTTTTTGCCGCCATCGATACACAGCGTCGCCATCTCTGCCTTGAGGGGGGACAATACCCACGTTATTCGGCGCGCTCATCCAGTTCAGTTTCAGCTGTAGCATTTCTGACAGAATGTTGGCACGCTGGGCTTCTTCTGGTGCGCAGAGGCTGATCGCCAGACCGCTGTTGCCCGCACGCGCGGTACGCCCAATGCGGTGAACATGCACTTCCGGATCCCACGCCAGCTCGAAGTTAACCACCAGCTCCAGTGATTTGATGTCCAGACCGCGCGCGGCAACATCCGTCGCGACCAATACTCGCGCGCTGCCGTTGGCGAAACGAATCAACGTCTGATCGCGATCGCGCTGTTCCAGGTCTCCGTGCAATGCCAGTGCACTCTGCCCTGCCTCTTCAAGCGCTTCACAGACGGCCTGACAATCTTTTTTGGTGTTGCAGAAAACGACGCAAGATGCGGGCTGATGCTGACTCAGCAGCTTTTGCAGCAGCGGAATTTTGCCTTTTTGCGAAGTCTCATAGAATTGTTGTTCAATGGATGGCAAGGCATCAACCGAATCAATTTCGATAGTGACCGGATTTTGCTGAACGCGTCCGCTGATGGCGGCAATCGCCTCTGGCCACGTGGCAGAAAAAAGCAGCGTCTGGCGCGTGGCCGGGGCAAAACGGATCACTTCGTCAATCGCGTCGCTAAAGCCCATATCCAGCATGCGATCGGCTTCGTCCATCACCAGCGTTTGCAGCGCATCTAACGAAACCGTGCCTTTTTGCAGATGATCGAGTAAACGCCCTGGTGTGGCGACAATAATGTGCGGCGGATGCTGGAGCGAATCGCGCTGAGCGCCAAACGGTTGGCCGCCGCACAGCGTCAGAATTTTAGTGTTCGGCAGAAAGCGCGCCAGACGGCGTAATTCACCGGCCACCTGATCGGCTAGCTCACGCGTCGGGCATAGCACAAGCGATTGAGTCTGGAATAAACCCGCATCAATTTGCTGTAAAAGCCCAAGACCAAATGCGGCCGTTTTCCCACTGCCGGTTTTGGCCTGCACGCGAACGTCACGTCCTTCCAGGATCGCCGGAAGAGCGGCTGCTTGTACAGGGGTCATCGCGAGGTAACCCAACTCGTTAAGATTATCGAGTTGGGCGGCAGGCAGAACGTTCAGAGTAGAAAAAGCGGTCACAATGTAGTCTCGAGGTAAAAAGTCACAGTCATTTGGCGCGTATCCTCGCAGATCTCCGTGACCGATGCGACAATTTAATCGGTTCTTCATCTGGCGGTGGGTCCGGCATGGGTTGCGGACGAGGAATAGGATCGGGGATTGGCACCGGTTCAGTGGGGATGGAATCGGATGGCGGCGTTTGCCCGTGGAGCAAGGCTAATAATGCACTCATGTTACCCTCCAGTTTATCGGCTTGACTCTTTTAGGGTAGACGCTGAGATCCTTCAGGCAAAAAAAAGCCGACTAATTTAGTCGGCATTGTACGAATCAATTGTGCTATGCAGTAATTCAAAAAAGGAAGTAAGACAATATGGAGCGCAACGCCCATCGCTTGACGTTGCATTCACCTGCGGGAGTAATAGTGCACCGAAAGGGGTAAACGTTTTTTGACTTTGCTCAAATAAAATAGCGTTTTGAAGCATGCCCGGCGTGAAAAAAACGTAAACTTACAGCCATTTACTACGATGCAACCACCACGCAACACCCCCGATCAAAACAACTAACATGATGCAAAAAGCCGAAAAGCCGAACTGATAACCGCCGCCTGGAATGCCGCCTAAGTTGACGCCAAAGAGTCCGGTCAAAAATGTGCTGGGTAAAAAGACCATTGCCATTAACGACATGGTGTAGGTGCGGCGCGACAAAGATTCCTGCATCACCTGCGCAATTTCATCGCTCATCACCGCCGTACGGGCAATACAGGAGTCAATTTCATCCAGACCTCGGCCCAGGCGATCGGCGATATCCTGCATTCTGCGCCGCTGATCGTCGGTCATCCAGTTCAGACGTTCGCTGGCCAGGCGAGCATAAACATCGCGCTGCGGCGTCATATAGCGACGCATCACAATCAGCTGTTTTCTCAGCAACGCCAGAGATCCACGCGGAGGAATATGTTGATCGAGCAAATTATCTTCGAGATCGATAATTTTATCGTGCAGCTCTTCGATAAATTCACTCGCATGATCGGTCAGCGCATCGCACACATCGACCAACCAGCCACCGCAGTCGGCAGGCCGGTACCTTCTTTCAGATCATTGACCACGTCATCCAGCGCAAGCACTTTACGCTGACGCGTAGACACAATCAGGCGTTCGTCCATATAGAGGCGCATGGCCACCAGCTGATCGGGGCGTTCGTCGGTACTGCCATTAATACAGCGCAGGGTAATAAGGGTGCCATCGCCAAGACGGCTCACCCGAGGACGCATGCTATCGCCCGCCAGGGCATCACGTACGTTATTAGGAAGCAACGGGGTTGAAGCCAGCCATTGCGCACTGTCAGGATGGGTATAGTTCAGATGTAACCAGCAAGGATGTTCACTGTCGATAACATCATTATCTTCCAGGTGTTGCGCCCCACCCTTACCGTCAAGCAGCCACGCGAACACCGCGTCGGGAACGTTAACTTCGGATCCTTTAATGCCTTCCACAGCGCCTCCACCATTTCACAATCATGGTTGTCAGTCTAGCGGTCACAAAATGTTATTCAACATTTAAGCGTGCCAGCGCGCTGAATCTACTGATAAATTGTTTCTCAAAACGTAAAAAAGCCCGGCGAACCAGGCTTTTCTTAATTAATACACTTGTTCGGCTCGTCGAGGGAAGATTGCTGAGGGAGAACGTTGCCGTTCCTGGCCCGTAAATTCATCTTTTTCTTCCAGTCTGAAGTTCCGGGTACGCGTCTGTAGCTCGATGACCTGGTTTTTCAGCACATCTGATGAACCCGATAGCTCATCGACCATCGCCACGTTGCTCTGAGTTACGCGCTCAAGCTCGGAAAGCGCCTGCGTAATTTGCGTGATCCCTTTTTCTTGCTCGGCGGTCGTCGCCGAAATCTCATCCATCAGTTTGCTAACATGCCCGGAACCGTTAACAATTTCGTGCATGTTCTTTTCCGCTTCCGACACGACCGTCACACCCTGAGTAACATTATTGCTGGTGACATCGATCAGCGATTTAATGCTTTTTGCCGCTTCAGCGCTACGGTGCGCAAGATTACGCACCTCTCCGGCCACCACTGAAAAACCTTTGCCATGATCGCCCGCTCTGGCGGCCTCTACCGCCGCGTTCAGCGCCAGAATATTTGTCTGGAAAGCGATGCCGTCAATCAGCGTGATGATTTCCGTCATTTGCTGGGCACATTCGGTGATGGATTGCATATTGTGGGCAACTTGCCCCATTAACTCCCCGCCCTTACGCGCCTGGACTGTCGCGAGATTGGCGCGCTCGCTGGCCAGCCGGGTATTGTCTGCATTGTTGCGGGTGCTCGCGGCCATTTGCTCCATGCTGGCGGCGGTCTGGATCAGTGATGCGGACTGCTGCTCCGTTTTAACTGAGAGTTGGGCGCTACGGGCTGACAACTGCTCAGATAAGGTCATCGCGGTATGCGACGATGCCCTGATCTCGCGAACAAGTGTGGCGATATTGCTGGATAAAACTATTGATACCCGGAATTAATCGTCCGGCACAGTTATTACCAAATTCAGGAATGGAAACAGAGAGGTTACCTGACGTGACTTCTTCAATACTTTTTTTCACCGTATTGATGGGAGTCACAAGATATTTTGTCATATACGACCAAAGCAACAAAACCGCAAGAACATTAACAATATTAACTGCAATAAAAAGTGTTGTGCTTTTTGATAAAACCAAAACCAACCCGTCAATCATTAAAAGCACAACCATCAAAAAGTAAATAATAAAAGTCCTTACGCTAATATTTCTCAGCATAATTGATCCCACGCAGCGTTTTGGAGAGGTATTATGTTTATAGCATTCACCCTTTCTTTTTCCACCTATTTTTAGTGGGTTTTGTTATTTGCATGCTGAAGTCATTGATTTGCGTTAAGTCGAGATAATGACCTTTAAAATATTCCAACCCAAACCAAATATGCTGCCGAAGCATTATTTAAGATGATAACGAAAGATTCTTCAGCCAGACTCTCTCATAATCAAAAGCGCTTTATTAAGAGCAGATGAAACTAATCATTAACATCATGTAGCATCGCTAAAATGAAAATAGAAGGATATATTCTGCAGGTTTTTTATGGTGCAAAATATTAACCTGTTTGTTGTTGATTTTAGATAAGCAACTAATCTTGGAATTAGTTAAAGTAAGCATGGCGGTGTTGACTCGTGCACCGAATGAACTCATACTTTTTTTTTGCGTGGGATGACATAATGCTGGATGTGTCCTGGGACCCTGTCCTTATCGCCATCTCTTTTCTGGTGGCCTTTATCGCGTCATTTGTGGCATTAGACAGTGCAGGGAAAATCTCGGGTGCAAGCCGGAAAGCGGCGTTCTGGTGGCAGATGGCTGGCGGTATCACCCTGGGAATTGGCGTTTGGTCCATGCATTTCATCGGAATGCTGTCGATGAAAATGCCGATGGCCATGAGCTATGATTTTTGGCTCACCGCTGCCTCGCTTGGCGTCGCTATACTGGCCGCCACCTGCGCTATCCATATTGCGGTACCCGGTAATGCCCTTTCTCTTTTACGATGGTTTTTTTCCACTCTGATACTGAGTGCAGGCGTCGTTGCTATGCACTATATCGGGATGGCCGCGTTAATGTTCCACGATCAAATTATCTGGAATATGACCATCGTCCTGATTTCGGTGTTGATTGCAATCGTGGCTTCAGGTGCCGCACTCTGGCTCGCTTTCCACTTACGCCACAGACATAAAGGTGTGTTTATCAACCGTATCGCGGCCGCTATCGTGATGGGGGTGGCCATCTGCGCGATGCATTACACCGGAATGAGCGCGGCCGACTTTCAGCATGGCGTACACACAATGTCTGGCGGTGTAGGCGAACTGGATCTTTCAATCTGGGTGTCGTCCACGACGTTGGTTTTACTGGGGATTATGCTCATCATTTCACTGGTGGACTCTCATTTCCGCACTCAGCGCCTGACCGATAATTTGCGTCAGTTGAATACTCAGCTGGCGCTGCAGGCACGGTTCGATGTTCTGACGGGCCTTGCCAATCGCCATCAAATGGATATCAGCCTCCAGGACTGTCTTCACACCTCGTTGCTGAATAAAAAAC
Organism: Lelliottia amnigena; assembly: GCA_900635465.1. NCBI lineage: Bacteria > Pseudomonadati > Pseudomonadota > Gammaproteobacteria > Enterobacterales > Enterobacteriaceae > Lelliottia > Lelliottia amnigena. The sequence continues at coordinate 2,330,721 of LR134135.1, forward strand.
AGTTTGCCGTTATGTTTCTTGATATCGACCATTTCAAGCTAATCAATGACGCCTGGGGGCATCAGGTGGGCGATGAGCTGTTAATCAACGTTGCTCAGCGCATTACTGCCCGGCTGGGAACGGGTATGACCCTCGCCAGGCTGGGCGGTGATGAGTTCATCCTGCTTGTACCCGACTGTGATGACGAAAAGATAACGACGCTTTCAATGACCCTTCTGGATGAGATTCGACGCCCCTTTGCGATCGGTGGCCATGCAATCAATGTCACCTTAAGTGTCGGCGTAAGCCTCTACCCGCAGCACGGCGAAACGCTTCATGAACTCAAATTTACGGCCGATGCAGCGATGTACCACATCAAACAAGGGGGGCGTAACGGTTGGGCAGTTTACCGTCCGGAGATGTCGAAAAGTATCACGGCGGAACCCGCATTCCTGCAGGATCTTACCCAGGCGCTTGAGCGCGAACAGTTTGAGCTTTGGTATCAACCCACCTATCTTGCCGACGCTAACGAGATTCACGGTTTTGAAGCCCTGATTCGCTGGCATCACCCTGAACAAGGTGTGCTTCTGCCTGCGGTTTTTTTATCCTCGCTCGAAAAAACAGGTTTAATCATTCCCGTTGGCGTTTGGGCGATCGAACAGGCCTGCAGGCAACTGCGATTCTGGTCCGAGCAAGGCTTCGGTCAGTGGACGCTTTCATTTAATTTGTCCCCTGTTCAATTTGAGCAACAGGATATATTTGAGATAATCACGGGGACCATTCAAAAATATAATCTTGAACCTTCACGGCTGATTCTTGAAGTCACCGAAAGTACCGCGCTTAAAAATCTTGAACGTAGCGTCGAATTGTTAAATGCCTTTAGTCATGCTGGCGTTACAGTCTCTATCGACGATTTCGGCACGGGGTATTCTAACCTGCTCATGTTAAACGTGCTTCCTGCTAAAGAGTTGAAAATTGATAAAACGTTTATCGATAGCATGCTGGATAACAATAAAAGCCAGAAAATTGTCGAAACAATAATCAACGTGGCCCGCACCATGGATATGGTCGTGGTTGCGGAAGGTATTGAAACTGCTGAACAGCAGCAGATACTGGCGAATCTGGGGTGTGATTATCTGCAAGGATATTATTTTTCTCGTCCTCTTCCTGCTGAACAAGTTCCCTGGCTGGTATTACAAAACAAGTCCGATAAACAAATTATACCCATTGGTAAAAATCACATGGAACTCCCCCACAATTCACAAAAAAACCATGCCTGATGTGATGAAGTAGAGTATGTTTTAAATAAGCCCACGCGTGAACATTCCGTCGTGGACATCAGGCAGCGGTACTGATGAATGGGAACAATCTATGTCGCTACCCAGCTACGAAGCGCTCAATTTTATCAAAACACCCGTTTGGATAGTCTCATCCGTTTCTGAGCAGGTTATATTCGCCAACGTCACGGCGACTGCCTTGATGATGAATAAAACGCTCAACGATATGCGTAACGGGGTTTTTTCAGCAAATGCGCAGCATCAGCTTTCTATGTATGTCCCGGACCTTAAATCTGACCTGGATATCATCGAAGTCTGGACCGTCTGGCGCGACCAGCAAGAAACGACGCTAAGCTCTCGCCTGTCACTTGCCCATGACGAAAACATGGGTGATGTGATTATATTTGAGGGCATTGCGTCTCAAATATCGTCGGGACTTAAAGCCAGTCGATCGGCGAATTATCAGCGCAAAAAACAGGGTTTTTACGCCCGTTTTTTTCTGACAAACAGCGCCCCAATGTTGCTGATTGATACCGCGCGTGATGGTCAAATTGTGGACGCCAATTTGGCAGCCCTGAATTTCTACGGCTACACCCATGATGTGATATGCAGCAAACACACCTGGGAAATAAACACGCTAGGCCGCGACATTTTACCGATCATGAATGAGGTTGCGCGCCTTCCCGGCGGGCATAAACCGCTTAATTTTGTTCACCGCCTCGCAGATGGTTCAACCCGCCATGTTCAAACTTACGCCGGCCCGATTGAAATCTATGGCGATAAATTGATGCTGTGTATCGTTCATGATATCACCGAACAGAAGCGGTTAGAGCAGGAGCTGGAACACGCCGCGATGCGAGATTCGATGACAGGTCTGCTTAATCGTCGACAATTTTACCGCATCACCGAGCAAACCAACCCGTCGTTTTTACCTGTTCAGAACCAGTTCAGCTTATTGTTGGTTGATACCGACCATTTTAAAAACATCAATGATGTTTTCGGGCATCTGAAAGGCGATGAAGTCTTGATTTCGCTTTCGCGTACGCTCGAAGCATGCAGCCGGAAGGACGATTATGTGTTCCGCTGGGGCGGAGAAGAGTTTGTCATTCTGTTACCGCGCACGCCACTGGATGTCGCAATGCAGGTTGCCGAAACCATTCGCGCGGCGGTTGCACGCATCGCGATTCCCGGTCTGCCCCGCTTTACCGTGAGTATTGGCGTGGCACGCCACAATTCTGATGAAAGCATTGATGAGCTTTTTAAACGGGTTGATGATGCGCTGTATCGCGCTAAAAATGATGGACGCAATAAAGTTTTGGCAGCCTAAGAACTGGAGTATTGATTAAAGCCTCGTTACAATGCCCCGCTAGATTAACGGATTTCAGGTGGGTAGCTTTTGCTATGGAAAAAACAGAAGTCATACTCATCCTAATTATTTTACTGATTATTATATTTGGCTTGTGGTTTATTTTTAGCGGCCAGATGTGGCATTTAGCAGCGTTTCTGGAAAACTGGCTTTACCCTGCGATCTATGCGCCATGATGCACGTATAACCCATTGTTTCAACTACTGTAATTGTGCGCTTTAACCACAAGAAAACAACGCATAATATAGCAATGGTTACCCTCCGTGATGGGTTAACACAGTATTAATCATTGGCTTATGTTGCCCGTTCTCTGACGGGCTTTTTTATTTTTTCCGGCTGATAAATTAGTGTTTGTCGATATACATCGTCCGGCTATAAGCCACATCTTCCGCATTATTTATCGGATAACCTTTCACCCACGGCTTAATCAAACGCCCATTGGTATATTGATAAATGGGTGCAATAGGCGCTTTTTCAGCAAGGATTTTCTCTGCTGAATTGTAATCCGCATTCCGTGCTTTTACCGTCGTTTCCAGCGTCGCCTGATTGATGATTTTATCGTAAGCCGGATCGTTAAAGCGTGAGATGTTACCTGTGTGCGTTGAAGTGAGCAGCGACAGGAACGTTGAAGGCTCATTGTAATCGCCGACCCAGGAGGCGCGAATCACGTCGAAATTACCGGTATTGCGGCTGTCGATATACGTTTTCCACTCCTGGTTTTGCAACTTCACGTCTACGCCCAGATTTTTCTTCCACATCGAGGCCACCGCAATCGCGATTTTTTGATGGTTTTCAGACGTGTTGTACAGCAGAGTAAGTTTAAGCGGGCGCTGAGGACCATAGCCTGCGGCCTGAAGCAGCATTTTTGCCTGCGCGTTTAGCTCTGCTTGCGACATCTGCTCAAACGGTGACGGTTCAGCCGTAAAACCTGCCGTCACATCAGGGGTAAAATGCCAGGCCGGTTTCTCACCGGTTCCCAGGACTTTCTCTGCCATGATCCGCCGGTCAATCGTCATACTCAACGCCAGACGCACGCGCGAGTCCGCAGTCGGTCCTTTTTGGGTATTAAACGCATAATAATATGTGCCAAGCTGTGGCGGTGTATAAACCTGCCCCGGAATGTCTTTCAGCAGCTTCTGGTAAAGATTTTTGGGGAACGATTCGGTGATATCAATATCCCCTGCCAGATAACGTTTCGTGGCTGATGATTCCTGATTGAGCGGCACAAACGTCACTTTTTGCAGCACCGTCTTGCCGTTGTCCCAGTAATGGGTATTGGGCTCAACAACCAGTTTTTCGTTCACCACGCGGTCTTTTAAAACATATGCCCCGTTACCGACCAGCGCACCAGGTCGAGTCCAGTCTTTATTGCCCTCGACGTTGGCTTTCTGAACCGGATAAAAAGCAAAACTCGCCGTCAGATTGGCAAACCACGGCAACGGTTTATCCAGCTGTACGCGTAGCGTTTTGGCATCAACAGCCGCCACGCCCAGTGAATTCGGCAGTGCTTTACCATCGATAATGTTCTGCGCATTCGTGATCCCCGCCAGCGCCGCAAACCATGCGAACGGCGAGGTCGTTTTAGGATCGACGAGACGCTGCCAGCTATAAACAAAATCTTCTGCCGTCACCGGAGTGCCATCAGACCACTTAGCGTTATCGCGCAAAGTAAACGTCCAGGTGCGGTTGTCATTACTTTGCCATTTTGACGCCACCCCAGGAATCAACGCGCCCTTTTCATTCTGATTCACCAGGCCTTCAAACAGATCCCGGATAACCTGAATTTCGGGCAAACCTACGGCCTTCGCCGGGTCGAGCGATGCTGGCTCATCTTTGATATGACGCACCAGCTCCTGTTTTTGTGCCAGCACGGTTCCCGAAGGAACATCAGCCGCATAAGAATAAGATGAGAGTCCGCACAACCAAAGTGCGGTACAGAGCAGCGAGACAGGATGCTTCATAAGATCCCCTTTAAAATGATCGGTGACGAGCAGATGCGTAATTATTTGTTTCAAAACAGAGAAATGCAAACTTCTTACCGCGTAAAGGTGATATCTGGCTAAATTCTCCTCATGCTGAAACTATTTGATTAACCGTGAGTTTTACACAACACTGGCAGTTATAAGCCCTTTATCAGGATTTCCTATGTCACCCAACCGCCCCAGAACGGAACGTGGCGTATTTCCACGTGGGACCGAACACTATGGCCGCTCGTTTTTGGGCGCGCCACTGATTTGGTTCCCCGCCCCACAGGCCGATCGTCACAGTGGATTAATTATTGCGGGTACGCACGGGGATGAAAATTCATCGATCGTGACGCTCTCCTGCGCGCTACGAACGCTGGCCCCTGAGCGACGTCGTCACCATGTGGTGCTGACGGTCAACCCAGATGGCTGCCAGTTGGGATTGCGCGCCAACGCGCGCGGTGTCGATCTCAATCGTAATTTCCCTGCGGCCAACTGGCGAGCAGGCGAAACGGTATACCGCTGGAACAGTGCCGCAGAAGAACGAGACGTGGTGCTGTTGACCGGCGATAAGCCCGGCTCAGAACCGGAAACTCAAGCGTTGTGTCAGCTCATTCATCACCTTCATCCCGCATGGGTCGTTTCGTTTCACGACCCGTTGGCTTGCATCGAAGATCCGCGTCACACGGCGTTAGGCGAGTGGCTGGCGGACGCATTTTCGCTACCGCTGGTAACGAGCGTGGGATACGAAACGCCCGGCTCATTTGGCAGCTGGTGCGCGGATCTCGGGCTCCATTGCATCACAGCGGAATTCCCGCCCGTCTCCTCTGACGACGCGAGCGAGAAATACCTGGAGGCTATGACGAGCCTACTGCGCTGGCAATCTCAGAGATGAAGCGTACCGGTGGTGAAATTCAACGCCGGTGAAACATCCACCGCGAGCCAGGTGGGTCCATCAAGATCGGCAAAGCTGACCTGCTCCGCCAGCGGAAGCGCAGCCGTAATGGCGCGTGAGGTGCAAAGCATACAGCCCAGCATGAGTGCAAAGCCCTCTGCACGCGCCTGTTTTGCCAGCGCCAACGCTTCGGTTAAGCCGCCCGTCTTATCAAGCTTGATGTTAACCATTTCATAACGCCCCTTCAGGCTCGTCAGATTTTCACGAGTATGGCAGCTTTCATCCGCGCAAATGGGCAGCGGATGAATGAAATTCGCCAGCGTCGCATCATCCTGCGCCGGTAATGGCTGCTCAAGCATCGCCACCCCCAGATCCGCGAGCAACTGGCAGCGAGCAGCCAATCCTTCACTTTTCCAGGATTCATTGGCATCAACAATCAGCGTCGCATCGGGGACCGCACCACGAATCGCCACCATACGTTCGCTGATTAAATGATCGTCTATTTTCACCTTCAGCAAACGCGCGCCAGCCTCATACAGTGCTTTTGCGCTGGCGGCCATCTGTTCGGGCTCACCGATAACGACGGTTTGGGCCGTGACAATGGTTTGCGGTAACACCACACCTACCGCGCCGGAAATAGTCTGGTGATTTTTCTGCGCCTCAAGCGACCACAGTGCGCAATCCACGGCGTTACGCGCTGCACCTGCGGGCAAAAGACGTTGCAAAGCCTCACGCGTCAGGCCTCTTTCGAGGTCGGGCAGGATTGTCATGACCTGTGCCATAACCGATGCGAGACTCTCGCCATAGCGCGGATAGGGTGTGCATTCCCCGATGCCCTTTATGTCATCTTCTTCAATTTCAACAACCACGACGCTCGCTTCACTGCGACTGCCACGAGAGATCACAAACGGGGTATGCAATGGCCATGCTTCTTCATAGACCTTGACGTTTCTCATCACTCGCTCCTGTAAGGCAAATTTGGTTTGCCGTGTTATCTGCTGATGTCATACACTACCTACGACGTTAACTATTTGTAAACAGGAAGATATCTATGACACAACTCGTTCATTTTCAGGGCAACCCAGTTTCTGTTGCAGGCTCTATTCCCCAGGCTGGCAGCAAAGCGCAGGCTTTTACCCTCGTAGCGAAAGACCTGTCTGATGTAACGTTGGGCCAGTTTGCTGGCAAACGCAAAGTTCTGAATATTTTCCCAAGCATTGATACCGGCGTTTGTGCAGCCTCCGTGCGCAAATTTAACCAGCTGGCGACTGAAATGGACAACACCGTAGTGCTGTGCATTTCCGCTGACCTGCCGTTCGCCCAGTCCCGCTTCTGCGGTGCAGAAGGTCTGAGCAACGTCATCACCCTTTCCACCCTGCGTAGCCCGGATTTCCTCGAAAACTACGGCGTAGGGATCGCAGAAGGCGCTCTGAAAGGCCTGACTGCGCGTGCCGTACTGGTCATCGATGAAAACGACACCGTTGTTTTCAGTGAACTGGTCAACGAAATCACCAACGAACCGGATTACACCGCTGCGCTGGACGTGTTAAAAGCGTGAGTGAAAAAAAAGCCTCCATCTGGAGGCTTTCTACTTTTATGACTCTTCTGTTTTCTTCTGATTCAAACCGTATTCGCGCAGCTTATTGGCGATCGCCGTATGCGAAACACCTAACCGTTTCGCCAGTTTACGCGTGCTGGGATAGTTGCGATAAAGCTGGGTCAGGACAGAGCGCTCAAAACGGCTGGTGATATCGTCCAGCGATCCTTCCATCGCTTCTTCGCCAACCGCCAGGGTTCCGGCATCATAATCTGGCAGCAGGACGTCCTGAGGACGTAATTCATATCCTTCAAGCTGGGTCAGTGCGCGATATACCGCATTCTTCAGCTGCCTGATATTCCCCGGCCAGTTATAGCGCGTCAGCATCGTACCCAGATCGGCAGAGAGCTTCGGACGCGGTACGCCCTGTTCGTCTGCGAAACGCGCCACAAACAGTTCGGTGAGCGGCATAACGTCTTGTGGACAATCGCGTAGCGGCGGAATGTTCAGCGTCAGCACGTTCAGGCGATAATAGAGATCTTCGCGGAACACCCCTTTCTGAACCAGTTCAACAAGATTTTTCTGCGTGGCGCAAATCACACGGACATCAACGTGTACCTCATGATCTTCCCCCACCCGGCGGAACGTGCCGTCATTGAGGAAGCGCAGCAGTTTGGCCTGCATACGCGGTGACATTTCGCCAATTTCATCCAGGAGAACGGAACCGCCGTTGGCCTGCTCGAAGAACCTTTTTTGCCCTCTGGGGCATGTCCAAACAGTTCACTTTCAACAGCGTCTTCGGGAATGGATGCGCAGTTTAGCGCCAGATAGGGTTTCGCCGCTCGCGGGCTGGCCGTGTGAACCGCATGGGCCAGCAGATCCTTGCCGGTGCCTGTCTCGCCAGTAATGAGCAGCGGTGCGGTGAGATTCGCCAGTTTACGCGCCTGATCGACCACGTGTCGCATCTTCGGACTGACCGCAATCATCTGGCTAAATGCACCCACATCCTGATTGGAAAGATTCTGCAACTGTCGGCCCATACGAATGGTGGAACGCAACATGATCACCGCCCCCGTGAGTACCGCCGCGTCGTTCTCGCCCTGCAAATGAACCGGCGTGATTTCCATCAGGAAATTTTGGCCGTTAATGACAACATGTTCGCTAAGCGTGCTCTGCGGATTGCTGTCGAGCCACCGCTGAAAATTGAATCCCGCGATCAGCTGTGCAGCAAGATGGTTGCTTGAGTTTTTCCTGGCTTTGGCCAAACAGCTGGCAACTCGCGAGGTTGGTTCGCTCTACTTTGCCTTTCAAATCCAATGATAAAAAGGGCTCTGGCATCGCTTCGAGCAGCGCGCTGAGCGCCAAATGTTCACGCTCTGATGGCATCCACGGAACGGTACGCACATCCGTAACGCCAGCGATACGGCGGATTTCCGCCATCAGGCTGCTAAAGGTATTGAATTCGATTTCGGCAAAATTGAGATAAATTCGTCCAATGGGATCGATGTCGATGCCGCGTAAATCAATGTCACGCAAAACAAGGAGATCGAGTAACTCGCGGGTCAGACCGATACGGTCCTGACAGAACACTTCCAGACGCATGGGAAATTCACTCTCTAAGCCAGTAGCTTTAAATAATAAGTCAGATATCGTCTGGCTGGAAGCTCGCTGTCAACAAATATTGACAGCGAGGTGCTTTTTTAGGCGTTTACAGCGGCTTTTTGCTCAATGCCTCTTTCAGCTGACCGATCAATTCACGGCGGAAATCCCCAAGCCGCGGTTTATCATCATCTAGCCAGGGTAAGGGACGGCACAACTCCATCGCTTTGATGCCTAATCGCGCCGTCAGCAGCCCTGCGCCAATCCCCTGCGCCGCTCGGGTGGATAACCTTGCGGCCAGATCCTGGGACATCCAGTCCATCCCGACTTCGCGTACCAGTTCACTGGCGCCGGCAAAAGCCATATTCAACAGCACCAGACGGAACAGGCGCAAGCGGCTGTAATATCCGAGCTCAATGCCATAGAGGGTGGCAATACGGTTAATCAGTCGCAGATTTCGCCACCGCGATAAAAGCCATATCCACCAGCGCCAGAGGGCTGACGGCGATCATCAGCGTGGACTCCGCCGCAGACCGGCTTATCTCCCGACGCGCCTGAGAATCAAGCACTGGCTGGACAATAGAGGCGTAGAGCGAGACGATTTCGCGATCGCTCTGCGTTTCATGGATCGCGGCATACCAACGCTGAAGCGCGGGGTGCGACTGATCAATGCCCGCCTGGCTCGCCAATTTTTCGCAAAAGGCGCGCCCTTTTCCGGTGGCATGGCTGTGTAATAAATCACGCGCCTCATCACGCTCATGCGCTCGCTGGCGTAAACGCCACAGGCGACGCCATTCTGTCGCGACAGAACCGACACCCGCACCGATAATGAGCGCCCCGGCAGCACAACCGCCCAACGCCACCCCAGTCCTGCGTTTGCCACGCATTCATGGTCCACTGAACGCCCTGGCCGACAACGCTGATACCGAATAACGTCAGCCCTGCCGTGACCATCTTCCGCCATAAGCTGCGTTTCGGGCGCAGCGCTGCTTCCACGACAGCCTCGGCTGGCCCTTCATCAGACAGCAACTCTTCCGTCACGGCGGGCGCAAAATTATCGGCTTCCGGCCCGCTAAACGCCTGAGCCGCTTTAAAGGCTTCGGCACGCTCCTGCTCCAGCGTGCCGGGAAAATCAATACGTGGCTTTAAGGGTTCCGTCATCGCAATTTATCTCCAATCAAAAACTCCAGCGCCGCATCCAGCCGAATGTGCGGCAACGGCTGGTCAACATTCATTGTTTGTGGGCGAAACGCTTCGAACTGAAATCCCTGATTTTGCCAGAAGGCCTGCCCAGGCAAACGCGCAGGGACTTCACCGGGATAAACCGTCAACGGTTCACCGTCACTCAGACGGTTGCCGCGCAGCGCCGGGATCTTTTCGCCATTGACGTCAATCAGGCCGCTTTGCGTCGCCTGAACGGAGGCCAGACCGAGACAATCCATGCTGATTCCCTCAAACGCCGCATTTTGCCAGGCGTCCTGAACCAACTGTTGCAGCAGCGAAACTATATTGGCATGTTGATCGACAGTCACATGGTCGGCCTTGGTGGCGGCGAACAGGAGCTTATCGATGACCGGAGAAAACAGTCGGCGAAACAACGTGCGTTGTCCGTAGTGGAAGCTTTGCATCAACTGCGTGAGTGCCAGGCGCATATCGTTGAAGGCATGTGGTCCGCTGTTAAGGGGTTGCAGGCAATCCACTAACACAATCTGGCGATCAAATTTCAGGAAGTGATTTTTATAAAACCCCTTCACCACTTTCTCGCAGTAATAGTTGAAACGCTCGCGAAGCATACCGACGTTGGTATTTTTATCGGCCATCGCCAGCTTCGATTCTCCCCAGGCATCGACATCTGGCCAGGGGAAAAACTGCAGCGCAGGCGCCCCTGCCATCTCACCCGGCAGCACAAAACGACCCGGTTGGATGAAATGCAAACCCTCTTTTTTGCACTGATGGAGATAGTCGGTCCAGGCTTGCGCAATCGCAGCCAGCCGATTCTCATCTGCGGGAGCCAACGGGTCCAGACCGGCGCACAATTCCTGCCATTTTAGAGACCATTCCGCACGTTGGCCTTGCAACAACCCCGTCATCTGGCGAGACCAGCTCAGGTAATCCTGTGCCAGCATTGGTAAATCCAGCAGCCATTCGCCAGGATAATCGACGATTTCAAGGTACAGCGTCGAGGTATCTTTGAAATGCCGGAGCAAAGAATCATTCGAGCGAAACCGCAGCGCCAGACGTATTTCGCTAACGCCACGCGTGGGGGTCGGCCATGAGGGCGGCGTGCCGTAAAGCTGCGCCAGCCCTTCATCATAGGTGAAACGTGGGATGCCAAAATCGCGCTGTGGAACACGTTTTACCCCGAGTAAACGTTCTTCTCGCGCAGCACTCAGCAAGGGCAGACGAGCGCCAGTATGTAGATTGAGTAACTGATTAACCAACGCCGTAATAAATGCTGTTTTACCGCTGCGACTCAGGCCCGTGACCGCCAGACGCAAATGGCGATCAACGCCTCTGTTGACCAGTGAATTCAATTCATTTTTAAATCTCTTCATCGCCATCCTGTTTTGCCCCGAAGACTGTCGATATTGACTTCAGAATACAATAAATTGGGGCAGATCGTTGATTTTCAATTCAATCTGACTGTCATTCCCCATTTTTCTGCCGTAATATAATGAAATTACCGCTACGATGGAGTTGTCAGGTGTATGTCACCCACAATTTATGATATTGCACGTGTTGCCGGTGTATCAAAATCAACCGTGTCCCGCGTTCTGAATAAACAAACGAATATCTCTCCTGAAGCACAAGAGAAAGTGCTGAAAGCGATCGATGAATTAAATTATCAACCTAACAAACTCGCCCGCGCCCTCACGACATCGGGTTTCGATGCGATCATGGTTATTTCCACCCGTTCAACCAAGACCACCGCTGGTAATCCATTCTTCTCAGATGTTCTTCACGCGATAACCGCAAAAGCAGAACAAGAAGGCTTTGACGTTATTTTACAGACATCCAAAAACAGTGAAGATGATTTACAGAAATGTGAAAGCAAAATTAAACAGAAAATGGTGAAAGGCATTATTATGTTGAGTTCACCCGCCAATGAAGCCTTTTTCCCAAGACTTGATGCGTATGGAATTCCGGTTGTCGTTATTGGCAAAGTCGAAGGTGACTTCACGAATATTTTCTCGGTCGATACGGATAATTTCCGTGACAGCATGATGTTAACCGAGCAATTTATTAAACAAGGCTATCGCGATATCGCCTGCCTACATGCTCCGCTTGAATATCTCGTCTCAATTGATCGGCTGTCGGGTTATAAAACCTGTCTCGAAAATAATAATATTGCACTTAATTGTGATTGGGTTGTTGACGGCGGTTATACGCATGAAAGTGCGCTGGACGCCGCGTGTAAATTACTTTCCGCAGCGCGCGCGCCCCGCGCTGTATTTGCCACAGACAGTATGAAATTGCTGGCGCTGTATCGCGCAGCGGATGAGTTAAATCTAATGATACCTGAACAGCTCGTTGTTGCCGGATACACCGATCCTATGCTGTCACTGATTTTGACACCCGCGCCAAGTGGTTTCGATATCCCTACACGAAAGCTTGGTGAAGAAAGCTGCGATGTGTTATTTAAACGGATCGCTGGCAAACCCGCGCCACAGCGCGTCATCGTAGAAACCCATTTCACCCAAACTGCCTCTGTAGCCTAAATCCAGGGGCATATTGCCCCTGGAATAGCACAACTAAAATGCGTAGTTCACGCCGACACCAGCATAGTGGAATCGATCGTTTTTACCTTCATCATGGTTTTGCCATTCGTACGCGTATTCCAGTGTCATAGAGAGACCGTTGGCGAAATCATACGCATACAGCATGCCCAGGCGATTGAAATCATGGCCCTCACGTTCAGGATCGTCCTGCCAGTCCCAATTTGACCAGCGATCCAACCCAAGGCGGGTATAGGGCGTCAATGTGGTTTGCCCCATCGCAATAGGCAGATAAGCACGAATTTCCTGAGTTGAGAACTCCCCATTATTGCGACCACCATCAATATTAAAGCCGCGTTCTAAATAGTAGTTTGTTTTAATAGAAAAAGTCTTATTAATTGTCCAGGTAAAACCGGTTTCAGTCTCGACACGGCTATCGGAATAACCTGTCTTTTCGAGATCGTTTGCAAATTGATACATCGCGAACCAGCCGTTAAAGCGCCAGTCATCACTCAATTTGAGATCCCAGTCTGGTTGGATTTTGTAGCGTTGCATATTTGCACTACCGTCTTTCGCACCATGCTCATCTTTAAAATGATAACCATAATTGCGGAATCCCCCCGTCAAGCCCAGCGTAAAGTCGTCACTGCCAATAACACGATAACGTAACTCGAATTCAGGGCGATCAAAATAGGTCCCTCGGGTCATGCTACTGTAATCAACGGGTCCTTCCTGATACATCGCCAGTGAAACCGTCCATGCATCGTAGGTGGCATTAAACCATACGGAAGGTTCATACAAACCATCTTTATCATCACCCTGTCCTTCGACATTTTCGATTTCATACATCGCACCAATGTTAAAATCCCATTTTTTAACTTCCTCTGATGCCTGGACGTTCGTTACTCCCGCACATAGTAAAAGCGCAGCACTTTTTAGTAGAGTACTCATTAATATATTCCTTTATAAAATAAGAACAACAAAATCTGGAAAATGCTTTCCAGTCACTGACTATTTTTATCTTATGGCAATTTCTGTATCAGCATCGAAGAAATGGCTTTTATCCATTTCGAACTGAATTGCCAGATTATCCCCAGAATGATAATCATGTATTGTTCCTGCCCGAAGCACTAACTCGTGACCGCCTACATTGACATACAGCATAAATTCAGCACCCGTCAGCTCGGCCACGCACACTTTCGCGTTTATTGCTGTTGTGCACTCTTGCGCGGTTATTATATTTTCAGGGCGAATACCCAATATGACGGCTTTACGCTGATAACCCTTCTTATTAAGTATCGCGAGTTTTTCTGCTGGTATTTCGAGGCGCAACGTTTCGGTGACAAAATAGCCGCCATCTATTGCACCACGAATAAAGTTCATGGCAGGTGAACCAATAAAACCCGCGACAAAGATGTTGGCCGGTGCGTTATACACCTCCTTTGGTACACCTACCTGCTGAATAATCCCCTCCTTCATAATCACGATACGTGTCGCCATTGTCATCGCTTCGGTCTGATCGTGGGTCACGTAAATCATGGTGGTATTCAATTTCTGATGAAGCTTGCTGATTTCTGCCCGCATCTGCACGCGTAGCTTCGCGTCGAGATTTGACAGCGGCTCATCCATCAGAAATACACCTGCCTCCCGCACGATGGCGCGACCCAGCGCCACACGCTGGCGCTGCCCCCCCAGAAAGCGCCCCCGGTTTGCGCTTCAGATAGTCACGTAAACCCAGTATTTGCGCGGCCCAGCTGACCCGCTCCTCAATCACCTTCGGCGCGATCTTTTGCATTTTGAGGCCAAACGCCATGTTGTCGTAAACCGTCATGTGCGGGTATAGCGCATAGTTCTGAAAAACCATGGCGATATCCCGCGCCTTGGCGGGAACATCATTCATCACCACATCCCCAATCGCCAGTTCACCTGCGCTAATCTCTTCGAGACCGGCAATCATGCGTAACGTGGTGGATTTACCGCAGCCTGATGGCCCGACAAAAACGATAAATTCTTTATCCGCGATTTCGAGGCAAAAATCCTTCACCACATGAACCTGGTTATCATAGATTTTGTGGATATTTTTTAGCGATAGCTGAGCCATTTGATCCCCTTATAAGCACACATGCGGGCCACGTTTCGCGTCCCAGAAATCGGACAAACGCTGCCAGGTCAATTCATCCGTTGAAGAGAGTTTTAAATCGGCATCGGTGAGATCGTCCCCAATGCCGACAGAGAGCATTCCAGCTGCATTGATCGCCTCAACGCCCGCCTGCGCGTCTTCAATACCCATAGCCTGCTCAGGGCTGAAACCTAAACCCCGACAGGCCGCGAGAAAGATCTCTGGATGGGGTTTTGAGTGTTGAATGAGTGAAGCATCCGCACAAAAATCAAAAGCATGGGTAATGCCAAGCGATGCAAGAATCGCCGGGGCATTGAGCGACACGGATGCCAGTCCAGTGCGCACGTTGGCGGTGCGGATATCGGCAAGGAGTTGTGCAATTCCAGGCAAAAGAGAATGGCTGTTTAATCCGCGCAGCGACTGCACATACCGCTCATTTTTTTCCAGCGCCAGCCGGCGGCACTCTTCCTGGCTAAAGGTATTTTCCAGTCCGCCGTGTCGCAAAATTCGCTTTAATGAATCCATACGGCTAATGCCCTTCAGCCCAGCGTTAAAGCCTTCATCAATCGTGATACCTATTTTTGCAGCCACCGCACGCCACGCGAGGAAGTGCAGATGAGCCGTATCGGTTATCACCCCATCCAAATCAAAAATGATCGCTTTGAGCATCATGCCTCCCCACTCATGGTAGCGGTCCCATGCGAAGGTAAAGAAAAATCATTAATCGAGAACGTTTGGCTATCTACAATCGTCAATGTTTTACCCCACACCGTGAGCGTGATGGGTTCGGTTGTGTTAACCAACAGGGTTTGATTTTCAACAATGATATTCAGATTGGCCGTCCGCCATTTAAGGGGAAATTGCAGCCGTTGCCATGGGTCTGGCAACCGCGGTGAAAGGTGTAGCTCTCCATCAACGATTGTTACGCCAGCGAATCCCTGAATAACGCCGGACCAGATAGCGCCTGTTGCCGCAGCATGTATTCCGTCATCAGAGCTATGCGGTTCGTCGCCCAAATCAATGGCCGCGCCCTCTCGCCAGAACTGATAAGCGCTGGCGATTTCCCCGCAACGCGCGGCCACAATGCAATGGACCGATCGACTGAGCGAGGAGTCGTGGATGGTCAGGGGCTCGTAATATGTCAGGTTTGCCAAACACTGTGGACGCGTAAACGTCTCCGGCAGCAGATAGGTGAGCATGACAACATCTGCCTGTTTAAGGATTTGCATCTCATTGACTTCCGAGCGGGAGTAGTCGAGCAAAATGGTTTGCTTGCCTGCCGTATTTTTATAGCGACTCAAATCGATTGTGGGCTTGCTCATGAACGTATCGTCCTGAGGAATGACACCGGCTTGATTTGGCGCAGGCAGCCACAATCTTTTCAGGAAGTGCTGTGCAGCCTGCGTGAATCGTTCATCTTTGCGTTCAAAATGACGCAGAAATTGCAGCGCATGTGCAACGTTGTACCATGCCAAATAATTGGTATAGGCATTGTTATTCACATGCTCGGTATATTCATCAGGCCCAATAACATCGTGAATTTCCAGACGACCGTTAATCTCAGTCGCGCGGGCAATCCAGAAGCTCGCGGTTTCGATAAGAAGCGTGAGCCCTTCGTTGCGCATGAAAACACTGTCGTGAGTGGCCTGCCAGTAAGCCACTACCGCCCAGGCAATATCCGCCGCGATGTGGTGTTCCGCCAGAGCAGAGGCCACTTTCTGCCTGACACCCGTTCTGATATTGATCGCCGCAAACTCAGGTGTCTCTTCCTGGCCGTTGCTGGCGCTTTCCCAGGGGAACAGTGCGCCGGACCAGCCATTTCGACGCGCTTTTTCACGCGCTCCGGGTAGATTGAGCCAACGGTATCGCAGTAAATGACGCGCGTGTTGTGGAGAGGTAAAGAGATAGAACGGTAACAGGAATATCTCGGTATCCCAGAAAACATGACCTTTGTACCCTTCCCCTGTGAGTCCCTTAGCCCCGATGCTGCAACGTTCATCCTGCGCTGGCATCATGGTATTCAGGTGCCATACCGCGTAATCCAGTGCGAGCTGATCCTCTGTATGCTCGGAACACACCGTGACACGACTGGCTTGCCAGATATTTTCCCAGGCACAGGTCGTCATTTCCAATAATGCGTCATATCCTTTCGCCGCATAAACAGTCAGATCGCGCAGATTGTTTCGCGCAAATGACGCTTGCGAGAGCGTTTTATCGCTGCGGTGCGTGACCATACTATTTTCTCAAATGTAACCTTTTGCCCCTCTTCTGCCTCAAACGAGTGATGGCAATTTAACCGCCTGTTTTTCGCTGTGAACCAGCTTTCACTTTGGTTATCCAACTGACAGCTTGCCGATATGACCACTTCCGATGCGCGATCCTGGGTTTCATACACGCCCTGAATATATTGCTGATCGAACACCCGAACCGAGACCTCATCAAGATGCTGTCTGCCACTGTTCGTTTGCGTCGCGTCAATTCCTGTCGTAAGACTCATCTGCGCAGAACCATCAAGCGGTGTGACGGAAAATTGCAAAGTAACGAGTGACAGCTGATCCATTGAGACAAAGCGGCGACTGCTAATCCGATATCGTTTTCCTTTCGATGAGCGCCAGATCACGCAGCGACGGAGTTCACCATTGGCAAATGCCAGCTCCCGCTCCCATCGCAAAATCGTTCCGCTGACCAGCGAAAAATTCTCGCCGTCGAGATAGAGTTCAACACCTAAAATATCGGGCAAATTCACCAGTTCATTGGTCTCATTACGCCCCGCACGATGGTATAAACCCGCCAGATACATACCGCGCGTTTGCTGCGTGTAATGCTCTTCATGGGTGGCGCGAACACCGAGATACCCATTGCTGCAGCACATAATTGAGGCGTATTTGTTGAGCCTTTCTGGATCAAATGATGATTCAGTAAGAACGGAAAGATTTAGCATAATGCGACCCGCTCCCCATTTTCCGATGATTCATACAATGCAGCGACAAGTTGTTGAATAACCAGTCCCTGCTCCGCATCGGCAATCATGACGGGCTCCCCCTGAACATGACGGACAAACGCATCCATGCTACGAATATGCCGCCGATCGTCAGCTTCATCACGCTGGAGAAGCGTGCACAACTCTCCGCCAACATCGTTATAGATATGTGCCGGGAAAAGCGTTGCACCTGCTTTCTCACCACAAAAAGAGACATTCATGATCGATTGCTCGCGAATATTGAGTGCAAACGAGGTCTCGAGGCGCAGAATCCCGCCGTTGCAGAACTCAATCGTGCCGAAAAGTGCATCCTCTACGGTATAGGTTTTGGGATCCCATTCCCCAAACTGACCGCTGCTCTTAGTTGTTCCCAAACGTTGAAAGCTGTGTGCCATGACGCATTTCACCTTCGGAAATCCAAGGACATACATCGCGGCATCCAACATGTGAATACCGATATCAATCAAGGGCCCACCACCCTGTAAGACTTTATTCGTGAAAACACCCCAGCCGGGAACACCGCAGCGTCTCAATGCCAGAGCATTGGTGACGTAAATCTCACCAAATGTGCCACTCTGTACTGCGTCACGCAGTAATTGCGTATCCTGTGCGAAACGATGATGAAAATCATACGCCAGCACTTTTCCCGCTTTTCGCGCTGCCATGCGCATCTCGTCAGCGTGTTGTGGACTCATGGCGGGTGGTTTTTCACACATCACATGGCAACCCGCCGCCAGGGCTGCCATGACCTGTTCAAAATGAAAGCGATTCGGTGAGCAAACGCTGACGATGTCTGGTTTCGCCTCACGTAACAGGGTATGCAGATCTTCATATGCCTTTTTTATTCCGTGCCGATTCGCAAACACCTTCGCGTGATCCAGGTGGCTGTCCATGACAGCCACCATTTGCAGATCGTTTCGCGTGGCGTAATACGAGGCATGCACTTTATCGGCAACTTGCCCGGCGCCGATAATGGCGACACGCAGAGGCGAAGGTGTTAAAGCACTCATCACGCTCGCCATCCTTAGCAGTCGCGTAAATAGTTCAGTGACGCTTGATACGCCTGCGCCGGGTTTTCGGCGCGAACGCGACACTCATAGACCACGACGCCCTGATAATTATCCGCACGTAACTGGGCGAATAAGGCTGCGAAATCGAGGGTGCCACTGCCTGGCTGGTAACGATGATTGTCGGCAATATGCACATGTCCAAGAAGATCCCTGTGGGTATGTAGCGCCCCGGTCAATGAGTCTTCTTCGATATTCATATGATAGAAATCACCGATGATTTCAACGTGCTTAAGGTCATTCTCTTCGATGTAACGGCGCGCATCCGCCAGGGTATTGATCATGTGATCCTGATAGCGGTTAAGTGGCTCAAGGTAAACGGTTGTTCCAGTACGAGCCGCCACCGCATCCAGCCAACGCAGTGAAGCGCTCACCGCTTTACGATCGCCTTCAAGACTGCGTGGGGAAGTCATCGGAGGTAATCGGAACGTAAACATCCCCCAGGCCGCTGGGACAACAATCCCCTTCCCGCCCACTTCACTCAGCGCTTGGAGAATCCGCTCGATTTGCTGTAAGCCATTCAGGCGACGTTCTTCGATGAAATCACCGATCCACCCCTCGTAACCGCCACATGCCGTTGTCACTGGCAGGCCGGTTGCTTTTATTGCGGCTTTTACCTCAGCCAGATTTTCCACCAGCAATTTGCCGTCAATTTCATATCCGTCAAAACCCATGGCCTTGATGTATTTGAACTTCTCAAGAATCGTCGTCGGAAAAAATGCCTGGTTTTGTGTTGCAATTTTCATTTTCAGCTCTCCATAGCTTAAAAAGTAACGCCCATTTTGATGCTCAGCTCGGGGTGTTGATCGACATATTTCATGTAGCTTTCTGCACTGGTTTCAAAACTGACCACCGGATCGATAAGCTCCTCGCAGTTGAGATAGCCGTTCATCAGCAATTCCCAACATGTTTCTTCGATGCGCTTGCGGCTCCAGCGCGGATAGTCAGGATTCGGCTCGCTACAGGCGCGAGAAAAAACGATTTTCGCGTTATTGAAATGGGCTTCACGCCCGAGGTTGAAACCTTCTGAGAAGGGTTTTGCGAAGGCGACATATGAGATTGTTCCGCCATAGGCGAGTCCGCGTAATGCCGATTGCAGCGCATCGGCGAAACCGCTGGTTTCGATAATGACATCAGCACCCTGCTTGCCGGTCAGTTCTTTAATCTCCTGCCCCACGTCTCTGCCAATGGGATTGATGCAGAAGTCAGCACCATGACGGCGGGCAATGAAGCAACGGTGTTCGATAGGATCGACGCCAATCACAATTGAGGCACCGGCCCTTTTTGCCAGTTGGATCGCTATTTGGCCTATCGCCCCTAATCCTACCACCACGACAAAATCACCAACGCGCACATTGGCATCGCGCACGCCGCTCATCGCGAATTGTGCCGGGTCGTAGCAGACCGCATTTTTCCACGAGGCCCCCTCCGGCATTTTGCGCAATTTGTAATTGTTGACGGCATTGACAATCACCGTCTGCTGCAATGGGCCATAGCAGCAGACTGAATCACCGCGTTGATACTCAGTGACCTCTTCGCCGCACTCAATGATTTCACCGACGATCATGTTGCCCAACTGGAATTTACCAAACTCTATTCCGCGAGCGGCCTCCTCAGCACGAGGCGTAAACATTTGCCATTCGGTATTAAACTCTTCATCGATAAACGGGCTTGCGGCGCGGAAATCGACCACTTCCGTGCCGTGTTTTGGCGCACCAAAACGAGCACGAATTTTAACTTCATTCGCTGCGACTGGACGATCCTCATAGGGCATGAGCATTGCCACGCGTGGCGCTGTTGCGACTAACTTTTTCATCACTGACTCCTTGTTAAAAATGACCGTCCTTAGCCCTTTACGCCACCGGCGGTCAAACCACTTTTAATGAAACGTTCGGAAAGCGCATACATGATGACAACCGGCAGTGCCGTCACCAACGATGCTGCCATCATCCGTCCCCAGATATAGTCTGGGGTGCTGAAGAGCGTGTTAAGCCCTACCGGCAACGTAAAGTTGCTGGCACTTGAGAGGAAAATGGACGCAAAGAGATAATCGTTCCACGCTACCATGAAGCAGTACACAAACACCGAAACTAGCCCGGAGATGGCGAGTGGAACCGTAATACGGAAGATGATCTGGAAACGGTTTAAACCGTCCATCATCGCGGCTTCTTCGATCTCATCCGGTATGGTGTCGAAGTAGCTTTTGAGCATGAATACCGCAGTGGGTAGCGTCTGCGTGACCATTGTAATAATCAACGCCATTTCCGTGTCGTAAATACCCAGTGCGGTAATGATTTTGAACAGCGGTACAACCAGTAAAATACCCGAGAACATGTACACGGTATAAAAACTGGCATTAATGGTCATACGTCCTTTGAAGCGAAGCTTTGAAAGTGCGTAAGCACCCAGCGTTCCCAAAAAAAACGGCGATGACCGATGAACCTAACGAAACCACTAAACTGTTTCTGAAGTAATCCACAAAGGGGAAAATAAGGGGATTAAAGATGTCGACGTAATGCTGCAGGGTCCATGCCTGCGGCAGAATAGTCGGTGTAGCGAGATAGCCTCTTTCGCGCTCTTGAACGACGTCATCAACATGACGAAAAAGGGGAATAACGTCACAACCAGAAAGATCACCAGCCCGATATAAAACCCGGTACGATTTAATAAGCGTTTATTTGTTGCCATGGAGATTTACCCTTTTTCTGGTCAACAGAATGACGGCGAAGATAATCACAAACAGCACCACCGAAATCGCAGCGGCTTTTCCAAGGTCGTTGAAGGCAAACGCCGTTTTGTAGAGATACACACCCAAAATATCGACGCGGGTTGTCAGGAGATAGACATCCGCAAACATGTAGAACATCCAGATAGTGCGTAGCGTTATCACCGTTGCCAGTACCGGCATAATGGCGGGCAGCGTAACAATCCGAAATCGCTGCCATGCGCTCGCACCATCCATTTCTGACGCTTCATAAAGTGACTTATCGATGGTCTGCAAAATCGCCAGGAAGGAGATGAATGCGTACGGGAAATAACGCCATATCGCGAACAGAACCACCAATACAAAACTGCTGCCCGAATTGTCAAACCATAACGGGGCATGGTCGTACAGATGCAACAGGTCAACGCCGAGATAATTCACGATGCCGTAGCCATTGTTGAACATGTACTTCCACGCAAAAACCAGCGATATCGACGGCGTCACGTATGAAAGGAGCACCAGCGAACGCGCGGTTTTACGCAACCGAAACTCGCGGTTAAAGAAAATCGCAACGGCAAGTCCGAGTCCTGTACTTCCCATCACCACCCACGCCGTATACCAGACGGTCATCCATAATGAATGCCAGAATGCAGGATCGCCCAGTATGCGAATGTAGTTATTGATACCCACGAACGTTGCGCTGACACGCGGATTAAGCGGTAATCGCAAAAAGCTGATTTCGATATTAGAGATCATCGGCCAGGCTACCAGGCCCCCCCAGCAAAATCAGGCTGGGGGCCAACAGCAGCATGGCGAAAGGCATATCTGAACGGCCAGATAACGTCATTTTCATCATTTCCTTCGCGATGTGCCTAACGTTGACAGATAAGATCGGCCAGGCGCTGCTGGCTACCACTCAATGTTGAAGTGAGATCTTTATTACCAACCGTCACGTCATGCACCATCGAGCTGATGATCCCTGACCCCGTCACATCCCCCATGCGGGTGAAGTTTTTATCCCCTACCGCGCCAAATACCTGAACATTTGGGAACTGGGCGATCAATTCATAAGGCAGCTGACCGAAGGCCTGTATTACTTCGTTATTTTTCCAGGTCGCTGTTTCCACCACGAGCCTATTAACAGGTAAGGCCGCACCGGGTGACATCATGACCCAATCTGCCGCGTTTTGAGCCTGTTCCATCCAGGCGACGAAGGTCTCCGCCGCTTTGGTTTCATCTTCGGTTTGGCCATTGGTAATGGTGAGCGATGTCACCATGCCGTACACCGCCGATGATTTCTCCGTCGGCACGACAAACCCCAAATTGGCGGGTGTGCCTTCTTTGTATACCGCAGGAAGAATGTAGGTGGAGTAGATCGCCATCGGCGCAGAGCCGTTCATAAAGGCGTCTTTGATTTCCATAACATCGTTTGAACCAGGCATAGTTGTCGCTGCTAGTGCTCGATAAAACGTCAGCGCCTTTGTCATTTCCGGCGTATCAAGAACGACTGCGCCGCTCGCGTCAAAGACGTTTGCCCCACCCGAAAGTGCGAACTGAGAAAATGCCTGCTCGGTCATCACACTTTCTGCCGTCGGGAGCGCGATTCCATAATGTTTTTTTGCCGGGTCAGTCAGCGTCTGGCTCGCCTTCAGCAATTCTGCCCATGTATGGGGTTCCTGGATGCCCGCCGCAGCCAACGCATCTTTGTGATACCAGACACCCGATAACCAGGCGCTGACAGGTACTCCCGTCCACGCTTTACCATCCTCAGTGCGAACCACCCGCATAATGCCGTCGTAGAAGGTATTTTCTTTGACCGCTTTGACCGTTTCAGCAATAGCATCGCGATCGAGAAGCTGCTCTTTATCCATGACTTTGGCATAGTCATGACTCACCTCAATAACTTCGGGCAGCGCGCCCGTACGGGCAAGCGTAATGACTTTGGTGTTATACGCATCCTCTTCAACGGGAACCTGTTTGATCCTGATTAAAGGGTTCTCTTTCTCGAATCGTTCTATTAATTGTGAAATAACGGCTTGCCTCTCCTGCTCAACAGAAGAGTGCATAAATTCGATGGTCACAACGGTGTTATTGTCATCCCGGCAGCCGGATAACAAGCCGCACGAAACCAGCGCCGAGATCAGCACAATATTAGGGATTTTCATGTTTTCATTATTCCTTTAACGGTGTTTAATCCACATCACCTGCCATGGATTGAGCGTCAATACGCTGTTAGTAATATTGGAATCTGTTAAGAGTTCCACTCCAGAAGGTATATCGTCAAAAAGAGTTTGCACCCTATTCTGAAAATTAAAAAACGCTGTTATTTTCTCACCCACTGCGGAGGTTCGCACTAATTTAAGAACGTGTTCATTTGGCATCGAGAAAATAGCGTTACTGTCTGGATGAAATACACCTTGCTGGCGTCGAATAGCAATCATCCTAGTCAACGCGTTATAGATCTTAGTGCGCAATTGAGATGCATCTTCCAGCTCTGCATCAATTTCGCCCTCCTGAAACTTGCGTCGATTTATCGCGCGGTTGTAACCTAACCTTTCAACGCCATCATAATCATTGCGCGAGCCCAAAATACTTTGAACATAAATAGCCGGTACGCCGGGAAAACTTAATAACAGCGCATGAGCGAGCACGAACCGGGCAATACGTTCATCATCGTGAATATTTTTAGGGCTTAACGCGTCCAAATAAGTGACGTTAATTTCATAGGGGCTTCGTGTGCCATCAGGATTATTTTTCCAGTTGACTTTCGCACCTTCATTTTGCAGGTTTTCGACCAGCATCAGAATGTCTTTTTCCGGTAGAATACCACGTAATGGGTTTAGCCCAATACCGTCGTGGGAAGCGAGAAAGTTAAACCAGGTCGTCTCAGTCGAAGGCAACTCAAGCGTTTGTGCCCACTGGCAAAGTGCCTGCACATTTTCACTGTGAATACTGTGGAGCACGAGTGGCGGCAATGAGAACTGATACACCATTTGAGCTTCATTTGACCCATCACCAAAATAGGAAATGTTGTCTTTATGCGGAACGTTCGTTTCCGTGATGATGACCGTACCCGGCGCGACGACGTCAGTAATGGCACGGAATAACTGGATGAGTCGGTGTGTGTTTTCCAGATGAAGACAGGTCGTGCCCGGCACTTTCCACATAAAGCCCACCGCATCAAGCCGGATGTAATCTGCCCCTTCAATGAGATAGTGCAGCAGGACATCAACCATCGCGATGAGGACCTGCGGACTGGCAAAGTTCAAATCTATCTGGTCATCACTGAACGTCGTCCATAAATGACGGATTGAGCCATCCGCTAGCGTAAACGGCGTTAAAAGCGGCAAGGCTCGAGGGCGCGAGACGGCAGATAAATCAGTATCGGGATCGACAGCAATAAAAAAGTCCTCAAATCCCGGCTTTGATTTAAATAGTTTTCAAACCACTGACTTTTTGCCGACATATGATTGCAGACAAAATCAAACATGAGGTGGGTTGATTTTTTGAGTTCGGCTACATCACCCCACTCACCTGTTTTTGGCGCGACACGGTGATAATCCACAACAGAAAAACCATCATCTGAAGACCAGGGGTAAAACGGTAATAAATGGACATGCGAAAAGTAAGATGACAGCCAGCGATTATAGAATCGCGTCAATATCGGCAATGCGTTGTGATCATTTTTTTGAAACTGATCGGCATACGTTATTAATATGACGCCCTGCTCATCCCACGTCGATTTACGGTTATCAGTAATAAGAACCCTGGCGTTCCGAATCTTTTCATAAAGAATGTCATAATGTCCTAAAGAAAATGATTCGCCATAAACCAGTTTAATAAGATGCTCTATTTTTTCGTCCATTAAGATTTCCATGGTAGCGGTCCCACGAAAAGCAATTTACGCTTATGGAATTTTTATGTCAATGCAATCGAAGGGGTTAAAAGAGATCAAAAATAGAGCGTCAACGAATAATGTGAGCTGTTGCAAAAAAAGGATGAAACTCATGTTGTGTCGTACATAACGAAATTGCTGCTCTCTCGCAAAAGAAAGCAGCAATTAAAATGTGGGATCAGGAAAAATAGCGACGTGAAAAACGATTAGCGACTTTCTTCAACAATGGCTCCAGCGCAACGGCCAGCAGCATTCTGACGGGTTTACGGGCGACCGTTTTTACCGCCCAGCCCGCTACGCCTGCCGGGCCATAACGTAATGCTGTCAGTAAAACGAATTTCCCTGCGAATTTCAGGCCGGGCTTCATTTTCTGACCGGCCTGTTGCCAGTTTGATTTCATGTTATTTCTCTCAGTTAGAGCTGACGAAAACGGCTTCTGAGCGTAAAGGTATCAGAGGTGACATAACGCTCCATTTCGCGCAGGCGTTTCTCCCCGGCAGCCAGTTCAGCATCCACGGTGTCCAGCAGATCGCTGCTTGTAGGCGCTTCATCTGAATAAAGCGCGCCGTCCGGGATCGGATCCAGAACAAAGGACAAAATGATGTAAGCCACTAAGGTAATGAAGGCCAGCCCAAAGAAAATCGACAGCACTGTCACGACGCGAACCAGCTTTACCGGGACATCCAGATAATGCGCCAGGCCTGCGCAAACACCGCGAACCATCCCCTGCTGGGGAATACGCCATAATTTTTTGTTCAGATTAAGTCCGGCCATTAACCATTCCTCCAGTTCGGATGCTCTGCGTCGAGAATGTCTTCCAGCGTCTGGATACGTTCACGCATTTTTTTCGCCTCGTCGGTGAGCTGCATCAGGCGTTGCTGTTCACTTTGTGACAGATCGCCCCGGGCTGAACGGTTGCTGTAATGCAGCCATAACCAGATCGGCAGGACGAAAAGCACGAAAATGGTCAGGGGAATAGCCAGAAATAGCGCACTCATATGTACTCCTTGTCTTACGATGCGTTGCGGCACGCCAGGGTGCCGCTTCAATTATTATTGGTTGTCTTGTTTCATTTTTGCTTTGAGCGCAGCCAGTTGTTCACCAATGGCATCATCCGCTTTCAGTTCTGCAAACTCCTGATCCAGCGTTTTCTGTTTGCCAAAGCTGTGGCTTTCGGCTTCCGCTTCCATGTGATCGATACGGCGTTCGAAGGATTCAAAACGCGCCATCGCTTCATCAATTTTGCCGCTATCAAGTTGACGACGAACATCACGAGACGAGCTAGCCGCCTGATGACGCAGCGTGAGCGCCTGCTGACGAGCGCGCGTTTCGCTGAGTTTGTTTTCCAGCTCCGCGATCTCTTTCTTCATGCGGGGTCAATGTTTCATCCACCAGCGTGATTTCTTGCTCAAGCGTAGCAACAATGTCGGTGAGCTTTTGCTTTTCGATCAGGGCCGAACGCGCCAGATCGTCTTTCTCTTTACGCAGTGCCAGCTCGGCTTTTTCTTGCCATTCGCTTTGCTGCGCGGTGGCCTGCTCAATACGGCGTGACAGCTGTTTCTTTTCGGCCAGCGCACGGGCTGATGTAGAGCGCACTTCAACCAGCGTGTCTTCCATTTCCTGAATCATCAAACGCACCAGCTTTTGCGGGTCTTCTGCTTTTTCAAGCAGTGAGTTGATGTTGGCGTTCACGATGTCGGCAAAACGAGAAAAAATACCCATAATTCGAATCCTCACATTTCATATTTCTGTTATCGGGCGATGCCCTGCTGAACAGATAATACAAATGCCATGCCAACTTTATATCTTATTGATTTATAAGATTGTGGTTGATTTTAATGCAACGAGAACCTACTCTCACCTGGTGAATATCGCTAACGAGTGGTTAATTTCATCATGACTGAATATAAAGATAATTTGCTTGGTGAGGCCAACAGTTTTCTGGAGATGCTGGAACAGGTGTCCCGGCTCGCACCGCTCAATAAGCCAGTATTGATCATTGGTGAGCGCGGGACCGGGAAAGAGCTGATCGCCAACCGCCTGCACTTCCTGTCTGGGCGGTGGGATGGTCCGTTTATTTCGCTCAACTGCGCCGCGCTCAATGAGAACTTGCTGGATTCCGAACTGTTCGGCCATGAAGCGGGCGCTTTTACGGGTGCGCAAAAGCGCCATCCGGGGCGTTTTGAGCGGGCGGATGGCGGGACGTTGTTCCTCGATGAACTGGCCACGGCCCCAATGCTGGTGCAGGAAAAATTGCTGCGAGTGATTGAGTACGGTGAGCTGGAGCGTGTGGGCGGAAGCCAGCCTCTGCAGGTGAACGTCCGCCTGGTCTGTGCGACAAACGCCAACCTGCCGGAAATGGTGGCGGAGGAAAAATTCCGCGCTGACCTGCTGGACAGGCTGGCCTTTGATGTTGTCCAGTTGCCACCCCTGCGCGAGCGAAGCGGCGATATCATGCTCCTGGCAGAGCAGTTTGCGATTCAGATGTGCCGCGAATTAGGCCTGCCGCTTTTCGCCGGTTTTAGCGACTACGCGCGTGAAACGCTGCTCAGTTACGCCTGGCCTGGGAATATTCGTGAACTGAAAAACGTGGTTGAACGCTCTGTTTACCGCCATGCCAGCAGCGAAACTGAGCTGGACACTATCATTATCGACCCCTTCCATCGCAACGTTCCCGTGAATCCTAAACCTGCGCATAATACGGATGCACCAGCTTTGCCGCTCGATTTGCGCCAGTTCCAGCATGTTCAGGAACAGCAGTTGCTGGAACACAGCCTGAAAACGGCAAAATATAATCAGAAACAGGCAGCCGAACTGCTGGGCCTGACCTACCATCAATTAAGGGCATTGCTCAAAAAGCATCAAATGCGCTGACATTATCAGCACTTACCCGCAGACATTTTTACGTAGCTAGGGTAAGTGCGATACACTTTGCAGATCGAATCTAAAAATCTTGAAAATTATGCGTCTGGTTTCATCGTCCCTGATTGCACTCGGTCTGTTTAGCCGCCTGGTCTATGCTGCGCCTGAACCGGCTACGCCTCCTGATATTCGCGACAGTGGTTTTGTCTATTGTGTCAGCGGGCAAGTCGACACGTTCAACCCGCAAAAAGCTGGTAGCGGCCTGATCGTCGATACGCTTGCCGCACAACTTTACGATCGTCTGCTTGATGTCGATCCCTATACGTATCGTCTGGTTTCAGAGCTGGCCGACAGCTGGGAGGTGCTGGATAACGGCGCGACTTACCGTTTCCATCTGCGCAATGACGTCGCATTTCAATCAACGCCCTGGTTTAAACCCACGCGTAAATTGAACGCCGATGACGTGGTCTTTACCTTCCAGCGCATTTTTAATCGCAATCATCCCTGGCATAACGTTAACGGCGGAAGCTTCCCCCTACTTTGACAGTCTGCAGTTTGCTGACACGGTCAAAAGCGTGCGCAAACTGGATAATCACACGGTTGAATTTAACCTCACGCGCCCTGACGCCTCTTTTTTGTGGCATCTGGCTACGCACTACGCGTCTGTAATGTCAGCTGAATATGCGGCGCAATTGACGAAGCAGGATCATCAGGAATTACTGGACCGCCAGCCGGTCGGGACGGGCCCCTTCCAGTTGGCAGAATACCGTGCCGGTCAATACATTCGCCTGCAACGCCATGAACATTTCTGGCGCGGTACGCCGTTGATGCCGCAAGTGGTGGTTGATCTGGGGTCTGGTGGGACGGGTCGACTGTCTAAACTGCTTACCGGCGAATGTGATGTCCTCGCCTGGCCAGCCGCTAGCCAGTTGACCAGCCTGCGCGACGATCCGCGTCTGCGTTTGACCTTGCGACCGGGAATGAATATCGCCTATCTGGCATTTAATACCGATAAACCGCCGATGAATAATCCCGCGGTTCGTCACGCTCTTGCGCTCGCTATCAATAATCAGCGTCTGATGCAGTCGATCTATTACGGCACAGCGGAGACTGCGGCGTCTATTTTGCCACGCGCCTCCTGGGCCTATGATAGTGACGCAAAAGTGACTGAGTACGATCCCGCAAAAGCACGCGAACAGCTCAAAGCGCTGGGTGCCGAGAATCTTACGCTGCAGCTTTGGGTCCCGACCAGTTCGCAGGCATGGAACCCTAGCCCCTTAAAAACCGCAGAACTGATTCAGGCGGATATGGCACAAGTGGGCGTTAAAGTGGTGATCGTTCCCGTCGAAGGTCGTTTCCAGGAAGCGCGGTTTAATGGACATGAATCATGACCTGACGTTATCCGGCTGGTCTACGGACAGTAACGATCCCGACAGTTTCTTCCGCCCACTTTTGAGCTGCGCGGCAATTCGGTCACAAACCAACTTTGCGCACTGGTGTAACCGGGAGTTTGACGCAGTTCTGCAAAAAGCGCTGTCGTCTCAGCAACTGGCATCGCGAATAGAAGCTTACGATGAAGCACAGAATATCCTGGCCAAAGAGTTACCGGTGCTGCCGTTAGCCTCTTCGCTGCGCCTGCAGGCCTATCGCTACGATATTAAAGGCCTGGTGCTTAGCCCCTTCGGCAACGCTTCGTTTGCGGGCGTATCGCGTGAGAAAAAGGAAGAGGTGAAAAAACCATGATTATTTTTACCTTACGTCGTTTGTTGCTTCTGGCGATTACGCTGTTCCTTCTGACGTTTGTTGGTTTCAGTCTGAGCTATTTTACGCCACATGCGCCGCTTCAGGGTTCGTCGCTGTGGGATGGTTGGCTGTTCTGGTTTAACGGAGTGTTGCACTGGGACTTTGGCGTTTCCAGCATTAATGGTCAGCTTATCTCTGATCAGCTCAAAGAAGTTTTCCCGGCGACAATGGAGCTGTGCATTCTGGCATTTGGTTTTGCCCTGATGGTGGGGATACCGGTCGGTATGCTCGCGGGGATCACGCGCAACAAATGGCAGGACAAATTGATCAGCGCAATCGCCCTGCTCGGCTTTTCGATTCCTGTATTTTGGCTGGCGCTTCTTCTCACTCTGTTCTTCTCGCTCACGCTCGGCTGGCTGCCGGTTTCCGGACGCTTTGATCTGCTTTATAACGTGAAAACCATTACGGGCTTCGCCATTATTGATGCCTGGCTTTCGGACTCTATCTGGCGTCATGAAATGATCATCAGCACGCTGCGACACATGGTATTACCGGTGTTGACGCTGGCCGTTGCGCCGACCACGGAAGTCATCCGCCTGATGCGTACCAGCACAATAGACGTCTTCGATCAAAACTATGTAAAAGCGGCCGCCACGCGCGGTTTATCACGACTCACCATTTTGCGTCGCCACGTTCTCCATAACGCACTCCCGCCGGTAATTCCAAAACTGGGGCTGCAATTTTCTACCATGCTGACGCTAGCGATGATTACCGAGATGGTCTTTAGCTGGCCTGGTCTGGGGCGCTGGATGATTAATGCGATTCGCCAGCAGGACTACGCGGCAATTTCTGCCGGGGTGATGATCATCGGTTCGCTGGTGATCATCGTCAACGTGATTTCCGACATTCTGGGCGCTATGGCTAACCCGCTGAAACATAAGGAATGGTATGCCTTACGATAGCGTATACAGGGAAAAACGCGCTCCCGGTGTTCTGCGCACCGTGTGGCGCAAATTCTATGGCGACACCACGGCGATGATCGGCCTTTACGGCTGCGGTGGTCTGGCATTGCTGTGCATTTTTGGTTCGTGGTTTGCGCCTTACGGACTCGATCAGCAGTTCCTTGGCTATCAGCTGCTGCCCCCTTCATGGTCGCGCTATGGCGAGGTTTCCTTCTTTCTCGGCACCGACGATTTAGGCCGCGATGTGTTGAGCCGCCTGTTAAGCGGCGCCGCCCCGACGGTCGGCGGCGCATTTGTTGTGACGTTTGCCGCCACCGTTTTTGGTCTGGCGCTCGGGATTTTTGCCGGTGCTACGCACGGTCTGCGTTCGGCTGTTCTGAATCATATTCTGGATACGCTACTGTCGATCCCGTCGCTGCTGCTGGCCATTATTGTGGTCGCCTTCGCTGGGCCGCATCTTTCTCACGCGATGTTTGCCGTCTGGCTGGCGCTGCTCCCGCGCATGGTTCGCTCAGTTTACAGTCTGGTTCATGATGAGCTCGAGAAAGAGTATGTGGTCGCGGCACGCCTCGACGGGGCAACGACCATGAATATTTTGTGGTTTGCGGTGATGCCGAACATTGCCTCTGGGCTGGTGACGGAAATTACGCGCGCGCTTTCAATGGCGATTCTGGATATCGCCGCGCTCGGTTTTCTCGATCTTGGCGCGCAACTTCCCTCCCCGGAATGGGGCGCGATGCTTGGCGACGCGCTGGAATTAATTTATGTTGCGCCGTGGACGGTGATGCTACCTGGTGCTGCAATTATGGTGAGTGTTCTGCTGATTAACCTGCTGGGCGATGGTATCCGCCACGCGATTAATGCGGGGTGCAATAATGCCGTTACTGGATATCCGCAATCTCACTATCGAATTCAAAACCTCCGAGGGCTGGGTGAAAGCCGTAGACCGCGTGAGTATTACGCTGGCTGAAGGCGAAATCCGCGGACTGGTGGGCGAATCTGGCTCGGGTAAAAGTCTTATAGCCAAAGCCATTTGCGGCGTCGCGAAGGACAACTGGCGCGTGACAGCCGACCGCATGCGGTTTGACGATATCGATTTGCTACGGTTGTCACCACGCGAGCGCCGCAAGCTGGTGGGTCATAACGTGTCGATGATCTTCCAGGAGCCACAATCCTGTCTCGATCCTTCAGAACGTGTCGGCAAACAGTTGATGCAGAATATTCCCGGCTGGACCTATAAAGGCCGCTGGTGGCAGCGCGTGGGCTGGCGTAAACGCCGCGCTATTGAGCTGTTGCACCGCGTCGGGATTAAAGATCATAAAGACGCGATGCGCAGCTTCCCGTATGAATTGACCGACGGCGAATGTCAGAAGGTGATGATCGCCATTGCGCTGGCCAATCAGCCACGCATGTTGATTGCCGATGAACCGACAAACGCCATGGAGCCGACCACCCAGGCGCAAATTTTCCGCCTGCTGACGCGCCTTAATCAGAACAATAACACCACCATTTTGCTGATCAGCCACGACCTGCAGATGCTGAGTAAATGGGCGGATAAAATTGACGTGATGTATTGCGGACAGACGGTAGAGACCGCCGTCAGCGAAGATCTGGTGTCTGCGCCGCACCATCCGTATACCCAGGCCCTGATCCGCGCTATTCCTGATTTTGGCAGCGCGATGCCGCATAAAAGCCGTCTGAATACTTTACCGGGGCGATTCCGTTGCTGGAGTCGCTGCCGATTGGCTGTCGACTGGGTCCTCGCTGCCCTTATGCGCAGCGCAAATGCATTGAGACGCCTCGGTTGACTGGCGCTAAAACGCATCTTTTTGCCTGTCATTTCCCGCTGAACATGGAGAGAGAGTGAAATGGTCGAAACATTGCTTGAAGTACGCAATCTCAGTAAGACCTTTCGCTATCGCACTGGCCTGTTTCATCGCCAGACGGTCGAGGCAGTAAAACCGCTCAGCTTTACCCTGCGCGAAAAACAGACGCTGGCTATTATCGGCGAGAACGGTTCCGGTAAATCGACGCTGGCGAAAATGCTTGCAGGAATGGTGGAACCGAGCGCAGGCGATGTGCTCATTGACGATCATTTTTTGTCGTTTGGTGACTATTCATTCCGCAGTCAGCGCATTCGTATGATTTTCCAGGATCCGTCGACATCACTGAATCCGCGGCAGCGCATTTCGCAAATTCTCGATTTCCCGTTGCGCCTGAATACGGATCTGGAACCCGAGGCACGCCGCAAGCGAATCATTGAAACGCTGCGAATGGTGGGTTTGCTGCCCGATCATGTCAGCTATTATCCGCACATGCTGGCTCCAGGGCAGAAGCAGCGTCTCGGGCTGGCGCGTGCGCTTATCCTGCGTCCGAAGGTGATTATCGCCGATGAAGCGCTGGCTTCGCTGGATATGTCGATGCGTTCGCAACTGATCAACCTGATGCTGGAATTACAGGAGAAACAGGGGATCTCCTATATCTATGTGACACAGCATTTAGGAATGATGAAACACATCAGCGATCAGGTTCTGGTGATGCATCACGGCGAAGTGGTTGAGCGTGGAAGTACTGCGGATGTTTTGGCCTCTCCGCTTCACGACCTGACGAAACGATTGATTGCCGGACATTTTGGCGAAGCATTAACGGCAGACGCGTGGCGGAAAGATAAATAATAAAAGGCGGATTACACCGCCTTTTTGTTATCTCCAGGTGCCATCATGAAGATGATAACTGGTGATAACAAAATAACAGGAAGAGTGAATTTAATCCCCTCCCGCTCCTCTGGGGATGTTTATGTTGTGGTTCCGTAACAGCACGATTAACGCATTCAACAGGTTCGCTGTGTATTTTCGGATTCATAATAATGATGCTACATGAATATTTTTAGAGATAATTAATAAGTTGCCTAACTTTATTAATTGCGAACAAAAATGAATTCATCTCGACTCCACCCCACATTATTTTCATCTTCTTTGGAAAAACCACAGGATCATATTTTACGTTTAATCAAGACGTTGTCCCCGCACGCTAAGGTTGTTCCCGGCGACAAACTCTCCACGCTCGACTTTGTCAGAGCCAATACTAAACAGTGCTATTTGCTGGAAGAAGGTCATGTGATCATCAATCGCAGAGATGATGGCATTACCCTCAACACCGAATCAGCCCCATTCGTCTTTGGATTTACCTTAAACAGCAATCTGCATCCACGCTTGTGTATCCGGCCGTCACCCGACGCTGTGCTTCGCAGGCTTTCGCTCGAAAGTGCCATGCATTTTGTTGAAAAAGAGTCACTCTGGGAATCGTTGACCCAGTTGCTTATTTTCATCTCAGCACGTCTGTTTAGGCACTGTACAAGGCTGTCACAATCAGGAATGTATGAAACGGTTCGCTCGCTTTTAATTGAGCTCATTAATGAGTCACCCAAAATCCGTCATGCTGAATCAACCTACAATTACATTCAAAACAGGTGCTTACTTTCCCGCAGCGGAATTATGTCGATACTTTCTTCACTTCGTGCTGGCGGACACATTGAGCTAGAGAATGGTAAGCTCGCAAAAATCAATTATCTGCCTGAAAAAATATGAGTTAAATCAACTACTCTTCCTATTTTTAAACGTTGTAAATTCCAAACTATTTATCTACTCTTATCATTACATGTTTATTAGGTTTAATATTAAGGATGGAAAACCTTTGGAAACCCCTGCATTAAACCAGCCATTTCCGTGGGCCAAACAACTGGTCGAATCCTTAACGCCTTTTGCGCCAATAAAATCCTATCGCAAAGGGATACGCCTGGGGCTCATTGAGAACGATGAGCCGGTATGTCGTTTGATTCATTCAGGCTCAATTGAAGTACACCGTTCTTCAGATGGACTACTCATTGTCTCGCTACCCGCACCCGGAATCATTGGTCTGGGTGTACATGACGCCTTTCTTGTGACGGCTGAAACGTGCAAAGTCTCCACGCTGACCGTAGCAGAGATGCAGCAGCACATTTCTGATAATGGTCTTTGGGAGATAGCGGCCCAGCATATGATTGTTGTCACGAATAAGCTTTATTCCTACAGCAAACAAATGAGTGCGCCCACTGCGTATGAAGTGATTCGTAACCAGCTACGTGAACTGAGTCACGAACCCGCACACCTTCGTGAAAACGTCACGATTGAACGCTACATCCGCGATAAAACACATCTCTCCCGAAGCAGCATAATGAAAATCTTGTCTGAGTTAAAAACGGGCGGATATATCGTCATTAAGGACGGGCGGTTATGCGAGATTAAGCATCTTCCCGCAAAATACTGACCGCGGCGCGGGAGGTTGGATCAGTTCAGATCCTTTCTACTGGTATCATCCTGCCGTGTTATGTCGTTATCTTAAAAGCTGAAACCTGACGGCTCTTTTGAAATTCAGGTGACATTTCATCTGCATAGTGGGCTATAATTCTGCCCTGCTATTTATTTATTCTGGCGATGTGATTTCTAACTATATGAATACAAAGCCAAAGTAAGCAATGACTATAAGGATCAAAGCTATGGGTTTTCTTTCCGGTAAGCGCATTCTGGTAACTGGCGTCGCCAGCAAACTGTCCATCGCCTACGGCATCGCACAGGCTATGCACCGCGAAGGCGCTGAACTGGCGTTCACCTACCAGAACGACAAGCTGAAAGGCCGCGTTGAAGAGTTCGCCGCGCAGCTGGGTTCAAGCATCATTCTGGAATGCGACGTTGCTCAAGACGAAAGCATTGACGGTATGTTCGCTGAACTGGCAAAAGTATGGCCAAAATTCGACGGTTTCGTTCACTCAATCGGTTTCGCACCGGGCGATCAGCTGGACGGCGACTATGTGAATGCGGTAACCCGTGAAGGCTTCAAAATCGCTCACGACATCAGCTCTTACAGCTTCGTGGCCATGGCAAAAGCGTGCCGTACCATGCTGAATCCAGGCTCTGCTCTGCTGACTCTGTCCTACCTGGGCGCTGAGCGTGCTATCCCTAACTACAATGTTATGGGTCTGGCTAAAGCGTCTCTGGAAGCTAACGTGCGCTACATGGCGAACGCAATGGGTCCAGAAGGCGTGCGTGTTAACGGTATATCTGCCGGTCCAATCCGTACTCTGGCAGCTTCCGGTATCAAAGATTTCCGTAAAATGCTGGCGCATTGCGAAGCGGTTACGCCGATTCGTCGTACCGTTACCATCGAAGACGTGGGTAACTCCGCGGCATTCCTGTGCTCTGACCTCTCTGCTGGCATCTCCGGCGAAGTGGTTCACGTTGACGGCGGTTTCAATATCGCTGCGATGAACGAGCTGGAAATTAAATAAGCTTTAACTCTCTTCCCTCACGGGAAGAGAGTTTCCCCCTGCTGTGTGCCTGTCAATTCTCGGTTTTCCCTTTCGTTATTCCGTTCTGCTATTTGTTATCACCTAACAATATTTTTCCGCTCGTTAGCCATGCGCCAGGATATTGATCGCCATTTGAGATCAAGGAACGCACATGGAACAACGCCGTTTTTCCGGCAAAGGCCACTGGTATCACGAAACCCAGACGAATCACTGTCCGGATGACGTTCTCCCGTTGGTTCCCGAGGCCGCTAATGTCGCCGACCGTTTTTTGCTCGATTTAGCGTTACCGAATGAAATTGTGACGCACTGTGAACGCTGGTTAGCGCCTTCGCGGGTATTACGCGAGCGGCTTTTTCCACGGCAGGTTCCGCTGAGTCGTCTTCATACGCTCAGCGCTTATGACCGCTTAAGTACCGCGCTGACTGTCGCTCAGGCGTGCGGCGTCCAGCGCTTATGTAATCATTATGCCGCCCTGCTGGCTCCGCTTCCGGGTCCGGATTCTTCGCGTGAAAGCAATCAACGTCTCGCCCAAATTACTCAGTATGCTCGCCAGCTTGCCTGTTCACCTGACGTTATCGATGCAAAGGCACAGCAGCAGCTAGATGAAGTGGGTCTGACGACCTACGACGTTATTCTGATCAATCAAATTATCGGTTTTATCGGCTTTCAGGCTCGCGTGGTAGCTACGTTTCAGGCGTTGCTAGGGCACCCGGTGCGTTGGTTGCCAGGTCATCACATTCCCCCTCATGCTCCAGTCGACGATATCAATATGAGCGAATGGGCATCGATTATCCCAAACGTAGAGTTACGCTACGCGAGCGCGCAGCAGCTGGAATCGCTTGCTCGCTGGCAATCAGAAACCTGTCTCGGCGATCTCACGCCGGTGCTATGCCATGAGCCCGCATTACTGGATTGCCTGGGTGAGATTTTGACAAGCGGCATTCAGAATTTACCGGCGTACTACGCAAACCACCCGTCACTTCCGGCTGCTGTGGATTTACTTACACGCTCGCCCGACCGCTTCAGCGCCGCGCAACTGACACCTCTCATTGACGATGGGATTCCGGCTGTTGATGCCATTAATTTGCTGACCTGGTCCGCTTTTTGCGGGTGGCTTAACCGCCTGAAAATCGCGTTGCGCGCGGGCGAATAACCTTACTGATTACCTAAAGAGCGCTTGCTGTACCAGGCAGAATCGCGTAAAACTGTCAGCCGCTCAATGGCCACGAAAATAGAACACTATGCTTCAGGACAACCCGCTGCTAGCGCAGCTTAAACAGCAACTGCATTCCCAGACGCCGCGTGCAGAAGGGGTCGTAAAAGCCACGGAAAAAGGCTTTGGCTTCCTGGAAGTCGACGCGCAGAAAAGCTACTTCATCCCGCCTCCGCAGATGAAGAAAGTGATGCACGGCGATCGTGTGACGGCGGTGATTCACACCCAAAAGGATCGTGAAACTGCCGAGCCAGAAGAACTTATCGAGCCTTTCCTGACCCGTTTTGTCGGGAAGGTGCACAAGAAAGACGACCGTCTTTCTATTGTTCCAGACCATCCGCTGCTGAAAGATGCGATCCCTTGCCGTGCGGATCGTAACTGCGAGCACGATTTCAAAGAAGGTGACTGGGCCGTTGCCCAGATGCGTCGCCATCCCCTGAAAGGCGATCGCGGTTTCTATGCCGATCTGACCCATTTTATTACCTACGGCGACGACCATTTCGTCCCGTGGTGGGTGACGCTTGCGCGTCATAACCTGGAAAAAGAAGCGCCGAACGGCGTGGCGACCGAAATGCTGGATGAAGGTCTGGAACGTCGCGATCTGACGGCCCTGAACTTTGTCACCATCGACAGCGCCAGCACCCAGGATATGGATGATGCGCTGTACGTAGAGGAAGGCGATAACGGCAAACTGCATCTGACCGTGGCGATTGCCGATCCGACCGCGTGGATTGCAGAAGGCAGCAAACTGGACGATTCGGCCAAAGTCCGCGCGTTTACGAACTATCTGCCGGGCTTTAACATCCCAATGTTGCCCCGCGAGCTGTCCGACGATCTCTGTTCGCTCCGTGCAAATCAGGTTCGCCCGGTTCTCGCCTGTCGTATGACTATCGCAGCCGATGGCACGATTGAAGATGACATTGAGTTTTTCGCCGCGACTATCGAGTCAAAGGCCAAACTGGCTTACGACGACGTTTCTGACTGGCTGGAAGGCGCAGGCAACTGGAAACCAGAGAGCGAGGCCATTGCACAACAGATCACGCTGCTGCAACGCGCCTGTCTGAGTCGTGGCGAATGGCGTAAAACCCATGCGCTGGTCTTCAAGGATCGCCCTGATTATCGCTTCGTGCTTGGCGAAAAAGGTGAAGTGCTGGACATTGTTGCCGAACCGCGCCGCATCGCCAATCGCATTGTTGAAGAATCGATGATTGCTGCCAATATTTGTGCCGCCCGCGTTCTGCGCGACAAATTAGGCTTCGGCATTTATAACGTGCATACCGGTTTTGACCCAGCCAACACCGAAGCGCTGGCTGCCTTGCTCAAAACTCACGACGTGCACGTTGATCCGCAGGAAGTGCTGACCCTGGAAGGATTCTGCAAACTTCGTCGCGAACTTGACGCGCAACCGTCAGGTTTCCTCGATAGCCGCATTCGTCGCTTCCAGTCGTATGCTGAAATCAGCACCGAGCCGGGCCCGCACTTTGGTTTAGGCCTTGAAGCATACGCGACTTGGACTTCTCCAATCCGTAAATATGGCGACATGGTTAACCATCGTCTGCTGAAAGCGATCGTGAAAGGCGAAACGATTGCGCGTCCGCAGGATGAAGCCACTGTACAGATGGCTGAGCGCCGTCGCCTGAATCGCATGGCTGAACGTGATGTCGGTGACTGGCTGTATGCGCGCTTCCTGAGTGACAAAGCCGGCACGGATACCCGTTTTGCGGCTGAAATCATCGACGTCAGCCGTGGCGGTATGCGCGTACGGCTGGTGGATAATGGTGCCGTTGCCTTTATCCCTGCGCCTTTCCTGCATGCTGTCCGTGATGAACTTGTGTGTAGCCAGGAAAACGGTTCTGTGCAGATTAAAGGTGAAACGGTTTATAAGGTCACCGATGTGATTGATGTGAACATCGCGGAAGTCCGTATGGAAACCCGCAGCATTATCGCGCGCCCTGTCGTCTGATAACCTTTGAAATGTCGGCGGTTCCTCTTTTGGGATCGCCGATATTTTTATTTCCCCCCTAAATTACGCCCTCATCACTATTTCTTAATATTTTCCTCCTGAACCCCGCAAAAACTATCACAATTATCTACAGTAAAAGAAAACCTTCATCTTTGGTGGCCGGAATTTTTATCCATATGTATCCTTTTTAGCGTTTCTCGTTTTACTATAAGAATTCAGGGAAAAAACAATAAGTTCACTTCGGTTATGCCGCTGCATTACTACGGAAAAGTCGAATGCAGATGCATAATTTTGCGCTATTAAGCAGGTACTGGAGAAAGCATGATTGACGATATGGAGCAAAATTTGCTGTTTCGTTACATGGGCACCCACAGTCCCTGGTGGCGGTTGGCAGCGGACAGCAATGCTCTGCATCTGGCCGCAAGCGAAGATGCGGATATCACGCAAGTGATTCCTCTCAGTGACGAGCAAGCCGACATTATTCGTCAGCTGACGGTAATTACCTCCAGCGTCACCATGACCCTCTCTTTGTATGGTGCTGACGTACCGGTGCATCTCGTCGGCCGCAAAATCAATAAAAAAGAGTGGGCAGGCACCGCGTCAGCGTGGAATGACACCCCTTCTGTGGCGCGCGATCTGGTGCAAAGCCTGTCCTTCGCCGAACAGGTGGTTTCTGAAGCGAACTCCGTTATTGTTATCCTGGATCAGCACGGCAATATTCAGCGCTTCAATCGCCTAAGCGAAGAATATACGGGTCTAAAAGAACAGGAGGTTATCGGACAAAACGTCTTTAAACTCTTCATGAGCCGCAGTGAAGCAGCCGCCTCTAAGCGCAATATCTCAGGGTTTTTCCGTAACGGCAGCTCCTATGAAGTGGAGCGCTGGATCAAAACGCGCAAAGGCCAGCGGTTGTTTCTCTTCAGAAATAAATTTGTGCACAGCGGCAGCGGTAAAAATGAAATTTTCCTGATCTGCTCGGGCACCGATATCACGGAAGAACGTCGGGCGCAGGAGCGACTTCGGGTTCTGGCGAATACGGATACTATTACAGGCCTGCCAAATCGTAATGCGATCCACGAATTAATCAGCGACGCGATTTCTCAACGCGGCGACACTCAGGTCGGGGTGGTTTATCTCGATCTCGATAATTTTAAGAAGGTAAACGATGCTTACGGGCATATGTTTGGCGACCAATTGCTGCAGGCTGTCGCGTTAGCCATTTTAAGCTGTCTGGACGACGGCCAGATGCTGGCGCGTCTCGGGGGCGATGAATTTATCGTTCTGGCTACCGACACCTCACAGAGCACGCTAGAGGCGATGGCATCGCGGATCCTGACGCGGTTACGCCAACCTTTCCGTATCGGTCTCATTGAGATTTATACCGGTTGTTCCCTGGGCATCTCCCTTGCTCCGCAGCATGGTACGGATCGTGAAAGTATTATTCGTAACGCAGATACCGCGATGTATACGGCAAAAGAAAGCGGCCGCGGTAAATTCACCGTCTTCTCGCCGGAAATGAACCAGCGTGTTTTTGAATATCTGTGGCTGGACACCAACCTGCGTAAAGCCCTGGATAAGGATCAACTCCTCATTCACTATCAGCCCAAAATCACATGGCGCGGCGAAGTCAGAAGCCTGGAAGCGCTGGTTCGCTGGCAGTCACCGGAACGCGGCCTGATCCCTCCTCTTGAGTTTATCTCCTACGCTGAAGAATCCGGATTGATTGTGCCCCTTGGCCGCTGGGTCATGCTGGACGTAGTGCGTCAGGTTGCGAAGTGGCGTGACAAAGGTATCAACCTGCGCGTCGCTGTTAACGTTTCAGCGCGTCAACTCGCCGATCAGACTATTTTCAGCGATTTAAAACAGGCGTTGAAAGATCTCAATTTTGAATATTGCCCGATCGATGTGGAATTAACGGAAAGCTGTTTGATTGAAAACGAAGAGCTGGCGCTGTCGGTTATTCAACAATTCAGTAAACTTGGGGCACAGATCCATCTTGACGATTTCGGCACCGGTTATTCCTCTTTATCGCAACTGGCTCGCTTCCCCATTGACGCGATTAAACTTGATCAGGTGTTTGTGCGTGATATTCACAAACAATCTATTTCCCAGTCGCTGGTGCGCGCCATTGTGGCCGTGGCTCAGGCGTTGAATTTGCAGGTTATTGCGGAAGGCGTTGAGAGCACAAAAGAAGACGCCTTTCTGACCAAGAACGGCGTCAACGAACGGCAAGGTTTTCTGTTTGCTAAGCCGATGCCCGCTGCCGCATTCGAGCGGTGGTTTAAGCGCTACCAGGCAAAAAAAATGCGCTAGCTGGCTTTACGTATCCCAACGGCATTGTGGCGATTTTGCAGCATGACCAGGCGTTCCATGTAGGCGATATCTTTTGGCTCCAGGCAAAATGCCGCATCGACCCAGTCTTCGGTGATATCCATCAGTTCGCTGCGAGGCAGTTGCATCACGCGCTGCCGCGCACGCAGCATCGCCCTGACGCCATTGAGTTTTGGCTGTAACGTATCGATGAACGTGCGTGTCGACAGGTAGCCGTGACCCGGTTCGAAAAGTACATCCACAAGCCCATATTGCTCATGCCATTCCGCAGTGTGTGATTCACCTTTATAGATAAGTTCCTCGGCCAGTTTCATGCCTGCACGGCGCGCAACCAGCGAGTATCCTCCCATGCCCGGGAACAGATTAAACGCGATTTCCGGGAAACCTAGCCGGGCATCACGCTGCGCCAGCACAAAATGGTGCGCCAGTGCCGCTTCGAACCCTCCGCCGAGTGCGCTGCCCTCAACCATTGCTAACGTAATCGCGCCCGTATCAAAGCCTCGAGAAGCCGCGTGCACGCAATCGACACAGGCGCGGGCGTATGCGCGTAACGCTTCGCGTCGGCCATTCTGGATACATTCAACGAAGAAACGGAGATCGCCTCCGGTATTGTACATATCGGGAACAAGCGAACCGGTCACCCAAAAATCCACGGCATAGCCCGATTGCCTGACCAGCCACGATATATTCATGATCTCTTCAATTAACGCATGGTTAAAGCATGGACGTGGCTGGGCACGGAGCATCATCCATAGTGTGCGTCTTTCCTCCTCGTAATATCCCGCGAGTTGGGTGAAACGGTCGGGGTCGGTGAACAGTTTACAGGTTGCTTGATCGATGACTGTCATAGTCTAATTCCTCATATAAAAAAGCGCGTTGCGCGCAGTTTTAGACTAATCCACTCCCGATCGCCTCTGTACGCTGCAGGACAAATTAATCACTTTCATTTATGTAATTTAGTTAGCGCATTTTTTCCCTTCTCTTTTGTGACCAATTTCTGCATCATTGAAATTATTCACTTTTCGCTTGATGGGGAACTTCATGTCTGAAATTGACGCACAGAAAGTGGCGCAACGCATTGATACGGTGCTGGATATCCTTGTGGGTGGCGACTATCACTCTGCCATTCGTAATCTTGAGATTTTAAAATCCGAATTACTGGATCACATCAGCGCGGAAAATACCCCTGATTCGGCTCAGCCAAAGGCGCCGTGGGAAGTGTAAATTCCCCTCATTTAAATAAGACTTATTTTTAACCAGCGGCGCAGGCCGTCTTAATATGGATGCTATGAATTCCCGACAACAACTTATTCTGCAGATGGTGATCGACAAAGGACGCATGAGTGTCGTCGAGCTCGCTAAAACGACGGGTGTTTCTGAAGTGACTATCCGCCAGGATCTCAACTTGCTGGAAAAGCAGAGCTATCTGCGGCGTGCCCACGGTTATGCTGTTCCGCTCGACAGTGAAGATGTCGAAACGCGTATGATGAACAACTACGCACTCAAGCGTCAGTTGGCTGAGTTTGCGGCGTCGCTGGTCAGTAATGGCGAGACCGTGTTCATTGAGAATGGCAGCAGCAACGCCCTTTTGGCGCGAACCCTGGCGGAACAAAAAGACGTCACCATAATTACGGTGAGCAGCTATATCGCCCATCTGTTGAAAGAGACCACCTGCGAGGTGATTTTGCTGGGCGGTATTTACCAGAAGAAAAGTGAAAGCATGGTTGGTCCATTGACCCGCCAGTATGTTCAGCAAGTTCACTTCAGCAAAGCATTTATTGGCATCGATGGTTGGCAGGCTGAAACGGGATTTACCGGACGCGATATGATGCGTTCTGACGTGGTCAACGCCGTGCTCGAAAAAGGCTGTGAGGCCATTGTGTTGACCGATAGCTCTAAATTTGGTGCGGTACACCCCTACACCATGGGCCCCGTATCACGCTTTAACCGCGTGATTACGGATGAGCGCCTGAGTGAGGCCCACCGCGAACAATTAGTCAGCGATGGTCTGATTGTCGATATTGTTAATAAAACGGCCTGACCCCTCTAAGACGCCCGTATAACCGGGCGCCCTCTTCTTCTGAGACAATTCCGAGCAATTCTTTAAGACTATTTACCTGTTGTTTATAGGTCAAAAACTTACAATTATCATTAGCGATATAACAGGAAGTGACTATCACCTGCGTGATTTTGTAACCACCTGCGCGACATGGTTTCACGGAAAAAAGATTCATAAGTATTCATATTGTCTATACTTAACAGACTTATTTCCGTGAATCGATTATTCAGGAGAAAGTATTATGATCTTAACAAGCAAAAAATTAACAGCAGCAGTTTTGGCAGTCACACTCGCAATGTCCCTGAGCGCATGTTCTAACTGGTCTAAACGCGACCGAAACACGGCGATCGGTGCTGGTGCTGGTGCTCTCGGCGGTGCAGTGTTGACGGACGGTAGCACACTCGGAACATTAGGTGGTGCAGCCGTAGGTGGTGTTATTGGACACCAGGTCGGTAAATAATCCGGATATATTGCCGCGACAATATTGGATTATCATAGCGTGATGTTGTTTGACTGACGCTCATACAAAAAGCCACGGTTTCTGCCGTGGCTTATTATTTATCCGCCTGCAAGTTTCACTTTCATCCCTTTTGCTTCAAGCAGCGACTTAATTAAATCGCGATTGTCCCCCTGTATTTCAATCACGCCGTCTTTAACTGCCCCGCCGCAACCACATTTTTTCTTGAGCTCGGCGGCAAGCTTAGCAAGCGTAGCGTCATCCGCGTCGATACCTGTTATCAAACAAACGCCTTTGCCTTTACGGCCGCTGGTTTGACGTTGAATACGAACGATGCCATCGCCTTTAGGTCGTGGAGCAACGGTTTTGGGTTCGTCAATTCGACCGCTATCGGTCGAATAAACCAAACGACTGTTAGAGTCACTCATCCTGTCACCTTGCCCAATGAAGTGTTAATCGCTTTTAAGGTTAGCGCAGGGTCGGCAGATTGCGTTATTGGCCGGCCAATCACCATATAATCTACGCCGGCCGCGAGCGCCTCTTCAGGCGTCATTATGCGGCGTTGATCGCCCGCCTCACTGCCCTGCGGGCGAATGCCTGGCGTCACCAGCTTAAAGTTGTTGCCCAGAGCAGATTTAAACCGCACAGCTTCCTGCGCAGAACACACCACCCCATCAAGGCCGCAATGTTGCGTAAGGCGCGCAAGACGCTCAGCCTGATCCGCAGGTGACAACGTCACGCCTAAATCAAGCAGATCGCTTGCTTCCATGCTCGTCAAAACCGTCACAGCGATGAGCAATGGCGCATCTTTTCCAAAAGGAACGAGTGCCTCGCGGGCAGCCGTCATCATTCTCGCCCCACCCGA
Organism: Lelliottia amnigena; assembly: GCA_900635465.1. Lineage (NCBI taxonomy): Bacteria > Pseudomonadati > Pseudomonadota > Gammaproteobacteria > Enterobacterales > Enterobacteriaceae > Lelliottia > Lelliottia amnigena. The sequence goes on from LR134135.1 coordinate 2,375,618, forward strand.
AGCATGTACGTTGACCATCCAGACACCCAGATCTGCCGCGGCAGCAACCGCATGCGCAGTGGTATTCGGAATATCATGGAATTTGAGGTCAAGAAAGATATCGAAACCGCGCTGCTGTAGATCGCGAACAATTTGCGGTCCAAACAGCGTGAACATCTCTTTGCCCACTTTCAGACGGCAGTCTCGCGGGTCAATCAGGTCGACGAAGGCAAGTGCGCTATCGCGATTGTTATAGTCGAGAGCGACAACAACGGGAGATTCGGTAACTACGCGGGAAGAAGAGGATGCAACAGACGTCATGACCAGCCCTTTTCGTCTATGGGCGCCGCAGTTGGCGCGGGATAGATAAACGGCGAGCATTCTACCTGCCTGCACCGCAAATGAACAGAATCGTTTTATTTTCCTGCCAGACAGCCTACCGCACGGTGCCGCAAGAATGAAATCGTCATTAATAGTATGTTGTAACTAAAGCGTGGTGTTTTAAAAAAATATCACTGCCCATCCAGGCCGCGGATTGGCTTGATGGTTGACCACGCGCGACATGAAGGGCAATGCCAGTAAAGCGTATACGCGGTAAATCCACACTTCTGGCAGCGGTAGCGAGGCTTACTGCGCACCTGCTCACCGACCATGTCGCGCAGAACCATCAGACTCTCTTTCGCGCGCCCTTCTTCCGCATCATTCAGATGGTAATCCATCAGTTTGTGGAAGACACGCATGGTTGGGTGGCGCTGTAACTGACGCGTAATGTAGACCTGCGCGGTATCGTTGCCTTCGTGTTGCTCGACAACGTCTGCCAGCATTAACTCTGCCATTGCGCCTGTGTTTTCTTCAACGCAGCGGCGTAAGAAGGCAACCCATTCATCAGGTTTATCGAGTTGCTGATAGCACGTTTGCAACATTTCAAGCGTTTCGCTGACCAGTTCTTTGTCCTGATCGATGACACGCAACAGGCATTCCACCGCCCTGGCAAACTCGCCCTTCGCCATAAACACGCGCCCCATCATGATGGAGATTCGCGCGCTGTTGCGATCGGCCGAAGCGCCCTTTTTCAGCAATGCCATGGCTTTATCCATGTCATCGCCGGCCATCTGCTGCAAGGCAAGCTCACAGTAGAAATGCGCGATTTCGACACGCTGCTTATCTTTGCCCAGTTTGACCAGACGTTCGGCTGTGTCGATGGCTTTTTGCCAGTCACTGGTCAATTGATAGATTTGCAGGAGTTGCTGCAGAGCGCTGACGCGGAATTCCGTTTCATCGACCAGTTGGCTAAACATATCTTCAGCACGGTCATAAAGACCCGCAGCCATATAGTCGCGGCCTAACTGCTGAACCGCTAACAGTCGCTGATCGTATGTCAGAGAAGCGCTTTCCATGAGCGTCTGGTGAATGCGAATAGCCCGGTCAACTTCGCCACGCGAGCGGAACAGGTTTCCGAGGGTGAGATGAGCCTCAACGGTTCCGGTGTCCTCTTTAAGCATGTCGAGGAACAGGTCTACCGCTTTATCCTGTTGATTACTCAGAAGGAAGTTTACCCCCGCAACATAGTCACGGGACAGTCGGTTAGCCTCATCCTGCTTTGTTTGTTGCGCACTTCTGCGGCCCATATACCAGCCATAGGCTGCGGCGACAGGCAAAAGCAGAAACAACAACTCCAGCATATTCGATTATTCCTTCGCGACTGGCATACCAGGATTCACTGGAACGTCGGTTGCAGGTGCAATTTGATTTTCAAGACGTTTAATTTTGCGTTCAGCGCGCGCAAGAGAAACACGAATTTTAAGCCAGAAGAGACCACAAACTAACCAGCCGATAGCAAATCCAGCGGCGAATAAGACAGCAAGTAAACTCGATACGCGATACTCGCCCTGTGCCAGCAGATAATTAAATGAAACCAGCTGATCGTTTTGCGCGCCCAATGTGACCGAAATGACAAAAATCGCCAATACCAGTAAGAAAATGAGTAAATATTTCACATTACTTCCCGTTATGTGGTTTAAGCGAATAAAGAATGTTCAATTCACCGCAATCAGCCCTATAAACTACCATTTTAGCCGCGAGCGTGGAATGGGAAAAATTGTACGTCCTGTCTGGATTTATGGGCAAAACGTCGATTTTCAACCCTGAGGGTCATCCTGCTGACGTTCTGCGATCTCTTTGTTCTCTTCCGGAGGCGGCATAAGTGGCCCGCAAAGCCGCTGGGCAATCCAGGTGGCCAACGTCACCAACAGCCAGGATATCAGGGTCGCCACCACCAGATCGCGTGGCCAATGCATCCCCAACAGCAGACGGCTGCCCATGACGGCTGTGGCCCATACAAGCAAAATCGCAATCGTCACAGTACGACGACGCGGCCACAATAATCCGACCGCCAGTAAAGCCCAACTGGCTGCAAACATCGTATGACCCGACGGAAACGCAAATCCGGTCTCTTTTTGCCAATGGTGACGTAAGAATTTCGGAATATCCCGCTCCTCGGCAAGCTGATCTTTAACCAGATGCCCCCGATCTTTACGCTTTAAATTGTAGAAGGTATCTACCGGAATATGATGCGTTTTTTCAAGCCAGACGACAAAAGGACGCGGCTCCTGCACCCGGTCTTTCACCCATGACTTGATGCCCTGTCCGGCGACAATGGCCACACCGAGAATCACAAAAAGCATTATGGCCGGACGCAAACGAAAGCGCAGACACCACAGGAACCAGGCGCAAAGCACACCGTGGGTAATGATTCCCCAGGGCTGGGTGACCGTTTCGGTTATCCAGTAGAGCGCTTTCAGCCAACTCTCATGATGTCCAGGGGTCCAGCTCCAGCCTGATACCCAGACGGCAACGGGCATAATAAGTAAGATAGCGGCGCCAGCAGCCGTGCGGCGAGCAATTGAAAGCATGATGTCTCCTTTTTCGCTAAGCTCAACAATCATAACTGAAATAAATGCCTTGCGGGAAAATGTCGGATTGTGCGTTTAACGCGCGGACAGTGTGGCCTCAACTAGGTGAACACTGACAGCTTGTGGCAAAATAGCAGGATACGAAAGCCGAAGGGCGAAAGACACGAAACGTGTCAGCATTCTCTGGAGAATCACATGCAGCTTAAACGCGTGGCAGAAGCCAATCTGCCAACCCCATGGGGCGATTTCCTGATGGTGGGTTTTGAAGAAGTGGCAACCGGGCAGGATCACGTCGCGTTAGTCTTTGGCGATATTTCAGGACAAACACCGGTACTGGCTCGCGTCCATTCAGAATGCCTGACGGGCGACGCCCTGTTCAGCCTGCGCTGTGATTGCGGCTTCCAGCTAGAAGCAGCACTTTCTCATATTGCAGAAGAAGGTCGCGGCATACTGCTTTATCATCGCCAGGAAGGTCGTAACATTGGCCTGCTGAATAAGATTCGCGCCTACGCGCTACAGGATCAGGGTTACGATACCGTTGAGGCTAACCATCAGCTTGGTTTTGCCGCTGATGAACGTGACTTTACGCTTTGCGCGGATATGTTCAAACTTCTGGGCGTCGATGAGGTTCGTCTGCTGACGAACAACCCGCGTAAAGTGGAAATTCTGGGTGAAGCTGGGATCAATATTGTTGAGCGCGTGTCGCTGATTGTCGGACGTAATCCTAAAAACGAACACTATCTGGATACGAAAGCCGCAAAGATGGGCCATTTGCTTAGCGAATGATTCGTGTTGCCCGGCAGCGCGAAAACTGCCGGGCTACGATGCGATTAATTCAGCATATTACGAATCACATAATGCAATATTCCGTCATTTTGGTAATACGTTAGCTCCGTCGCAGTATCGATACGGCAACGGCATTCCAGCATTTCTGCTTGACCATCAGCGCGCGTAAGTTGCACCTGGACGTTAGCCCCCGGCTTCACATTCTGCAGATCGCTGATATCAATTCTCTCTTCCCCGGTTAATCCCAGCGTTTTACGCGTGACGCCCTGTGGGAACTCAAGCGGCAAAATCCCCATCCCAATCAGATTTGAACGGTGAATTCGCTCGAACGATTCGGCGATGACGACACGCACGCCCAGCAAACGTGGCCCCTTCGCCGCCCAGTCGCGGCTTGATCCAGACCCGTACTCTTTACCCGCAATCACGGCTAAAGGCGTGCCTTCCTGCTGGTATTTCATCGCGGCATCGTAAATAGCGACGACATCGTTACCCGGCAAATGGCGGGTCATTCCGCCTTCAATACCGGGGACCATTTCGTTGCGAATACGAATGTTGGCAAAGGTCCCGCGCATCATGATTTCATGATTGCCGCGACGCGAGCCATAGGAGTTAAAATCGCGACGCTCAACGCCACGCCCCTGGAGATAGCGTCCGGCCGGACTGTCAGCCTTAATGCTCCCCGCTGGAGAAATATGGTCGGTCGTCACGGAATCTCCCAGCATGGCGAGGATCCGCGCACCGTGAATATCGACCAGCGGTTTTGGTTCGGCTTCCATATCGTCAAAGAATGGCGATAAGCGGATGTACGTCGAATCGTTCTGCCAGCCGTAAGTGTCAGACCGCTCCACTTCGATGGTTTTCCATTCAGGCGTGCCCTCAAACACCTCCGCGTACTCTTTGCGGAACATATCCGTGGAGACCTGCTCAACCGCGCGCGCAATTTCCTGCGCTGAGGGCCAGATATCTTTCAGATAGACCGGATCGCCTTTGCGATCGTGTCCAAGAGGATCGGTCGCCAGATTGATATTCATATTCCCCGCCAGGGCGTAGGCTACGACCAGCGGTGGTGACGCAAGCCAGTTGGTTTTCACCAGCGGATGGATACGCCCTTCAAAGTTTCGGTTTCCTGAAAGTACAGCCCCCACCGTCAGATCGCCCTGCTTAATGGCCTGCTCAATCGGATCGGGAAGTGGGCCCGAGTTGCCGATACAGGTTGTACAGCCGTAGCCCACCAGGTTAAATCCCAGTTCATCCAGATAGGGCGTGAGTCTGGCCTGAGCCAGATAATCTGAAACCACTTTTGATCCTGGCGCTAACGAGGCTTTTACCCACGGCTGGCGCTTCAAACCCAGCGTCACCGCTTTTTTCGCCAGTAGCCCCGCCGCCATCAACACACTGGGGTTCGACGTGTTGGTACAGGAGGTGATGGCCGCAATGACCACGGCACCGTCAGGAAGCTGATACTGATGGCCGTTCATAACATAGTTGACGGGATTGCGATCTTTTTGCGCCGTGTTGAGCTCCAGCTCGGCACTGGCTGCAAAGGCTTTTGGCACATCATTCAGCGAAACACGATCCTGCGGGCGTTTTGGTCCTGCAAGACTGGCTTCGACTTCATCCATGTCCAGTTCCAGCGTGCTGGTAAATACAGGTTCGTCACCCGGGTTGCGCCACATTCCCTGGGCTTTGGCATACGCTTCGACCAGCGCGACCTGTTCGTCGCTGCGCCCACTCAAACGCATGTATTCCAGCGTCACACCATCGATCGGGAAAAAGCCGCAGGTTGCACCATATTCGGGTGCCATGTTAGCGATTGTCGCGCGATCGGCGAGAGGTAATGAATCGAGTCCATCGCCGTAGAATTCAACAAATTTGCCCACAACACCGTGCTTACGCAGCATTTGCGTGACGGTCAGTACCAGATCGGTAGCGGTGATACCTTCACGCAGCTTGCCCAACAGTTTAAATCCCACCACATCCGGGATAAGCATCGAAACCGGCTGGCCCAGCATCGCCGCTTCAGCTTCGATACCGCCAACGCCCCATCCCAACACACCCAGGCCATTAATCATTGTGGTGTGGGAGTCGGTCCCCACCAGCGTGTCCGGATAGGCTATCCACTCTTTATCCTGGAGCTCACTCCAGACCGCCTTGCCAAGGTATTCAAGGTTGACCTGATGACAAATGCCGGTACCCGGCGGCACCACGCTAAAGCGGCTAAAAAGCCTGCTGGCCCCATTTCAGAAAGACATAGCGCTCGTGGTTACGTTCCATCTCCAGACGGACGTTTTCTTCGAAAGCGTCATCATCACCAAAATGATCGACCGTCACCGAGTGGTCGATAACGAGATCGACCGGAGAAAGTGGGTTAACTTTGGCGGTGTCTCCCCCCAGCCGTTTTACGGCTTCGCGCATGGCGGCCAAATCAACGACAGCCGGAACGCCGGTGAAGTCTTGCATCAGTACCCTGGCCGGGCGGTAGGCGATTTCACGATCGGCATGAGCGGCTTTCAGCCAGCCCGCCAGCGCCTGAATGTCATCGGCGGTAACCGACTCTTCATCCTGCCAGCGTAAAAGGTTTTCCAGTAAGACTTTCAGTGACTTAGGTAATCGCGAAATATCACCAAGTGTTTTGGCAGCCAGCGGCAAGCTGTAGTAGTGATAGGTCTTGTTCTCGGCTTGCAACGTGTCCTTACAGGCTTCGCGTAGGGTGAACGACATAAGCTCCTCCTTAATTACAGGGATACCCCGACAATCATCGGGGCCGTAATTAAAGATAACACAAAGATGTCGTAACGTTTTGATAACAACCCAAATTGACAAATCAGGTTGTAGGGCAGCCTTGAGATAAAACAAAAAACCTCGCCGCAGCGAGGTTTTAGATTTAGTTTAGGGCCAGCCAGATAAGCTGACACCAGAACAGAATGGAGACAGTAAACGCGCCCATCCACGACCAGTATTTAACGTTTTGTAGAGTATTCATCATCTGACACCAGACTTTATATTTATTTGCTCGATCGGGTATTACCCGATTATTTATTACTGATGTGTATTTATTAAATAGTACAAAAGTGCACGGTTCATTGCCTGAAAGTACCCGGAGGACAAGGCATCAATTATTGTTTCTTCGGTTCGTCTTCTGCGAACGTATCAATAAACGCTTGCTGCTGAGCGGAAAGCTTCCAGGAGTCTGGGACGCTTGTTGTAGGCTCTTTACGCGCGGCAAGATTACTGTCACAAGGTTGACACAATTTTTTCACCGGTTCGATACGCATTTGAGTCGCCATAATCATCCCCAATATTTCCAGACCAGTAACGCCACCACCACCCAGAACAGGGTGGAGCCAAGAAACACCGCCAGCCAGGCTTTACGCTTAAACGCGGAATCCCTCTGCGGTTCTTCACTTCCTGATGGCATTGCTAACCTCATACAATCGATTTCGCTTATCATTTTGATACCAAACAATCGGTACAACTAATCATGAGTTGAGATAAATCCTAAAGAAACTTTAGTCGAAAAGCTAGTGAATTTACGAACGTTTTCCAGGGAATTAGTTAATCTTTTGACCAGAAATAAATAATTGAAACGAGGAATTTGCGAAGTGGGAATTTACTTTCTACTTTTGTCGCAATTTCGCGACAGTTTTTACAATAAACCGGTAATCTTTATCCGGTTATATAGTCAAGCAAATGAAGATGATGATAATTCTAATTTAGCTTTAGGGCATTATTTCGGTATCTTCCCGGGCGGGAAGATACCGGATGTCATTATTTTTCCGGGAGCTTAATATCCTGGAACATGGCTTCAATATCTTCATTTGACCGCAACGCAACGGCGGTATCGACCACATCACGCGTTAAATGCGGCGCAAAGCGTTGAATGAAATCGTACATATAACTTCTCAGGAATGTACTGCGACGGAAGCCAATTTTAGTCGTGCTATGGCTAAAGACATCGTGCGCATCCAGACGAACCAGATCTGGGTCTGAAACCGGGTCTACTGCCATACTGGCAATCACCCCCACACCGAGGCCGAGACGCACATACGTTTTAATCACGTCAGCATCCGTGGCGGTGAAAACAATACGCGGCGTTAAGCCCGCACGATTAAAGGCCGTGTCAAGCTCTGAGCGCCCGGTGAAACCAAAGGTGTAGGTGACCAACGGATACTGCGCCAGCTCTTCAATCGTTACCGATCCCTTCCCTGCCAGCGGATGATCCGGTGTTACCACTATCGAACGATTCCAGTGGTAGCACGGCAACATTACCAGATCGTCATAGAGGTGAAGCGCCTCAGTGGCAATAGCAAAATCAGCATTGCCCTTTGAGACCGCTTCAGCAATTTGAGTGGGTGAGCCCTGATGCATATGGAGTGAGACGCGTGGATAGCGCTCGATAAAACCTTTAATCACACCCGGCAATGCATAACGTGCCTGGGTGTGCGTCGTGGCGATATAGAGAGACCCTTTATCAGGCCATGTATGTTCGCCAGCGACCGATTTAATCGCATCAACTTTTGACAGCACTTCCCGGGCGATACGAATGATTTCCTGACCCGCGGGCGTCACCTGCGTCAAATGCTTACCGCTGCGGGCAAAAATCTGAATGCCCAACTCATCTTCCAGCATGCGGACCTGCTTACTGATGCCGGGTTGAGAGGTATAGAGACCTTCTGCAGTCGAAGAAACGTTGAGGTTGTGATTGACCACCTCGACGATATAACGAAGCTGTTGTAGTTTCATGCCAGACCATCCGATTTAGCGTACACGGGCAATCGCTTAATACGATTTAATAATAAGAAAGGAGTTAACTATAACCACTATATCATTTATAGCCTGACTGTATAGTACGGAACAAAAAATAATAAGCGGGCAATAAAAAAGGGCCGGAATCCCGGCCCTTTAAAGGTAAGTTAAGGTTAAGAAAGATTATTTCTTACCTTCAACCCACTTCCCGTCAATAAAGAATGCTGACCATCCGGTCGCTTTGCCCTCTTTCTCAGCAGACACATATTGCTGCTTCGTTTTACGGCTAAAGCGGACAACGGTTTTATTCCCTTCCGGATCCTGCTGTGGCGCATCAGCCAGATAACGCAGCTTTTCCGGTAAACGATCGCGGAAGCGATATAACTCTTCCACCAGCGGCGCACGCGTTTCGCGCGATTTAGGGAAGGTGTTCGCAGCAAGGAAGACCCCTGCAGCACCGTCACGCAGAACAAAATAGGCATCAGACTTTTCACACGGCAATTCAGGCAGCGGGACCGGATCTTCCTTCGGCGGAGCCACTTCACCATTACGCAGGATCTTACGCGTGTTTTTACATTCTTCGTTGGTACAAGCCATGTACTTACCAAAACGCCCCATTCTCAGGTGCATTTCAGAACCACACTTCTCGCACTCCACGATGGGGCCGTCATAGCCTTTGATGCGGAACTCGCCCTCTTCGATCTCGTAGCCATCACACGTTGGGTTATTACCGCAGACATGCAATTTACGTTTCGGATCGATCAGATAGCTGTCCATCGCCGTGCCGCATTTCTGGCAACGACGCTTCGCGCGCAGCGCATTGGTTTCGGCGTCATCACCTTCCAGAACGTTGAGAACTTCATTCTCAGGCACCAGGTTAATGGTGGTTTTGCAACGCTCTTTAGGCGGTAACGCATAACCGGAACAACCGAGGAACACGCCGGTCGTCGCGGTACGAATACCCATCTGACGGCTGCAGGTTGGGCAGTCGATGCTGGTCAGCACCATCTGGTTAGGCTGCATGCCGCCTTCTTCCGGATCTTTCTCGGCTTTTGCCAACTGCTCGGTAAAATCACTGAAGAAACTATCCAGTACATTTTTCCATTCAGCCTGATGGTTCGCCACCTGATCCAGACGGTCTTCCATCTGCGCGGTGAAATCGTAGTTCATCAGCTCGCGGAAGTTATCTTCCAGACGATCTGTGACGATCTCACCCATTTTTTCAGCGTAGAAACGACGGTTTTCAGCGCGGACGTAACCACGATCCTGAATGGTCGAAATGATCGACGCATAGGTAGACGGGCGACCAATACCGCGTTTTTCAAGCTCTTTAACCAAAGAAGCTTCACTAAAACGTGCAGGTGGCTTAGTAAAGTGCTGAGCAGGAATGAGTTCAGTCAATGCAAGCTCATCGCCTTTATTTACCGGTGGCAAAATACGATCTTCATCGCCTTTACGTAGCGCAGGCATCACTTTCGTCCAGCCGTCGAAGCGCAAGATACGGCCACGGGCTTTGAGACGGAAATCACCTGCACCGACTGTCAGGGTGGTGGAATCATATTTTGCAGGATTCATCTGACACGCAACAAACTGGCGCCAGATCAGCTGATAAAGCTTTTGCGCATCGGTTTCCATATCCTTCAGGGATTCGGAAACAACGGACACATCGGAAGGACGAATCGCTTCGTGCGCTTCCTGAGAATTTTCTTTGCTTGCGTACTGGTTCGCACTTTCCGGCAGATATTTCTTACCGAAGTTTTCACCGATATAGTCACGCACCATGCTGACGGCGTCCTGGCTCAGATTCGTCGAGTCAGTACGCATGTAGGTGATGTAACCCGCTTCATACAAACGCTGCGCCATCATCATGGTTTTCTTCACACCAAAGCCCAGACGAGTACTTGCCGCCTGTTGCAGGGTGGAGGTGATGAAAGGTGCGCCAGGTTTGCTGCTGGTCGGTTTATCTTCACGCTCAACGACCTGATAACGCGCCTTTTCAAGCTGCGCAACTGCAGCCATGGTATGGTCACGGTTAACAGGGCGGAAAGGTTTGTCATTTTCGTGAGTGACTTGCAGCGGCAGCGCGTCGCCGGCAGGCGTGGTGACGTTTGCATCAATTTCCCAGAACTCTTCCGGGACAAACGCTTTAATTTCGCGCTCACGTTCGACAACTAAACGCACCGCAACGGACTGAACGCGCCCTGCGGAAAGTCCACGGGCAATTTTTTTCCACAGCAGTGGCGAGACCATATAACCCACAACGCGGTCCATAAAACGACGCGCCTGCTGGGCATTTACACGGTCAATATTCAGTTCGCCCGGCTTCTCAAACGCCTGACGAATCGCATTCTTAGTTATCTCATTAAATACCACACGGCTGTAGCGTGTTTCATCACCACCAATGATTTCCCGCAGGTGCCACGCAATGGCTTCCCCTTCGCGGTCAAGGTCGGTTGCGAGATAAATGTGGTCAGCTTTTTCTGCGAGCTGCTTCAGCTCATTGACAACTTTTTCTTTGCCTGGAAGCACTTCGTATTGTGCTTCCCACTCGTGCCATGGATCGACACCCATACGGTTGACGAGCGCAGTACGTTCATCCTTTTTAGGCTTTTTAGCCCTTTGGTGGAGGTAGAGTCTGCGCTCTTTTTACTGGCTGAGCCACTGGTCGGCAAATCGCGGACATGACCAACGCTGGACTTAACCACGTAGTCATTGCCCAGATACTTATTGATCGTTTTGGCTTTTGCCGGGGACTCAACGATGACGAGAGCTTTACCCATATTCACCTTTACCTAATTTAATTCTTCCAGGAATACGCCGCACGTTGATTCCCCTTCCACTGGCGACGTGCTTTTTATATTGCATCGTTACCAGGGGATATCAACCCTATTTCTTACCAGACGCCGAAATTTGAACATCCAGGTGATTGAGATATCGGGCATTTTTACTTACATCAAAATGACTATGCGACGAGCTTTCGGTCGAATGTCAAGCAATTCTGTTGCCAGATTGACGAAAGCGCACACTGTACCTGATAAAATCTGTTACGCAACTTTATTAGCATGCAAAAACAAATCACGCCAACTTTGCCCCTGCGCTGTAGCCCCTCGATTTACAGGGAAAATTTGCCCATGGAGTGTGTCCGGCGTAGACTAAAGCCACTTTTTAAGGAGTGGAATATGCAGCAAAATAGCCAACCCATCGATCGTGAAACGTTGCTTGTTGAAGCGAACAAACTGATTCGTGACCACGAAGATACCCTGGCAGGTATTGAAGCCACCGGCGTTGAGCAACGTAACGGTGTGCTGGTGTTCAGCGGTGAGTATTTCTTGATGAGCAAGGTCTACCCACCCCCAAGAGCACAGCAGTATTTAACATGTTCAAATACCTGGCCCACGCGCTCTCAGAGAAATATCACCTGATCGATTAAACGTAAAACGCGAGGCAAATGCCTCGCGTTTCTTTTTGACGTTGTTTACAGCAGCGGCTTCTGCCCGCGCTGCAACCAGCGCAATAAAAGACGATCCGCGCTATCGGCGGCACTGTTCGTAAAGCGATCTAACAGTCGTTTACGCTGGGTAAACCGCACACCGACCAGTTCACGACCGTCCATCAGACTCAGGAGCAAATCGTCGCTCGTGCCGACCTCGTCCACCAGCCCTTTCTCCTGCGCCTGGATGCCGTACCAGTGTTCACCTGTCGCCACCTGATCAATATCCAGCGAAGGACGCATGCGATGCACGAAATCCTTGAAAAGATGGTGCGTTTCATTCAGGTCTTCACGAAATTTCTGACGGCCCTCTTCGGTATTTTCACCCAGCAGCGTCAGCGTCCGTTTGTACTGCCCGCAGTGTGCAGCTCAATGTCGATCTCTTTATTTTTTAAGAAGCGATTGAAGTTAGGGATTTGCGCGACAACGCCTATTGACCCCAGGATCGCAAAAGGCGCCGCCACGATTTTGTCGGCTACGCAGGCCATCATATAGCCCCCGCTCGCCGCCACTTTGTCTACCGCTACCGTTAACGGGATCTGCTTATCACGCAAACGCTGCAACTGCGAGGCCGCCAGACCGTAACCGTGAACAACACCACCTGGGCTTTCTAACCGCAGAACGACCTGATCCTGCGGCTTGGCCACGGCCAAAACCGCCGTCACCTCTTCGCGCAGCGATGACACTTCATGCGCATCCATACTGCCTTTAAAATCCAGAACATACACGCGTGGTTTGGTGACTTCCTGTTGCGCCTGTTTAGCGTTCGCTTTTGCCGCTTTAGCTTCCAGCTTGTGCTTTTTCTTTTGCGCTTTATGCCACATCTTTTGCTGATGCCCATCCAGCAACGCAACCGACATGTCTTCCTGCATCTCCTTATACTGCTCGCTTAAGCGGGTGATACGTAACTCGCCGCGCTGACGCTTGCGCTGCGTCAGATTCACGAGCAGAACCGCAATGGCGATAATAGCGATCGCTACCGTCGCGATTTTGGCCAAAAACAAACCATATTCAGAAAGTAATTCCACGTGTTCCACCTTGATTTAACCACGAATCTTTCTCGACCAGTGTACAACAGCCTTCGTCAGGCGTCTCGCTCGCAACAATGCCCGTGCGAGCGGCTTTCAGGACCAGGCAATTATGGTAGAAATAGTTGCAAATTGTTAATTTCGAAGCGTTCTCTCCTGTAGACTGATTGAAATCATGCGCCGTTTCGGGCATAAAACCGAAAAGCGAACAAAAAGCAGGCGCAGCCGATGTGTTCCGCGCCGCAGGAGTCACCGTGCACTATCAACCGAAAAAAGATTTACTGCAAAATCGTATCATCCTTGTCACCGGTGCCAGCGACGGTATTGGTCGCGAAGCCGCGCTGACCTATGCTCGTTACGGCGCCACCATCGTACTGCTGGGCCGCAATGAAGATAAATTACGCAGTGTGGCTGACGAAATCGCCGCAATCAGCGGCGCGCCGGCTCGCTGGTACAGCCTGGATTTGTTGTCCTGCACACAAGAATCATGCCGCGAATTAGCCCAGCACATTGCCGGTGATTATCCGCGCCTTGACGGGGTGTTGCACAATGCCGGTTTACTCGGTGAAGTCCGTCCCATGGATGAGCAAAACGCCGAAATCTGGCAACAGGTTATGCAGGTCAATATCAACGGTACCTTTTTCCTGACTCAGGCCCTTCTTCCTTTATTACTCAAGTCTGATTCCGGGTCGCTGGTCTTTACGTCATCAAGTGTGGGTCGTCAGGGCCGGGCAAATTGGGGCGCGTATGCCGTATCGAAGTTTGCCACCGAAGGTATGATGCAGGTACTGGCTGAGGAATATCAAAGCCGTCACTTGCGGGTCAACTGCATTAATCCAGGTGGTACGCGCACTAAAATGCGGGCCAGCGCCTTCCCTTCGGAAGACCCGCAAAAGCTCAAAACGCCGGCAGATATTATGCCGCTTTATCTGTGGTTAATGGGCGATGATAGTCGTCGTAAAACCGGAATGACCTTTGATGCCCAGCCGGGCCGTAAGCCAGGAATTTCTCAATGAGTGAAGATCGCCACCAGCAACGCCAGCAACGATTGAAAGAACAGGTTGATGCCCGCGTCGCTGCAGCCCAGGACGAGCGCGGTATCGTCATTGTGTTTACCGGAAATGGAAAAGGGAAAACGACGGCGGCTTTTGGGACCGCCACCCGCGCCGTTGGGCACGGTCAGAAAGTGGGAGTGGTGCAGTTTATCAAAGGGGAATGGCCCAACGGCGAGCGCAATTTGCTTGAGCCTCACGGCGTAGAATTTCAGGTCATGGCGACCGGTTTTACCTGGGATACGCAAAATCGCGAAAGCGATACTGCAGCCTGTCTTGCCGTGTGGGAGCACGCAAAACGGATGCTTGCCGATCCGCAGCTCGATATGGTGTTACTCGATGAGATCACCTACATGGTGGCCTACGATTATCTTTCACTGGAAGCGGTATTGACTGCGCTGAAAAACCGCCCTTCGCACCAGACGGCGATCGTCACCGGACGCGGATGCCACCGGGATATTCTGGACTATGCGGATACGGTCAGTGAGCTTCGCCCTGTTAAACACGCGTTTGACGCGGGCATAAAAGCGCAGATTGGGATCGACTACTAAATAAGAAAAAACCCGGCGATGCCGGGTTTATTTTTTTAGCCGTTGTTGTTACGGCTGCCAGAACGGCGAGTCGGGCTCACCTGGCTATGGCGCTTGACCGCGCGGCGAATCTGATTCGCTTTCACGCGACGACGATCTTTCTCAACCGCCACTTTCGACGTGGTTTCTGGTTTGAGTTCGACCAGTTCACGCAAATAGTTGGTCTGGGTTAAATCCAGCTCCGTATACCCGCCGCGCGGCAGGCCTTTCGGCAGCAGAATGTCACCATAACGCACACGAATCAGTCGGCTAACCTGCACACCAACCGCTTCCCAAAGACGACGCACCTCACGGTTACGACCTTCAGTCAGCGTGACGTTGTACCACTGGTTGATACCTTCACCGCCGGTGAATTTGATCGTTTTAAAGGCTGCCGGACCGTCTTCAAGCTGAACGCCGCGCGATAAGTCACGCAGTTTATGCTCGTCAACTTCGCCGAAGACACGCACCGCATATTCGCGTTCTACTTCGCGGCTCGGGTGCATCAGGCGGTTAGCCAGTTCACCATCGGTGGTGAATAACATCAGACCGCAGGTGTTAACATCCAGACGACCGACAGCAATCCAGCGCGCCCCGCGCAGTTTTGGCAGACGGTCAAATACGGTTGGACGTCCTTCCGGATCGTTACGGGTACACAATTCGCCTTCCGGCTTATAGTAAGCCAGCACGCGACAAATCTGTTCTGCGGATTCTTTCACCGAGATAACGTGGCCGTCGAGACGAATTTTCATTCCCGCGACGACTTCCACACGATCGCCCAGCTTGGCAATTTTGCCATCAACACTGACGCGACCGGCTTCGATAATAGTTTCGATTTCACGGCGTGAACCGTGGCCAGCACGCGCCAGCACTTTCTGTAATTTCTCGCTCATTGAGCATCCTTCAGGTGTCGCCTTCACAGGCGTCGAATTAGGGTCAAAAAAGCGATTTCCCGCTATTTTGATGGCCGCGTAGTATATCTGCTTATACCTTTACAAGAAAGGCTTAACGTCGCCCACGCCTTCACGAATCACTTCAGGCGCCTCTTCCGTCAGATCAACAACCGTTGTCGGCTGCTGGCCGAGATACCCGCCGTGGATAATCAGGTCAACCTGCTTTTCCAGACGGTCTTTGATTTCTTCCGGATCGGACTCCGTAAAATCACTGCCTGGCAGCATCAGCGACGTAGAAAGCATCGGCTCGCCAAGCGTTTCGAGCAACATCTGGGCAATCGGGTTGGAGGGCACGCGCATGCCGATCGTTTTGCGTTTTTCCTGTAACAAACGGCGCGGCACTTCCTTGGTTCCTTTCAGAATAAAAGTATAGTTGCCCGGCGTGTTGTTTTTAATTAAACGAAACGCGACGTTATCCACGTAGGCGTAGGTCGAGATTTCGGAGAGATCGCGACACATCAGGGTAAAGTTATGCCCATCCGGCAAATGACGAATGCGGCAGATACGTTCCATCGCCCCTTTGTCTTCGATTTTACAGCCCAGCGCATAGCCGGAATCCGTTGGATAAACGATCACGCCGCCCTTACGAACGATTTCAACGGCCTGATTGATCAAGCGCGCCTGTGGGTTATCCGGATGAATATAGAAAAACTGACTCATACTTCCCTCTCTTCAATGTGTTGCTGTGGCTGTTCCCAGAGCTGCCAGACGGGCTCTACGCCTGCGGGCAACCAGAGCTTGCGCCCCAGTTCAATCCACGCGCAAGGCTGATGGAAATCAGAGCCTTGCGAAGCCAGTAAACCAAACTGGCGGGCGTATGCCGCATGCTGCGTGCGCTCATTGGGAGCCTGCTGGCATTGGGCGACTTCCATCGCTTCACCGCCGAGTTCGGCAAAGTGAGCCAGCAGCCTTTTCAGCCACTTAGCTGACAGGTTGTACCGCCCCGGATGGGCCAATACCGCCTTTCCGCCAGAATGATGAATGACATCAATAGCTTGTTTTATTGTACACCACTGTGGAGGAACGTAACCGGTTTTACCGCGCGCGAGATATTTTTTAAATACATCGGCAAAGTTACTGGCTTTACCGGCCTCAACCAGGAAGCGCGCGAAATGGCCCCGCGTTACGGCTCCGCCGTTGGCGAGACGTTGTGCGCCTTCCAGCGCACCGGGGATCAACGCTTTTTCAAGTCGTTCACCGATCAATACAGCGCGCTGGTTACGACGTTCTTTCTGCTCTTCCAGAAAGGCACACAGCGCCGGATGCGCAATATCAATGTTCAAGCCCACAATGTGAATTTCGTGATTTTCCCAGACGGTGGAAATTTCTACGCCAGAGATGAGGTTCAACGCCAGTCCGCTGCGCGCGATTTCCACTCGTGCTGCCGGAATAGCATCTGTGGTGTCGTGATCGGTAATAGCCAGCGTCCCCACACGCATTTCGACGGCACGGTGGACCAGCGCTTCAGGCGTGAGCAGCCCATCAGAGGCTTGCGTATGGCTGTGTAAATCATAAATCACGGCGTATTTTGTCTCGCTCAAAGCGGTTTCCATCACAGGTTTATCGTATTTTAGAAGGCTATGATAACGGCTTGCGCGGAAATTCTGAAATCAGGGGTTGACAACGCCCCATTGAACTAGTTAACTAGTACGAAAGTTCACTCAAGAAGGTATCTGAAAATGAAAGCACATTTCTCCCAGCACGGTTGGTGGCGCACTTCCTGAATATCGGGCAGTGTCATTCGTGTGCGTTACGAAAACAGATACCTGGCCCGCGACTATGCGGGCTTTTTTATGAACAGAATATGAGAACAACAATATGCAAACAGCCAAAACAAAACTTGAGTTGCTGACCTGCGAAGCAATTTATCGCCATAACCCTACCGCCTTGTTTCAGCAAGTCTGCGGCGCACGCCCTGCCACGCTGCTGCTTGAATCCGCCGATATCGACAGCAAAGACGACCTCAAAAGCCTGCTGCTGGTAGACAGCGCATTACGGATTACGGCTTTAGGTGACACCGTCACTATTCAGGCTTTATCCGAGAACGGCGCGTCGTTGCTGCCGCTGCTCGATGCCGCACTGCCTGCGGGCATCGAAAATGAAAAACGTCCAGAATCCCGTACATTGCACTTCCCTGCGGTAAGCCAACTGCTGGATGAAGATGCGCGTCTGTGCTCGCTGTCCGTTTTTGATGCGTTCCGCTTGCTGCAAAATCTGGTTGATGTTCCTGAGAACGAGCGTGAAGCGATGTTCTTTGGCGGGCTGTTTGCCTATGACCTGGTTGCCGGATTTGAAGATTTACCCGAAACCGAGCAAGGCAACCGCTGCCCGGATTACTGCTTCTATCTGGCAGAGACCCTGATGGTGATTGACCATCAGAAGAAATACACCCGCATTCAGGCCAGTCTTTTCACGCCTTCCACTGCCGAAAAACAGCGCCTTGAGCAACGTATCGAACAGCTGCAACAGCAGATGACGGAAGAACCCACTGCGTTACCGGTGCAAAGTATCGAGCACATGCAGTGTGAAGTCAGCCAGACGGACGATCAGTACGGCGCGGTTGTCCGCCAGATGCAAAAAGAAATTCGTGCAGGCGAGATTTTCCAGGTGGTGCCGTCACGTCGCTTCTCGCTCCCTTGCCCTTCGCCACTGGCCGCATACGACGTGCTGAAGAAAAGCAATCCGAGTCCGTATATGTTCTTTATGCAGGACAACGATTTCACACTGTTTGGCGCATCACCGGAAAGCTCGCTGAAATTCGATGCGACCAGTCGTCAGATTGAGATTTACCCGATCGCCGGGACGCGTCCACGCGGTCGCCGCGCGGATGGTTCACTGGACCGCGATCTCGACAGCCGCATCGAGTTAGAAATGCGTACCGACCACAAAGAGCTTTCTGAGCACCTGATGCTGGTTGACCTGGCGCGTAACGATCTGGCGCGCATCTGTACACCGGGCACCCGTTACGTCGCGGATTTAACCAAAGTTGACCGCTACTCCTTCGTGATGCACCTCGTTTCCCGCGTGGTGGGCGAGCTGCGCCACGATCTCGATGCGCTGCACGCCTACCGCGCCTGCATGAATATGGGCACCCTGAGCGGCGCGCCAAAAGTGCGTGCGATGCAGCTCATCGCGGGTGCCGAAGGCCGTCGTCGCGGCAGTTACGGCGGCGCGGTCGGTTACTTCACCGCCCATGGCGATCTGGATACCTGCATCGTGATCCGCTCGGCCTATGTCGAAGACGGCATTGCCACCGTCCAGGCGGGCGCTGGCATCGTTCTTGATTCTGTTCCGCAGTCTGAAGCTGACGAAACTCGCAGTAAAGCACGCGCGGTCTTGCGCGCTATCGCCACCGCACATCACGCACAGGAGATTTTCTGATGGCTGACATTCTGCTGCTCGATAATATCGACTCCTTTACTTACAACCTGGCAGACCAGCTGCGTGCAAACGGCCACAACGTGGTGATTTACCGCAATCATGTCCCGGCGCAAACGCTGATTGAACGTCTGGAAACCATGCAAAACCCGGTGCTGATGCTTTCTCCAGGCCCCGGTGCGCCAAGCGAAGCAGGCTGTATGCCTGAGCTGTTGACCCGTATGCGCGGCAAACTGCCGATTATCGGGATTTGCCTGGGGCATCAGGCGATTGTTGAAGCCTATGGCGGCTATGTTGGTCAGGCGGGTGAAATCCTGCACGGTAAAGCCTCCAGCATTGAACACGACGGTCAGGCGATGTTTGCCGGGCTGCCAAACCCGCTCCCGGTGGCGCGTTATCACTCGCTGGTGGGCAGCAACATTCCGGCGGGTCTAACGATCAACGCCTCTTTCGAAGGCATGGTGATGGCCGTGCGTCACGATGCGGATCGCGTATGTGGTCTGCAATTCCATCCGGAATCCATTTTGACCTCCAACGGCGCACGCCTGCTGGAACAAACCCTGAACTGGGCGCTACAGAAACTGGAGCAAACCAATACGCTGCAGCCGATTCTTGAAAAACTGTATCAGGCGCAAACGCTCACCCAGCAGGAGAGCCACCAGCTTTTCTCCGCCGTCGTGCGCGGCGAGCTGAAGCCAGAACAGCTGGCAGCCGCGCTGGTGAGCATGAAAGTGCGCGGTGAGCAACCGCAGGAAATTGCCGGTGCCGCTACCGCTCTGCTGGAAAATGCAGCCCCCTTCCCGCGCCCGGATTATCAGTTTGCGGATATTGTCGGGACCGGCGGTGACGGCAGCAACAGTATCAATATCTCCACGGCCAGCGCGTTTGTGGCAGCGGCCTGTGGCATGAAAGTTGCGAAACACGGTAACCGCAGCGTCTCCAGCCGCTCGGGTTCGTCTGACCTGTTGGCCGCTTTTGGCATCAACCTGGAGATGAACGCTGAACGTTCGCGTGAAGCGCTGGACGATTTGGGCGTCTGCTTCCTGTTTGCACCGAAATATCACACCGGTTTCCGCCACGCGATGCCGGTTCGCCAGCAGTTGAAAACCCGCACGCTGTTTAACGTGCTTGGGCCATTGATCAACCCGGCGCATCCGCCGCTGGCGCTGATTGGCGTCTACAGCCCTGAACTGGTTTTACCGATTGCTGAAACCCTGCGTGTTCTGGGTTATCAACGTGCCGCCGTGGTTCACAGCGGCGGGATGGATGAAGTGTCGCTTCATGCTTCAACGCTGGTTGCCGAACTGCGCGACGGTGAAATCCAAAGCTACCAGTTAGAAGCGTCAGACTTTGGTTTGACGCCGTACCGCCAGGAACAGCTCGCTGGCGGCACACCGGAAGAAAACCGTGACATTCTGACACGCTTGCTACAAGGTAAAGGTGAGGCCGCCCACGAGGCCGCTGTCGCCGCGAATGTCGCGATGTTGATGCGCTTACACGGTGAAGAAGATCTCCAGGTTAACGCGCAGAAAGTGATGGCCGTATTGCGTTCTGGCGCAGCTTACGACCGCGTTACCGCACTTGCGGCAAGAGGGTAAATAATGCAGACCGTTTTAGCAAAAATCGTTGCCGATAAGGCCATCTGGGTTGAAGCCCGCAAAGAACAGCAACCGCTGGCCAGTTTTCAGAATGATGTTGTGCCAAGCAGCCGCCGTTTTTATGACGCCCTGAAGGGCGCTCGCACCGCTTTTATTCTGGAGTGCAAAAAAGCCTCGCCGTCTAAAGGCGTGATCCGCGACGATTTTGACCCTGCGCGTATCGCTGAGGTCTACAAACATCACGCATCGGCCATTTCGGTGCTGACGGATGAAAAATATTTCCAGGGCAGTTTTGATTTTCTGCCGATTGTCAGCCAAATCGCGCCGCAGCCGATTTTGTGCAAAGACTTCATCATTGACGCGTACCAAATCTGGCTGGCACGTTTTTATCAGGCTGACGCCTGCCTGCTGATGTTGTCCGTTCTGGATGACGAACAGTATCGCCAGCTCGCAGCCGTGGCGCACAGTCTGAATATGGGCGTGCTGACCGAAGTGAGTAATGAAGAAGAACTGGAGCGCGCGATTGCGCTCGAGGCCAACGTCGTTGGCATCAACAACCGCGACCTGCGCGATCTGTCCATTGATCTGAACCGTACGCGTCAGCTTGCTCCGCGTCTGGGTGCGGGTGTCACGGTCATTAGCGAATCGGGCATCAATACTTACGCTCAGGTGCGCGAGTTGAGTCATTTCGCAAACGGCTTCCTGATTGGCTCAGCTATGATGTCCTGCGAGGATTTAAACGTCGCCGTACGTCGCGTGCTGCTGGGCGAAAACAAAGTCTGTGGTCTGACTCGCGGTCAGGATGCTGCGGCAGCGCTCGAAGCGGGCGCGATCTATGGCGGTTTGATTTTCGTTGACGGCTCGCCGCGCACTCTTTCAGAAAGCCAGGCACGAGACGTGATGGCCGCCGCGCCGCTCAGCTACGTTGGCGTGTTCCGCGATGCGCCCGTTGAGGACGTCGTAGCAAAAGCCGAAAATCTCTCCCTCGCCGCCGTTCAACTGCACGGCAGCGAAGACCAGCACTATATCGACGCGCTGCGCCAGGCATTGCCTGCGCAGATCCAGATCTGGAAAGCGCAGAGCGTAAGCAACACTTTACCGCCTCGCGATTTGAATCACGTTGATAAGTACGTGCTCGATAACGGCCAGGGCGGCACGGGCCAGCGTTTCGACTGGTCGCTGCTGAACGGTGAGAAGCTGGATAACGTCCTGCTGGCGGGTGGCTTAAGCCCCGACAATTGCGTAGAGGCCGCGAAAGCGGGCTGCGCAGGTCTCGATTTCAATTCAGGCGTAGAGTCCCAACCGGGAATCAAAGATGCCAGCAAACTGGCCTCGGTATTCAAGACGCTGCGTGCATATTAAGGAAGAGAAAATGACAACACTATTAAATCCGTATTTCGGCGAGTTCGGTGGTATGTACGTTCCGCAAATTCTGATGCCTGCCCTGCGCCAGCTCGAAGAGGCGTTTGTTAGCGCTCAGAAAGATCCGGCTTTCCAGGCCGAATTTACCGACCTGCTGAAAAACTATGCGGGTCGCCCGACAGCGCTGACCAAATGTCGTAACTTGACCGAAGGCACCAAAACCACGCTGTACCTCAAGCGTGAAGATTTGCTGCACGGCGGCGCGCATAAGACCAACCAGGTACTCGGCCAGGCGTTGCTCGCCAAACGCATGGGCAAAACGGAAATTATCGCCGAAACGGGTGCCGGGCAGCACGGCGTAGCGTCGGCGCTGGCCAGCGCCCTGCTCGGTCTGAAATGCCGCATCTATATGGGTGCCAAAGACGTTGAGCGTCAGTCACCGAACGTGTTCCGTATGCGTTTGATGGGTGCAGAAGTGATTCCTGTGCACAGCGGCTCCGCGACGTTGAAAGATGCCTGTAACGAAGCGCTGCGCGACTGGTCTGGCAGCTATGATACCGCGCACTACATGCTGGGTACGGCGGCGGGCCCACACCCCTTCCCGACCATTGTGCGTGAATTCCAGCGCATGATCGGCGAAGAAACCAAAGCGCAGATCCTCGAAAAAGAGGGCCGTCTGCCGGATGCGGTGATCGCGTGTGTGGGTGGCGGTTCGAATGCCATCGGCATGTTCGCTGACTTTATTGATGACACCAGCGTCGGTTTGATTGGCGTTGAGCCTGCCGGTCACGGCATTGAAAGCGGCGAGCACGGCGCACCGCTGAAGCACGGTCGCGTGGGGATTTATTTCGGTATGAAATCGCCGATGATGCAGACCGACGAAGGGCAGATCGAAGAATCGTATTCCATCTCGGCAGGCCTCGACTTCCCGTCCGTCGGGCCACAGCATGCGCATCTGAACAGTATCGGTCGCGCAGATTATGTGTCGATTACCGATGACGAGGCGCTGGAAGCCTTCAAAACCCTGTGCCGCAACGAAGGGATTATCCCGGCACTCGAGTCTTCTCATGCCCTTGCTTACGCACTGAAAATGATTAAAGAGGCCCCGGAAAAAGAGCAGTTACTGGTGGTTAACCTTTCCGGTCGCGGTGACAAAGACATCTTCACCGTTCACGATATTTTGAAAGCACGAGGGGAAATCTGATGGAACGCTACGATAACGCATTCGCTGAACTGAAAGCCCGCAAGGAAGGCGCCTTTGTTCCCTTCGTCACGCTTGGCGATCCAGGGCCTGAGCAGTCGCTGAAAATTATCGACACTCTGATTGCCGCCGGTGCCGATGCGCTTGAGCTGGGGATCCCCTTCTCCGATCCGCTGGCAGATGGCCCAACCATTCAAAGCGCAACTCTGCGTGCGTTTGCATCCGGTGTGACGCCAACGCAGTGTTTTGAAATGCTGGCGACTATTCGTCAGAAATACCCAACCATTCCTGTTGGCCTGCTGATGTACGCCAACCTGGTGTTCAACCGCGGGATCGATGAGTTTTACGCCGAGTGCGCACGCGTCGGTGTGGATTCCGTGCTGATCGCTGACGTACCGATTGAAGAGTCTGCGCCGTTTCGACAGGCGGCGATGCGTCACAACATCGCACCGATTTTCATCTGCCCACCGAATGCCGATGACGAACTGCTGCGCCAGATTGCCTCTCACGGTCGCGGCTATACCTATTTGCTTTCCCGCGCGGGCGTGACCGGCGCTGAAAATAAAGCGGCCGTTCCGCTGCATCACCTGGTCGAAAAACTGGCTGAATACCACGCCGCGCCGCCGTTGCAGGGTTTCGGTATTTCTTCCCCGGAGCAAGTGACAGCCGCCATTGATGCTAATGCTGCGGGTGCAATTTCGGGTTCAGCGATTGTGAAAATTATCGAGAAAAACGTCGATAAGCCCGATCAGATGCTGACGGAGCTTCGCGACTTTGTCACCGTAATGAAAGCCGCGACTCGCCACGCCTAAGGCTCTCGCCGCCCGGCGTCATCCGGGCGGCGAACTTGACTACCGCTTTCGTACCGCGCACGCGGGCAAAAGGGGTAGACCAGAATTGATCTGTTCGAGCTTTTCGAACGCCCTCGCTTTTCAAATATTCCCCGCAGCGTATTATTCCGTTTTCTTTCCGGCACTCAGCCGCGCAAACCCCTTCTGAGTTCAGAGGTTTACACATGTCATGGCAACACTTCAAACAGGCATACCTGATTAAGTTCTGGTCCCCTGTACCTGCAGTTATCGCTGCGGGGATCCTCTCTACCTACTATTTTGGTATCACCGGCACCTTTTGGGCGGTCACGGGCGAGTTTACCCGCTGGGGTGGACAGCTTTTACAGCTTGGCGGGATCCACGCCGAAGAGTGGGGTTACTTTAAGCTGATCCATCTGGACGGCACGCCGCTCACACGCATCGACGGCATGATGATTATCGGTATGTTCGGCGGCTGTTTTGCTGCCGCGCTATGGGCCAATAACGTCAAACTGCGGATGCCCAGGAGCCGCATCCGTATCGCACAGGCGATTGTGGGCGGGATTATCGCAGGCTTCGGCGCACGTCTGGCGATGGGCTGTAACCTGGCCGCCTTCTTCACGGGCATTCCCCAGTTTTCGCTTCACGCCTGGTTCTTTGCTGTTGCGACCGCCATCGGCTCGTACTTTGGCGCACGCTTCACGCTTCTGCCGATATTCCGCATTCCGGTCAAAATGACCAAAGTCAGCGCAGCCTCACCGCTGACGCAAAAACCCGATCAGGCACGACGCCGTTTCCGTCTGGGTATGCTGGTGTTTTTCGCCATGGTTGCCTGGGCGCTGTGTACGGCGATGAATCAACCAAAACTCGGGCTGGCCATGCTGTTCGGCGTGGGCTTTGGGTTATTGATCGAGCGTGCGCAGATTTGTTTTACTTCCGCGTTTCGGGATATGTGGATCACGGGCCGCACGATGATGGCGAAAGCCATTATTGCCGGGATGGCCGTAAGTGCGATCGGTATTTTTAGCTATGTTCAGCTCGGCGTTGAGCCCAAAATCATGTGGGCTGGCCCAAATGCGGTCATTGGCGGCCTGCTGTTTGGCTTTGGCATTGTGCTGGCGGGTGGTTGCGAAACCGGCTGGATGTACCGTGCAGTTGAAGGTCAGGTGCATTACTGGTGGGTGGGGCTCGGCAACGTCATCGGGTCAACGATTCTGGCGTACTACTGGGACGATCTTTCCCCCGCATTAGCGACGAGTTGGGATAAAGTAAATCTGCTGAGTACCTTTGGTCCCCTGGGCGGATTGCTGGTGACATACGCCCTGCTCCTGATCGCGTTTTTACTGGTTATCGCGCAGGAGAAACGCTTTTTCCGCCGCGCAGCGCGTCAATCTGAAAGACAGGAGAATGCTGCATGAAAGAGATCGTTCCCGACTATCGCCTCGACATGATGGGTGAACCCTGCCCTTACCCTGCCGTCGCCACGCTCGAAGCGTTGCCGCAGCTCAAGAAAGGGGAAATTTTGGAAGTGGTCAGCGATTGCCCCCAATCCATCAATAATATTCCGCTGGATGCGAAAAACCACGGATATACCGTCCTCGACATTCAGCAGGACGGCCCGACTATTCGTTATTTGATTCAGAAATAGCGCTCAACACAACGCCCTCTCTCGGGGCGTTGTTTTCCCTCACCGTTACGGCTAAAAAACAACCAGCACATTGCGTTAGCTCTCATTTTCTTTTGATGAGCGGGAATACTGTATCCTGAGTTTCCATGAGGATATTCTAATGAAAAAATTACTGATCTGTTGTCTGTTCGGCAATACCGCTCAGTCTCTGGCTAAAAAAATGCAGCATTCTGCCGATGAACAAGGCATTAAGATTCTGGTCAGCGCCGTCGGTCTGGATAATTTTGCAAGCGTCGCCCCGGCGTTTGACGCCTATTTAGTCGCGCCCCATATTCAGTACAAACTGGAGGAGCTAAGGAAAGAAATTGCTGAAGGACTGCCCATGACGGTGATCGAAAGCTATCCGTTTGCGTCGCTGGATGGTGAGAAAGTGCTGGCGTTTGCGCTTGAGAATATGCCGGAACTGACGCAGTAACAGAGTGGCAAAATGCTGAGAAAACAGGCCGCCGTGAGACCCGTTTTCTCTGTTAGTGAACCTCATACAGAATGAAATGCATCTCTAAAGCATCATCCAGTAAAATATGTTCATCGAAATGACCCTTACTCACTGAGCCAATAGCAGATCGCCAGAATTGCAGTGCAGCGGTGTTTTCGAACATCACCCGGGTTTGCCAAAGCCCGGGGCGATGTTGCACTGCAAGGCGAAAAGCTTCTTTGCCCACGCCCATCCCTTTGAATTTGCGCAAGATGAAAAACTGGTCAATATCATAACGTTCAAGATTATGCGGATAGCGTCGCAACAAACAGAAACCCGCCAGTTCCTCAGCGTGATAAATCAGAAACGGCCAGTGGTCTTTACGCTCCCAGTGTGGGTCCAACAGCGACGCGTTATAGCTATATTGCCCGTCACTCCCGCACGGCCATTTGCCATATTCAGCGAGATCGTAAACGTAATAATGAAAAAGGTTTTCGACAATATGCCGATGTTGCGCCGCTGATCGCAGACTCACGGTATTATCCGCAGACATTTTCGCTCTCCTTTAAAAAAACCAGGCCATAGACACAGAAACTCAGCGAAAGCCCATGAGAGCTTAATCACGCAGTATGGTTAATCTAACCGCTCTCCCCGCTGATTACGAAGAGTGATGAGAAGCCACATGCGGCGCATCGTTCTTGTTAATGACAGCTCTGTGCCTGAAACGGCCATCACAAACACTGAACAAGCTTGATCAAAAGGAATGTGGGCAATGGCTATTTCGCCGGTCTGTTCCAGGGCATTTTCAACAGTAAACTTGCCATGCCACACCAGCCACTCACCCCGGCAAACAGTAAACCCGCGCCGACAAAGCCTGACAGTAAAAACAGCCCGCTATTCACGGTGTATCCCAATACGACGCCCGTAAGAATGAGAGTGCCTGCGACGATCTGAACTTGTCTCATTATCGGCAACGGCTGCCTTTTGTCTTCAGTCGTGGGGAGTTGGGCACTCTTCCACGCGTTGATACCACCCGTCATCAGTAAAACCGGCGCGGGATTTACTGCGTTGATGAGCGTTGTGGCGTTCTGGGCCGTGCGCATCCCTGACTGACAATGAAAAATAACGGGCTGTCGCTCTGTGCCATCCACTCTTTTACCTTCCGCAATGTCGGAAAGAGGCACAGAGCGCGCATTAGGTATGTGCTCACGCAGATATTCAGCACGGTCTCGAATATCAATGAGTAAGGCCCCTTGTTCAATACGCTTTTTTGCTTCCAGCGGTGATACAGATTCAGGCATCATTTGAGGTCCTCCGGACAGAAAATGTCTTTTAAGGTAGAGATGACTTTTTTAACAGCCAGGTCTTTGATGAAATAGTTCACGCGTTGCGCCACCCTCTCCGACTCAATCAAACCATCATCTTTCATCTTTGCCAGATGCTGTGAGGTTGCAGAGGGCGTTAAGCCAGTCAATTGCCCCAACTCCCCTGACGAGGTGCCAGGCCTGTCAATGAGAATGCAGAGGATTAATAGTCGCTTGCTGTTACTCATCGACTTAAGCAGTGTTGTTGCCAGCGAGGCGCTTTCCTGCAATTGGTGCAACTGAGTATTTTTCATTTTCAACTTTAGAATTGTCTAAATTTAGAAAACTCTAAATCAAAAGACACTCGTCCGCAATCGAAAAATCTCAAGCGATGCAAAGCCGCTGTACTGTCTGTGGTGTGAGCCGGCTTTCGGGTAAACCGACGAATTTGGCTAATCTGGCTTGTAACGATGTGCAGGCCGCATCAGAACGCCCGATAAACTTCACAGTGAGCTCCAAACGTGGTCAATAATCCCCCGCGTATCAGACTGGAAGCCCTCAAACCCTCGCGCCCACTGGCTGTTCGTGTGCTGTCCACGCCCAGGACTTTGCCGTTCTGCTTGAGATACTGGAAATAAAAAGGCCGCCCGTAGGCAGCCCTTGAATAAACCCGCGCTTCTGGCGGGCTCTTAATGTTTGTTGCTTTGTTTATCTGAACGACGAATTCAGAGAAACTTCAGCGTCAGGTTCGTGCGTAATTCTGTTTCGGAGGTCACGACGAATGATCTCGATAGACCAGAACCATATTAAGTGCCCAACTATCTCAGAAACGTTTTCATACCACGGAAGGTCGAAAAGCGGTGGGGTCAAGCCCATAAGTGGGAATGAAATCATATGGACAAATAACTGAGCCAGCGCACCGGCCAGCAGCCCCTGCCATAACTTAATTTTAGGGAACACTTCTGCAACGACACAATACCCAACGGCGAACACGGTAGAGAATATAATGTGCGTTACACCAACCCAGTTAAAAGCATGCCCGGCAAAGGTATAGACAGCTGCATTAGGGTCAACCAATCCAAGCCAGTCGCGTAGAAAAATGTAGGGAGGATTTAGGAAGTTTCTGGAGCAGTCGATTTGCCCGGCAGCCCGAATTAATGATTCAGGTCCACACGCACTGGTAAATATATCAACTGGACTACGCGGTGGAAGGGGAACTTCAGCGCCCCATTTCACAAATGCCGAAACCACCCCTGAAATAAGCCCTATAAACAATGCAACACCGTAACGCCGTCTGCGAGGTTCGGTCTGCACAAAAAAGTCTTTTACCGCCATAATTCCACCACTTAAATGAATATTTACAGTTCCTTAATATTCATTAAGTTGGACGATTCACATTTTGATACAGATCACACTTTTCACGGCAATCTCATTAAATTTACTTTCAAAACAAGAAGCCCGTGCTGGGACGGGTTGCTTTGCCTGTGGCGAGTATTATCCAGAACCCAGCGTGTCGATGTGCCGATCGTGCAATTGATCATAGTGACCACAAGGCAAATTGAGCCTGGTGCGTGATGCATGACAGTGAGTTCGTGATAGCGGCATGGTCAAGCCAAGCTCTTTGACGGTTGCATTCAGCAAAGCGAGGGATGACGGTGATTATGACGGGAAGGCAAAGGAATAGCGCCGAGCTTCCATGAGCAACGCTCTTTGTCCGAGCGCCTTTTCCGTGAGCAGGGAATTAACGCACAATAACTGTGTGGTCATTCCGGTCAATCAATGCCAAATATGTACCACGACACCTGTGGACAAGAGAAGCAAAAAACTGGCCGTATAACGACCAGTTTTGCAGATGAGATTTAAAAACGATAACCCGCCGAGAACATAAACACCCACGGGTCCAGTCGTGTATGGACACTTTGCTGTTCGCCACCCGCTTTGAAGCGCACGTCGGTGTCGATATCCATGTACCAGACCGACATGTTCAGCAGCCAGTCACGATTGACTAAATAGTCCAGTCCCACCTGCCCCGCAGCGCCCCAGGAATCTTTAAGACTGAGATCGGACAGACCATTTTCTTTACCGTTATCGTTAAATTTCTCGTCAAAGAACGTGGTGTAGTTGACGCCTGCGCCAATATACGGGCGCGCCTTGCTATTGGCATCACCAAAATACCATTGCGCCATGAGCGTTGGTGGGAGCTGATGGACGGTTGCAATATTACCCGTCGGCCCGGTTCCTACCTTGTGGCGGAAAGGCGTAGCCGCCAGCAACTCAACACCGATATTTTCCGTTGCCATATAGGTAAACGTTAAACCTAACTGCGTGTTATTGCTGACGTTAAAGCCCCCGAGACTTCCTAATACGTTATCTGATCCTTCCGTCGGGCGAACCGTTGCCGAACCCGCGCGAATAAAGAACTCGCCTGCTTCATGCGCATAAGCGCCACCAGAGAGACTGCTTAAGATCAGGGCTGCCACTGCTAATTTTTTCATATCCGCTCCATCGTTGTGGTTTTATTGGCGCGGAGAATATAACTATAAATGAGTAGGAAGTGATCAAACACAGATCACATTCGGTTCAGCAATTTAACATTTATTGATCTGGATTAATTTTTAACAAAAATGGAGAAACCTGATTGCGCCAATCAGGTCAAATTTGCTCAATACGCTTTGCTTTACAAAGATATGCTTTTCCATACAAGTCATGGTGCTGCCACGACAGAGTTATCCAGGGTACAATTGCCCGCTTATTAACACCTGCAATACTCAAGGAGAGTGCATGTCTATCACGGCGAAGTCCGTCTACCGTGACACCGGGAATTTTTTCCGCAATCAGTTCATTACTTTTTTACTGATCGCTTTGCTTTGCGCGTTGATCACCGTCGTGCTTGGCCATGCGTTTTCACCGAGTGATGAGCAAATTGCCAGCCTCAGCCAGGGCGACCATCTCGCTGGCAGCGTAGGGTTATTTGATCTGGTGCAGAACATGACGCCTGAACAGCAGCAGATTTTGCTGCGCGCCTCTGCGGCATCAACCTTTTCCGGGTTGATCGGTAACGCAATTATGGCGGGCGGAGTATTGCTGATGGTTCAGTTGGTTTCCGCGGGGCAACGCGTCAGCGCGCTGCGCGCTATCGGCGCCAGCGCGCCGGTGTTACCTAAACTGTTCATCCTGATCTTTTTGACCACCTTACTGGTACAAATAGGGATCATGCTGGTTGTGGTGCCGGGTGTGCTGTTGGCGATTATCCTCTCCTTTGCGCCTGTGATGCTGGTGCAGGATAAAATGGGGATTTTTACCGCCATGCGCAGCAGCATAAAACTGGCGTGGTCTAATATGCGTCTGGTTGCGCCTGCAGTGATCGGCTGGCTGCTTGCAAAAACGTTATTGCTGCTGTTTGCACCGAATTTTGCTGTGCTGACGCCAAACATTGGCGCGGTGGTTGCGAATACCATCAGTAACTTGATCTCCGCCGTATTACTGGTTTACTTGTTCCGCCTGTATACGTTGATTCGCCAATAATATCCTGATGGCAGAGTGCGAGCGTGCGCTCTGCCCCACGCAGAAAATGGAATCTAAGAATGAAGCAGTTTCTTGATTTTTTACCGCTTGTCGTGTTTTTCGCATTCTATAAGCTGTACGACATTTACGCCGCGACAACCGCCTTAATCGTCGCCACCGCCGTCGTGCTGATCTACACCTGGATTCGCTATCGCAAAGTCGAAAAAATGGCGTTGATCACGTTTGTCTTAGTTGCCGTGTTTGGTGGCTTGACGGTGTTCTTCCATAACGATGAATTTATCAAATGGAAGGTGACGGTGATTTATGGCCTGTTTGCCGGTGCCCTGCTCTTCAGCCAGTGGGTCATGAACAAACCGTTGATTCAGCGCATGCTGGGCAAAGAAATTACCCTGCCGCAGGCAGTATGGTCGCGACTGAACATTGCCTGGGCTGTATTCTTTATTCTTTGCGGACTGGCGAATATCTATATTGCGTTCTGGATGCCGCAAAATATCTGGGTCAACTTCAAGGTGTTTGGTCTGACGGCACTGACGCTGATTTTCACCCTGCTCAGCGGTGTGTACATTTACAAACACATGCCTCAGGACGATAAGCACTGATCCCTGTATGCCAGACGGTACGCCGTCTGGCCATTTGATACCCGTCTGATTTTCGTATTTCCCACCGCGTATAAATCATAGTAGCATCCCGCCTGTCGTCTTCCGTCACGAGCATAAATTACAATGACAACAACGAATGACGCCCCTCAGGGCGAACTGGTTTTACGCACACTTGCAATGCCCGCCGACACCAATGCGAACGGTGACATCTTTGGCGGTTGGTTAATGTCGCAAATGGATATGGGCGGCGCGATCCTGGCTAAAGAGATCGCGCATGGCCGCGTGGTGACGGTCAGGGTCGATGGGATGACGTTTTTGCGTCCGGTTGCGGTGGGTGATGTGGTCTGCTGCTACGCCCGCTGCGTCAAGCGCGGTAACACCTCAGTTTCCATTAATATTGAAGTGTGGGTCAAAAAGGTGGCCTCAGAGCCAATCGGCCAGCGCTACAAGGCGACTGAAGCGCTGTTCATCTATGTAGCGGTGGATAACGACGGGAAACCCCGCCTGCTTCCACAGGTATAAAAAAAAAGCCTCCATCGCGGAGGCTTTTTGCTATTCCATCTGCGCCCCGCCGTTGAGGCGGAACACAATATTCACAATCAATCCACTTCCCGGTTTCCCGGCTTCATATCGCCATTTGCGCATCGCCGCTTTCACTTCGCGCTCAAACATATTGGCAGGCTGGGCAGAAAGAATCTCCACGTTATCTACGCGTCCATCAGCCGTGACGTCAAACTTCACGCGCAGACGCCCCTCAATGCGCAAGGCTTGCGCACGCGCAGGATATTGCGGCTGATTGCGGCTTAGCGCGCGCGGGCCAGAAGGTGCCGAGACGACCGGTTTTGCCGTGGCCGGCGAGTTATTCATCACGGGTTTCGCCGGCGCCGTGTTTTGCACGGTCTGCGTCGTACGCGGTTCAACGGGACGCTCTTCTCGTTTTGGACGTTCTTCCACCTTTTTAACCGGTTTTGGTTTTGGCTTTGGTTTCGGCTTTGGCTCCGGCTTGTGGATCACCACTGGCGCTTCTTTCGGCGGCTCAGGGATCGGCTCCAGTTCAGGTTCCGGCTCAACAACAGGCGCTGGTGGTGGCGGGACGACCTGCGGCTCTAGCTCTGCGGGCGTCACCATGGTCACCGAAATCGGCTGCGCGGGCGCTGGCATTTCAATAACCTGATGTACCGATGTGTAGAGCAGACCCGCGACAACAGCACCGTGAATCACAACGGAAAGCAGCGTCGGCCAGGGAAAGCGGCGAGGTAAATTCAGGGTCATCGAAGTCATAATCGTTACAGTTAAAAAACCAGACCCCGATTTTAAATGCAAATAGCAATCATATTCAATAAGACACTCCATCTTCTCGCAATTTAAGTGCGCAAGCGGCGTATCCTGGCCTCGGTTTGTTACAGTTTTAACAAGGTCGTTATCTTTACATTGCAGTCATCGCTGCTTTCACATAACGTAAATGCCACTTTTTATGGTTAAGGAGCTCCGCCGTGCTTTACGTTATCTACGCTGAGGATGTTGCTGATTCTCTTGAAAAACGTCTTTCCGTCCGCCCTGCGCATCTGGCGCGACTGCAACTTTTGCACGACGAAGGCAAACTGCTCACCGCAGGGCCAATGCCTGCCGTTGACAGCAACGATCCCGGCGCGGCCGGCTTTAGTGGCTCTACGGTGATTGCCGAATTCGAATCCCTGGAAGCAGCACAGTTTTGGGCCGAAGCCGACCCGTACGTCGCCGCAGGCGTTTACGCAAAAGTCACCGTTCGCCCGTTTAAGAAAGTGTTTTAAGGTTGTGAATAAAGCGTCCTCACGCGCTTTTTAAAAAACATCAACTAGCGGAAATAAAGGACTTTATTTCACGCCTGCGCCACGCATTAATCACATTGATACAAGAAGCCCCGCATAGACGGGGCTTTATTTTTAACTGGGCTTACAAGGTCGGCGTTCATTGAGCCCGTGACAAATGCGATGAGATTGTTTGCTAAGTCCAAAGTGCGGAACCTCACCCAGGCCCTTCGCTTCCTGCCGCCAGCAGAGGTACCAACACGTCACTGATGGGCGTAGGAATTCCATGTAATTTTCCTAGCCGCTGGATCACGGCGTTACGGACCTCCCATTCCATCGGGCGGTTAGACTGACGATCCGCCAGAATAGAAGTGCCTAAGTCTGCAGGCGCGCGACGAAAACCGTCCACGATTTCACGCGCAACGTCATCGTTCAGTATCGCCTTTTCAGCACGTGCCACCGCCAGACACTCGCGCAGGTAAGCCAGTGCCAGTTCTGTAATATCTTCCCGCGAGAACATGCCAGCGCGGCGATTGGCGAGTACCATCAAACCTGCTGCCGCATTCTGCAACAGTTTGCGCCAGGCGATGGACGTGAAATCCTCCGAAAGCTCGACGGTGCAACGTGTATCAGTAAGCGCATCAGCTATCCTTTTTGCCTGCGGCGTATCCGGCAGCGTCAGGCGTGGTTTTGCACGCAGCCAGACAGAAGCGTCCGGTTCACGCTGTGCAGGAAACC
The DNA here is from genome assembly GCA_900635465.1 of Lelliottia amnigena. Lineage (NCBI taxonomy): Bacteria > Pseudomonadati > Pseudomonadota > Gammaproteobacteria > Enterobacterales > Enterobacteriaceae > Lelliottia > Lelliottia amnigena. The sequence goes on from LR134135.1 coordinate 2,409,536, forward strand.
AGACGACCGAAGGCACGACCGTGGCGCCGTTAACATAGGGCTCCAGCTGGCTTTTCTGCTCTACTCCGTTTTGCAGCGCGCAGACCACTGTGTTTTCATCACACAGTTTATCCTGCCAGCCTGCGCTCGATGCCGTCTGGGTCGCTTTCACCGCAACGAATACCAGATCGCACGGCTGAGTGATATTCGCCGCGTTGCTCAATACTGGCCCCGGCACGGTAATTTCATCTTCATCGAAGCGCAGCACTAATTTCGGATGGGATGTACGTCCGCACAGTAACGGCTTGCGGCCAACCTCATGCAGTAGCGCGGCTATAGTCGTACCGATAGCGCCTGGACCAATGAGGGCAATAGTTGGACTGTCAGACATGTCGCATTCTCCCAATGTCGTTAACCGATAATGAGCGTGCCGGTGGCGATAACCACGCACGCAAGCGTTTTTCTTAGCGTTAGCGATTCGCCCAGGAACACGTAACCTAATATGGCGGCAAAGAGAACGCTGGTTTCGCGCAGTGCTGAAACGGTGCCCATCGGGGCACCCAACATGGCGTAGATAATGATCCCGTACGCCAGTAGCGAGACAAGGCCCCCTATCGCTGCACGAGGTAAACCCGGCCGCCAGCGCAATAAACTTCTTCTGTCGCGCAAAGCGATATAGAGTGCGGGCATCAGCCCTCCCCATAAGGCGCTCATCCACACGGTGTATGAGAGCGCATTGCCGGACAATCGCACACCTATCCCATCCACTACGCTATACGCGGCAATGAAAGCACCGGTTGCCAGCGCATATTTCAGATTCGGCATCGCCAGTTTGTAGCCCTTCATGGCGAGCATCAGAATACCGCAGGAAACCAGCGTAATACCGCCAAGCGTATTCAGTTCAATTTTTTCACCGGCGAAGAGTGCCGCCGCGCATGTCACCAATAGCGGAGAGCAGCCGCGCGCAATCGGATAGGATTGCCCGAGATCCCCGCTCTGATAGCTACGTATCAGACACAGGTTATAGCCCACATGCAGCAGCGCCGAAAACAACACGTACTTCCAGCTGGCCGTGGATGGCACTGGCACAAACAGTGCGATTAGGCCGCTGGTCATGGCAATCGCCATGCACATAATGGTCATCGCCCATAATCGGTCAGTTGCCCCACGTAACAGAGTATTCCAGCTGGCATGCAGCAGAGCGGCGAATAGCGTCAGGAAAATAATATGGCTTGGCATAGGCTGATGCTAAGCAACCTATGCCTGTTTTAAAAGTGAAGTGTCGTCATCCGATCATGAGTGAAAGCTCATACCTTATGTATAGCTGAGCTGAGCCTGATGGGATTCAGCCATGAGCCAGGAGCAGAACGTCATAATGTGCGGCTGCGTTTCGATGCCGCCTGGACAGACAAAGTAATAGGCCGCGGGCGAAGAAAAAGGGATATTAAACAGCCTTACCAGACTGCCTTCCTTGAGCTCTTTTTCGACGTGTCCACTGCGCGCTAACGCAATGCCCTGTCCCAGCAGCGCGGCTTCGATGGTCATATTGGTGTCTGCAAAACGTACGCTCTCATGCAACGCATCCGTCTGTATACCGGCCTGCTCAAACCAGGAATCCCATTTCGGAACCAGATCCGCACCGTCGCGCGTCAGAAGCGGATAGCGCAACAGCTCAGCCGGTTCATGGGGTGTTCCAAAACGTTGTAATAATGCCGGGCTGGCCACCGGAAAAAGCTGTTCGCGGAACATAAATTCCGTGTGCAGCGCCGGATAATTGCCGTGACCAAAGCGGATCGCCACGTCGGAATCGGAATTGGTGAAGTTAATGGCTCTGTCGGTGCTTTCAATCGTGACCAGAATCTCAGGATGCAGTCGGGTTAATTCTGGAAGACGTGGCAGCAGCCACTTCAAGGCGAAAGAATAGGTAGTACTTAAACGTAATCGTACACGGCTTTTTTGTTCGCGAAGATCGGCTAACGAGGTTTCCAGCTTTGTGAAAAACTCGCGCACGATAGGTGCGAGCGCGGCGCCAGCGGGCGTCAGTGTGAGTGTCTTACCGCGCTGAAAAAGCTGTAGGCCCCATAATTCTTCAAGATTTTTTAACTGGTGGCTGACGGCGCTCTGCGTGATGAATAGCTCTGATGCGGATGAGGTAAACGTGGGGTGGCGGGTAGCAACTTCAAACGCACGAAGCATGGCGGTAGGAGGAATGTCACGCATCTTTCTTATCCTGTGAATGAGCTCAGACTCATGACACGATAGGCCTACACTTCTTCAAAAGAAAGCGTAAGAGTGATTGTCATCTCACGGGGATATTACGCTGAGATGTTTCACCATCAATAAAAATGGCTGCGAGAATATGGCAGCCATAGACTGTTTAAGACTCGATTGGGTTAACGAATGAAGGTCTTCTTAGCGCGCACGGAATAGCGGAAGTAAGGGATCCAGATGCAGGCGTAAATTGTGTGGGTAACAATTGGCATCACCTGATTAAAGCCCAGGGCAATCTGTGGGAACAGGTAAGGTGTGATGCACCGGTCAATAAACATGACGACGATACCAGCGACGAGCAACACACTGTATGCCAGCGGAAGTTCTTTCTTCTTGCGCAAAAAAAGTGAGGCAACATAGATAATGTAAAGCAAGAAAACAAAATTCACCCCCGCAGAAATAAACAGATAGGTTGATTGCGCAAGCGGAAGATAACCTAGCGTATCAATGCTGGCCTTTAATGTGACGGCCAGTGAAGTGAAATAACCATACGCAATGAGGAACATATTCAGAAATGGTACGAACAGCAAACCGCCAATTTTGCGATACCGTTTTTCCTCACATTCAGGGCAGTATTCCTGGTGCTGTGGAATGGTCTTATCACATTTAATGCACGTCCATTTGAAAGCGGTATCGGTCATTATTTTTCCTTATTAACACGCAGGCTCTTAACGGCTCAGCTTGATTCCAGAGTGGGTAAATGGGTACTCAGAGATATCGGCTAATCCAGGCGCAATCTTGAGCACTATTACACTCATCGCATCTCCGCTCTCCGCAACGGTATGCGTTCCTTCAGTGTAGCGATGCCAGTCGTGCGGCAAATCCCACAAACAACAGCCCGATCAACCCATTTCCCAGCTTCGCCAGTTTCTTTTTCGTCTTTAAGTAGCGTGTCACAAATGCCCCGGAGAAAATCAAGAAACTCATGTACATGAAGCTGATCAGTTCTAAGGTTGTCGCGAGGATCAGGAAAGAGGTGCCTGTGTTTGGCGCACTGACATCAATGAATTGCACGAAAAACGAGACGTAAAACAGAATTGCCTTGGGATTGGTCAAACTCAATACCAGCGAGCGCTTCAGGATCATACTTGCCGGCTCTGCCCCTCCTGCCTGCGCGCTGTTTTTGCGCATAATGACCGACCAGAGCATTTTGCCACCGAGCCACAGTAAATATAGCGCGCCAAGATAACGCACAATATTGAATAGCACGGGTGTAGTTTGAATCAGTGCCGCCACGCCGGCCCAGGCCAGAAACATCAATACGGCATCGCCGATAAATACGCCCGTCGCGGCGAGATAACCTTTTTTGACGCCGTGACCTATGCCTGTTTTGAGAACAAATAAAGTATTGGGGCCAGGCACGAGAACAATAAAAAACGCGCCAACAACGTAGGTCCAAAAATTCAGTACACCAAACTCCGCAAACACCACCAGCTCCTTTTTAAAACAGCGCGTCACAGCGTGGTTAAGAGAACCGAAACCGTGAACGCGCTATGCATCATGTCATTCTGACGTTCGCAAACCCTTGCGGGCGTCAGTACCGTTTATCCTTAAAGCATTGCCCAGTGCATGCCAAGCGCGTAAATAAATTGCCCTAGCTGCGTGAGCGACGAGAGTCCTAAATATTCCCTTAATGCATCTACGGCAAAAATTGCAATTAAGACCCAAAGGAAAGGATTCATTTTTCTTATTCATCGCGTACATCGCCGCACATCATACCGTAGCAGTGGAAGGATTTAACACGCGGGAAGCAAAATAGTACGCGTACAGGGGTTGATGGCTTAAAAAAACATCAGGCACCGAAAACGGTGCCTTCAGGGAACTCAGAGATCGCGAACGGCGAACACCAGTGCATTACGGTGACGGCTTAGCCCACATTTTCTGATAGCGTGAATACGCATATTGCGGCGGGATTGAGCTTCCAGCCAGCGAGCCTTGCGGCGGCTCGTTTGTCGCAACATGCGCCAGCGCCCTACTTCAGTTCTACTGCGCTTCATGGTTAAAACTCTTTCCTTAACAGAAACGCCATTATAAACCCTTGGTCGCGGCAAACCAGCGCTTTTAGCCGTCCTTTTTATTTGCCAGATCAATTCTGATGCGTACACTCATAACAATACGCTTTCAAAAGGATTTTTAATTATGACAACCTTCTACACCGTGGTGAGTTGGCTGGTCATTCTGGGATACTGGCTGCTGATCGCAGGTGTGACGCTTCGCATCCTGATGAAACGCCGAGCTGTCCCCTCTGCCATGGCCTGGCTACTGATTATCTACATCCTGCCGCTGGTGGGAATTATTGCCTATCTTTCGTTTGGTGAATTGCATCTGGGCAAGCGTCGCGCCGAGCGTGCCCGCGCCATGTGGCCGTCGACCGCAAAATGGTTAAACGACCTGAAATCCTGCAAACACATCTTTGCCGAAGAAAATAGCAGCGTGGCATCTTCACTGTTTAAACTCTGCGAGCGGCGTCAGGGCATTGCCGGGGTTAAAGGTAACCAGCTGCAATTGTTGACGACCTCTGATGACGTGATGCAGGCGTTGATTCGCGATATCCAACTCGCTCGCCATAATATCGAAATGGTTTTCTACATCTGGCAGCCGGGTGGGATGGCGGATCAAGTTGCTGAGTCGCTGATGGCGGCATCTCGTCGCGGTATCCATTGCCGGTTGATGCTGGATTCTGCTGGGAGTGTGGCTTTTTTCCGCAGCCCTTGGGCTGGGATGATGCGCAACGCGGGTATTGAAGTTGTCGAAGCGTTAAAGGTGAATTTACTGCGCGTGTTTCTGCGTCGCATGGATTTACGCCAGCACCGTAAAATGATCATGATCGACAACTATATTGCCTACACCGGCAGCATGAATATGGTCGATCCGCGCTTCTTCAAACAAGATTCCGGCGTGGGTCAGTGGATCGATTTAATGGCGCGTATGGAAGGTCCCGTCGCTACCGCAATGGGTATTGTGTATTCCTGCGACTGGGAAATTGAAACCGGCAAGCGTATTTTGCCGCCACCGCCCGACGCCAATATCATGCCGTTCGAGCAGGAAAGCGGCCATACCATTCACACCATTGCCTCCGGCCCGGGTTTCCCGGAAGACTTGATTCATCAGGCGTTGCTCACTGCGGCTTATTCTGCGCGTGAATATCTGATCATGACTACGCCCTACTTTGTGCCGAGCGACGACCTGTTGCATGCGATTTGTACCGCCGCACAGCGCGGTGTGGATGTCAGCATTATTATGCCGCGCAAAAACGACTCGGTACTGGTGGGATGGGCTAGCCGCGCGTTCTTTACAGAGCTTCTGGCAGCAGGGGTGAAAATCTATCAGTTTGAGGGTGGATTGCTGCATACCAAAAGCGTACTGGTGGATGGGGAACTCAGTCTGGTCGGGACCGTGAATCTGGATATGCGGAGTTTGTGGCTGAATTTTGAAATTACGCTGGTGATTGACGATGCGGGTTTTGGTGGCGATTTGGCTGCCGTTCAGGACGATTACATCTCCCGCTCGCGCTTGCTGGACGCCAGTTTGTGGGTCAAGCGGCCTTTGTGGCAGCGAATCACCGAACGACTGTTTTACTTCTTTAGCCCGTTGCTGTAAAACGTGCCCAACGATGTTTTAACAGGTAGTCATCATGGAAATGGATCTGAATAATCGTCTGACGGAAGACGAAACGCTCGAGCAGGCCTACGACATTTTTCTCGAACTGGCGATGGATAATCTCGATCCCGCAGACGTTATCCTCTTTAATTTGCAGTTTGAAGAGCGCGGCGGCGCGGAGCTGTTTGACCCGTCTGAAGACTGGGCTGAGCATGTCGATTTCGACCTCAACCCGGACTTTTTTGCCGAGGTGGTGATTGGTCTTGCGGAGACCGACGGTGGCGAAATCAATGATATTTTTGCCCGCGTCCTGCTGTGCCGGGAAAAAGACCACAAGCTGTGCCATATCCTCTGGCGTGAATAACAAAAGGCTGCGAATGCAGCCTTTTATATTTAATCCGCTAATTCAGTCCCGCAGCGGTTACAAAATCGCGCGCTGTGCTCATGGTTCGCCTGCTGACAATGAGGGCATTTGCGCTGCTGCTGTCGATTCTGAAATGCTGCACTCATGTGCGTCGTGATAAGACCGGTAGGAATCGCTATCACGGAATAACCAATCAAAATGAGCATCGACGCCACAATTCTGCCAAGCGGCGTATGCGGTGTAATATCGCCATATCCCACCGTCGTGACCGTGACAATAGCCCAATAGACGGATGCATTCAGGGTGGTGAATCCATATTTAGGCCCTTCTATCAGGTACATCAGCGCACCAAAGACAATCATTACAATGGCAATAAACGAATAGAACAGAATTAACTGATGCCGGGCACTAAATATCGCCTTCCAGAACACATGCAACGACGGCATTAAACGCAACAACTTCAGGACGCGCAGCACGCGTATGGCGCGCATTGCCCGCCAGGCAAAAACATAATTGACGCTAATTTCAGGCCACAGCCACATCACATAGAGCGGCAAAATGGTCGCCAGATCGATAATGCCCCAAAAGCTAAAGACATATTTCGCCGGATTGGGCCAGCTGAAAACCCGCAGCAAATATTCCAGTGTAAAAACCAGCGTGACGAAAAGCTCCAGCCAGACGAAGAGATGCCACTCGTCCATCGTCAGGTGATATTGCGTCCCAAGACCTGACTCAATAAAGATGATGAGTACGCTGAGTAGCGCAAACAGTCCGCACAATCCTTCGAAATGACGACCTGAGCGGGTATTTTGATCGAATAGCAGACGGAACATCCGACGACGAACCGAAGAAACGGATAGCGACACGATAACCTCGCAAAAATTAAGGGCTGACATCATGTCAGCCCTTGCGATTATAACGGGTCTACTTTCAGGCAGGAAACCGCGTGACGGAAACTTCCTTCAAGTACTGGCCGGGTTTGTGCACATTCCGGACCGGCCAGCGGGCAGCGCGTACGGAATACGCAGCCAGATGGCGGGTTTATCGGTGACGGCAACTCGCCTTCCAGAAGCTGAATTTTTTTATTTTTTTCCAGATCCGGATCGGGAACCGGCACCGCCGACATCAGCGCTTTGGTGTAAGGGTGCAGCGGATTGTGGTAAACCTCATCGTAGGTCCCCAGCTCTACCGCGTGGCCCAAATACATCACCAGTACACGATCTGAAATGTGTTTAACCACCGCCAGGTCGTGCGCGATGAAGATCAACGACAGCCCCATTTCACGCTGTAATTTTTGCAGCAGGTTAACCACCTGCGCCTGGATGGAAACATCCAGCGCGGAAACCGGTTCGTCGCAAATAATCAGCTTAGGTTCCAGAATCAACGCACGCGCAATACCAATACGCTGACACTGCCCACCCGAAAACTCATGCGGGTAGCGGTTGATGAGGTTGGGCAACAGCCCTACTTTCATCATCATCGCTTTCACGCGGTCGCGCGCTTCCTGGCGGGACATTTTGGGATGATAAGTGCGCAGAGGTTCCGCGATAATCTCCCCAATCGTCATACGTGGGTTCAGGGATGCCAGCGGATCCTGGAAAATCATCTGGATGTCGCTGCGCACTTCGCGCCACTCGTCCGGCTTCATACCCAGCAGATCTTTGCCCAGCCACGCCACTTTACCTTCTGTAGCTTTAACAAGGCCGATGATGGCGCGGGCAAAAGTCGACTTACCGCAGCCCGATTCCCCAACGACACCCAGGGTTTCACCTTCGTAAAGGCGCAGCGTGACGCCATCAACTGCTTTGAGGGTTTTGGCTGGCTGCCAGAACCACTGTTTGCCGTCCTTAATGTCAAAATGCACTTTCAGATCGGCAATTTCGAGCAGCACATTTCTTTTTTCATCTATGGCGTTCATACCAGCTCCTCGTACGGCTTAAAGCAGGCGCGCAGACGGCCTGGCGCAAACTCTTCCAGCGGCGGAGCGCTGTTACAGATTTCCATCGCATGCGGACAGCGTGGCTGGAACGGACAGCCTTTAGGCAGACGCAGCAGGTTCGGTGGGTTGCCTGGAATCGTCAGCAGAGATTCACCTTCCGCATCCAGACGCGGGACCGCATTCAACAGACCAATGGAATAAGGGTGCGCGGGATTGTAAAACACATCGCGCGCCTTGCCGTATTCCATGGTACGGCCTGCATACATCACCAGCACCTTGTCACAGATACCCGCTACCACACCCAGGTCGTGGGTGATCATGATAATCGCCGTGTTGAACTCGCTTTTGAGTTCATTCAGCAACGTCATGATCTGCGCCTGCACGGTGACGTCCAGCGCGGTGGTCGGCTCATCGGCAATCAGCAATTTAGGACGACAGAGCAACGCCATCGCGATCATCACGCGCTGGCGCATACCGCCCGAAAATTCATGCGGATACATGCGCATACGCTTACGCGCTTCCGGCATTTTTACCGCATCCAACATTTTTACCGACTCTTCAAACGCTTCGGCTTTATTCATGCCTTTATGCAGCATGAGGACTTCCATCAGCTGCTCACCCACGCGCATGTACGGGTTCAGCGAGGTCATCGGGTCCTGGAAAATCATCGAAATCTGCTCGGCACGTAGCGTGTTCAGCTCGTGCTCCGGCAGGTTCAGAATGTTTTTACCGTTAAAGGTCGCGGTTCCGCTGATTCGGCCGTTTTGCGCCAGCAGGCCCATCAGCGCGAAGGCAGTTTGCGATTTACCGGAGCCAGATTCACCCACGATACCCAGCGTCTCGCCAGCACGCAGATCAAAGTTCAGATCGTTTACAGCCGTCACATCGCCATCGGGCGTTTGAAAGGTGACGCGTAAATCTTTGACGTCCAGCAGGACATTTTGCTGACGTGGCGCGGTTGCCGTTTCAATAATAGTCATGGCGGCACTCCTTAACGGTCTTTCGGGTCGAGGGCATCACGCAAGCCATCGCCGATAAAGTTGAAACAAAACAGGGTAACCACCAGGAAACCAGCCGGGAACAGCAGCAGCCACGGAGAAACTTCCATTGAGTTCGCGCCATCACTCAGCAGCGCACCCCAGCTGCTCAGCGGCTCTTGTGTACCCAAACCGAGGAAGCTCAGGAAAGATTCAAACAGAATCATGCTTGGCACCAGCAGCGAGGCGTAGACCACGACGACGCCCAGCACGTTCGGAACGATGTGGCGTACCACGATCCCACCGACGGAAACACCGCCAACCTGCGCCGCTTCAATAAATTCTTTGCGCTTCAGGCTCAACGTCTGGCCACGCACAATACGCGCCATGTCCAGCCAGGACACCATCCCGATAGCCACGAAAATCAGCAGGATGTTTTGTCCAAAGAAAGTCACCAGCAAAATAACAAAGAACATGAACGGGAAGGAGTTCAGGATCTCCAGCAGACGCATCATCACGGAATCGACTTTGCCGCCCAAATAGCCGGAAAGAGAGCCGTAAAGCGTGCCGACAACAACAGCCACCAGCGCGGCGGCAATGCCCACCATCAGGGAGATACGTCCACCGATCGCCACACGCACCAGCAGATCGCGTCCGGATGAGTCGGTACCGAAATAGTGTCCAGACGTCATATCAGGCGCACTGGACATCATGCCCCAGTCGGTATCGAAGTAGGTGAACTGCGACAACACGGGGGGCGAGCGTCACGAATAATGCGATAAAGATCAGGACCACAAGGCTTGCGACCGCTGCACGGTTATGCATAAAGCGACGGCGGGCATCCTGCCATAGGCTGCGCCCTTCGACTTCGAGTTTCTCACTGAAGTTTTCCAGCGCCTCGCTGTTTTTATTACTCAACATCATGGCGTACTCCAGTGCTAGTAGCGAATTTTCGGGTCGATAACGGCATACAGCACATCGACAACGGCGTTAAAGAGGATCGTCAGTGCGCCAACGAGAATCGTCAGGCTCAGTACTAACGAATAGTCACGGTTCAACGCGCCATTCACGAACAGCTGGCCGATACCCGGCAGGCCATAGATAGTTTCGATAACCATAGAGCCGGTGATAATCCCGACAAACGCAGGCCCCATATATGAGAGCACAGGCAGCAGCGCAGGTTTTAACGCGTGGCGAAGCACAATGCGATGCATCGGCAAGCCTTTAGCGCGCGCAGTACGAATGAAGTTTGAGTGCAACACTTCAATCATCGAACCACGGGTGATACGCGCGATGCTGGCAATGTAAGCCAGCGATAATGCCACCATTGGCAAAATCATGTACTTCGGTGCCCCGCCGTTCCAGCCGCCTCCGGGCAGCCATTTCAGCGTTATGGCAAACACCATCACCAGCAACGGCGCAACAACGAAACTGGGTATGACGACCCCGGTCATTGCTATCCCCATCACTGAATAATCCCATTTGGTATTTTGTTTAAGCGCGGCGATAACCCCTGCGCTGACGCCAAGAACAACGGCAAGAATAAAGGCCGCGGCGCCTAATTTAGCCGAAACGGGGAAGCTCGACGCCACCAGATCGTTTACGGAATAGTCTTTGTATTTGAATGACGGTCCAAAATCACCCTGCGCCAGCTGCTTCAAATAATTGAAGTACTGGGTAGAGATCGGATCGTTTAAATGGTATTTGGCTTCGATGTTCGCCATGACTTCTGGCGGCAGCGCGCGCTCACTGGTAAACGGACTACCCGGGGCGAGTCGCATCATGAAGAACGAAATAGTAATGAGAATAAAGAGCGTCGGTATCGCTTCAAGACAGCGACGTAAGATAAATTTCAACATTGCCCGTACCTTCTGGCGTGTGCCTTTTACACCTGCTCACTCAAATCGAAATGAATGATGACGTGTAGTTTGTGCGATGAGTTAAGACACAGTGGGGCAAATTGCTTTGCCCCACTGATTGCCATTAATGCTTAATGATGTACAAATCTTTGGTGTAGATGTTATCCATCGGGTCTTTGCCGGTATAACCGCCAACCCAAGGTTTCACCAGACGCGCGTTCACGTAGTAGTAAACCGGTACAATCGCAGAGTCTTTACCCAACTGCTGCTCCGCTTTGTCGTACTGAGCGGAACGCTGTGCTTCGTCGGTTGCTTTCAAAGACTCTTTCATGATCGCGTCAAACGCCGGGCTCTTATAGTGCGCGGTGTTCATAGAGCTGTCAGAAAGCATCGTGTTCAGGAAGGATGTGGGTTCGTTGTAGTCCGCACACCAGCCTGCACGCGCCACGTCATAGTTGCCCTGATGACGGGTATCCAGGAAGGTTTTCCACTCCTGGTTAACCAGCTTCACGTCAACACCCAGGTTTTTCTTCCAGATGGATGACGCCGCGATTGCCAGTTTTTTGTGCAGATCTGAGGTGTTATACAACAGGTCAAATTTCAGTGGCTTGTCAGCGGTGTAGCCCGCTTCAGCCAGCAGTTTTTTAGCTTCTTCGTTACGCTTTTCCTGAGTCCAGGTGAACCACTCTGGTTTGGTCAGTTTCGCGCCGTCAGCATAAGGCGGGGTATAACCGAAAGCAGGCAGATCGCCCTGCGCTTTCACTTTGTTAACGATAATATCGCGATCCAGGCCCAGCTTCAGCGCGGTACGAACGCGGACATCGTTAAACGGTGCTTTCTGGTTGTTAATTTCATAGTAATAAGTACACAGATACGGATCGACGTGAACTTCTGTCGGGATCTCTTTTTTCAGCTTCTGGAAGAGTTCAATCGGCAGGTTGTTATAGGTCATGTCGATTTCACCGCTGCGGTAGCGGTTTACGTCGGTCACTTCAGAAGAAATAGGCAGATAGGTAATCTGATCAACGATGGTTTTACCGTTATCCCAGTAGTTGGTATTACGTTCCATCACGATACGTTCGTTAACAACCCAGTCTTTCAGCTTATACGCACCGTTGGTCACGATGTTCGCAGGCTGCGTCCATTTTTCGCCAAATTTTTCGATGGCAGCTTTATTTACCGGGGACATTGCCGGGTTAACCAGCAATTTGTAGAAATACGGAACGGGTTCACTCAGCGTGACTTCCAGGGTGTGGTCGTCAACCGCTTTCACACCAAGCTCAGACGGTTTCTTTTTGCCGTCGATGATTTCATCAACGTTCAGGATGTGACCATATTGCGGATAGCTCGCGTAGGGGGATGCGGTATTAGGATCCACCAGACGCTGCCAGCTATACACGAAATCTTGTGCGGTGACAGGTTCACCGTTGGACCATTTTGCGTCTTTACGCAGGTGGAATGTCCAGACTTTAAAGTCTTTATTATCCCAGCTTTCAGCCACACCTGGGATTGGGTGACCGTCTTTTGTTGAAGTAATCAGCAGACCTTCAAACAGGTCGCGGCTGATATTTGCTTCCGGAACGCCTTCGATTTTGTTCGGGTCAAGAGACTGAGGCTCTGCACCGTTGTTACGAATCATGGTTTGCTTTTCTGCCAGTGTAATTCCGGCAGGAACCTCGGCAGCCATTGCCATATTACCCGCGATTAGCGCAGTGAAGATTCCCGCGGCAATCAGATTTTTTTTTGTGATGATGGACATTGTGTTGATACTCCACTCATTATAATTACTGGTTTTATGACCAGCCTGTTTAATTCCCCTGAGGGGTCCTGAACAACGCAGGAGTTGAGCTGCTGTCAGGTCGTTTACTTCTTGCTATCACCGACTTTACTTATTGCTGATGACTCGTGTGGCCACCTTGCGTCGATTCCAAACACGCCTCCCCTGTTTTGAGACGTGTGATATTGGGTTGAGATGAGCGCTACTTTGAAAATCATTCTCATCTACAAGAATACTGGAGCAAAATATAAGGCCGGAAAGTACCAAATGGCTTAATTTCGCGCCAATACATTTTGCAAATTTGTTAAGCAATTCTCTTTTACTACGATGGGATTTTCGGTGAGGGCAGCCTTGCCGTACTACAGACACATTGAAAAGACCGAACATTCAATGTGATAGCGAGATTCATCTCGCGTTGCGCTTCGTTGCGCTATCATCGACTCGCATTTGTACAAAAATTTAACAACTGGTTATTATTTAGCACATTCATCTAGGGGAATGTTGAAATTACTAATAACATTTCGGTTATCTCACAGCAAGCCCCAGAGTATCATGTGATTAAAATAACAGACTGTTTGCGCGGTTTATGTACGGGGAAAAGAGAGGATTCACATTAAGTTACTGAAATGTAACGAAATTGATTTATTAGCGGAAATTATTATTTCTTGTGAAGATTTCAACTTTATTTATATGATTTGCTGATAATAACGAAAAAAAACGGAGCCACTGGCTCCGTCCTTTCATATGAAATGATTAATTCACCAGACCAGGGAAAATACTTTTTAGCCCTGTCACAATGAATTCGATTCCTAACGCCATCAGCAACAGCCCCATAATTCGCGTGATCACGTTGATACCGGTTTGTCCCAGTAAACGCACAAGCCAGGGTGCAATGCGAAACACGCCCCAACAACACAGCGCAAAGAGGGCAATCGCGATCGAAAACCCGATCAAATGCACCAAGTTATGGTAGCGCGTGCCCCAGACGATAGTGGAACTGATCGCACCTGGCCCCGCCATCAAAGGCAGTGCAAGAGGAACAACGCCTATGCTCTCGCGAACCGCGGACTCTGATTTTTCCTGTTTGTTCTGTTTATCTTCCCCCAATTTCCCGCTGATCATCGACATCGCAATCGTCACCACGAGAATGCCACCTGCGATACGGAAGGAGTCGATGGAGATGCCGAAAATTTGCAGAATCGAGTCGCCAAGAAAAAGTGACGTCAGCAAGATGATGGCAACGGACAGGTTAGCTGTCAGGTTAGTTTTATTTCGGGCAACCGCCGTCTGGTAGCTCGTCATACTAATGAAGACAGGGATGATCCCCACCGGGTTAACGAGTGCGAACAAACCAATAAAAAACTTAAAATAGGTAGAGAAATCAAAGAGCAATGGGGTCACAATTAGCTCCGCAAATCAGCATGGCCCGAACAACAAATTAAAGGAAGTAAAACCGCGCTGAAGATACGCTTTTTATCAGCATACTTCACCAGAAATCTGCTCCAAAACGCTATGAATTTCCTGTGTTAAGTATTTGTGTCAATGATGGAATATTCGATTCCATTACTTTTGTAATTATTTAACACTTGATATGATTACTCAAAATACCTGTGCTGAAAGGTATCAGCTTCGGTATAAATTGATTCAGATCATGTTTTCCGTACTCAGAAGTGAGTAATCTTGATGACACCAACAGGGAGTGGGCCTAGTAAAAAGGGATGATGCTAAAGTCAGGCTCTTTTAGTAAGTTAGTGCCGGAGAGTTGATTGCGAACCTCAGTAAACCTTTGTTTTATTGTGTGTTAAGCAAGTGCTGACACCTCGGCTATACTGGTGAGTTATTGAGCGCTGGTTTACTAAAAGAGTTTAAACATTATCAGGAGAGCATTATGGCTGTTACTAATATCGCGGAACTTAACGCACTCGTCGAGCGCGTCAAAAAGGCCCAGCGTGAATATGCCAATTTCACCCAAGAACAGGTTGATAAAATCTTCCGCGCAGCCGCACTGGCTGCTGCAGATGCTCGAATCCCTCTCGCTAAAATGGCCGTTGCCGAGTCTGGCATGGGTATCGTTGAAGACAAAGTGATCAAAAACCACTTCGCTTCAGAGTATATCTACAACGCCTATAAAGATGAGAAGACGTGTGGCGTTCTGGCAGAAGATCATACGTTCGGTACTATCACTATCGCTGAACCAATCGGTATCATTTGCGGTATCGTTCCGACAACTAACCCAACGTCTACCGCCATCTTCAAGTCACTCATCAGCCTGAAGACCCGTAACGCAATCATCTTCTCCCCACACCCACGTGCTAAAGATGCGACAAATAAAGCGGCTGATATTGTTCTGCAAGCCGCCATCGCAGCGGGTGCACCAAAAGATCTGATTGGTTGGATTGACCAGCCATCTGTAGAACTGTCTAACGCGCTGATGCACCACCCAGATATTAATATGATTCTGGCAACCGGTGGTCCAGGCATGGTGAAAGCCGCATACAGCTCCGGTAAACCTGCCATTGGTGTTGGTGCCGGTAACACCCCAGTTGTTGTTGACGAAACCGCCGACATCAAACGCGTTGTTGCTTCTATCCTGATGTCTAAAACCTTCGATAACGGCGTAATTTGTGCTTCCGAGCAGTCAGTTATCGTTGTTGACTCTGCATATAACGCAGTGCGTGAACGTTTTGCTACCCACGGCGGTTACATGCTGCAGGGTAAAGAGCTGAAGGCCGTTCAGGATATCATTCTGAAAAATGGCGCACTGAACGCTGCAATTGTTGGCCAACCTGCCGCTAAAATTGCAGAACTGGCAGGCTTTACGGTTCCCGCTGATACCAAAATTTTGATTGGTGAAGTCAGCGTTGTAGATGAATCTGAACCCTTTGCTCACGAAAAACTGTCCCCTACTCTTGCCATGTACCGTGCTAAGAGTTTCGAAGACGCGGTGATCAAAGCGGAGAAACTGGTTGAAATGGGCGGGATTGGTCATACCTCTTGCTTGTATACCGACCAGGACAACCAGCCTGAGCGCGTGAAGTACTTCGGCGACAAAATGAAAACCGCACGTATTCTGATCAACACCCCTGCTTCTCAGGGTGGTATCGGTGACCTGTATAACTTTAAACTCGCGCCTTCCCTGACTCTGGGTTGTGGTTCATGGGGTGGTAACTCCATCTCTGAAAACGTTGGTCCTAAGCACCTGATCAACAAGAAAACCGTTGCTAAGCGAGCTGAAAACATGTTGTGGCACAAACTTCCGAAATCTATCTACTTCCGCCGTGGCTCACTGCCAATCGCGCTGGATGAAGTGATTACTGATGGCCACAAACGTGCGCTCATCGTGACTGACCGTTTCCTGTTCAACAACGGCTATGCAGACCAGATCACTTCTGTTCTGAAAGCAGCAGGCGTTGAGACTGAAGTCTTCTTCGAAGTTGAAGCTGACCCAACCCTGACCGTTGTTCGCAAAGGTGCAGAGCTGGCTAACTCCTTCAAACCAGACGTGATCATCGCGCTTGGTGGTGGTTCCCCGATGGACGCCGCTAAAATCATGTGGGTTATGTACGAACACCCAGAAACGCATTTCGAAGAACTCGCACTGCGCTTTATGGACATCCGTAAACGTATCTACAAGTTCCCGAAAATGGGCGTGAAAGCAAAAATGATTGCGGTCACCACCACCTCTGGTACCGGTTCTGAAGTGACGCCATTTGCGGTTGTTACTGATGATGCGACGGGTCAGAAATACCCACTGGCTGATTACGCTCTGACTCCAGATATGGCGATTGTTGATGCCAACCTGGTGATGGATATGCCGAAATCACTGTGCGCATTCGGTGGTCTGGATGCAGTGACTCACGCACTGGAAGCTTACGTTTCTGTACTGGCGAGTGAATTCTCTGACGGTCAGGCTCTGCAAGCGCTGAAACTGCTGAAAGAAAACCTGCCAGCCTCTTACAATGAAGGTTCTAAAAACCCAGTAGCACGTGAGCGTGTACACAACGCTGCGACCATCGCCGGTATCGCGTTTGCTAACGCCTTCCTCGGTGTGTGTCACTCAATGGCGCACAAATTGGGTTCACAGTTCCACATTCCTCACGGTCTGGCGAACGCCCTGCTGATTTCGAACGTTATTCGTTACAACGCTAACGACAACCCGACTAAGCAGACAGCATTTAGCCAGTACGACCGTCCGCAGGCTCGTCGTCGCTACGCAGAAATCGCAGACCATCTGGGTCTGAGTGCTCCAGGCGATCGCACTGCTGCGAAGATTGAGAAACTGCTGGCATGGCTGGATAGCATTAAAGCTGAACTGGGCATTCCTAAATCTATCCGTGAAGCGGGTGTTCAGGAAGCTGACTTCCTGGCACATGTTGACAAGCTGTCTGAAGATGCATTCGATGACCAATGTACTGGCGCTAACCCGCGTTACCCATTGATCTCCGAGCTGAAACAGATTCTGCTTGATACATACTACGGACGCGAATTCAGCGAAAATGACACAGCTGCAGTAAAAATTGATGCACCTGTAAAAGCTGATAAAAAAGTGAAGAAAAACGCTTAATTATTAGCTGAAATAAAAAACCCGCCACTGGCGGGTTTTTTTATGCCTGATGAACAACCATCAGCAAAAACAGGATGAAGTCTAATGACGATTCTCTTCTCCGAGAGCTGTAAGAGACCCAACAGCCAGCGCTTCTTTATAGTGCTTACGGCACACGGATACATAGCGTTCGTTGCCGCCAATGACGACCTGTTCACCCTCAGCGAAGGGTTTTCCTTCATGATCAAGACGCAGCACCATGCTGGCTTTGCGGCCGCAGAAACAAATCGTTTTCAACTCGACCAGTTTGTCTGACCAGGCCAATAAATACTGGCTACCGATAAACAGTTCGCCGCGAAAGTCGGTGCGCAGTCCGTAGCACAGAACGGGAATATCGAGTTCATCAACGACTTCTGAAAGAGCATGGACCTGCTGACGTGTCAAAAACTGACTTTCATCTACCAGAACGCAATGTATCGGCTTCACAGCATGCTCAGAGCGGATGTCACTGAGCAAGTCGGTTCCGTTATTAAAGAGCTTTGCCGGAGAGGATAGCCCTATACGAGAGCTCACCTTGCCTGCCCCAAAGCGATCGTCAATCTCGGCAGTGTATACCAGCGAACGCATGCCCCTTTCTTGATAGTTATAAGAGGATTGCAGCAGCGCTGTAGACTTGCCTGCATTCATTGCGGAATAGTAGAAATAAAGTTGTGCCATTGGTCGTTAAACCCTAATCAATGTGTAATATTCCCGATGGATGATTGTACCATAATTTGCCTCATCCCCAGTGTGACGAGCCACAAAACAGGTGCATAGGCAATGTCAGCATTCGAGACTGATAAACAAAATAACATGTTAAAACATGCAGTAATGCCATTTTCCATTTGTCAGAAGAGCGTTTATAGCCGTGTAAGTCATGACTTTTTATAATGGAATTCTTACTCGCCCAAATTCAATATTTATTAACTATTCTGGCAATAAGACCCCTTCGAGTGGGGTAATACAAAAGGTTGATATTTATCCGCCGCAACTATAATCACAAGCCTGATTGTCACTAAACAAACATGTAGCCGGTCGGTTTATGCCAGTAGAGATGATAACAAGCCCATCATCCTGACAATGAAATTTAAGTTAACGTAATTAATATTGGCGCGTGATATTAAGTATTTTTTGAATTCCTTACATTCCCACCTATTGCACATCTTAAATTATCACTCTATTATTAGGACAACAAACCCCCCATTATAAGTTTGAGATTACAAAAATGAGCGAAGCACTTAAAATTCTGAACAACATCCGTACTCTTCGTGCGCAGGCAAGAGAATGCACCCTCGAAACGCTGGAAGAAATGCTGGAAAAATTAGAAGTTGTTGTGACTGAACGTCGTGAAGAAGAGAGCGCTGCGGCTGCCGAAATCGAAGAACGCACTCGTAAACTTCAGCAATACCGTGAAATGCTGATTGCCGACGGTATCGATCCAAACGAATTACTGAACAGCATGTCAGCTGCTAAGACCAGCACTAAAGCAAAACGTGCAACTCGCCCAGCTAAATATAGCTACGTTGATGAGAACGGCGAAACTAAAACCTGGACAGGCCAAGGCCGTACTCCAGCAGTAATCAAGAAAGCCATGGAAGAGCAAGGCAAACAGCTGGACGATTTCCTGATCAAGGATTAATCGCCTGCCTTTCAGAAAAATCCCGTTTAATACGGGATTTTTTATGCCCGTAATTTATACCGATACATCCGCTTACACCCAATTATATAGCTACACACCGTTGCTCATACTTCCTTAAGAATCAGCTTATGGCGGTTATCAGGCATAAAAAAAGCCGATATCATCTGACTGATACCGGCTACATACATCTGAGCGATCAGATCACTTTTTAATACCCATCGTATCTTTCAACCAAGCTTTAAATTCTTCGCCCAGAGAATTGTGACGGAGACCATATTCAACGAAAGCCTGCATATAACCCAGTTTATTACCGCAATCGTGGCTCTTGCCTTTCATGTGGTAGGCTTCAACGGTCTCTTTCTCGATGAGCATATCGATGCCATCGGTGAGCTGGATTTCGTCACCTGCTCCTGGAGGGGTTTTAGCCAGCAGCGGCCAAATCTCTGCGCTCAGCACATAGCGACCCACCACGGCGAGATTAGATGGCGCAACGTCTGCTTTTGGCTTCTCGACCACGCCAACCATCGGCACGCTTTCACCTGGTTTTAGCTCAACGCCTTTGCAGTCAACAACACCGTAAGCCGTCACATCTGCAACGGGCTCTACCATGATTTGGCTGCTGCCCGTTTCGTCAAAGCGTTTAATCATCTCAGCGAGGTTATCCTGAGAGAGGTCAGATTCGAACTCGTCAAGAATCACGTCTGGCAGAATAACAGCGACAGGTTCGTTACCCACAACCGGATGCGCGCACAGCACCGCATGGCCCAGGCCTTTAGCCAGCCCCTGACGCACCTGCATGATGGTGACGTGGGGAGGACAAATAGATTGCACCTCTTCCAGCAGTTGACGTTTGACGCGTTTTTCCAGCATGGCTTCAAGTTCAAAACTGGTATCGAAATGGTTTTCGATAGAGTTTTTAGACGAATGTGTTACCAGTACAATTTCCGTAATACCGGCGGCAATACACTCATTAACAACATACTGGATTAAAGGCTTATCGACCAACGGCAGCATTTCTTTCGGAATGGCCTTAGTAGCCGGTAGCATCCTGGTTCCCAATCCCGCCACTGGGATAACGGCCTTTGTAACTTTCGAATTTAGGGCAGCCATTGAAATCTCCTGAACTGTTCAAGTTTTGAACTTTATGCAATAAATAACGCATTCAGTATATCAGCCTCGCAATGTGATCCGGGTCTGAAAAGGGCGCGTTACCGATTAATTAGGATAAATACGTATCAAACTGGCAACGATAGTAGCACTGCCAGTAAAACGAAGATAAAGCTATCTGAAGAATAAAATTTAACTGCTTATTCCGTGGACAACATTAAGCGCAAACGCCCGCCTGCGCCCCAAATTTGACACTGCCATGATGAACAGCGATGGCTTATTTGGTTCAAATATGTCGTCCCCATGGTGCCTAACGGCACGCCATTACTGACCTGGATATTATGCTCACCGGTATTAAGCGTGGCGTTAAGGCCCGCGGAGACCAGGATAAGGTTTTTCAACTCGCTATGGTAATAACCGACTAACAGCGGAAACTGTCCCGGTAAATTGGCCTGGCGGAAAAGATGGTTAACTTGTTTAAGCAGCGTCCCTAATTCAGGAAGCCGTTGTCCCTGATGAGAGAGTTGCTCCTGCAAGAGACCATTAAAAAGTGCCCGCAATAATAATGCTGCTAATACCCCGTTATCACCGGCCCGTGTCACATCCAGGCAATAAAAGGCGAGATCGGTATCAGAGAGCGGTGCGATATCGAGCACCAGTCCAGGCTGATCGGCGGCAACCAACTGACGGTAATTAACGCGACAATGCGATATATTTTGCTGAACAGGCGGCTGAAGCTCTTGTAATAATTTCGCGGCGGCATGCGGATTACTGACCAACGCATCCCAGTCCTGGAAAAGACGCTCCTCTTCTTCTACGCGAGAATTAAACATATTCGGGTAAAGGCAAGCGAACACGGTTTCGCGCAATCTGTTCAGATCTTTGACGGGTTTGAGCAGCACATCTTGTACGCCGAGGCGCAGCGCTTTCGCGATATCGGCCATGTTTTCAGTCGCCGAGATAACCAGGATCGGGGTTTGATCACCTTCATTGCGTAAATGCTCAACCAGCTTCAGGCCATTCATACGCGGCATGGCGATATCGCAAATCATCAGATCCGGGGTCATATCGGCTAATTTTTCCAGGGCATCCAGGCCATCAGTAGCCAGTGTCGTGGTCGCGCCTAAAGAGGATAACCAGGAATCCAACAGCGAACGGAAAACGGGCTCGTCTTCAACTATTAAAATGTGTTTTCCGGTCAATGGCTGTGTCATGTTCTCTCCCCTGCCTGACAATAGGTAAATAGTGGCATGCTATTGTGCCTATCGCCTGTCAGAATTTGCTGAAGTCATCAAAATACGGGTGCTCACACGGCTGTGCGCACCAAAGGTAGCAACTCATCTATTTTCTTTTCGACGGCTAACGCACCGGCGGCGATGGCAGCGTCGGCGCGATGAAAATCGAGCGTGGAAATTTGCGGACAGAACGGCTGGATCAGAATGTCCGGCGGATCGCCCGCCATGCGATTTCGCTTCAGTCGATTTTCAAGCACCTGGATTGACGTCGTCATTATCTCCATAGCCGTCGGCGCCGAGACAGTCTTACGTGCGGCCATTCGCCCTAAGCGCTCGCGCAGGCGCTCATGCCAGACCAGTTTATCGATATCCGGCTCTTCGCTCTGCACATTTATGGGCATTAAATCTTGCTGCATCAGATGGGCGTCATGCTGTAAATCCACGGCAATCACGATATCTGCGCCCATCGCCCGCGTCAGAGAGATGGGAACCGGATTGACGACCCCCCCATCGACCAGCCAGTAACCGTTATGCGGAACCGGCGCCATCAAACCCGGCATACTGCACGACGCGCGCACGGCAAGGTGGAGATCACCCTCGGTGAACCAGAGCTCTCTGCCCGTACTGAGATTGGTTGCCACTGCGCCGAACGGCATTTGGCAATGACTGAAATTATCGAGTGGCATGATTTCGCGAAAGCGATTAAAGACGCGCTCACCGCGCAGGAGTCCGCCCCGCTGCCACGAGAGATCCATAAGACGCAAGACATCCCAGTAGCTGAAAGAACGTACCCACGATTCCAGCTCTGGCATTTTATCGCACGCGTAGGCGGCTCCGACCAACGAACCAATGGAGCAGCCTGCAACAAGATCAACGTCAATACCGATTCGTTTTAATGCGTTAATCACGCCAATATGTGACCAGCCTCGCGCTGCGCCTGAGCCCAACGCCAGACCTATTTTTACTTTTCTCATTAGCCCTGCTTCACTTCCCCTGAATTCCCGGCGTAGCATCATCGCTACCGCTCAGTTAACATAGTGCCGCCCAGGCGTTAAGACGCCATTACTTTATTGTTCCAGGAAGAGCATTGTGACTCAACTCTGTCCCTGTGGTAGCGCCCTCGAGTATAGCCTATGTTGCCAGCGATATCTTTCTGGCGACCAGCTTGCTCCGGACCCGTCACACCTTATGCGCTCCAGATACACAGCTTTTGTGATCAAAGACGCAGACTATCTGATCAAAACCTGGCATCCGTCCTGCCAGGCCGCTGATTTTCGCCAGGAGATCGTTTCGGGATTCGCCAACACGCAATGGCAGGGTCTCACGATTTACGAAACATCAATGGATCAAACAGCGAAAGAAGGTTTTGTCAGTTTTGTCGCCCGTTTCATTGAACATGACAAACCGGGTGCCATCATTGAACGCTCGCGGTTCATTCTTGAGGGCGGACAATGGTACTATATTGATGGTACTCGTCCGCAATTTAGTCGTAATGACGCCTGCCCTTGCGGCTCAGGTAAAAAATTTAAAAAGTGTTGCGGGCAATAATGCCTGACCACCAATAACACGCAAACACTCAACAGGATTTCCTCGCGATGCAATCACTACAACGCAAAGTACTGCGTACCATTTGCCCTGATCAGAAGGGTTTAATCGCTCGTATCACCAACATTTGCTATAAGCACGAATTAAACATCGTGCAGAACAATGAGTTTGTTGATCACCGCACCGGCCGCTTCTTTATGCGCACCGAGCTGGAAGGGATCTTCAACGACACGACCCTGCTCGCCGACCTTGATGGCGCATTGCCAGAAGGTTCTGTTCGCGAGCTGACCCCTTCCGGGCGTCGTCGGGTCGTGATTCTCGTTACCAAAGAAGCGCATTGCCTGGGCGATCTGTTAATGAAAGCCAACTACGGTGGTCTTGACGTGGAGATTGCAGCGGTCATCGGCAATCACGATACGCTGCGCACGCTGGTTGAGCGTTTTGATATTCCTTTCGAGCTGGTGAGCCATGAAGGCCACACGCGAGAAGAACACGACGATCTAATGGCTCAGGCTATTGAAGCGCACGATCCGGATTACGTGGTGCTGGCGAAATACATGCGCGTCCTGACGCCGTCGTTTGTCTCTCGTTTTCCGAACAAAATTATCAACATTCATCACTCATTCTTGCCTGCCTTTATTGGTGCGCGCCCTTATCACCAGGCGTACGAGCGTGGCGTGAAGATCGTGGGTGCCACCGCCCACTACGTCAATGACAATCTGGATGAAGGTCCAATCATCATGCAGGACGTCATTCACGTGGATCATACCTACACGGCGGAAGATATGATGCGTGCAGGTCGCGACGTAGAGAAGAACGTGTTGAGTCGTGCGCTCTATCAGGTGCTGGCGCAGCGCGTCTTTGTTTACGGCAACAGAACGATTATTCTTTAATCCTTCATGAAATGAATTGATTAGCTTTGCACCTTTACGAATAAAAAGCAGCCAACTGATTCATTTTAAAGAAAGGAATGCTTTACAGGGCGCGTCATTTGATATGATGCGCCCCGCTTCCAACAGGAAGCAGGCCAGTAAAAGCATTACCCCGTGGTGGGGTTCCCGAGCGGCCAAAGGGAGCAGACTGTAAATCTGCCGTCATCGACTTCGAAGGTTCGAATCCTTCCCCCACCACCATCTCTCAGCCTTACTTCAAAATGTGAATTACCCCTGGTGGGGTTCCCGAGCGGCCAAAGGGAGCAGACTGTAAATCTGCCGTCATCGACTTCGAAGGTTCGAATCCTTCCCCCACCACCATCTTCGCAAATATCACCTCAATCAATCGAACAGCTGCGCTGCATATCCTGCCCATGCGGGAAGGATGAGAAGCTTCGACCAAGGTTCGATTCGAGCGTAGCGAGAAAGCGTTGCCGCAGGCAACGACCCGAAGGGCGAAGCGTATCGCGCTGAGTCATCCTTCCCCCACCACCTTCTTCGCAAATATCACCTCAATCAAATCGAATAGCTGTGCTGCATATTCTGCCCAAGCGGGAAGGATGAGAAGCTTCGACCAAGGTTCGATTCGAGCGCAGCGAGAAAGCGTTGCCGCAGGCAACGACCCGAAGGGCGAAGCGCATCGCGCTGAGTCATCCTTCCCCCACCACCCTCTTCGCAAATATCACCTCAATCAAATCGAATAGCTGTGCTGCATATTCTGCCCAAGCGGGAAGGATGAGAAGCTTCGACCAAGGTTCGATTCGAGCGCAGCGAGAAAGCGTTGCCGCAGGCAACGACCCGAAGGGCGAAGCGCATCGCGCTGAGTCATCCTTCCCCCACCACCATCTTCGCAAATATCACCTCAATCAATCGAACAGCTGCGCTGCATATCCTGCCCATGCGGGAAGGATGAGAAGCTTCGACCAAGGTTCGATTCGAGCGCAGCGAGAAAGCGTTGCCGCAGGCAACGACCCGAAGGGCGAAGCGCATCGCGCTGAGTCATCCTTCCCCCACCAGCCTCTTCGTAAATATCACCTCAATCAAATCGAACAGCTGTGCTGCATATTCTGCCCAAGCGGGAAGGATGAGAAACTTCGATTAAGGTTCGATTCGAGCGCAGCGAGAAAGCGTTTTGCTAACGTCCAGGCATAAAAAAACCCCGCCGAAGCAGGGTTTGTTCTTCTACACATTTACAGAATGATTAGCGACGCGCGCGCACAATCTGATATTTACGTGTCAGATATTCGACCGGCACACTCCAGATGTGAACCAGGCGTGAGAACGGGAACAACACGAACAGCGTCATACCCAGCACCAGGTGCATGCGGAAAATAAACGCCACGCCGTCGAGGTGTGCGGATGCGCCACCGTGGAAGGTCACGACAGACTGCGCCCAGCCAACCAGTTTCATCATTTCACTGCCGTCCATATGTTGTGCAGAGAACGGAATGGTCAGCAGACCCAACGTACACTGGATAACCAGCACCGACATCACCAGAATATCTGCCGCGGTCGTCGTCGCGCGAATGCGAGGACTAAAGAGGCGGCGTTTCAGCAGCAGCAGGCCGCCAACCAGGCACATCAAGCCCGCAGCACCGCCGCCGAACATTGCCATCTTCTGTTTCACTTCCAGCGGCAGCCATGCTTCATACATCCAGTGTGGCGTCAGCATCCCAAAGGCATGACCGGCGATCACGCCGAGAATACCAATGTGGAACAGATTGGACGCCAGGTTCATCCCTTTGCGATCCAGCATCTGACTGGAGCCCGCGCGCCAGGTATATTGACCGTAGTCGTAACGCAGCCAGCTCCCGACCAGAAACACCGTACCCGCGATATACGGATAGATATCGAAGAAGAACATATTCAGGAATTGCATTATTGCTGTCCTCCGTTAGAGATATTCAAATATTGCGGGGCAACAGCTCCGGCAAAACGGCGCTGATGATTCGAGATTTCCGACTCACCGCAATTCTGGTCAGCAAAGAATTTCACCTGCTCTTCTTCCCATACTGCATCCAGGGCCTGAGGGGTATCATCGCGCGCTTCATCCGCGATTTTCTCCGCCACTTTTTCGCTGTCGATAGCCGTATTAGCCAGTTTTACCAGCAGATCAAACAGCACCGCATAGCGACTTTCACGCTGTTGCAGGCGCGCGCTGAGCAACGCCAGAATCGGGGCGATATCCTGTAAACCGCCCAGCGCCTCTGCCTGCGGCAACTGCGCCAGATATTCCAGATACAGCGGCAGATGGTCCGGCAGTTCGCGACTGTCGATCTGCAGACCATGCTCCTCATACTGGGCCATCAGATCAACCATTGCCTGACCACGGTCGCGGGATTCACCGTGAACATGCTCGAACAACAGCAGCGACGTGGCGCGGCCACGATCGAACAGCTGACTGTAATCAGACTGCGCATCGAGAAGATCCTGCGCGAGCAAATCGCGCAGGAAAACGCCCAGGTTCTGGGCATCCTCTTTATCCAGGGTTTCCGATGACGCGAGTGCATCAAAGAGTTCCTGCTGATGCTCCTGCAGGGCTGCATCAGGGTACTCAAGCAGACGCGAAACAATGACGAGTTCAATCATTGGTGCGGCTCCGTTTTGCTGGTCACATCCATCGCATCAATACGACGGCTGTTGAACAGGTTGAATTTGGTGTCTGAACCGTGGCAACCGTCGCCGAAGGTAAATCCACAGCCGCTTTTTTCCGGGAAGGCTTCACGCGCCAGCTCACGGTGACTGCTCGGGACCACGAAACGATCTTCGTAGTTAGCAATCGCCAGATAGCGGTACATTTCCTGCGCCTGTGCTTCGCTCAGACCCACCTCTTCCAGCGCGCTGGTATCAATCACGCCATCCACCGTTTCGGCACGTTTGAAGTGACGCATCGCCAGCATGCGTTTCAGCGCCAACAGTACCGGCTGGGTATCGCCTGCCGTCAGCAGATTGGCGAGGTATTGCACCGGAATACGCAGGCTTTCAACATCCGGCAGGATCCCGTTGCTCCCCAGTTCACCCGCATCAGCCGCAGACTGAATCGGAGACAAAGGCGGCACATACCAGACCATCGGCAGCGTGCGATACTCAGGGTGCAATGGCAGAGCCAGCTTCCAGTCCATCGCCATTTTGTACACCGGCGATTTCTGCGCCGCGTCGATCACACTTTGCGGAATACCGTCTTCCAGCGCCTGAGCGATCACTTTCGGATCGTTCGGATCGAGGAACACGTCCAGTTGGCGCTGATACAGATCTTTTTCATGCTCGGTGCTTGCCGCGTTCTCAATCGCGTCTGCGTCATACAGCAGCACGCCAAGGTAACGAATACGGCCCACGCAGCTTTCTGAGCAAACGGTCGGCATACCCGCTTCGATACGCGGATAGCAGAAAATGCACTTCTCAGATTTGCCGCTCTTCCAGTTGAAATAGATTTTTTTGTACGGGCAGCCGGTGATGCACATACGCCAACCGCGGCATTTGTCCTGGTCGATCAGCACGATGCCATCTTCTTCACGCTTATAGATAGCGCCGCTCGGGCACGTCGCCACACACGCCGGGTTCAGGCAGTGTTCGCACAGACGCGGCAGATACATCATGAAGGTGTTTTCGAACTGGCCGTACATCGCCTTCTGCATGTTTTCGAAGTTCTGATCTTTCGACAGCTTTTCAAACTCGCCGCCCAGATCGTCTTCCCAGTTTGGGCCTTTTTCGATCTTCGCCATACGCTGGCCGGTGATCAGCGAGCGCGGACGGGCAATCGGCTGATGCTTGCCTTCTGCGGCGTTATGCAGATTCTGGTAGTCAAAATCAAACGGTTCGTAGTAATCATCGATGCCCGGCAGATGCGGGTTGGCGAAGATTTTACCCAGCAGCAGCGCTTTGTTACCCATGCGCGGCACCAGTTTGCCGTTGATTTTGCGGATCCAGCCGCCCTTCCATTTTTCCTGGTTTTCCCAGTCGGTCGGGTAGCCTGTACCCGGTTTGGTCTCAACGTTGTTGAACCAGGCGTACTCCGTCCCTTCGCGGCTGGTCCAGACGTTTTTACAGGTGACTGAGCAGGTATGACAGCCGATGCATTTATCGAGGTTCAGCACCATGCCGACTTGTGAACGAATTTTCATTTTACGCTCTCCTGTACCTGGTCATTACCTTCACCGTCTAACCAGTCAATATTTTTCATTTTACGCACCACTACAAACTCATCGCGATTCGAGCCGACGGTGCCGTAGTAGTTAAAGCTGTACGCCAACTGCGCATAGCCGCCGATCATATGGGTCGGTTTAGGCGTGATACGCGTTACCGAGTTATGAATGCCGCCGCGCTGCTGGGTAATTTCAGAACCTGGCAGGTTCACGATACGTTCCTGGGCGTGATACATCATGGTCATCCCGGCCGGCACACGCTGGCTGACAACAGCACGCGCGGTCAACGCACCGTTGCTGTTGAACACTTCGATCCAGTCGTTATCCACAATCCCCAGTTCTTTCGCGTCCACGTCGCTCATCCACACAATCGGACCACCACGCCCCAGCGTCAGCATCAACAGGTTGTCGCTGTACGTGGAGTGAATGCCCCATTTCTGGTGCGGCGTCAGGAAGTTCAGCGCTTTTTCCGGATAACCGTTGGATTTCGCGCCCATGACTGCAGCTACCGAACGGGTGTCAATCGGCGGACGGTAAACCAGCAGGCTTTCACCAAAGTCGCGCATCCACTGATGATCCTGATACAGCGACTGACGGCCCGTCAGGGTACGCCATGGGATCAGTTCGTGAACGTTGGTATAACCGGCGTTATAGGACACATGCTCATCTTCCAGGCCTGACCACGTCGGGCTGGAGATGATTTTGCGCGGTTGCGCCTGGATATCGCGGAAGCGAATTTTCTCGTCTTCTTTATTCAGCGCCAGATGGGTATGGTCACGACCGGTAAACTCACTCAATGCAGCCCAGGCTTTCACCGCCACCTGGCCGTTTGTTTCAGGTGCCAGCGTCAGGATCATTTCTGCTGCATCAATCGCCGTGTTCAGCATCGGCTGACCTTTGGCTGGGCCGTCCGCTTTGGTGTAATTGAGTTTACGCAGCAGATCCATTTCAGTCTGGGTATTCCAGGCGATCCCTTTCCCGCCGTTACCGATCTTATCCATCAGCGGACCGATGGAGGTAAAGCGTTCGTAGGTCGCCGGATAATCACGTTCAACCGGAATAATGTGCGGTGCAGTTTTGCCAGGAATCAGGTCGCATTCACCTTTTTTCCAGTCCTTAACGTCGAGCGGCTGCGCCAGTTCGGCGGCAGAATCGTGCTGGATGGGCAGCGTCACAACATCTGTTTCCACGCCCAGATGGCCGACACACACTTCAGAGAATTTCTTCGCGATATCTTTATAGATATCCCAGTCACTTTTCGAATCCCATGCCGGGTCAACTGCGGCAGACAACGGGTGAATAAACGGATGCATATCCGAGGTATTCATGTCGTCTTTCTCATACCAGGTCGCGGTTGGCAGCACGATATCGGAGTACAGGCAGGTACTGGATAGACGGAAGTCCAGCGTCACCACCAGATCCAGCTTGCCGTCGAGACCATTGTCTTTCCACTCGACTTCTTCTGGCTTCACGCCGCCCTGTTTACCGAGGTCTTTGCCCTGAATACCGTGATCGGTACCGAGCAGATACTTCAGCATGTACTCATGGCCTTTACCGGACGATCCCAGCAGGTTCGAGCGCCAGATGAACAGGTTACGCGGATGGTTTTTACCGTTTTCTGGCTCTTCAGCCGCAAAACGAATCGAGCCGTCCTTCAGCGATTTGACGGTGTAATCCACCGGCGACATGCCCGCTTTTTTCGCTTCTTCCGCAATGCGCAGCGGGTTAGTTCCCAGCTGTGGCGCAGACGGCAGCCAGCCCATGCGTTCGGCACGCACGTTAAAGTCGATCAGATGACCGGTGTAGCGCGATTTATCCGCCATCGGCGACAGCAGTTCCTGCGCTGTGACGGTTTCGTAACGCCACTGGCTGGAGTGGTTATAGAAGTACGAGGTGCTGTTCATGTGGCGCGCCGGACGCTGCCAGTCAAGGCCAAACGCCAGGGGCTGCCAGCCGGTCTGCGGACGCAGTTTTTCCTGGCCTACATAGTGCGCCCAGCCGCCGCCGCTCTGACCGATACAGCCGCAGAACACCAGCATATTGATCAGACCGCGATAGTTCATATCGAGGTGATACCAGTGGTTCAGACCGGCACCCACAATAATCATTGAGCGGCCGTGAGTCTTATCGGCGTTTTCGGCAAACTCACGCGCGATGCGGGGTGATCTGCGTGCGTGGAACACCGGTGATCTGCTCAGCCCATGCCGGGGTGTACGCTTTGATTTCGTCGTAGCTGGTTGCACAGTTTTCATCGTTCAGACCGCGCTCCAGGCCATAGTTGGCCAGGGTCAGATCGTAAACGGTGGTGACCAGCGCAGTCGAGCCATCGGCCAGTTGCAGACGCTTAACCGGCAGTTTGTGCAGCAGGATATTTTCCAGCGCCACTTTGTTGAAATGTTCGGTTCCGTCGCCACCAAAGTATGGGAAGCCCACTTCAGCGATATCATCCTGGCTACCCAGCATGCTCAGACGCAGATCGGTCTCTTCATCGGTGGTCGCGTTGCGTTGCTCCAGGTTCCACTTCCCTTTTTCACCCCAACGGAAACCGATAGAACCATTCGGGGCCACTAAATCGCCATCGTTGTTACAGGCGACCGTTTTCCATTCCGGGTTGTTTTGCTGGCCCAGCGCATCCACCAGATCGGCAGCGCGCAGCATACGACCGGCGGCATAGTAGCCGTCGCGCTCTTCGAGCATCACCAGCATTGGCATGTCGGTATAGCGACGCACGTAGTCGGTAAAGTACTGGCTTGGGTTATCGAGGTGGAACTCACGCAGCATGACGTGGCCCATCGCCAGCGCCATGGCGGAATCGGTGCCCTGTTTTGGTGCCAGCCACAGATCGCAAAGCTTGGCGATCTCAGCATAGTCAGGCGTAATGGCGACGGTTTTTGGTGCCTTTGTAACGGACTTCGGTAAAGAAGTGCGCGTCAGGCGTACGGGTTTGCGGAACGTTTGAACCCCAGGCAAGGATGTAGCTGGAGTTGTACCAGTCAGCCGATTCAGGAACGTCCGTCTGTTCGCCCCAGGTCTGTGGAGACGCTGGCGGCAAGTCGCAGTACCAGTCGTAGAAGCTCAGACAGGTCCCGCCAATAAGGGACAGATAACGTGCGCCGGAGGCGTAGGACACCATCGACATCGCCGGGATTGGCGAGAAACCTGCCACGCGGTCCGGACCGTAAGTTTTGACGGTATAGACGTTAGAGGCGGCAATCAGCTCGTTCACTTCCTGCCAGGATGAACGGACAAAGCCGCCGCGACCGCGTGCTTGCTTGAAGCTTTTCGCTTTATCGGCGTCTTCGATAATAGAGGCCCAGGCATCCACCGGATCGCTGTGCTGAATTTTTGCTTCACGCCACATTTTCATCAGGCGTTTACGCATCAATGGGTATTTCAGGCGGTTAGCGCTGTACAGATACCAGGAATAGCTTGCGCCGCGAGGACAACCGCGCGGTTCGTGGTTTGGCATATCCGGACGCGTACGCGGATAGTCGGTCTGCTGCATTTCCCAGGTCACTAAGCCATTCTTGACGAAGATCTTCCAGCTACAGGAACCGGTGCAGTTTACACCGTGTGTAGAACGAACGACTTTGTCATGCTGCCAACGTTGACGGTATCCATCTTCCCAGTCCCGGTTTGTCTCCAGAACCTGGCCGTGCCCATCGGCAAACGTTTCGCCCTTCTGTTTGAAGTAGCGAAACCGGTCCAAAAAATTTGCTCATCGGGTATCTCCTGTGTGGAGCCTGTGGCTCTCTAAATCGACATTGCTGATTTGCAGCGAAGGTAACGCCATGAAAGATGACGGGAATTGATAACGATCAAGGCGGACGGGGTTACTCACCCGCAGCGTTTTCCGCTATACCCCTAAAGCGGTATAAAATTTGATATTTTATTTATTTGATTTATAAGGTTTTTTATTATTTGCCGCACAAACAGAACGGATTTATTTAACATCTTAGGTATTAAGGAGTAGGCGTTTCTGCAAAGCGATGGCGATCACAGTGTTACATGAGGCTAAGCAGTAAAACCTCGAACAGTATGTTGTAACTAAAAAGCGCACAAAAAAGAGCGCGGCACTGTGGCCGCGCAAACGGATAATCAAACTTACTTATTTTTCTTAGTATTACGGCCGTATACCAGCCACGTAATGACGACGCAGGCGATATAGAATACGAGGAACACTTTCATCGCGCCGGCAGGAGAACCGGTCAAATCGAGAGAGATACCAAAGGCTTTCGGGATAAAGAAGCCACCGATCGCGCCGATTGCAGAGATGAAGCCCAGCGCAGCCGCCGTGTCCGTTGCAGATTCGCGCATCGCTTGCTCTTCATTGCCACCCTGCGCTTTCACACGCTCCATTGTCATCTTACGGAAAATCACCGAAATCATCTGGAAGGTCGAGGCACTGCCCAGACCGGCCGTCAGGAACAGCACCATAAACACGGCGAAGAACGCGCCAAAAATTACCGCCCTGCCCGTGGGTTGGCAGCGTCAGGAACAGCAGTCCGCAGAAAATAGCCATCAACACAAAGTTAACCAGCGTAACGCGCGTCCCGCCCCAGACGGTCGGAAATCATCCCACCGGTTGAACGTGCCAGGGCGCCAATGAACGGGCCGAAGAACGCGTAATGCAGGATCTGTACATCCGGGAACTGGGTTTTCGACAGCATGGCGAAACCGGCAGAGAAGCCGATAAACGATCCGAACGTTGCCAGATAGAGCAGCGCCCATAATCCACAGATGCGCGCGCTTCAGTACCGGCAACTGTTCGCTCAGAGAGGCTTTAGACGCGGACAGGTCGTTCATGAAGAACCACGCCAGCAGGGTCAATACCACCAGGAACGGTACCCAGATCCAGGCCGCATTCTGCAGATACAGCATTGAACCGTCCGGTTGTTCCGCACCGCCGCCGCCAAATACCGCGAAGATCGAGACAGAGATCGCCAATGGCGCAATCAGCTGCATAACGCTGACGCCCATGTTACCCATGCCGCCGTTAATACCGAGTGCACCACCCTGCTTCGCCTTCGGGAAGAAGAAGCTGATATTCGCCATACTGGACGCGAAGTTAGCCCCCGCAAAAACCGCACAACAGCGCGATGGTCACGAAAACGCTAAACGGTGTAGAGGTGTCCTGCACCGCAAAACCGAGCCACACGCAAGGAATAATCATGATGCCGGTGCTGAATGCCGTCCAGCGACGGCCACCAAACAGCGGGCACCATAAACGCGTAAGGCACACGCAGCAGCGCACCCGAACAACGCAGGCAACGCCGTCAGCATAAACAGCTGATCGGTCGTAAATTTAAAACCGACTTTAGGTAAGTTCACCGCCACGGCACTAAACAGCATCCACACGCAAAACGCCAACAACAAACACGGAACAGAAATCCACAGATTACGACTTGCTATACGTTGCCCGCGCTGTTGCCAGAACACCGGATCTTCCGGACGCCAATCGCTAATAACAGCACCAGTATCCCTTTCGGGGCGGATGAGTGACTCATAGACACCTCTGATTATCAAAATGATGCTGCAAACTGTAGGGTTTTAAGCAGGCGGTAAGTTGATATAAATCAAAGGAAAAGGGGGCAGATTAGCGCGCGAAAATCGTCATTACCCTAAGTGAGTAGGGTTTTTCGATAAAAAAGGTGTGGTTTTTCACGGTGCTGACGACGTAAGTTCACCGCCTCCCCCCGACGATTACCCACATGGCAATTTAGGAGTAATCCCTTGTTGGTATGGGTATACTCCAGGGTATACACCAGAATAGCGCCATTCCTGGAGGCAGGCAAAATCCGGAGCAAGGCAAGCCCATGTTAAAACGACTCTTCTCCCCGCTGACGCTGGTTAATCAGTTGGCCCTCATCGTATTGCTGTCCACCGCTGTGGGTGTGACGGGCATGGCGATCTCTGGCTGGCTGGTGCAGGGCGTACAGGGTAGCGCCCATGCCATCAACGAGGCAGGATCGCTGCGTATGCAGAGTTATCGCCTGCTGGCGGCCGTCCCGCTTACGCCGGTAGACAAACCCCTGCTGGACGACATGGAACGCACCGCATTCAGCCCGGAACTGGTGATCGCCGCGCGGCGTGATGGTCAGCAGGCCCAGTTGAAGGCATTGCAGGGTTACTGGCATAGCCAACTGGAGCCCGGCCTTAAGCAGGCAAAAAGCGCGGAAACCGTTGCCGATGACGTCGCCCGTTTTGTCGCCCGAATCGACACGCTGGTTTCCTCCTTCGATTCCTCCACCGAAATGCGCATTGAACGCGTCGTGATGGTCCACCGGGCAATGGCTATTTTTATGGCTCTTCTGCTCATTTTCACCATCGTCTGGCTGCGTGCGCGTTTGCTGTATCCATGGCAACAACTGCTGGCCGTCGCGCGGGCCGTCACGGAAAGAGATTTTACCCAGCGCGCACACATTAGCGGACGCAACGAAATGGCCATGCTGGGTCAGGCGCTTAACACTATGTCTGGGGAACTGGCCGAAAGCTACGCGGTGCTGGAAAAGCGCGTACAGGAAAAAACGGCGGGTCTGGAGCAAAAGAACGAAATTCTCTCTTTCCTGTGGCAGGCAAACCGCCGTCTGCATTCGCAAATCCCGCTTTGTGAACGCCTTTCGCCAGTGCTCAACGGCCTGCAAAGTCTCACGCTTTTGCATGATATCGAACTGCGGGTCTATGACGTTGAAGACGAAGAAAATCACCAGGAATTCACCTGCCAGTCCGATATGTCCTGCGATGACAAAGGCTGTCATCTCTGTCCGCGCGGTTTACCGCCGCTCCCCAGTAGCGGTACAACGCTGAAATGGCGTCTCACTGACAGCCACACTCAGTACGGTATCCTGCTGGCAACGCTCCCGACGGGTCGTCATTTGAACCACGATCAGCAACAGCTGGTCGACACGCTGGTCGAACAGCTCACCGCGACCCTGGCGCTCGACAGACACCAGGAAAAACAACAGCAGCTGATCGTGATGGAAGAGCGCGCCACCATCGCCCGCGAGCTTCACGATTCGATCGCGCAATCGCTCTCCTGCATGAAAATGCAGGTCAGCTGTCTGCAAATGCAGGATGACGGACTGCCCGAGAGCAGTAAGCAGCTGCTGGGCCAGATCCGCAACGAGCTGAATACCTCATGGGTGCAGCTTCGCGAGCTGTTAACGACCTTCCGCCTGCAGCTCACGGAACCCGGGCTACGGCCTGCGCTGGAGTCGAGTTGCGATGAATTCAGTGCCCGGCTGGGCTTCCCGGTGAAGCTGGATTATCAGCTCCCCCCGCGTTTTGTGCCCTCTCATCAGGCCATACATTTGCTGCAAATCGCCCGTGAGGCATTGAGCAATACGCTCAAGCACGCCAGCGCGACGGCAGTAACCGTGACCGTAAGTCACCACAATAATCAGGTGAAACTTACCGTCCAGGATAACGGCTGCGGCGTGCCGGAAAACGCTGAGAGAAGCAACCACTATGGTTTAATTATTATGCGAGACCGAGCGCAAAGCCTGCGCGGAGATTGCCGGGTTCGCCGGGGTGAGTCTGGCGGCACTGAAGTAGTGGTGACATTTATACCCGAAAAGCCTCTAACCACTTATCCAGGAGAAAATTATGTCTAATCAGGAACCGGCAACCATTCTGTTAATCGACGATCATCCGATGCTGCGCACCGGCGTAAGACAACTTGTCAGCATGGCGGAAGATATTACCGTTGTGGGTGAAGCCAGCAACGGTGAACAGGGTATTGAACTTGCCGAATCTCTCGATCCTGATTTGATCCTGCTTGATCTCAATATGCCTGGCATGAACGGTCTGGAAACGCTGGATAAATTGCGTGAAAAATCGCTGTCCGGGCGGATCGTGGTGTTTAGCGTATCCAACCATGAAGAAGACGTGGTGACCGCGCTGAAACGCGGGGCCGATGGCTATCTGCTCAAAGATATGGAACCGGAAGATTTACTCAAAGCCCTGCAACAGGCGGCAGCGGGTGAAATGGTACTGAGCGAAGCGCTAACGCCCGTCCTCGCCGCCAGCCTGCGCGCCAACCGCGCCACATCTGACCGCGACGTCACGCAGTTAACCCCGCGCGAGCGCGATATTCTGAAGCTGATCGCTCAGGGCTTGCCGAACAAAATGATCGCCCGCCGTCTGGATATCACCGAAAGCACGGTGAAAGTGCATGTGAAGCATATGCTCAAGAAAATGAAGCTAAAATCACGCGTCGAAGCGGCAGTGTGGGTACATCAGGATCGTATCTTTTAATCTCACTCATTTGGCAGCAGCTGATAGCCGCCATCGTCATCTGGCAACGCCACCAGCGGTTGCGACAGAGAGAGCGTGATCTCATTGGAAGAGACACGCTGCCCATCTTTATCTTCTACGACGACGGACAGTTTCCAGCGGTTAGTCGCCCCTTCGCTCGCATCCCAGGCGGGCATAATCACGCTCCATCCCTCATCGCTATTCACATTCGCAGGCGAGGTCAAACTCAGCGCGTGCGTATCGCCCTGCCAGTGAAGCTGGCGCACCCCGTGGGTACTGCGGACCTGCAATTTCAGGACCACCGTTTCCCCCGGCGTTAAATCCCACGGCGGCGTGGCCAGATAGACCGACAGCGTTTTACGCTGGCGGAACTCCATCACCGGCAGACTGGTGCGCTCCACCGGATCGTAACGACTCCCGCGCAGCGAACGGGTTGCTGCCACCTCATCCGACGACAGCTGCTTTTTCAGCGGGACGCCAAAGCGATAGTTGAGCTTCATGCCCAGATTATTTTGGCTCACCCCGCTTTCGCCCTGCTTATGCGCGGCGGAAAACGTCAGCAAAGGCACCGGCGTATAATCGAGACCCAAATTAACCGCCATCGGATTGTGGTACCCCGTTCCGCTACGAAACAGGTCGACGTTATCGCCAAAATATTGCTCAAAACTCACGCTGGTATTCAAATGATGAAAATAAGGCAGCCAGGCTTTGGCCGTCACGTCATATCCGCGCGCCATGCGCTGCTCCTGGAGATCCGAGCTGTCACGCCAGCTGGCAAACGGCTGATAATAATTTGCCGACAGGCGCAGGTTTTCACCCCAGGCTTCCGCCCCAAGCCCGGCTCTTTGCAGATTCTCATCCAGCAGATTGTCGT
The DNA here is from genome assembly GCA_900635465.1 of Lelliottia amnigena. Taxonomy (NCBI): domain Bacteria; kingdom Pseudomonadati; phylum Pseudomonadota; class Gammaproteobacteria; order Enterobacterales; family Enterobacteriaceae; genus Lelliottia; species Lelliottia amnigena. The sequence continues at coordinate 2,446,614 of LR134135.1, forward strand.
AAAACGTGTTGTAGCCGAGCAGCCATTTTCCTGCCACCCAGCGCTGGCCAATCCCGGCGTTACTTACCAGACCGTCCGTTTGCTGCGTAAGGCCCAGCTGGCTCCAGCTCAGATAGCGATTATTATCCTGCCAGGGGATAAACCACCTGCCGCTGCTGCCGTTAAATTTGCCCTCTTCGTCGACCAGTAAATCGACGCTGGCGTTCCCCCAGGGCGAAAGCCAGGATTCAATCTGCTCATTCACTTCGCCGCTGACCGCATCACGCACTTTGCCAAACGCAAACTGACGCGCCTGCTCGCTGGTCGTCAGGCCGTTGTCGGTCATGCTCGCTTCACCGAATGCTTTCGCCATTTCGGCAAGATGCTTTTCGCTTTCGCCAGTCGGTTTAGCGAGCCCGAGATCTGGCAGGCTATCGCCGTTGTTATCAAACGGATTTTGCGCCTGTTGCATAAAGGAATTTGGCGCACCGAAAACGGCTCCGGCCGTGACAAGGAGGAGGAAGAGAAGATTTTGAACGCGGAAAACAGCAACCATCAAATTATAAATGTGATCCAGATCTCATGTGTGACCAGTTTACACCATAACGTGGTTTGGCAAAGTTTGCAGCTTTAAGGGGAATTTCCGGATTATCCTGAAGCGCCTGGCTGCGTGAGCAGGAAGTATGATTAATCGGCGTGCCCGCTGTGGCGCTGAATAACCCTCGCCCCTTCAAGGAGTGGGCCAATTTAGAGCAAGATATGGCTCAGTTATTTGTTCCGGTCACCTCACTTTTTTGCCGGTCTATAACCACCCCACACGTGAACGTGTTTAAGAGGCCAACGCCGCCCCCTTACACTCCCGGCTCCCGGCAAGAAAATCGCCGCTTCACGGTACTCTCCGCTTTTCCGTCAGGCGTTCGGGTCGGGCACGATTCTGCATCCTTGCAGGCCGCACCCTCTCCGCGCTTCCCTGCGCGTCGCCCCGGCCTGACGAAAACGCGTCGACAATTTACAGCCGGACCAGGTCACCGCGTTGAGCTCCAGATTTTGTGAAGATATTTACCGCTGCATTAATGCCGCCGTACTCCCTTCGGCAATCAACCCTTTAAGCTCCGGCACGCACGACCCGCAGTTCGTCCCGCAGCGTAATGTCGCCCCCAGCGCCGCTGCCGAATCACACCCGCCCGCGATGGCCTCACGGATTGTGTTTTCTCCCACGCTAAAGCAGCTACAGATTATCCGTCCAGGGTCTTTACGCTCGCCAGGGTTTTGTCCGTCCAACAACGCATGACGTTCAACGCGTTCAGCAGGCGGCGTTTGAAACGCCGATGCAATAAAATCATGTGCCAGTGCTGGCCGCGTTTTCCCTTCCCAAAATCCCAGCATCAGATCGCCGTTATGCCATGCCAGCATGCTGCTACGCTCGCCGGTCTGGGCAATCTGTAACTGCCAGCCCCGCGCGCTACACTGCGCCAGAATCACCTCTGACAGCGCTTTGTCGCTCGCCAGCGTAAGACGTTCAACACCCACCGTGGCTTTGCGCCACCAGTGGGCAAAAGCGGGCAGTTCAGGCAGCTCGCGCGCGTAAAGTTCGCCCTGCCATCCTGGCTGCCACGGCATAATCCTCACCGCCGTTTGTTTGCTTTCGGGCTGACCGGAATGCGGATCGCAACGCCCTTCCACCAGCGCGTTCACTTTCCCCTGACGTGCAAAGCGGTTATTCCAGTGCATCGGGGTAAACGCTTCGCCGTCGCGTTGCCCCGCAGTCACATGCACGCGCGCGACCATCACCCCGCGCGGCGAACTCAGGCGCGCCAGTTGTCCGTCTTGCAGCGCAAAACGTCGCGCATCCGCCGCCGAAACGTCCACCTGCGGTTCGGCGATATGCTGCATCAACCGTGGAACGTAGCCCGTGCGGGTCATGGTGTGCCACTGATCGCGCACGCGACCGCTGTTCAGAATCAACGGATAAAGCGCATCGGGCATCGCGCCATGATGTTCCGGCTCGACCGGGATAATTCGCCGCACCGGTATTTCACCTGTAGCCCATTGATAGGGTTCTAAATCATCCCACTGCTGGCGCGTTAACGTGACAAGGTCACTTAAGTTAAACGCCCGTGCGCCCGCATTTTCAAACGCCGACAGCGCGGCGTGTTCGCAGAAAATTTCCTGCGGATGCTGCCAGTTAAACGCGGCACCGTAACCCAGTTTTTTGGCTATCTCAGCGATAATCCACCAGTCCGGTTTTGCCTCTCCCGGCGCGGGCAAAAACGCGCGCTGGCGCGAAATCCGGCGTTCAGAGTTTGTGACCGTCCCATTTTTCTCGCCCCAGCCCAGCGCCGGAAACCGGATATGCGCAAAGCGGCTGGTGTCCGTATCGCGCATCACTTCCGAGACGATCACCAGCGGGCATGCCGCCAGCGCCTGACATACGGCGTGGCTATCGGGAAGCGAAACGGCAGGATTCGTGCCCATAATCCACACGGCTTTCACTTCTCCACGCGCAATGGCATCAAACAGGTCGACCGCCATCAGCCCCGGCGTCTGCGCCAGCCTTTCAGTTCCCCAGAAGCGGGCCACGCGTGAGAGATCATCCGGTTCAAACTCATGTGTGCGGCCAGCTGGTTTGCCAGCCCACCCACTTCTCGCCCGCCCATCGCATTAGGCTGTCCGGTCAACGAAAATGGGCCGCAGCCTTCGCGGGCAAATTCCCGCTGGCGATATGGACGTTAATAATGCGTTGCACTTATCGCTCCCGCTCGACGACTGGTTGATGCCCATGGTGTAGAGCGTGACGGCGCGCCGCGCGGTGGTGAACCACTGATAAAATGTCTCAACCTCTGCAACCGCTAACCCGCAAAATGCCGCCACGCGCGGCGTTGGCCAGCTATTTTCGTCCTGAATATGATTAAGCAGTCCGACAAACAATCCTGCATCGCTGCCCGGCAGCAACGGGAGATGCAGATCGGCGATATCACAGGTCGCGGTTTTGCGGGGATCGATAACCACCACCTTTAATGCTGGATTAGCGGCGCGCGCCTGCACCAGCCGTTGATAAAGCACCGGATGCGTCCAGGCGGCATTCGACCCCACCAGCACCACCAGATCGGTCTTTTCGATATCGTCGTAGCTGCATGGCACGATATCTTCACCAAACGCGCGCTTATAGCCGGTCACGGCCGAGGACATGCACAGCCGCGAATTGGTGTCGATATTCGCCGCGCCAATGAATCCCTTCATCAGCTTGTTGGCCGCCGTAGTAATCTTCCGTCAGGAGCTGCCCGGAGGCATAAAACGCCACGGACTGCGGGCCGTCAGTCGCGATAATCTCCCGTAAACGCTCGCCCGCCGTCCGCCAGTGCCTGTGACCAGTCAACCTCACGATCGTCGATCATCGGGCGCAATAAACGCCCCTTCCAGGCCGGTTGTTTCCCCCAGCGCCGAACCTTTCACACACAATCTGCCGTCATTCGCCGGATGCGTTTCGTCACCGCGCACGCGCACTTCGCCATTGTTTACGCTTGCCACCACGCCACAGCCGACACCGCAATACGGGCACGTCGTTCGGGTTTGGGTCATGAAGCCTCCGCACGCATCACCAGCTCGTCGCTGCTCACCCACACTTTGCCCGGCTTCAATTTTCACCGGCCAGGCGCGTACCGCCGGTTCGCCGCTGTCCACCTGTCGCCCGTCGCGCAGGCGGATACGCTGTTTGTACAGCGGCGAGATAACGATCGGCTCGCCGCTCGCATCCCCCAGAATCCCGCGCGACAGCACGCTGGCGCTGCTGCCCGGCTCGATATCTTCCAGCGCATACACGGCTTTGCCGAATCGGAACAGCGCGATTTGCTGTTCACCAAGATGTGCGCCAATGCCCGCATGTTCCGGGATTTCGTCGACTTCACAAATTTCCTGCCAGCGCTTGAAGGCTTCCGTCACCGGCGCATTCACGCGGGTACGGAACAGCGCCAGACGGTTTGGATCGGCGAGCGTGGTTTGCCATTCGCATTGATACGTGTCGACAATCCGCGCCATCTCCTGCTCCAGTTCGTAGGCAATCCCCAGACTGTCATTCATGATCACATCGCGCAGATACTCGATGCCGCCCTCCAGATTGTCCATCCAGGTGCTGGTGCGTTGCAGACGATCGGCAGTGGCGGATGTAAAACATCAGGAAACGATCCACGGTGCGCAGCAGGGTTTCGTCATCCAGATCGCTGGCAAACAGATCTGCATGGCGCGGTTTCATGCGCCGTTACCGCACAGATACAGGTTCCAGCCCTTGTCGGTTGCAATCACGCCGACGTCTTTACTCTGGGCTTCGGCGCATTCCCGGGTGCAACCTGACACCGCCATTTTGATTTTGTGCGGCGGCGCGCCAGGCCCTTATAGCGATGCTCCAGCGTCACGGCCAGACCCGTTGAATCCTGCACGCCGTAACGACACCACGTCGACCCGACGCACGATTTCACGGTACGCAGCGATTTCCCGTAGGCGTGCCCGGTCTCAAATCCGGCTTCGACCATCGCCTGCCAGATTTCGGGTAGCTGTTCCAGCGTCGCGCCAAACAGGTCGATTCGCTGACCGCCGGTAATTTTGCTGTACAGCTGATAACGCTTCGCGATTTGCCCGATGGCGATCAGCCCGTCAGCACTGACTTCACCGGCAGGCATGCGCGGGACAATCGAATACGTGCCGTCTTTTTGAATATTGGCAAAATAGCGGTCGTTGGTGTCCTGGAGCGGCAGATGCGCAGGTTTGAGCAGATATTCATTCCAGCACGACGCCAGCACCGATCCGACCAGCGGCTTACAAATTTCGCAGCCGTGGCCGTGCCCGTAGCGGGCAATCAGCTGTTCAAACGTATGGATGCGGTTGACGCGCACCAGGTGATAAATTTCCTGACGCGAATAGGCGAAGTGTTCGCAGATATCTTTTTTCACCTCCACGCCCTGCGCCGCCAGCTGGAACTCCATGACCTGTTTGACCAGCGCGCTACACCCGCCACAGCCGGTGGCGGCTTTGGTGCACTGTTTAACCGCGCCGATGTCCGTTGCCCCGGCGCTCACCGCCTGGCAGATATCACTTTTACTGACGTTATGACAGGAGCAGATCTGCGCGCTGTCCGGCAGTGCGGCGACACCAAGTACTTTGGGCGTACTCCCCGCAACGGCGGGGTAAAATCAGCGTTTCAGGATCTTTCGGCAGGCTGATGCCGTTGAGCATCATCTGTACCAGCGTCGCGTATTCGGCGGCATCCCCCACCAGCACACCGCCGAGCAGAGTTTTACCGTCTTCACTGACCACAATTTTTTTGTAGATTTGCTGCGGACCGTGCGTCCACTGATAACTTTGCGCGCCGGGCGTGCGGCCATGCGCATCGCCAAAAGAGGCGACGTCCACACCCAGCAGCTTCAGTTTGGTGCTCATGTCCGCGCCCGCAAAAGCGTGTTCTTCCCCGGCAAGCTGTGCTGCCGCCACGCGAGCCATCTGATAGCCAGGCGCCACCAGGCCAAAGATTTTACCTTCCCACAGCGCACATTCGCCAATGGCAAACACGTCTTCATCCGAGGTGCGGCAGTGGTGATCGATACAAATCCCGCCGCGTTCGCCAAGGGTTAATCCGCTGATACGCGCCAGCGCGTCCTGCGGGCGGATCCCGGCGGAAAAGACCACCATATCGGTGTTCAGCTCGCCGCCATCGGCAAAACGCAGCACCAGACCGTCATCGGTGCGGGCGATTTCAGTTGTCGATTTACTGGTGTGCACGCCAACGCCGAGGGCTTCAATTTTGCGGCGCAGCATCGCCGCACCGTCGTTATCAAGCTGAACCGCCATCAGGTTCGGGGCGAATTCAACAACGTCCGTGTCCAGTCCCAGCTGCTTGAGCGCGTTCGCCGCTTCCAGCCCTAGCAGACCGCCGCCAATCACCACGCCGCGTCGCGCATGGGCTGCATGCGCCGCGATACTGTCTAAATCGTCCAGCGTGCGATAGACAAAACAGCCCGGCAGATCGCGACCCGACACGGGCGGCACAAACGGATACGATTCCCGTCGCCAGCACCAGTTTGTCCCAGTGGGTTTCATGGCCACTGGCGGTGCGCACCACCCGCGCCTCGCGGTCAATATCGACAATTGCTGCGAAAGACGCAGCTCAATGCCATTCCCGGCAAAGAAATCACCTTGCACCAGTGAGAGTGAATCGGGATTACGATCGTCAAAATAGGCTGAAAGATGCACACGGTCGTAGGCCGCATAGCGCTCTTCGCCAAACACGACAATCTGATAATGCTGATGCAAATTGCGGTTCACGCAATCTTCGAGAAAATGGTGGCCGGACCATACCGTGTCCAACCACCACCAGAGTAGGTTTGTCATAGCGTTCTGTCCTGCAACCTGGTGTTGCGTAGTGAATCGATCGAACAGCCAGTCCGCCTGAGCGGCACCGGCTTTGCCAGTAAATCGGTGAGCGTCGCCGCACTGCGGCAATCGCCAAAGATCAGCACGCCCGCAAGCGTGCCGTTGCGAATCAATAAGCGCCGGTAATGACGCGTCAGCGGGTCCCACGACGTCCAGAGGTCATCACCCGCCTGCGCCGTCACGCAACCGGCGCTGAACAGCTCATGCCGGTCACTTTCAGGCGCATGCCGCTGTCGCAGGGGGTAAATGCGGCGCAGATTTTGCCTGCCAGTCGGGCAGCCAAAATATCGGCCTGCGCCAGGCATGGCGCGACCAGTCCCCACGTCTGGCCGTTAATTTCGCTGCATTCGCCAATGGCACTGGACGCCGGATGTGAGGTTTGCATCAGGCTGTCCACCACGATCCCTTTGGCACACAACAGCCCGCTGGCTTTCGCCAGTGAGGCATTGGGTACTACGCCGGTCGCCAGCACTACGCGCGTGGCCGCACGCGTGCGCCCGTCAGAGAGCGTCACGGTATGAGATGTGATGTTGGTGATCCCCGACGCCAGTTCGCAGTCAATTCCCCGCTCTTTTAACGCCTGCTCCAGCAGCGCGCCGGTCTGCTGGTCAAGCTGCTGTTCCATCAGCCACGGCCCGCGATGCACAATCGTGACGTTGTCACAAGAATGACGTAGCGCGGCGGCGGCTTCGACGCCCAGCACGCCACCGCCAAGCACCACAACTGGACCGGTCGCGGCCAGAATGGTGTCCACGTCTTTTAACGTGCGAAAGGTAAACACGTTCGCCCCGTCACTGCCCGACACGGGCGGAATGAACGGCTGCGAACCGGTGGCAAATACCAGTTCATCCCAGCGCACAGACCGCTGTGCCGTGTGGATTTCCCGCGCGGCCAGATCCACCGCCGTCACCCTTTCACCGGTCATCACCGTCACGCCACGCGCCTGATACCAGGCGTCATCATGAAACCGCGTGGCGGCCGCCTGTTTTTCGCCGCCCAGCACCGGCGAAAGCTGAATGCGGTTGTACGCAGGCTCGGCCTCCTCGCCGATCACGGTAATGATGAAGCGACCGGGTGCACGTTCGGTCAGCGACTCGATCAGTCGCGTTGCTGCCATGCCGTTACCAATAATGACCAGTCGCATCGTTAGCTCCTCAGGCCGCTTTCGGCTGTTTTTCGTAGAGGAAACGCAGAACCTGCTGGCGCATGTGGTGATAGCGGCTGTCTTCAGCCAGTTGCACGCGATTGCGCGGACGCGGCAAATCAACCTGCAAAATCTCGCCCACCGTGGCCGCCGGGCCGTTGGTCATCATCAGCACGCGATCGGAGAGAAGCACTGCTTCGTCCACATCGTGGGTGATCAGTACGATAGTGGTGTTCAGCTCCTGCTGGATTTTCATGACCGAATCCTGCAGATGTGCGCGGGTCAACGCATCCAGCGCGCCAAAAGGCTCATCCATCAGCAGCACTTTTGGCTTCATCGCCAGCGCCCGCGCAATACCCACGCGCTGCTTCATCCCGCCGGAGATTTCCCCCGGACGTTTATGCAACGCATGACCCATTTGCACGCGGTCGAGATTGTGCTCGATCCACGCTTTGCGCTCCGCTTTGCTCATGGTGCGGCGGAAAACCTGATCGACCGCCAGCGCCACGTTGTCGAAACAGGTCAGCCACGGCAGCAACGAGTGGTTCTGGAACACCACCGCGCGTTCCGGGCCTGGTCCGGCGATTTCGCGGTTATCACAAATCAGCCCGCCCTCCGTGGGGAACGTAATCCCGGCGATAAGGTTCAGCAGCGTAGATTTGCCGCAGCCGGAGTGGCCAATCAGGCTAACGGTTTCACCTTCGTGGATATCAAAAGAGACGTTTTGCAGCGCCAGAAACTCGCCGCTGGCCGTGGAAAAACGCTGGCTCACGCCCTGTACCTGAATTAATGGTTTCATGTTCGTTCCTTATTTTTCCTGCCAGCTAAAACGCCGGGCGATCAGCATCAGCCCCTGCTCCAGCAGCAACCCGACCACGCCGATGATGACAATGGCGATGAGAATGTTTTCAACGTTAAGGTTGTTCCACTCGTTCCAGATCCAGAAGCCGATCCCTAATCCCCCGGTCAGCATTTCGGCGGCAACAATCACCAGCCACGCAATGCCAATTGAGAGCCGCACGCCCGTCAGCACTGCGGGCAATACGGCAGGAAACAGAATGCGGCGCATGATGGTCCACTCAGAAAGTTGCAATACGCGCGCAACGTTGAGGTAGTCCTGCGGGATCCGGCGCACCCCTTCGGCGGTATTGATCACCATCGGCCAGATGGAACAGATGAAAATGGTCCAGCTCGACGCCGGCTCCGCTTTCTGAAACAGCAGCAGACCGATCGGCAGCCACGCCAGCGGGCTGACCGGACGCAGAAGCGCGATCAGCGGGGTGAACATGCGCGAGAAAAAGGTGAATCGACCAATCAGAAAACCGAGCGGAATGCCGACAATCGCCGCCAGACCGAACCCAATCGCCACGCGCTGGAGCGAGGCGAGAATGTTCCAGCCAATCCCCATGTCGTTCGGTCCGTCACGGTAAAACGGGTCGGCAAAACAGCGTGATAGCGGAATCCAGCGTGCTGAGCGGCGTAGGGAAACCTTTGCTGTTGATCGCGGCCAGTTGCCATACCACCACCAGCAATCCCAGGCCAAGAAACGCCGGGATCACGCGCTGGAGGAATTCGTTTATCCGGCGGGCAAATGCCGGTGTGCGGCGACGAACCTGAACCGGTGGCAGCGTAATGACTTCGCCGCTAACGGGCTTTTCAGCCACGATCTGTGTAGTTTGCATCTGTTTCATTTCATGCCCCTTTACGGTGAATGGCGAAGCGACTGGCGTAGCCTTCGGGATCGGTGCCGTTCCAGACGGTGCCGTCCATGAGTGTGCTGCTGCGCATCGGTGACGACGGCGTGCCTATCCCGCCCACGGCGGTAGCGGCGTCCTGCCAGATAGCGGTCTGATTGATGCGCTGTGCAATTCCGGCGTAATCCGGTTCGGTTTTCAGTAGCCCCCAGCGGCGGAACTGGGTCAGGAACCACATGCCGTCGGAGTGCCACGGATAGCTGACCGCGCCGTCGTTGAAGAAACGAATCGGATGGGCATCCTGCCAGCGCTGGCCGATGCCGTTATCGTATTCGCCCAGCATGCGCCCGGTGAGATACTGCTCTTTGGTGTTGAGCCAGGCGCGACGCGACAGAATGAGCGCCGTTTCACGTTTATTTTCCGGTGAGGCATCAATCCAGCGCGCTGCCTCCATCACGGCGCTGACCAACGCTCGCGCGGTGTGCGGATTTTTCTCAACCCAGTCGCGGCGCGTGCCGAGAATTTTCTCCGGATGTTCCGGCCAGATGGACTGTGAGGTCGCGGCGGTAAAGCCGATTCGGTCGTTGATAGCGCGGGCGTTCCACGGCTCGCCGACGCAAAAGCCGACCATGTTGCCGATGCGCATGTTCATCACCATCTGTGGCGGCGGAACGACCACGGTGCGCACATCGTCAAAGGGATTAATGCCCGCGCTGGCCAGCCAGTAATAGAGCCACATGGCGTGCGTGCCGGTTGGGAAGGTATGGGCGAAACTGTAAGTGCCGGGTGCCTGTTGCTGAATCAGCTTTTTCAGCCCATCAACGTCGCGTACACCTTTATCCAGCAGATCGTTTGAAAGCGTGATTGCCTGACCGTTGTGGTTCAGCGTCATCAAATTGGCCATCGGCTGCGGTTTACCGGCGATACCCAGCTCCAGTCCGTACAGCAGGCCATACAGAATGTGTGCTGCATCCAGTTCACCGGCGACCAGTTTGTCGCGCACTGCGGCCCAGCTGGCTTCTTTTGTCGGGACAATCGTAATGCCGTATTTTTATCAAAACCTTTTAGCGCGGCGATCACCAACGGCGCGCAGTCGGTTAAGGGGATAAAGCCCACACGCACCGTCTCCAGCTCCGGTTTATCCGAGCCTGCCGCCCACGCGGAGTGCATGACGCCTGGAAGCAGCATCGCCCCGCCTGCTATTGCGCTTGCCTGTAAAAATCGCCGTCTCGTCCAGTTCACCATGCTCACTCCCGAAAAAAAGCCAAAAAAAAGCGCCCGTCAATGCCGAAGCATTGCTGGACGCCTTTATCCTGAAAACGAACGCACCGCCGTTGGCGCGTCGTTAAAATTTGTTAATGTAATAATGCAAAGCGGATGCCAGGTTTTAACGCCTTAGTCAGGCGGTTTTCACGCTGTTGCCCCCCGTTTTTCGCACCTCAATCATGCAAACAATGCCCACCGATTGTGCATCTACTCCTTTGGTATTACCTGCCACAGCGTCTTGACCGTGAGCAGCGCACGTGCGATATCCACCATGCGCTGATTCTTATCCATCGCCATTTTTCGCAGGGCATACCACGCCTGTTCTTCGCTCATATTTTGATGCGTCATAAGCACGCTTTTCGCTTTATCGATGGTTTTGCGCTCCTCAAGGGTGTCGCGCAGCGAGGCAAGCTGGCGGGACAGTAATTCGATTTCTCGCGTCTGCTGACGCACCAGCGACAGGAGCGGTTTGTCGGGCCAGTGTGTGAACGGATCATCCGTCTCGTCAAAAAACTCAAAAGATTCATTATCTGAATGCATTCGCGCTTCGACGGCGTGCATCAGATCGGCAATCATGACCTCTTCAAGGGCGCGAAGATGTTCAAGACGCGCCGTTTGCAGCGCAAAACCAGTTGAGCGCGGTCGCGCCCTGATCGGCGGCAGGCTGGCGGGTACAGGCGACCCGGCGCAGCTGTTCAGTTTCGACACCGGCAAGCAGTGGCGATCAAACGTGGTCTGCACGTCAGGCTGGACGCGCGACAGGAAAACGTCAAAAACAGGCTTGCTGAGCATCGATGCGGTCGACCAGAGTCTGGCGCATGTCATCGCTGAAATGCCCCTCGGTGAAACCAATCGCCCCCAGCGCGCGCTCCTGCCCCGCCAGCTCTTTGCCCTGCATCAGGCTATACAGCGCCACAAATCGACTCGCTATTTGCGGATCGTCAATGCTGTCATTGAGCTGAGGAATGATACTGAGGACATGGCGCAGCGTACGGCTGTATTGTTCCATCGCCAGATGCGCTTTGATGCTGCGCGAAACGACCGCCTCCCGCAGCGGACCCAACTGCTCAAGCTGATGGAGGGCGCTGGCGATACGCTCGCAGACGGCGCTGCCTGAAAAAGGCGACTGCTGCGCCAGCGCAACGTGAAATGCGGCCAGATTTTGATCCGCTAATGCCCGGCTGGCTTTACACTCGGCGGCGTAGAGCTTCCCCTGCGAGCAGAGCCAGATATTTGACGCTCCGCGTTCGCACTGTAGCATGTGGGCGAGCGTGCTGATGCAGCTCACCAGTTCGCCGAGCTGCGCCAGGTTGCTGAACTGTTGTTTGCGCATCCGCTTTGCGCGCTGAAGCCATTTCGGTTGCGCCGGGTGGACTGCCGTAGATGTTCGTCATGCTTACTCTCCCGGATCGTTTTTATCCTCAGAGCTAAGCAATATCCGTGCCCCTTTATGAAACTGGAGTGAACATGCAGAAAATCGTTATCGTCGCCAACGGTGCGGCTTACGGAAGTGAATCCCTTTTTAACAGTCTGCGACTGGCGATTGCTTTACGCGATCGGGAGAGCGCGCTGGACCTGCGGCTGTTTTTGATGTCGGATGCCGTGACTGCCGGGCTAAAAGGACAGAAACCTGCCGAGGGGTATAACATCCAGCAGATGCTGGAGATCCTCACCGCGCAGGATGTTCCGGTGAAGCTGTGCAAGACCTGCACTGACGGACGCGGGATTACGTCTTTGCCGCTGATCGAGGGCGTGGAAATTGGCACACTGGTTGAATTAGCCGAATGGACGCTGGCCGCCGATAAAGTATTAACTTTTTAATAATAAACCTCAGATAATATTATTTTCTTATGGACGCGGTTGCATCATCAAGTTCCCCGCTGAGTTGCCGATACGAACCTTAAGTCAACTCAGCAGGTATTAACGTATGTTCAGATCAATCCGCGCTCGTATTATCGCCGCAACGACAGGCTGTCTGGTCGTTGCCCTTGTTCTTAATACCTTCATTAACTTCTACGTCACGCGACAGGATAACCAGCAATCTCAGCGCGATATCCTCGCCAGTACCAGCGCCAGCCATAATATTGCCATTGCCGACTGGGTGAACAGCAAGCTCACGGTAATTGCTTCTGCGCAATCCGTGGCCCTCAATGACGACCCGGTGCCGGTGTTTAAACAGCTGGCCAAGGCGGGGGGGATTCACCAACGTTTACGTCGGCTACGCCAGTAAAACGGCGAAATTCTCCGATCCTGAAGGCGTACCGGCTGATTACGATCCGACCGTGCGTCCGTGGTATCAGCAGGTGGTAACCGCCGATGCGCCCGTCGTGACGGCGCCTTACGTGGATGCCGGAACGGCTAAACTGGTGGTGACGTTTGCCGTGCCGGTGAAAGAGAACGGTGAGCTGAAAGCGGTCGTCGCCGGAGACGTGGCGATGGACAGCGTCGTCGCGAACGTTCGCGGTATCCATCCTACGCCTGCCAGCAGCGGGTTGCTGATCGACAGCGACGGAACGGTGATTGCCGCAAACGATCCGGCTCAAACAATGAAGCCGTTTTCCGAAGCCATCAAAAATGTCGATTTGAACGACCTGAAAAAAGGTGCAGCAATCGACGGGACATTAGCGGGCGTCGAGAAAACCTTTATCGCCACGCCGATCGCAGGCACCCACTGGCTGTTGGTGGTCGCCCTCGACAGCAGCGATGCAACATCGGGTATGCGTTCCCTGCTGAAAGCCTCTGGCCTGTCGCTGGTGATTCTGGTGTTGCTCAGCGGAGCCATTATTCATTTCGTCATCGCCCGCTTGCTGAAACGTCTGTCAGACGTTCGTGATGCCATGCACGCCATCGCGAACGGGACGAACGACCTGTCTCAGCGCTTGCCGGAAAATGGCCAGGACGAAGTGGCGGAAATCGCCCATGCGTTTAACGCCTTTAGCGATAAGCTCTCCACGGTGATGGTACAACTGCGTGATGCCAGCGCCTCGGTGAAAAATGCGGCGCGCGAAATTGCCGCCGGAAACCAGGATCTTTCGGGACGTACCGAGCAAGCAGCCTCCAGCCTGCGTGAAACCGCCAGTGCGGTCGAGCAAATTACCGCGTCTGTGACGCAGTCTAATGAGTCCGCCGCCGAGGCCAACGATCAGGCCAGCAAAGCCTCTGCTGCCGCATCGCGCGGGGGCGAAGTGGTTTCACAAGCCATCACCACCATGCAGTCAATTGAAGTGGCTTCTGCAAAGATCGGCGACATCACCAGCGTTATCGACGGAATTGCGTTCCAGACCAACATTCTGGCGCTGAACGCAGCGGTTGAAGCTGCTCGTGCGGGTGAACAAGGTCGCGGTTTTGCTGTTGTCGCCGGTGAAGTCCGTAGTCTGGCGAGCCGCAGTGCGCAGGCCGCGAAAGAGATCAAAACGCTGATCGATTCGACCGCTCACAGCGTGGCAACCGGTTCGCGCTATGTTCATCTTGCCGGTGAAAGCATGGATGAGATCCGCGCCAGCATTGGCAGCGTGTCGGGGATTATGCGCGAGATTTCGGTGGCGACCAGCGAACAGATGAAAGGCATTCACGAGATTAATCATGCCGTGACGCATCTCGATCGCATGGTGCAGCAGAACGCCGAACTGGTAGTGGAATCCGCCGCGGCGGCAGGCGCATTGCAGAGCCAGGCGGGCGACCTGGCTGAAACGGCCGGCCATTTCCGCATTTAATGTTATGACGGCGCGTATTTGCCTGTTCAAATACGCGCCAGCTAATCCCTTTCAGGCATTTTGTCATTTTTGTTTAATCGTTATGCCATTTTTTGATCAAAATCAGCATCCCGACCCTTCCCCTTTGGTGTTATGCCATGAGTGAATTGTGAACAACATCACGCTCAGGATTAACCGCAGGGAGAGCGTTGTTTTCGGACTACGGGGTAAATAATGGCACTGGTAAAAACAAGTTTGAAACTGTTTGGCGGGGATACAGTCGTGGTGCGTTGCTCAGAGCGCTGCCATATTCATTTGATGAGCACAAAAGCACAGAAGTCGTCGCAGGCGGATATTTTAAGCGTGCAGAATAAAGACAATGCGTGGCTAACGGTGCCTTATACCGGCACATGGGATGTGTTGATCGACAGTCACAGCCAGTCTCTTGAGCATTCCGTAAGTTACGTTGCAGCTTGACAGCTTGATAGCTTGATAGCTTGATAGCTTGATAGCTTGATAGCTTGATAGTGAAGGATATGGCCCGGATGCTTAACGCAACCGGGCTTTTTTTATCAGGCGAACCCTGGGCGTAACGACGCTTCGTGAGATTCTCCGTCCAACAACGTTTTGATTTTCGACACCAGTTCGTTCAGGCAGTCATCTTTCATTCCCAACCGTGCCAGCTCTTGATCAAGCGAGAATACATACTCTGCGTTGGTGCCCAGCGGGCCACTGGCCGCGGCAATCAACGGCGCAATCACCTGTGTGCGCGTGTCGGCTTCGTACAGCGCATGACGCGGGTCCATGATAAACACCAGCGCATTGACGGTGCGTCCGTCGTCAAGTTGCAGCTTGCACCAGCTCGGCATATAGCAGCCGGTGATCATCTCGCGCTTCCACAACAGGGGTCAGCTCGTCTTCCAGCGTGTCGTCCGGCAAACGGTAGGCCACGCCCGTGGTGCGCCCGCCCTCTTTCAGTGCAAGCATCCGGCCTGGCTGACAGGCACTGCCGCGTCCAGCCGTCAGGCGCAAACAAAACGCGCGATGCCAGCCGGGTAGCGTACCCGTTGCGGATTCCCGGTACTCCAGCGCGGGGTTCCACATCAGCGAGCCATAGCCAAATATCCAGACCGGGCCATTATCAGGACGGCAGGCCATCGTCGCCGCAAGCGACGCTGCGCGCTGTTCGGCTGACCAGAGAAGCGATTCTTCTATGTCACCAAATGCCGTTTTACAATCTGCGTTCAACAAGAAATCACGCGTTAACACCTTACACCTCCGCCACTGCTTGCTTCCTTGCGACAACTGTTAGCGCCTTCCCGGCATTGTATTGACTGCTCATTTTGACAGCAGTTAATAAACGATAAGCAAATAACGGGCCGGATGCAATACAACGGAAGTTCAACAGCCAGAAATGTCCAAACAGAGGTGGCTCATCATGTGGCCACTATCTCTTTTTGTGCCATTTATCATCCTCACCTTTTTCATAATCATGTTTAACCGCAGCCCAGGCAACGCGATGCGCGGTCTCTTCGCGGCTGGCATCGTCCCGGCGATCGTCTTTGTCTTTGTATTGATCCCAGGCACTGTTAAACGCTTCTTTGTAAATATCCTGCGCATGCGGTGGCAGCACATGCTGTACGCTATCGGGTAAATCACTTTTCGATTTATAAGGCATCGCTAACCTCTCTTTTCACGAAAATAATAAGTGTGGTCGATAGTGTGCAACCCTGCCAGCAATATGACATTCGTGTTAAATACAACATCTTAATATGCTGTTAATTAGGATGTATTTTCAATAAATGCACCATTATGAGCACTTAGGCAAAAAATATCCTCATGTCGTAAAATTAGGTAAAAATTCGCAGGAATTTACCCGTTTTCTGTTAGTTTAGTGGGCTTGAATTTCACTCTATAATTACAATCATCTGCATTGACGGAGAATCGCATGACAACAACACAGGAGGCGGTAAAAACCCGCCACAAGGAGACGTCACTCATTTTCCCGGTCGTGGCACTGGCTGTGCTCTTCTTCTTAGGAAGCAGTCAGTCATTGCCAGTGGTCGTCGGGATTAATGCTCTTGCTCTGGTAGGTATTTTGTTTAGCGCCTTTAGCGTAGTACGACACGCCGATGTTCTGGCACACCGTCTTGGAGAGCCTTACGGCTCGCTGATTTTAAGCCTTTCCGTCGTTATCCTCGAAGTCAGTTTAATTTCCGCATTAATGGCGACCGGCGACGCCGCGCCAACGCTGATGCGCGATACGCTTTACTCCATCATTATGATTGTGACCGGCGGTCTGGTGGGCTTTTCGTTATTGCTGGGCGGACAAAAATTTGCGACCCAGTACGTGAATTTGTTTGGAATTAAACAGTATCTGATTGCCCTGTTTCCGCTGGCAATTATCGTTCTGGTATTTCCAATGGCACTGCCGGGTGCGAATTTCACCTCCGGTCAGGCCCTGCTGGTCGCGCTCATCTCTGCCGCCATGTACGGCGTGTTCCTGCTGATTCAGACCAAAACGCACCAAAGCCTGTTCGTCTACGAGCATGAAGATGACGGCGATGACCCGCATCACGGTAAGCCCTCCGCGCATAGCAGCCTGTGGCACACCGTTTGGCTGATCGTGCATCTGATTGCGGTGATTGCCGTGACCAAGATGAATGCCAATCCGCTTGAAACGCTGTTGACCGAATTGAATGCGCCTGTTGCGTTTACCGGCTTCCTGGTAGCCCTGTTAATTCTCTCGCCAGAAGGGTTGGGTGCACTGAAAGCGGTACTGAGCAACCAGGTTCAGCGCGCAATGAATTTGTTCTTTGGCTCTGTGCTGGCAACGATTTCATTGACCGTTCCTGTCGTGACAATGATTGCCTTTATGACCGGCAATGAGCTGCAGTTTGCGCTGGGTGCGCCAGAAATGATTGTCATGGTGGCGTCATTGTTACTGTGTCAGATTTCGTTCTCTACCGGACGTACGAACGTGCTCAACGGTGCAGCACATATGGCGCTGTTTATCGCTTATCTGATGACAATCTTCGCCTGAGACTGATAGCTTCAAACGAAAAACGGCAACCCTGGGGTTGCCGTTTTGCTTTGTATCGCGGGACGCGTTAGTTGCTGGTATCCAGCTCGTCGAAGCTTTTAACCAGATCGTCAATCGCTTTGATTTGCTTCAGGAACGGTTCCAGCTTATCCAGCGGCAGCGCGGACGGGCCGTCGCATTTCGCGTTGGCTGGATCCGGGTGCGCTTCGATGAACAGGCCGGCGATACCCGTTGCCATGCCCGCACGTGCCAGTTCAGTCACCTGACCACGACGACCGCTGGATGCTGCGCCAAACGGGTCGCGGCATTGCAGGGCGTGCGTTACGTCAAAGATTACCGGTGAGTTGTTGGAGACTTTCTTCATCACGCTGAAGCCCAGCATGTCCACAACCAGGTTGTCGTAGCCAAAGTTAGCGCCACGATCACACAGGATAATTTGGTCGTTGCCACCTTCGATAAACTTATCAACGATGTTACCCATCTGGCCTGGGCTGACGAACTGTGGTTTTTTAACGTTGATCACCGCGCCGGTTTTCGCCATCGCTTCCACCAGATCGGTCTGGCGCGCGAGGAATGCCGGAAGCTGAATCACATCAACCACTTCCGCGACAGGCTGAGCCTGTGACGCTTCATGTACATCGGTGATCACTTTCACGCCAAACGTCTGTTTCAGCTCCTGGAAAATCTTCATCCCCTCTTCCAGGCCTGGGCCACGGTAAGAGTTGATAGAGGAGCGGTTGGCTTTGTCAAAAGAGGCTTTAAACACATACGGGATACCCAGTTTCTGAGTTACGGTCACGTAGTGTTCGCAGATGCGCATCGCGAGGTCACGGGATTCCAGAACGTTCATACCGCCAAACAGCACGAACGGCAGGTCGTTTGCCACGTTGATATCACCAATGCTAACCACTTTTTGTTTCATAGGATCGCCTTATTCAGGTGTGAATCGGAATTAAGATTAATGCAGTGTAATGTGTTTATGCGCGATCGAATTGATCTGCGCGCGAATCATTTCGCTTATCGGGTCTTCCGGGCACTGCTCAACGAAGTAGTTCAAATCCGTCAGCGCAACGTGATCGCAATCCAGCTGTGCGTAGATAAGCCCGCGATCGCGGATCTCATACGGATCTTCCGGATTGAACTGAAGCAGCACCTCGCTGGCGCGTAATGCCAGTTCCATCTGCCGTTCTTCCATGAGCGCAGATTTCAACGTATCAAGCAGCTTGCGAACGACTTCAGCGTTGTCAGCCTCATCGAGATCTTCATTGAAAAGCTCAGCAACCGGGCTGATATTGCCTTTCAGCCAGACATCCAGCGTGTGTTCGTCAAGCGTGTCGCCGTTGAACGGGTTGATTAACCACATCTCACCGTCCAGCGATTCCGCGCGCAAAATCAGCTGCGTCGGGAAGATAACCGGAACCAGCGGAATATCCAGACGGTTCGCGACCCACAGCAGAACAGCCCCTAAGGCCACTGCGCTGCCCTGACGGTGTTTCAGTACCTCATCCAGCCAAAGCGCATCGGAAAGGCGGTACACGCCACGCGTGTCGCAAAAGCCCCATTCGCCGTAAAACAGCTCGATCAGTTTTTCCAGTTGCCACTCCTGAGAACGCGCCTGAGTAATCTCTTCACGCGCCAGGCTCACCAGGCTTTCCAGTTCATCGTAGACCCACTCTGATGTGAAATCGTCGCGGATCATCTCCGATATCAGGACCATCCCATCGCAAAGCGGGACTTTATTAAATTCGAAATCGGCTAAGGACTTCATGACTTACCCCAGTAACGGTATTCTTGTGGTGGCGAGTTTAATGATGATGTACAGCACCACCAGCCCCAGCAGAAAGGCAATAAATCCGGCCTGCTGGCTGCGCGGACGACGACGCCCAAGCGCGATAAAACCCAAAACGATGTAGATGATAACGCCAAACAGCTTCTCAGTCAGCCATGTGCCTTTATCAGTAAATGGCAGATAGCCCGTGACCCACATCAAACCCGCGCCAGAAAGGAACAGCACCGTGTCGATACAGTGGGGCACCACGCGCACCCATCGGGCGTCAATGAGTGAATTGTTGCTGTAGCGCCACCAGTAACGCAGCACGAAAAAGCTGATGGTTAGCGTAACGGCGGCAATATGCGCATAAATCAGAACGCTGAACATACTCATGCCATTTTGCCCAGCGTTAAACGGTCATTGCCACCGTAGTCCTGACAGGTTTCGACCCGTTCATAACCTGCCTGAGTAAACAGCGCGCGTACCGCCTCGGCCTGTGTCCAGCCGTGTTCAATCAACAGCCAGCCGCCAGCGGTAAGGTACTGACGTGACACCGTCACAATATGCGCAATATCCGCTAAGCCTTCATCTGCCGCCACTAACGCCGTGAGCGGTTCAAAGCGTACATCGCCCTGCGACAGATGGGGATCGCATTCATCAATATACGGCGGATTGCTGACAATCATGTCAAACTGCTGGCCGACGAGCGCGTCAAACCAACTGCTTTGTTGGATCTTAACGTTGTTGAAACCGAGACGCGCCGCGTTACGCAACGCGAGCGCGACGGCATCGGGCATCACGTCAACGGCAGTGACCTGACAATCCGGACGCTCGCTCGCCAGCGCCAGCGCTATCGCACCGGTTCCAGTCCCTAAATCGAGGATCCGGCAGGCCGTTGCGGGAAGACGCGCAAGCGCGTGTTCAACCAGACATTCGGTATCCGGGCGCGGGATCAGCGTGGCCGCAGAAACATACAGCGGCAGCGACCAAAATTCGCGTTCTCCCGTCAGGTGCGCAACGGGTTCACCCGCTTTGCGACGCGACAACAGAGCGGAAAGCTGCGCATGCTGATCCGCCGTCAACGCCGTTTCACCAAATGCCAGAATAAAGGTCCGCGCTTTGCCGGTAACATGTTCCAGCAAGATTTCAGCGTCACGCCGCGGGCTTTCGCTTTCGCTAAGCTCGGCGATCGCAACGCGTAACCAGTGCTGAAAATCCATTAGTCTTGATCTGCCAGTGCCGCCAGCTGATCGGCCTGATATTCCTGCACGATGGGCTCAATCAGCGAATCAAGTTTGCCTTCCATGGTTTCGTCCAGACGGTAAATGGTCAGGTTGATACGGTGGTCGGTCACGCGCCCCTGCGGGAAGTTGTAGGTGCGGTTACGGTCGCTACGATCGCCGCTGCCCAACAGGTTACGACGGGTTGAGGCTTCGGCCTGCTGACGTTTGGCAATTTCTGCCGCGCGAATACGCGACCCCAATACCGACAGTGCTTTGGCTTTGTTTTTGTGCTGGGAGCGCTCGTCCTGACATTCCACCACAATCCCGGTCGGCAAGTGGGTAATACGGATAGCAGAGTCGGTGGTGTTAACGTGCTGACCGCCCGCGCCGGATGAACGGAAGGTGTCGATACGCAAATCGCCTGGATTAATATCCGGCAGTTCAGCTTCGGGCACTTCCGGCATCACTGCAACGGTACAGGCGGAGGTGTGGATACGGCCCTGTGATTCCGTGGCCGGAACGCGCTGTACGCGGTGTCCGCCGGATTCAAACTTCAGACGACCATAAACGCCTTCACCGCTGATTTTAGCGATCACTTCTTTATATCCGCCATGCTCGCCTTCGTTGGCGCTCATGATTTCGACACGCCAGCGACGCGATTCTGCGTAACGGCTGTACATGCGGAACAGATCGCCGGCGAACAGCGCGGCTTCATCCCCGCCTGTACCGGCGCGGACTTCGACAAACGCGTTGCGCTCGTCATCGGGATCTTTCGGCAGCAGCAGAACCTGAAGCTGTTGCTCCATCTCTTCTGCACGGGCTTTGGCTTCCTGCAGCTCTTCTTGCGCCATCTCGCGCATTTCAGGATCGTCGAGCATCATCTGCGCGGTTTCAATATCTTCCTGAACCTGCTGCCAGTCGGTAAAGCAGCGCGAAACATCGCTTAGCTGCGCATATTCACGCGACAGCGCGCGAAAACGATCCTGATCTGCAATAGTCGCGGCATCGCCGAGCAAGGCCTGAACTTCTTCGTGGCGCTCGTGCAGAGCTTCCAGTTTGGCGACGATAGAGGGCTTCATAGGCGTAAAATGCACCTTGTAATAGAAAATGGGTGTGTGGCGCTATTCCAGCCCGAGGCTGTTGCGCAGAATAGTCAGGCGTTCATCATCCCCGTTACGGGCAGCCTGTTGAAGTGATTTGGTTGGAGCATGAATTAACCGGTTGGTCAGTTTCCACGCCAGGTCCTGCATAATTACCTGCGGATCGCCACCCTGTTCGAGGGCCGCCATCGCTTTGGCCGTCAGATCGTCGCGCACAAGCTCCGCCTGACCGCGATACTCACGGATGGTCTCGCTGGCGCTTTGCGCACGCAGCCAGGCCATAAATTCGCCCGATTCCTGCTCAACGATGGTTTCGGCCTGAACAGCGGCCGCTTTGCGTTGCGCAAGGTTGTGCGAAATGATGCTTTGCAGATCGTCAACGCTATACAGATAGGCGTTCGCCAGCTTGCCCACTTCCGGCTCGACATCACGCGGGACGGCGATGTCCACCAGCAGCATCGGCTGGTTACGGCGCGATTTGAGCGCACGTTCCACCATCCCTTTACCGATGATCGGCAGCGGGCTGGCGGTTGAACTGATAATAATGTCAGCGTCTTTCAGGCGTTCATCAATATCGCTTAGCGCGATAACTTCTGCGCCCACTTCATCCGCCAGAACCTGCGCGCGTTCCCGCGTACGGTTGGCGATGATCATATGCTTGACCTTGTGCTCACGCAGATGACGCGCCACCAGCTCAATCGTCTCCCCTGCGCCAACGAGCAGCACGGTAACGGTTGAGAGGGATTCGAAGATCTGACGCGCAAGCGTACAGGCAGCGAAAGCAACCGAAACCGCACTGGCACCAATGTCGGTTTCGGTTCGCACTCGCTTGGCGACGGAGAAGGATTTCTGGAACATGCGTTCCAAATCGCTGGCTTTTAAATGGCCTTTCTGAGAATCCGCAAAGGCTTTTTTCACCTGACCCAGAATTTGCGGCTCGCCGAGCACCAGTGAGTCAAGACCGCTGGCGACGCGCATGAGATGACTGACCGCATCGTTATCCTGATGCCAGTACACGCTGGCACGCAGCTCGTCTTCGTTCAGATTATGGTATTCGCATAACCAGCGAATCAGCGCTTCGTGGAGGTTATCCTGTTCTTCAACGCTCAGGTATAGCTCAGTACGGTTACACGTCGAGAGCACCACGCCGCCCTGCACCATCGGTTGCGCAAGCAGGCTGTCCAGCGCCTGGTCGAGCGTATCCGGCGAAAACGTAACACGTTCTCGCAACGCAACAGGGGCCGTTTTGTGGTTGATGCCGAGTGCTAAAAGGGTCATGTGAGCGGGAGTAGTACCAGCGTTAATAAGGTTAGCAGGACGCATCATACCTGATGCGCGAGATCAATAAAAGAGACTGCCCCCTTTCGGAGTAATAGGCCTCACCCGCTAATTTCATGATTTAAGACAATATGAACGTAGACGCTGCCACCGCCGGACGCTAGCATTAAGGGTTATAACTGCAACGCATCTCAAGGATTTGTCACTACTATGGCCCGATTGACTCGTTTGTTACCGCTGGCGGCACTGGTCCTCTCTGCTTGCTCGATTACTCCCCCCAAGGGCCCCGGCAAAAGCCCTGACGCACCGCAGTGGCGTCAGCATCAGCAGGAAGTGCGCAACCTAAGCCAGTACCAGACCCGCGGCGCTTTCGCTTATCTCTCCGACCAGCAAAAAGTGTACGCACGCTTTTTCTGGCAACAAACCGGACAGGATCGTTATCGTCTGCTTCTGCTGAACCCGTTGGGAAGCACCGAGTTAGAACTCAAAGCACAGCCGGGTGAAGCACAAATTACCGATAATAAAGGCCAGCAGTACACCGGCACCGATGCCGAAGAGATGATTGGCAAGTTGACGGGAATGCCGATTCCTATCAACAGCCTGCGTCAATGGATCCTGGGCCTCCCGGGCGATGCGACGGATTACAAACTTGACGATCAGTATCGTCTTAGCCAAATCAACTACAGCCAGAACGGTAAAACCTGGAAAGTGGTGTACGGCGGTTATGACAGTGCCAGTAAACCCGCGCTGCCATCCAGTATGGAACTGACCGAAGGCGGGCAGCGCATCAAGCTGAAAATGGACAACTGGATCGTTAAATGATGACCCAATGGCCCTCCCCGGCAAAACTGAACCTGTTTTTGTACATTACCGGCCAGCGTGCTGACGGATATCACACACTGCAGACGCTGTTTCAGTTTGTTGATTATGGCGACACGATCTCCATTGAACCGCGTCAGGACGGCGAAATCCATTTGCTGACGCCGGTTGATGGCGTCGCCAGCGAAGACAACCTGATCGTGCGCGCTGCGCGGCTCTTAATAAAAGCGGCGGCAAATTCAGGGCGGTTGCCTGAGCATTATGGTGCCGATATTGGCGTCGAAAAACGTCTGCCTATGGGCGGTGGTCTGGGTGGCGGGTCGTCAAATGCGGCCACGGTGCTGGTCGTGCTGAATCATCTATGGGGCTGCGGATTTTCGCAGGATGAGCTGGCAACGCTCGGGCTGACGCTGGGTGCCGATGTGCCGGTATTCGTTCGCGGTCATGCAGCCTTTGCCGAAGGCGTTGGCGAGATTATTACCCCCGTCGATCCGCCGGAAAAATGGTATCTTGTCGCACACCCTGACGTGAGTATTCCAACTCCGGTTATTTTTAACGATCCGGATTTGCCGAGAAACACGCCTGTGCGGTCAATAGAGACGTTACTAAAATGTGAATTCGGCAACGATTGCGAGGTTATCGCAAGAAAACGTTTTCGTAAGGTTGATGCGGCGCTTTCCTGGCTGTTAGAATATGCGCCGTCGCGCCTGACTGGCACAGGTTCGTGTGTTTTTGCTGAATTTGACACCGAATCCGCCGCTCGTCAGGTGCTAGAGCAAGCTCCGGAATGGCTGCATGGTTTTGTAGCACGTGGGATGAACACGTCCCCCCTACAGCAGACCATTCTGGCGCAGACTGAGTTTCGGTGACAACGTCACCCTGTTCCAGACGTTGCATCGCGCTCTTTAATACACCGCCTGGATAGCGTTCGCCTGGCCCGCACAGTTTGTGGCGAAAGTTATCCACCATTGGACGCATGCCTGAGGTTCTTCTCGTGCCTGATATGAAGCTTTTTGCTGGTAACGCCACCCCGGAACTAGCACAACGTATTGCCAACCGCCTGTACACTTCCCTCGGCGACGCCGCTGTAGGTCGCTTTAGCGACGGCGAAGTCAGCGTACAAATTAACGAAAATGTACGCGGTGGTGATATTTTCATCATCCAGTCCACCTGTGCTCCAACTAACGACAACCTGATGGAATTGGTTGTTATGGTCGATGCCCTGCGCCGTGCTTCTGCAGGCCGTATCACGGCTGTTATTCCTTACTTTGGTTATGCCCGCCAGGACCGTCGCGTCCGTTCAGCGCGTGTTCCCATTACCGCTAAAGTTGTTGCTGACTTCCTGTCGAGCGTTGGTGTTGACCGCGTTCTGACCGTTGACCTGCACGCAGAACAGATCCAGGGCTTCTTCGACGTTCCGGTTGATAACGTATTCGGTAGCCCAATCCTGCTCGAAGATATGCTGCAGCTGAATCTGGACAACCCAATTGTGGTTTCCCCGGATATCGGTGGCGTAGTTCGCGCGCGTGCAATTGCAAAACTGCTCAACGATACCGACATGGCTATCATCGATAAACGCCGTCCGCGCGCTAACGTTTCTCAGGTGATGCACATCATCGGTGATGTTGCTGGCCGTGACTGCGTTCTGGTTGATGACATGATCGATACCGGCGGCACGCTGTGTAAAGCCGCCGAAGCACTGAAAGAACGTGGTGCTAAACGTGTGTTTGCATACGCAACTCACCCGATTTTCTCGGGTAATGCGGTCAATAACCTGCGCAACTCCGTGATCGACGAAGTTGTGGTTTGCGATACCATTCCACTCAGTGAAGAGATCAAGGCGCTGCCAAACGTGCGTACTCTGACCCTGTCCGGAATGTTGGCCGAAGCGATTCGTCGTATCAGCAACGAAGAATCCATCTCTGCTATGTTCGAGCATTAATCGAACCCAGCG
This sequence comes from Lelliottia amnigena, assembly GCA_900635465.1. Lineage (NCBI taxonomy): Bacteria > Pseudomonadati > Pseudomonadota > Gammaproteobacteria > Enterobacterales > Enterobacteriaceae > Lelliottia > Lelliottia amnigena. The sequence continues at coordinate 2,471,997 of LR134135.1, forward strand.
CAAAAACCCGCTGCGGCGGGTTTTTTTGTCTGGAATATTCATTTGTATGATCAATGCCAACTTCACCTGCCATTCACATGACAGATGATGCGCTCTCGGATGAAAGATAATTGTGAAAAATATTGTCCCCTCACATGTTCTGCCCTTTCGCGCCCTCATCGACGCCTGCTGGAAAGAGAAATACACCTCATCGCGATTTATCCGCGATCTGATTGCCGGTATCACCGTCGGGATCATCGCCATCCCGCTGGCAATGGCGCTGGCTATTGCCAGCGGCGTTGCCCCGCAGTACGGCCTTTATACTTCAGCCGTTGCCGGCATTGTGATTGCCCTTACCGGCGGGTCGCGTTTCAGCGTATCTGGCCCGACCGCCGCCTTTGTGGTGATCCTCTATCCCGTCTCACAGCAGTTTGGACTAGGGGGTTTACTGGTTGCCACGCTGATGTCCGGCGTCTTTTTGATCCTGTTTGGGCTGGCACGTTTTGGCAGACTGATTGAGTACATTCCGCTTTCCGTGACGCTAGGCTTTACCTCCGGGATCGGCATTACCATCGGAACCATGCAAATTAAGGATTTCCTGGGTTTGCAGCTCGCGCACGTCCCTGAACACTATCTGCAAAAAGTCGGGGCGTTGTTTATGGCACTCCCTACGGCTAATCTGGGTGATGCCGCGATTGGTATCGTCACGCTGGGGACATTAATTCTCTGGCCGCGGCTGGGCATTCGTTTGCCGGGCCATTTACCCGCGCTATTATTGGGTTGTGCAGTCATGGGGGCGGTCAATTTGCTGGGTGGGCACGTTGCCACCATCGGCTCGCAGTTCCACTATATTCTGGCGGATGGCTCTCAGGGTAGCGGCATCCCACAGTTGCTGCCGCAGCTTGTGCTGCCGTGGGATCTGCCGGGTTCCAGCTTTACTCTGAGCTGGGATTCGTTGCGCGCGCTGCTTCCCGCCGCGTTCTCTATGGCGATGTTGGGTGCGATAGAATCGCTCCTCTGCGCCGTTGTCCTTGATGGCATGACCGGCACCAAGCACAATGCCAATGGCGAACTGGTTGGACAGGGATTAGGCAACATTATCGCCCCGTTCTTCGGCGGTATTACCGCGACGGCTGCAATTGCGCGCTCTGCCGCTAACGTGCGCGCTGGGGCCACGTCACCGGTTTCCGCAATTATTCACGCGCTGCTGGTTATCCTCGCACTGCTGGCTCTGGCACCCTTGCTGTCATGGCTACCACTGTCCGCAATGGCTGCCCTGCTGTTGATGGTCGCATGGAACATGAGCGAGGCGCATAAAGTGGTGCATCTGCTGCGCCGTGCGCCAAAAGACGACATTATTGTGATGCTCATCTGCATGTCGCTGACAGTGTTGTTTGATATGGTGATCGCCATTAGCGTGGGGATCGTGCTGGCATCGCTGTTGTTCATGCGTCGCATTGCGCAGATGACGCGGCTGGCCCCAGTCAATGTTGATGTCCCTGAGGATGTACTGGTTCTGCGCGTCATTGGCCCACTGTTTTTTGCGGCGGCAGAAGGTCTGTTTAGCGATCTGGAATCCCGAATTCAGGGTAAACGCATTGTGGTGTTGAAGTGGGATGCGGTTCCGGTACTCGATGCGGGTGGTCTGGATGCCTTCCAGCGTTTTGTCGATCGTCTACCGGACGGCTGCGAGCTGCGCGTCAGTAATCTGGAATTCCAGCCACTGCGCACGATGGCGCGTGCCGCTGTGCATCCGATCCCTGGACGGCTGGCCTTTTATCCCAACCGCGAGGCGGCATTAGCGGATCTCTCCTGATACCGCTGTCGGGCGGTAATACTCTCCTTCAGACATAAAAAAACGGCTCTCGGGAGCCGTTTTTTTATTCACATAGCGCGTCAGCTGTGCTTGTGCTGGTCGCGGCCGGCAGCGTTTATCATAGTGACGCACCCACCAATATCTGTCGCTCACCTGTTCATGACCGCTCACGCGTGCGCCTGCAAGCCACAAAACCGCCCCAACGAAGATGCTAAGAATCGCACCATGGGCGAAATATTGCGGCAGGTCAATCTGAGGCAATTGGTTTAAAATTGAATAACCCACGCCTGCTACCATCACGAACAGGCCCAATCCCATTAGCACATTACCGAGTCGTGAAGCGTTTTTGCGTTTCATATATCACCTCCGCAGCCTGGGTTGCAGGGAAAATGTCCCTAATCCTTGTGTGTAAAGTATAGACACCACCCCTTTTATGAGTTGCGTGAATGATCACATTAATGACTCTCGTCACAACAAAAGTTTACAAATAAGCGTCTGAACAACATGAAATTCTAATGATTCAACTGCGTCATTATTCGCAAATACCCCTTCCTTTCGCAGAATTTTGTCAATCGGCGCGGCAAACAGTAAACTACGCGCCAAATCTGGAACCTTTAGGAATTGAAACGTGACGATTAAATTGATTGTCGGCCTTGCCAACCCCGGTGCGGAATACGCGGCAACCCGCCATAACGCCGGTGCCTGGTATGTTGATTTACTGGCTGAGCGGTTGCGTGCTCCCCTGCGTGAGGAGCCAAAATTCTTTGGCTATACCTCGCGCATCAACATGGCGGGTGCAGATGTGCGCTTGCTGGTTCCAACGACGTTCATGAATTTAAGCGGCAAAGCGGTGGCCGCGATGGCGACATTTTATCGCATTAATCCGGATGAAATTCTGGTCGCTCACGATGAACTCGACTTACCGCCAGGCGTGGCGAAATTTAAACTGGGCGGCGGGCACGGCGGGCACAATGGCCTGAAGGACATCATCAGCAAGCTTGGTAATAACCCAAACTTTCATCGCTTACGCGTAGGAATTGGTCATCCAGGTGATAAAAATAAAGTTGTGGGTTTTGTGTTAGGCAAACCGCCGAGTTCGGAACAGAAGCTCATCGACGAAGCAGTAGACGAAGCGGCGCGCTGTACTGAAATCTGGTTGCAGGATGGCTTAACCAAAGCGACCAATCGCCTGCATGCTTTCAGAGCGCAATAATCCCGACGTTCAGGCTTTTTTACCGCGCGTGACGCAGGTTACGTGTATAATAGGCAAAGTTATTTACTTTTCTTCAATCGGTTAATGCTAACGGGTTGAATATCAAGACATTAAGGTGATTTAAAGATGGGATTTAAATGCGGTATCGTTGGCCTGCCAAACGTTGGCAAATCCACCCTGTTTAACGCGCTCACCAAAGCGGGCATCGAAGCAGCAAACTTCCCGTTCTGTACCATCGAGCCAAACACCGGTGTTGTGCCGATGCCCGATCCTCGTCTGGACCAGCTCGCGGAAATTGTTAAGCCGCAGCGTATTCTGCCGACGACCATGGAATTCGTGGACATCGCTGGTCTGGTTAAAGGCGCGTCCAAAGGCGAAGGCCTGGGCAACCAGTTCCTGACAAACATCCGTGAAACCGAAGCGATCGGTCACGTGGTTCGCTGCTTCGAAAACGACAACATCATCCACGTGAATAATAAAGTGGATCCGGCTGACGATATCGACGTGATCAACACCGAGCTGGCGCTGTCTGACCTGGACACCTGCGAGCGCGCGATTCATCGCGTGCAGAAACGCGCTAAAGGCGGTGATAAAGACGCGAAAGCGGAACTGGCGGCGCTGGAAAAATGTCTGCCTCAGCTCGAAAACGCGGGTATGCTGCGTTCCCTGGCGCTGACCGAAGAAGACAAAGCGGCGATCAAATACCTGAGCTTCCTGACGCTCAAGCCAACCATGTATATCGCTAACGTTAACGAAGACGGTTTTGAAAACAACCCGTACCTCGACAAAGTGCGCGAAATCGCCGCTGGCGAAGGGTCTGTGGTTGTGGCGGTGTGTGCTGCCGTTGAGTCTGACATTGCTGAACTTGACGACGCCGATCGCGAAGAGTTCATGGCCGAGCTCGGCATTGAAGAGCCGGGCCTGAACCGCGTGATTCGCGCAGGCTACGAGCTGCTGAATCTGCAAACCTACTTCACCGCAGGCGTGAAAGAGGTCCGCGCATGGACGATCCCGGTTGGCGCTACCGCTCCACAGGCCGCCGGTAAGATCCATACCGATTTCGAAAAAGGCTTTATCCGCGCTCAAACCATCGCGTTTGAAGATTTCATCGCCTACAAGGGTGAGCAAGGCGCGAAAGAAGCCGGCAAAATGCGCGCTGAAGGTAAAGACTACATCGTGAAAGATGGCGATGTGATGAACTTCCTGTTCAACGTCTAACGCTTTCCGCTTTTTCACGGGGTTTTGGGAACCCGTGAAAACTGCCTGAAACATTTAAATCCACGCTTTGGCGTGGATTTTTTTATCCAAAAATTTATACCGCTGTCACTCACCCAAATCCACCAGCAGCAACGTGCCAAAGCTCCCCGGCGGCACATGGTGATTCGCCCCCTTCGGTACAAAGCAAAACTCACCCGCAGCGAGCGTAAAATGCTGTTCCTCAATCACCAGCGGCAGCTCACCGTCAAGCACCAGCAGCATCTCTTCAAAATCATTGTGTACTTCCCAGGGAATGCCCTCTCCGCCCATTTTAATGACTTTGATTCTGGCATTTCCTACCGCGCCCAAAATGCGCGACTGCCAGATTTGCGGCAGATCTGCCACGACGCTCGCAATTGACGTTTTCATCCCTTTCCCTCTCTGTATTTTGCCGACATTTTTATTGCGCGAGACGAAAGGTTTATCATGATAAAGATAAAATACTGTTACTAATTCGTTGAATTATCATTAACAAAAATCTTCTAAGATTAGCTAATAATCGGCTTAAAACGTAAATGAAGCCGCTTTCAATCCGCATAGTCAGGAGTTCCCATGAATAACACACGACGCTCAGTACCCGGAATCCGACACTATGACGGCCCAGCCGGCGGATGGGGGGCCTTAAAAGCCACCGCCATTGCCGTACGCACGCAAATGGATACCTTCGAAGCACCCGCCACGTTACTCAATACCAACCAGCCTGATGGATTTGACTGCCCAGGCTGTGCGTGGCCGGATAAAGAACACAAATCAACGTTCCAGTTCTGCGAAAACGGGGCCAAAGCCGTGACGTGGGAAGCTACCAACAAGCGCGTCACGCCGGCTTTTTTTGCCGAAAATACCGTTACGTCACTGCTGGCAAAAAGTGACTTTGAACTGGAAGGCTATGGTCGTCTCACGCACCCGCTTGAGTATCATCAAGAGAGCGATACATTTCGCCCGGTGGAATGGGAACACGCCTTCGCCCGCATCGGCGAAGTATTGCGCGATCTCCCTGCCGACGCCGTCGAGTTTTACACCTCTGGTCGCGCATCCAATGAAGCCGCGTATCTGTTTCAGCTTTTTGCACGCGAGCTGGGCACCAATAATTTTCCTGATTGTTCCAATATGTGCCATGAAGCCACCAGCGTAGGTTTGCCTCGCTCAATCGGCATTGGTAAAGGCACGGTTTCGCTGGATGATTTTGATAACACCGAGCTGGTCATTTCGATTGGCCACAACCCCGGGACTAACCATCCGCGCATGATGGGCACGCTGCATGAGCTGGCCCGTCGCGGAGTGCCGATTATCGTCCTCAACCCGATGCGTGAAAGAGCGCTGGAACGGTTTGCCGATCCGCAAAGCGTTATCGAGATGGCAACCTACGGCTCAACGGATATTGCGTCGACCTATTTTCAGGTTAAAGCCGGAGGCGACGCCGCCGCACTGAAAGGTATCGCGAAGCATCTGCTGGCGCTTGAGGCTCAACAAGGCAATGTGCTGGACAACGAGTTTATTGCTCAACACACACAAGGTTTTGACGCCTTTTCCGCTGACATTACCGCTACCCCATGGGAAGCCATTGAGCGCGAATCGGGTCTTACCCGAGCCGATCTGGAAACCGTCGCAGTTGCGTATGCCAAATCGAATGCCACCATCATCACCTATGGTATGGGGATCACCCAGCACAACAAAGGCACGTCTAACGTGCGGCTGATCGCCGATTTGTTGCTGATGCGCGGCAATATCGGCAAGCCAGGCGCCGGAATTTGCCCCCTGCGCGGCCATTCAAACGTGCAAGGCAACCGCACGGTGGGCATCACCGAAAAGCCCTCCGCCGCCTTTTTGTCGCGGATTGAAGAGGTCTTCGGTTTTACGCCGCCGTCTAAACACGGGCATGATGCGGTGCAAACCACGCAGGCCATGATCGCCGGGCAAGCAAAAGCTTTGATCTGCCTGGGCGGTAACTTTGCCGTGGCGATGCCCGAGCACGAGCGCGTTTTCCCGGCTATGCGCACGCTGGATTTGAGCGTCCATGTCGGCACCAAGCTGAACCGCACGCATCTGCTGACCGCCAAAGAGACATTTATTTTCCCCTGCCTGGGACGTACGGAGCTGGATATGCAGCAGACCGGCAAACAGTCCATCACCGTTGAAGACTCCATGTCGATGGTTCACGCCTCCTCAGGCAAGCTCAAGCCCGCATCGCCTCATCTGCTCTCTGAACCGGCAATTGTGGCGGGAATGGCTCAAGCTACGCTTCCAAACAGCAGTGTCGCCTGGCAGGAGCTGGTGACGAATTACGATTTGATCCGTGATTTGATTGAAAAAACGTTGCCGGGCTTCGACCGCTACAACGAACGCATCAGAACGCCGGGGGCTTTCGCATGCCGTTACCGCCAACGGAGCGCGTCTGGCCCACCCCAACCGGCAAAGCGATGTTCTCTGTGTTTGACGGCGTCGATGAGAATATCAATGGCACAGGGGACAACGTTCTGCGGCTGGTCACGCTGCGCAGTCACGATCAGTACAACACCACGATTTATGCCCTGGATGACCGCTATCGTGGGGTGTTTGGCCGCCGGGATGTGCTGTTTATGAATGAAGGAGATATGGCACAGCTGGGGCTGGAGCATGGCGACCGCGTGGACATTACCACTGCGCTGCCGGATAGCGAACTGCGTCTGGACGATATCACCGTGGTGGCGTATCACATCGCCAGCGGCACGGTCGGGGCGTATTACCCGGAAGCCAACGTGTTAGTCCCGCTGGATTATCTGGATAAGGAGAGCGGAACGCCGTCCTACAAATCTGTGCCGGTTACCGTCACCCTGCGCTCAAAAGAGATCCGCGCGATCTAATCGCTACGCCGACGCCGCGGCAAACACGCCCGGCGTCGTGCCAAAGTGCGCGCGAAAATGTTTAATCAAATGGCTCTGATCGAAAAAGCCCACGTCGCTGGCAACCTGCGCAGCGCTCACGCCTTTCGCGAGCAACGCTTTAGCGCGCACCAGCCGAAGCTGCGTCAGATACTGGTGGACAGAAAGCCCGGTCATGTTCTGAAAAGTGCGCATAAAGTAGAACTCGCTTAACCCCGCCACCTCAGCAATCTCTTTTACCGAAACGGGATGCATATAGGCGCATTGCAGAAAATCGACCGCCCGACGGATATCCGTGCGCACAACGTCCTGCCGTCCCTTGCTCACAGAACGTTCTCCGTAGCGCCCAACCAGCAGATTCAGCACCTGATACATCACGCACTCTTTTTCCAGCGGATCGCGACTTTCGCTCAGCACGGCCGATGCCTGCAGCATGCTGCGTGCCAGTTTGGGATCGTGACGCATGCCTTCGGAACCAAAATTGACCTCACCCTTGCCGCGAAGCACCGTTTCAGCCACACCGTTCAGCAGGGCTTGCGAGGGATAAAAGGCGCAATAGTCCCAGCCTTCGTCGCGCTGCACCGCTTCGCCGGTATGCACTTCGCCGGGGGCGATGATCATCACCGTCCCCGGCGCAGCGATCCCCCGCTCTCGACAAATGCGCGTGCGTTGCGCCCCGCGAGCAAAGGCGGCGATAACAAATTCATCATGGAAATGAGCCGGATAACTGTGCTCGTAGCAGGACGCCCGCAGGATCTCCATCCCGCCGTGGAGGCCCTTGTCGCGCCAGAGCTTGATTTCATCCCGCGATTCTCTCATTCCGTCTATGCCTTTCGCCCTTGAAGTGAATTATTTCTGCCAGTGAGCAGGATTTTACTATAGCGATTTTCACCAATTCTTAAGATTATCATTCAGTGACGTATAAATGAGACAAATAGATGTTGATGAATATAAAGACTTCTCAGCGAAACGACGCCCGCGCGGAATTTCGCGCAGGCATCACCGCCTGCTTGCCCACCATCCCCGGCTACTGGAGTATCGGTTTTGCCGCCGGAGCGATCGGAACGCTGTCGGGATTTACGACCGTCCAGACCGCCCTGATGGCAAGTGCGCTGTACGCCGGTTCGGCGCAGTTTCTGTTTTATTCCCTGTGGGCGACGGGCGCAGAAATCGCGTCGGTCGTTTTAAGCGTGTTCCTGGTGAATCTTCGTTATCTGCTGATGAGTTCCGCAATGAGTCTGTTCTTTCGTGACTACACCACAACGCAAAAAATCATCAGCGGGCTGTTGCTCACCGACGAAACCTTTGGCGTCGCCGTGCAGCAAGGTAGTCAGCAAAATAGCGTGCCCTACGCGTGGATGCTGGGGCTCAATCTGGCCGCCTGGATCAACTGGATCCTCGCCTGCGTGGTCGGCGCGGGGCTGGCATCTGCCCTGCCACCGTCGTTAATGGAAGGGTTGAGCTTCAGCCTGGTGTCGATGTTTATCGGCCTGGTCTTGATGATCTGGTTTGCCAGCCGCCGAAAAGCGCTGGAATCCTTCAGCATCGCCGCAGCGGTAATCATTACGTTGCTGACGGCCAGCCATACCGATATGAGCGTGGTGGTGATTGTAGCAGCGTCCGTTTCCGCCACGCTGGCGACGCTTGGTTTGCGCCTCTTCAGCCGAGGGGAGAAATAAGATGGAGCGAAATATTTTACTGGCAATTATGGCCTGCGCGGTCGTCACGGCGTTGATGCGCACGGTGCCGATTTTACTGCTGTCCCGATTCCGTCTGGCGCCCATGTTACAGCAGTGGCTAAGTTTCATTCCCTCCGCGATTATGGCCGCGATTGTCACCGCCGAACTGATGGGCAAACCGGCGCTTACACCCTCCGGGATCAGCCTGTCGCTGCTGGCCGCACTGGCGGCCACGCTGGCAGGCATCGTCACGCGCAGCCTGTTTGCGACCGTCCTTGCCGGCATGGTGGCGTTTTCAGGGTTAAGCTATTTTCTGATGGGCTAGTTTACAGGTGGGTCACGCCCTTTCGCGCCAGTCCAGCAACACGGTATAGGGCTGGCGCGTGACCTCGCTAAATCCGCCGATGAACATGTCATCGCAAATTTGCCGGTATTTTGTCGCGCTCACCAGGTCACTCAGCGCGGCCCGGATGCGGGAAAGTGTCTCTTGCGTGGTGGTCTTCGCCGTAATCAGCGGCAATCCTGGCGCTGGCGGGCTTTCGCCAATCACTGTCAATCCGTCGATCAGCGCCGGTTCGTGGCGCTGTAAAAGTGCCCAGGTGATGCAATCGATAGCCGCAATATCCGCCGCACCGCGCGTAATCTCGATCAATGATTGTCGATGGCTACCGCTGATAACGACATCTTCGAAAAAGGGTGCGTCGTGGTGAAGCGACGCGACCATTTTCAGCAACACGTTATAGCCCGATTGCGAATCGCGCGCGTTGCACGCCACGCGTTTCCCCTTGAAATCCGCCAGCATCTGTTGCGCATCCGTCGCGCGCGCCACTAAAAAACTGCGGTAATGAATCCCGTCGCAGCCGGGTGCGGTGTAATGAAAGCACCCTACCGTCTGCACGTCCGGTAGCTGCGTCATCAGCGGGAAACCGCAGGTCTGGCTGAGCAACAAATCCGGGTGACGCCAGTGCGACACCAAATTGTCCCCCGACACGTTCCAATTAAGATGACTCACATCCACACCGTGTTCAGCGAGCAACGTCCGCACGGCAAACGTTAACGCCTCATTGTCGGCGCATTTCACGGCATACATTGGAAACGCAAAGAGATTACTCATGTGTCTCGCTTGTCTCCACGCCGGGATGGACCGTCACATCCACAGTTTTTGCCCAAAAATGTCGTAACCACTCGCCATAGCCGCCAACCACAAATGCGTGGTTACGCCGCTGATAGTCCGATTTATCACGCAAATAGATGTCTCTCAGGCCGTACCAGGGCACGCCCGGGAGATCGTGATGCACAGAATGATAGTTGAGATTCAGAAACAGCACGCGCCAGGGGAGCGATGCCTCGTTAATCACCGAACGCGCCAGCGGATCGTCTGCGGCTCGATGCTCGTAAAAAGAGCGAATTTTGGTCAGCGCCAGCGCCGGATAACTTACGCCCAGCACAAAATACAGCGCAGAAAATCCGCGCCCTTCCATCCAGACAAACAGTCCCGCCAGCAGTGCGGCGTGCATCAGCCACATCGCCATGGCTTGGTAGTGTAAATCCCGAAATGCCCGCCCTGCACTCGCCAGCGTCTGACCAATATCCAGCAGAGGCGCTAACAGCAGTCGTCCCGGGAACGTGTTGCGCAGATGAATGATTTTACGCTGCCAGGGTGAAAACTGCGCCCAGCTTGCGTCGGTGAAATAGTACGACTCGGGATCGTCCGTCGGCACCGTCAGGCGATCGTGGCGATGATGTGCCAGATGCGAATCACGATACAGCCCGTACGGATACCAGACGGCGAGCGGCAATGTGCCCAGCAGCTGGTTAAACCACGCCACGCGGGTAGGATGACCGTGGATCAATTCATGCTGCAGCGACAGATACCAGGCGGTAAACCCGATAAGCAACAGCGTGGAGGGGATAAGGCCGAGGGTTTGCCAGAAAATCAGCGTTGAAAACCAACCGCCGTAAACCCCCGCAATCACCATCCAGGTCGGGAATTCACTGCGCCACAGCCAGCCTTGCGAGAGACGCCGTATCAATGCGCGCTGCTCTTCATGTAAATAGTAAGACGTTCCTTTACCCATCTGTCCCAGCGCCATTTTCGCAGTCTTTGTTTAATTCATGAAGATCTGAGATAACGCCGGAAATGACAAAGAATTTAAATGGCTAACCTTTGCCAAAATGTCGCAAGGAAAGACGTGACAGGAAACGTTAACGGCGGGATGGTCAGGATCGTCGTATTCCTGGAACTGGGCGCGCTGATTATCGTCGCCATTGCGAGGCAGAACGTGGTGAACGCCCGAAAAGTACAGCCCGCCGTGTGAACTAAACGCCCCTTTCCGGGGCGTTTTCTCATTCCGCCGTCACCGGTTTGACCCGAACGCCTGCCAGCACAATCACCATGGCGGAGACCAGCAGCAGGCCGCTGCCGGCAAATACGCCGCTGGCCCCGTTGAGGTCAAATATCGCCCCACCGCCTGCCGCGCCAGCACCAATCGCAAACTGAATGGAGGCGACCAGCAACCCGCCCGCGCTTTCGGCTTCGTCCGGCACGGTCGTGGCAAGCCAGGTCGACCAGCCAACGGGCACCAGCCCAAACGCAAATCCCCACAGCGCCACCAGCAGACCGTCCAGCATCGCCAGATGGCCAAACGCCACCATCATCAATGCCAGGATGCCCATCACGAAAGGAACCAGCGCCAGCGTCAGGCGCAAATTCCGCGCAAGCAACATCCCGGCAATGGACGTGCCGACAAAATTCGCCAGCCCGAAGCCTAGCAGGATCACGGAGATGGTCTCTACGCTGGCCTGTCCAACGGTTTCGAGGAACGGGCGCAGATAGGTGAAGAAGGCAAAATGTCCGCTGAAAATCAGCACCGTCGCCAGTAAACCGCCAATCATCCCCGGACGGCGCAACACGCGCAGAAGCGTCGCCAGGCTGCCGCTACTCTCCGGCTTCATTGACGGCAGCACCCAGAGCTGCCAGAGCAGCGCCACTATGCTCGGCACAATGCAGAGGATAAAGACGTTGCGCCAGCCAATCAGGCTACCGAGATAGCTCCCGAGTGGCGCGGCAACCACGGTGGCGACCGACACGCTGGAGAAGATCACCGCCAGCGCTTTTGGCACTTTATCCGCAGGCACCAGCCGCATCGCCGTCGCCGTCGACATCGCCCAGAAACCGCCAATGGCAATCCCCAGCAGTAAACGACCAAACAGCAACACGTTTAGGGTCGGCGCAAATGCCACCAGCAGACTGGAGATAATTTGCAGCACCGAGAAAAACATCAGTACCCAGCGACGGTCGATATTTTTCGTCGCTGGCGTTATCAGCAAACCGGTGACCAGCGCAACCAGCGCCGTTGCCGTGACCGCCTGCCCGGCCATGCCTTCGGTCACCCCCAGACTTGCCGCCATCGGTGTTAATAAACTGGCGGGTAAAAACTCGGCCGTAATCAGGCCAAACACCCCCAGTCCCAGTGAATAGACGGCTCGCCAGGCGGGTTTTGCGGGCACGATTGCCTCACTCGCCGCGATACATGAACTCATCGGTTGCTCTCCCGTTAAAATAATGTGACAACTGTCACGAATCATAGGGCGTTCCCCACGGACGATCTATGACATATAATCTCCACTTATTGATTATTCGTCCGGAGTTGTCTCCATGACCGTTCAGCCACCCGATATGATCAGCGAGCTTTTGCGCGGAATGCGGCTTTCAGGTGTGAAATATCGTCGCATCGAAACCACCTCGCCCTTTGGCGTGTCGTTTGCCTATGTCGCCGGCAAAGCGCAGTTTCATTTCGTGAGTCAGGGTTCAGCGCTGCTGCGCATGGAGAGCGGCGCGCGCTTTACTCTGAACAGTGGCGATGCGCTGTTTATCCCGAACGGTAACGCGCACGCCCTGCTTTCTGATGAAAACGCCACTGTGATCCCGGTTTCCGCCTATCCCAGTGAATCGATTTGCAACTCTGTCTGTGCCATCACCTGCGAGCCGTGCCCTCAGAGTGATAAGACGGTGATATTCAGCGGGTGTATGGACTTTGAGCTGGGCGGGATGCAGCCGCTGATCAAAGCGATGCCAGAAGTGATGATGGTGAGTCGCCTGATGTCGACGTGGCCCGAGATCCATCCGTTGCTGGCGGCAATGGAACGCGAATCCATGACGCGCCAGGTGGGGTTTGCCGGAATTCTGGCGCGTCTGGCTGATGTGGTCGCCGCACTCATCGTGCGTGGCTGGGTGGAAGCGGGTTGCGGCAAAGCCACCGGCTGGGTACAGGTTTTGCGCGATCCGCGCCTCAGCCGCGCGATTTATGCCATGCACCAGCAGCCTGGTGTCAACTGGAGCGTGGCGGAGCTGGCGAAAGAAGCCGGCACGTCGCGATCCGTTTTTGCCGAGCGCTTTTTGTCGGCCACCGGTACGACACCGGCAAAATACTTAAGCGAGCTGCGGATGCGGTTGGCGATTCAGTACATTCGTCATGAGCATCAGCCCATTGAAACCGTTGCGCTGCGTCTGGGCTATGGCTCGCTCGCGGCGTTCAGCCGGGCGTTTAAACGCATTGTCGGTCAGGCGCCCGGTGCCTTGCGGGAAACCACCCCGATTGCAGAGGAGATCTAAACAGTAAATCGTCTGGTTCTGCCTAAAGTGGGATGTTCAACACGCGAAGCCGGCGATATTCGTCTAAGGTTTTCAGGTGATTGACGACAGCGTTCACGCTGCTCGCAAATAAAAAGGAGAAGAATCGATGACGATAATTGATCTGCGCCGTCCTGCGGCTTTAACGCTGGCGCTGCGCGTCGCATTGGGAGGCGCACTGCTCGGTGTGGCTGCGTTCGGCCATGCCGAAGAGGCACAATCCACGCAAAAGCAGTCGCCGGATATTCTGCTCGGTCCCCTGTTTGTTGACGTGCAGACCGCAAAATTATTCCCTGATCAAAAAACCTTTGCCGACGCGGTACCCAAAAGCGATCCCCTGATGATCCTGGCGGATTACCGCATGCAGCATAAACAGTCCAGCTTTGACCTGCGACACTTTGTCGAGATGAACTTCACCCTGCCGGGCGAAGGGGAAAAATATGTTCCTCCCGCCGGGCAGAACTTACGCGAACATATTGACGGTTTATGGCCGGTGCTGACGCGCACCACCGATAAGGCCAGCAAATGGGATTCACTGCTTCCGTTGCCTAAACCCTATGTCGTGCCGGGCGGGCGTTTCCGTGAAGTCTATTACTGGGACAGCTACTTCACTATGCTGGGCCTGGCCGAGAGCGGCCACTGGGACAAAATCAGCGATATGGTGGCGAACTTTGCCTACGAACTCGACGCCTGGGGCCATATCCCCAACGGTAACCGCAGCTATTATCTGAGCCGCTCCCAACCGCCGTTCTTCTCCCTGATGGTTGAGCTGCTGGCGACGCATGATAAAGAGGCGCTGAAAACCTATCGTCCGCAGATGGAAAAAGAGTACGCCTATTGGATGGAAGGCGCAGAGAGCTTACAGCCGGGGCAGGCGAATAAACGTGTGGTAAAACTGGATGATGGTTCGATTCTGAACCGCTATTGGGATGACCGCGATACGCCCCGCCCTGAATCCTGGCTTGATGACGTGACCACCGCTAAAAATAACCCGAACCGTCCGGCGACGGAGATCTATCGCGATCTGCGATCTGCGGCGGCGTCTGGCTGGGACTTTAGCTCCCGCTGGATGGACGATCCGCAAAAGCTCGGGACGATCCGTACCACCAGTATTGTGCCCGTCGACCTGAACGCCCTGATGTTCAAGATGGAAAAACTGCTGGCAAAAGCGAGCCAGGAATCGGGCGATGCTGCCGCGGCCAGCAAGTATGAAAACCTGGCGACGTCTCGTCAAAAAGCCATGGAAAACCATCTGTGGAATGACAAAGAGGGCTGGTACGCCGATTACGATCTGAAGAGCAAAAAGGTGCGTAATCAGCTGACCGCCGCCGCACTGTTCCCGCTGTATGTGAACGCGGCGTCAAACGATCGCGCCGCGAAAGTCGCCAGCGCGACGGCCTCGCGTCTGCTTAAACCGGGGGGAATTTCGACCACCACCGTCAATAGCGGCCAGCAGTGGGACGCGCCAAACGGCTGGGCACCTTTACAATGGGTTGCCGCTGAAGGGCTGCAAAACTACGGTCATGAAAAAGTGGCGATGGATGTCACCTGGCGCTTCCTGACTAACGTTCAGCACACCTACGATCGCGAGCAAAAACTGGTCGAGAAATATGACGTTTCTACCACCGGAACGGGCGGCGGCGGAGGCGAGTATCCATTGCAGGATGGATTCGGCTGGACCAATGGCGTGACGTTAAAAATGCTGGATCTCGTGTGTCCGAAAGAGAAACCGTGCGACAGCGTACCTGCCTCACAGCCAGCGGCGAACGAGGATGTTGCTCCGCAATCGTCAACGCAGAAGAGTGTGGCGCAGTAGCCAGAACGTTATTTTATGGCTTACATCCTATAAGTGGATAGCAAACAAAACGGCAACCTCAGTTGCCGTTTTACTTTTTAGCCCTACCCTGAACTTAATCAGAAACTGTAGCTTGCCCCGACCTGATAAGTACGGTCGCGCCCAATCCAGCAGTTTGTGGCGTCATAACAGGTAAAGGTTTCTTTATTGGTGATGTTCTGCGCACTGGCCTTAATGGTCAGCCCTTCAAGAGAAGGTATAATTTCACCCATACGATAAGACGCCGCCAGATCGTACTGAGTCGTGCCGCCCAGTTTGCCCTGGTCGTTAGTCGGCGCAATCTCCATTGGCCCGGTGTAACGCGCACCGGCGCCGAGATTCAATCCTTTGACCGGCGTGCTGTCGAAGGTGTAATCCCCCCAAAGCGTAAAGGCATTCTCCGGCACCTGCGTCGGTCGTTTGCCCTGATACTTATCATCTTCGGTATTGATGGCGTGGGTATACGCGTAATTGCCGATCAACGTCAAATTATCGGTTGGACGGCTGACGACGGACAACTCTGCCCCTTTCGACTCTACTTCGCCCGTCTGACGATAGTTCAGGAAACCGGGATCAGTAGTGACTACATTTTTCTGGCGAATATTGAACACTGACGCTGTCAGCGTGGTGGCGTACTCTTCCAGCAGGTATTTGACCCCGCCTTCCATCTGTTTGCTGGTGGTGGGTTTGACGTCTTTCGCCATTAACGTGCCCTGCGGCGAAACCGGTGCAAAGCCCTCTGAGTAACTGATAAACGGTGAAATTCCGTTTTCAAAGGCGTACAGCGCGCCCAGTCGTTTGGTCACGCGATCCTGCGATACCCACGCCTTGTCGCCATTTTGCAGATAGTTGGTGGTAACCGAACGGTAATCGTCGTAACGCACGCTGCCGAGCAGATTGAGGCCGCCAAACTCCACCTGATCCTGCAGGTAGTAACCGTTTTGCTGATAGCTCAGGCGGTTTTTCTGCGCGGTATACAGGCCCAATGCGCTTTCGCTGATTTGCGTGTAATCCGGGTCACGCATATTAATACCAGGCGTTGCCGATGCGTAGCGATAATGGAAATGGGAATTCAGTTTTTGATAATCAAAGCCCGCCAGCAGATGATGTTTCCATCCACCCAGAGTCAGGGTTTTGGTCACCTGGTTATCAATGTTAAAGCTGTGCAGATCTTCATCTGTGGTGTACGCAAAACGGTTGAGCTGGTAAACCTCGCTGCCCGCACCCGTTGAATAGACGCTGCGCTGATGGGTGTCGACGTCAAAATAGCGCGCTTTTTGGTTGAAGCCCCAGCCGCTGTCAAATTCATGTTCAAAGCTGTAACCCAGCATCCACTGACGCTGTTTGAAGCCGCTCCACTCATCGCCCGCGTAGTCGCGTCGGCCAGCATATTTCGACCGCAAATAGGACAGCGGCAAAGGGTTAGATGGCGAAAGACTCGGGGTATTTTGCGCCAGCGCGTCAAGGGTGAGACGCGTTTTGCTATCAGGCTGCCAGGTGACAGAAGGCGCAACCAGATAGTTTTCCGTGCGCGTGGTATGCGGCTGATCGTCACCTTCGGTCGCTTTACCCAGCAGACGGTAATTCCAGTCGCTGTCGGCGATTTGCCCAGTGGAATCCAGATAGCCCTCTTTCAGATTGCGTGTGCCGGTATTAACGCCCACTTCCGTGTGCTGTTCTTTTTGCGGCTTTTTGCCCTGAATATTCACCAGCCCGCCGGGGGAACCGCCGCCGTACAAGACAGACGCGGGCCCTTTGAGAATATCCACGCTCTCGATTAACAGGGGATCGATTCGCGCTTTGGTATTCCCGGTGACGTTATAGGGCAGCTGAAGACCGTTGTAATACTCTTGCTCAACGGTGAAGCCGCGAATTTTGTATTCGCTCATATACGAGGTATTGCCACGCACTTCGGTGGACACGCCCGGTGCGTAGCGCAGAATTTCATTGACCGAGTTCGCGTGGCGCTGTTCGATCTCCGTGGCCGATATCGTGTTTATCACCTGCGGGGTTTTACTTTCAGCCACGGCGGATTTTGTGGCGCTGTTGGTCCATCCGGGCAGCGCGCTGTCTTGATCCGTCCCGCTGACCACGATGGTGGTTTCCTGAGCAAACGCGGGCGTGTGCAACGCCAGCGTGACCGCGCCTGCCAACGCACATATCGCAAAATGTGAGGTTTTCATATTGTCGTCTTATTATTAGAAATGGCTAGAAACGACAATTATTCTCATTTCGATTTACAAAGCAATATCAAGACCAAAAAAAACGGCCCTCACATGAGAGCCGTTGATGTTTGTTTACGCACGCCTGAGTAGCCGGAATATTGCCAGCACGACAATGGCACCCACGACAGCCACCAGGAAACTGTGCAAATTGAAGCCACTCACGCTGCCGCCGACGCCAAACATCGTCGCCAGCCAGCCTCCCACTACCGCACCAATCACACCCAGTAAACAGGTCAGGATAAAGCCGCCGCCATCACGTCCAGGCATGATGAATTTTGCGATAATACCGGCAATCAGACCAAACACAATCCACGCGATGATACCCATACGATGCCCTCTTGCAGATTAAATGCATGCGCTGAAACCTTCCGCGCAAGTGACTTAAGTATAGGACAGCGCGCGAAAACCATTCTTTGTCACCGACTTAATTACGTCTCATTTTTAAAAAAAATTCACCGGTTTGTATTAAGTTCTTTCGTTTACTGCCGATACTTCATCGACAGTTTGCCAGACAACCGAGGAGCCATTCGGCGTGAGTAATTACAGTGAGCAGTTCCTGAAGCAAAATCCGCTGGCTGTATTAGGGGTATTACGCGACCTGCATAAGGGCGAAGTCCCTTTGCGCATCAGTTGGTCTACAAATCAGTTTATTAGCAAGATTCTTGAAGCCACCCCTGAGCGACTGGTCATCGACCTCGGTAGTCAGGAATATGAAAACCGGGCGGCGGTGCGCGCGCAAAATCTCTCCGTGATGGCGGAAACGAAAGGCGCAAAAGTCGAATTTGTCCTGCCGCAATTGATTCAGGGCGACTATCAAGGTCTGCCTGCTTTTTTTGCGCCATTACCCAACAGCGTGTGGTTTGTTCAGCGCCGCGAGTATTTTCGTATCAACGCCCCGCTGCATCCGTCCTATTTTTGTAAAGCCAAAATGCCGGATAAAAAAGAGATCCGCTTTCGCCTGTTTGACCTTTCGTTAGGCGGCATGGGCGCATTAATGGACACTGCAAGGCCGGAAGGTTTGGTCGAAGGGATGCGTTTTTCGCAGATTGAGCTGGATATGGCGGCTGGGGACGGTTTTACTTTGACGCGCAGTTAATTGCCATTAGCGAACGCAAAGTCGTGGACAGCAAAAACGAAACCATTACTACGCCACGTCTGAGCTTCCGGTTTCTGAATGTCGGCCCGGGCGCCGAGCGTGAACTCCAGCGTATTATTTTCTCACTGGAGCGAGAGGCGCGGGAACGCGCGAATAAAGTGATTTGATACGTGCCGGACAGCAACGTGCTACCCGGCAACGGCATTACATGGCGTCCATAGCTTTCTGAACTTTCCAGATATAGCGTGGGGCCTGTGGTGCCGGATGGTTCTTCGCAACATGGTCAACAAATTCGTTTTTATCCATGCCGTTGATCTCTTCAATCGCTTCTTTGCGATCCGATGAGAAGGTTCGCAGCAGTGCGCCCGCGCCGTTGACGTAAGAGACCACCAGCGCGTACTGCATCACTTCCGGATCGTCGATGCCCTTCAGAACCCCATGTTCCAGAATGCTCAAATACGCCGTACCCATTGAGATATTCCGTTCCGGATTTTTCAGCTCGCTGGTCGACGGCTGACCTTTCCAGCCCATGTAGCGGTACACTTCGCGCCCTGCCGTAGAGGCTTTAAGCTGCATTAAACCGACCGCATTCGATTTGCTTACAAGTTCAGGATTGCCTCCAGACTCCACCGCGATAATCGCCGTGATCAGCCGCGGGCTCACGCCCCAGGCCTTCCCGGCTTTTTCAGTGACAGGCATCCATTGCATCGCACGTTTCACGGGTACTTCCGGATTCCATGGCGGATTTTGATAATCTTTTTTAGTACTACACCCCGCCAGCAATACGATCAAAATAGCAAACCATCTCAATTTCACGTCATCTGTCCTTATATCCGGTCATCGCGATTACGTTATCCCCCTTGAAGCAGGCGGCCTATAGGCGGCATGATATAGATAATTAGGTTCTCATTCAGCAAGGAATTGCCATGTCCCGGTTTCATCTCATCGCCCCTTCCGGTTATTGCATTAACCAGGACGCCGCACAGCGCGGTATTCAGCGCTTACTGGAATCTGGCCATTCGGTAACAAATCAGACAATTATCCCCCGTCGCCAGCAGCGTTTTGCCGGAACTGAGGCGCAAAGGCTGGCGGATATCAACGACCTGGTGAAACTTGAAGGGGCGAACAACATCGTGCTGGCGGTGCGTGGCGGGTATGGTGCCAGCCGATTACTGGAAACCATCGACTGGGACGGACTGGCGACTCGCCAACAGCACGATCCCCTGCTGATTTGTGGGCACAGCGATTTCACCGTCATCCAGTTGGGTTTGCTGGCGCGGCATAACGTCATCACCTTTAGCGGCCCGATGCTGGCAGCGAATTTTGGTGCGCCGGAGCTGGGCGCCTTTACGCAGGCGCATTTCTGGCGCGCGCTGCAAAATCCCGTTCTGCAGATTGCATGGCAAGGCAATGGCCCGCAGTGTGAGTGTGAGGGACAGCTGTGGGGCGGAAACCTGGCCATGCTGGTCTCGCTGATTGGCACGCCCTGGTTGCCTAATATTGATAACGGCATTCTGGTGCTGGAGGATATCAACGAGCACCCGTTCCGCGTCGAGCGCATGCTGCTGCAGCTCATGCACGCGGGGATCCTCTCTCGTCAGCGCGCCATCGTCCTCGGCAGTTTTAGCGGTGCGACACCGAATGATTACGATGCCGGGTATACGCTGGAAAGTATGATGGATTACCTGCGCTCGAGAGTGAATATTCCGGTGATCGGCGGGCTGGCTTTTGGTCACGAACAGCAGACGGTGACCTTGCCGCTCGGCGCACAGGCTGTCCTTAAGCACGACGGGGCTGTCAGCGAATTAACAATCAGCGGCCATCCCGTTATAAAGGCATAAAAAAGCCTTTTTACCGCGGCAATAAAACGTGGTTTCGTTCGTTATTATGTTAGGGTTTATGTATCAGTCACTACATTGAGGTGGGAGTAAGACAACATTGGATGCCGCAGCGATAATCAGTCTTTTCATTTTGGGTTCAGTCCTCGTAACCTGCAGTATTTTATTAAGTTCATTTTCGTCGCGTCTCGGCATACCTATACTTGTTATCTTCCTCGCCATCGGCATGCTTGCCGGTATCGATGGTATTGGCGGTATTCCCTTCGATAACTATCCCTTCGCCTATATGGTGAGTAACTTCGCGCTGGCGGTGATATTGCTGGATGGCGGGATGCGCACGCAGGCCAGCTCCTTTCGCGTGGCACTCGGCCCTGCGCTCTCGCTGGCGACGGTTGGCGTGCTGATCACCTCCGGTCTGACCGGCATGATGGCCGCCTGGCTATTCCATCTTGATATTATGCAAGGGCTGCTGATTGGCGCGATCGTTGGCTCTACCGACGCGGCGGCGGTGTTTTCTCTGCTGGGCGGCAAAGGGCTGAACGAACGTGTTGGCTCGACCCTGGAGATTGAATCGGGCAGCAACGATCCGATGGCGGTGTTTCTCACCATCACGCTGATTGAGATGATTCAGCAGCATGAAACCGGCCTGAGCTGGATGTTCGCCTGGCATATTCTGCAGCAGTTTGGGCTGGGTATAATTATCGGTTTAGCGGGCGGCTATCTGCTACAGCAGATGATCAACCGTATTTCCCTGCCTGCTGGCCTGTATCCTCTGCTCGCGCTGAGCGGCGGGATTCTCATTTTCGCCCTGACGACCGCCATGGACGGCAGCGGTATTCTGGCTGTCTATCTCTGCGGCTTCCTGCTGGGTAACCGCCCGATTCGCAACCGCCACGCCATTCTGCAAAACTTTGACGGTCTGGCCTGGCTGGCGCAAATCGGTATGTTCCTCGTACTGGGCCTGCTGGTGACGCCGTCCGATCTGCTGCCAATTGCCATTCCGGCGCTGCTGCTTTCGGCGTGGATGATTTTCTTTGCCCGTCCGCTGTCGGTCTTTGCCGGACTGTTGCCGTTCCGCGGGTTTAACCTGCGCGAACGCATCTTCATCAGTTGGGTGGGTTTGCGCGGCGCCGTACCGATCATCCTTGCCGTATTCCCGATGATGGCCGGTCTGGATAACGCGCGGCTGTTCTTCAACGTCGCATTCTTCGTGGTCCTGGTGTCGCTGCTGTTCCAGGGGACTTCTCTGGGATGGGCGGCGAAAAAAGCAAAAGTAGTGGTTCCGCCTGTCGGTTTGCCGGTTTCACGCGTCGGGTTGGATATTCATCCGGAAAATCCATGGGAGCAGTTTGTTTACCAGCTGAGTGCTGATAAATGGTGCGTGGGCGCGTCGCTTCGCGATCTGCATATGCCCACCGAAACGCGCATCGCCGCGCTGTTTCGTGATAATGCCCTGCTGCACCCGACCGGCAGCACCCGTCTGCGTGAGGGTGATATTCTCTGCGTAATTGGCCGAGAAACCGACCTTCCGGCGCTTGGCAAGCTCTTCAGCCAGTCGCCGCCGGTGGCGCTGGATCAGCGTTTCTTCGGCGATTTTATTCTGGAAGCCAGCGCGAAATTTGCCGACGTGGCCTTAATTTATGGGCTGGAAGACGGTCTTGAGTACCGCGATAAACAGCAGACGCTGGGTGAGATCGTGCAGCAACTGCTGGGGGCCGCGCCCGTCGTGGGCGATCAGGTTGAGTTTGCCGGGATGATCTGGACTGTCGCAGAGAAAGAAGACAATGCGGTGCGCAAAGTGGGTGTGCGTCCTCTGGAAGATGAGCCTGAGTAACGTCACCTCGGCTCGTTCCCATCAGAACAGACTAAAAAGGCAACCCCAGGGTTGCCTTAATTTTTGAGTGGTTACACCGTTACAACAGGGACGCGGGGGGCCAGAGCCGTTAACAGTTCATATCCGACCGTGCCCGCCGCCGAGGCAACGTCATCGACTTTCACCTCGTTGCCCCACAGTTCGACCGGTGAACCGATACCTGCCTGCGGGCACGGCGTCAAATCTACCGCCATCATGTCCATCGAAATCGTGCCAACGGTGCCAGTGCGTACGCCGTCAATCCACACGGGCGTACCGGTCGGCGCAAGGCGTGGATAGCCGTCAGCATACCCCCCAGCCACAATCCCAATGCGCTGCTCGCCCGTTGAGCGGTAACGGCTGCCGTACCCCACGGTATCCCCCGCTTTCAGCGTCTGGATGCCAATGATTTCGCTACGCAAGGTCATGACCGGTTTGAGCCCGCTGTTGGCGATGTCCTGCCACTGACCGGACGGCGACGCGCCGTACAGCACAATTCCCGGCCGCACCCATTGATAATGCGCTTCCGGATGCCACAGCGTCGCCGCCGAGTTCGACAGCGAACGCGCGCAGTCCAGCCCTTCTGCCGCCTGCTCAATCCGCGCCATGGCATCCGTAATACCGTCAGGCTTTTCGGCGTCAGCGAAGTGCGCCATCAGCGTCATTTCACCGACATTTTTGATTCCACGCAGCTGTTGCCAGACCGTATTAACGCGTTCGGGCTGGAAACCCAGGCGATTCATGCCGCTGTTCATTTTGAGGTAAATATCGAGCGGCGAATGCAGTTTCGCATTTTGCAGCGCCTTGATTTGCCAGTTGCTGTGCACGCTGGTGGTCAGACGATACTTATCCAGCAGCGGCAGTTCGTCGGCATTAAAGAAGCCTTCCAGCAGCAGAATCGGACCTTTCCAGCCGCGCTCACGCAGCAGGATCGCCTCTTCCAGATTCAGTAAAGCAAAACCATCAGTGGCACTTAGCGCGCTCCAGATGGATTCAATTCCGTGGCCGTAGCCGTTGGCTTTTACGACCGACCAAACGCGAGAGCCTGGCGCAGCACGGCGGACTATCTGCAGGTTGTTTTTCAGGGCCTGCAAATCCAGCTGAGCCAGAATAGGACGGGACATGACGACTCCTTGTTAATTATGCGCGCCGTGCAAATGCTGTGGGCGGGATGGCGTAAAACCCGACTGGTAGCGCGCAGCGCTTAGATCATCGAACGGAATCGCCGGCGTACGGCCCGAAATCAAATCACTGAGCAACTGTCCTGAGCCGCAGGCCATCGTCCAGCCCAGCGTTCCGTGCCCCGTATTGGTCCATAAGTTCTTAAACGGCGTGCGCCCGACAATAGGCGTGCCGTCCGGGGTCATCGGACGCAATCCGGTCCAGAAAGTGGCTTGTTCGACAAATCCTCCTCGTGGGAAGAGATCGCGTACCACCATTTCCAGGGTTTCGCGGCGCGGTTGCAGCAATTCCGTATTAAAACCGACAATTTCAGCCATGCCGCCCACGCGAATTCGGTTATCAAAGCGGGTAATGGCGATTTTGTAAGTTTCATCAAGGATAGTTGAAACTGGCGCGCCGTTATCCTCTTTGACCGGGATTGTGAGCGAATACCCCTTAAGGGGGTAGACCGGAATATCCAGCAATCCCTTCAGCATCGCAGTGGAGTACGAGCCAAACGCCATGACGTAACTGTCGGCTTTAATCACTTCATCGCCACATTTCACGCCGTAGATTTTTCCGCCTTCAGACAGCAATTTATCGACGGGCGTGTTGTAGCGAAACGTGACGCCAGCCTGCTCGCACATCTTCGCCAGACGCTGGGTGAAGAGCTGGCAGTCGCCGGTTTCGTCATTTGGAAGGCGCAGCCGCCGGTCAGCTTGTGCGCCACTTCGGCCAGCGCCGGTTCCACCTGTGCCAGTTGGCTCGCCTCGAGGAGTTGATAAGGCACGCCGGCATCTTCAAGCACGGCAATATCGCGCGTGGCGTTTTCGTATTGCTGCGCGGTGCGGAACAACTGCAGCGTGCCCCCCTGACGCCCTTCGTACTCAATTCCCGTTGATGCACGCAGGGTTTTCAGACAGTCGCGACTGTACTCCGCCAGACGGACCATGCGGCCTTTGTTTTCCATGTAATGGCGAGTGTCGCAGTTGCGTAGCATCTGCCACATCCACTTGAGCTGGGACGGCGTCCCATCAAGACTGATCGCCAGCGGCGCATGACGCTGGAACATCCATTTAATGGCTTTTAACGGAACGCCTGGTGCTGCCCACGGCGCAGCATAACCGGGAGAGATCTGCCCGGCATTCGCTGCACTGGTCTCAAGCGCGGATCCCGGCTCACGGTCAATGACGGTCACCTCATGTCCAGCCTGACTTAAATACCAGGCGCTGGTCACGCCAACGACTCCACTTCCCAGGACGACAACACGCATAGCGGCTCCATTATGTGCACAAGAATAATCATCTAATTACAGATTGATAACCTAGTTGAAAATATTATTCAACATACGACTTTTTTATGGTGACTTACCTCACACCTTCCCTGACAGACTGGGAGAGGGGTAATCTGGGATCTCGTGCTACGCTTCATCGTTAGCCAGCACAATGCTCTGTGGAAGTCATGTTTTCTACCAGATCAGAAACGTGAAATCGTAAAGAAAACATTTCTGCGCCAGCACGTTTTTTAAAGCGTTGTTCTATGCTTGAAAGGAGGCTCTCCAGACAGAGAGAGCACCGACAACGAGGGCGCGCTAATGGCTACCATTGATTCGATGAACAAGGACAGCACACGTCTCAGCGATGGACCCGACTGGACTTTTGAATTACTCGATGTTTACCTGGCCGAGATTGACCGGGTGGCCAAACTGTATCGGCTGGATACCTACCCCCATCAGATTGAAGTCATTACTTCCGAACAGATGATGGACGCCTATTCCAGCGTCGGGATGCCAATCAACTATCCTCACTGGTCGTTCGGCAAAAAATTTATTGAAACCGAGCGGCTTTACAAACATGGTCAGCAAGGGCTGGCGTATGAAATTGTTATCAACTCAAACCCGTGTATTGCCTATCTGATGGAAGAAAATACCATCACTATGCAAGCGCTGGTGATGGCGCATGCCTGTTACGGGCATAACTCTTTTTTCAAGAATAACTATCTGTTCCGCAGCTGGACTGACGCCAGCTCCATTGTCGATTATCTGATTTTCGCGCGGAAATACATTACCGAGTGCGAAGAGCGCTACGGCGTGGATGAAGTGGAAAAACTGCTCGACTCCTGCCATGCGCTGATGAATTACGGTGTCGATCGCTATAAGCGCCCGCAAAAAATCTCTCTGCAGGAAGAAAAAGCGCGGCAGAAAAGCCGTGAAGAGTATCTGCAAAGCCAGGTGAATATGCTGTGGCGTACCCTGCCGAAACGCGAAGAAGAAAAAACCGTTGCCGAAGCGCGGCGTTATCCTTCCGAGCCGCAGGAGAACATTCTCTACTTTATGGAAAAAAACGCGCCGCTGCTGGAACCCTGGCAGCGTGAAATCCTGCGCATCGTGCGTAAGGTGAGCCAGTATTTCTATCCGCAGAAACAGACGCAGGTGATGAATGAGGGGTGGGCGACGTTCTGGCACTACACCATTCTTAATCATCTGTACGACGAAGGGAAAGTGACCGAGCGTTTTATGCTGGAGTTCCTGCACAGTCACACCAACGTGGTGTTCCAGCCGCCTTACAACAGCCCGTGGTATAGCGGGATAAATCCGTATGCGCTCGGGTTTGCGATGTTCCAGGACATCAAACGCATTTGTCAGTCGCCGACGGAAGAGGATAAATACTGGTTCCCGGATATTGCCGGGGTCAGACTGGCTGGAAACGCTGCATTTTGCGATGCGCGACTTTAAAGACGAGAGCTTTATTAGCCAGTTTATGTCGCCAAAAATCATGCGTGACTTCCGCTTCTTTACGGTGCTGGATGACGATCACAACAACTATCTTGAGATCTCAGCGATTCACAATGAAGAGGGTTACCGTGAAATCCGCTCGCGCCTGTCCTCACAGTATAACTTGAGCAATCTGGAGCCGAATATTCAGGTCTGGAATGTGGATCTCCGCGGCGATCGTTCCTTAACGCTCCGCTATATTCCGCATAACCGCGCCCCGCTGGATAAAGGACGCAAAGAGGTGCTCAAGCATGTTCATCGTCTGTGGGGTTTTGACGTGATGATGGAACAGCAAAACGAAGATGGTAGCGTGGAATTATTAGAACGTTGCCCGGCGCGTACTAACTCTCTTTAAACACGCTAACTAAAAAGCGAAAAAAAGCCTCTCATTTGAGAGGCTTTTTACTGTTAATGCCCGTGAATCGCTAAATCACCGGGCAGATTCTTCTGCATCCGGTGCCAGATCTCGCCGCTATCACGACCGTAACGACGGACCGTTTCGTACACCTGATCGTGCAGCCCCTCAGCGCAGAGCTCGCTGAGCTTATGATAGAAACCGAGCGCCAGGCTACGGGCTTCCGGATTGGCAAAATAGTGACGACCAATGCGGGTATACAGCCCTTTCATGCCGTTGATGATCAGCCCGTAAATGGGATTACCGGAAGCAAAAGCCAGACCACGGAAAATGTTGTAGTCGAGAGTCGCAAAGGCATCGGCATGGTCTTCAATGGCATTCGCCGTTGCCAACACTTCCAGCGCCTTATCGGGATGCTGACGGAAAGCGGTGCGAATAAAAATGGTCGAGATGTTGGTGCGCACTGACAGCAGATTATCAATCAGTTGAGGAACACTTTCGTGATCGAGGCGTGCGAGCGTTTCAAGAATATTCAGACCCGACGTTTCCCAGAAGTTGTTCACTTTGGTGGGTTTGCCGTGCTGAATGGTCAACCAGCCATCACGGGCCAAACGCTGTAACACTTCGCGTAAGGTGGTGCGTGTGACGCCGATAAGTTCAGAGAGTTCGCGTTCAGCGGGAAGAATCGTTCCTGGCGCAAAACGGTTATTCCAGATGCTTTCAATGATGTACTCTTCAGCGAAACCCGCCGGGCTTTGCGCCTTTATGACCATAGTGAGATTTCCATTACACAGCTTGAACTAATGGACTCATCATACCAGAGGCTTACGGAGGCAGGTAGCGCAGCGAAGAGGGAAAAAGGGATCGCTGTTTCATTTTTATCAAATACCCTACCCTGGCAGCAAGGGGGGCATTCACCTCGATTATGCGTATAATAATGTTTTGCTTAACTTTGGCGGGGAAGGAAGTCTGTTGTGGAAATTTCTTATGGGCGCGCCCTGTGGCGCAATTTTTTAGGCCAGTCACCTGACTGGTACAAACTGACGCTACTTATATTTCTGATTATTAATCCACTGGTGTTTATCTTTCAGCCGTTTATGGCTGGATGGCTGCTGGTCGCCGAATTTATCTTTACGCTGGCGATGGCATTGAAATGTTATCCGTTGCTGCCGGGCGGTCTGCTGGCGATTGAGGCGGTTGTTATCGGCATGACCAGTGCCGAGCGGGTGAAAGACGAACTGGCAACCAACCTTGAAGTACTTTTGCTGCTGATGTTTATGGTGGCAGGGATTTACTTCATGAAGCAGTTATTGCTTTTCATCTTTACCCGCCTGCTGCTGAGTATTCGCTCCAAAACGGTGCTTTCTCTTTCGTTCTGCATGGCTGCTGCATTTCTCTCCGCGTTCCTCGATGCCCTGACCGTGGTAGCCGTGGTCATTAGCGTCGCGGTCGGCTTTTACGGCATTTACCACCGCGTCGCATCGTCCAGTAGCGATAACGATCTTCAGGATGATAGCCAGCTCGACGTCAACAAGCGTGACGTTCTGGAACAATTCCGCGCATTCTTACGCAGTCTGATGATGCACGCAGGCGTTGGGACTGCGTTGGGCGGTGTGATGACGATGGTCGGTGAGCCGCAAAACCTGATTATTGCGAAAGCGGCTGGCTGGAATTTCACCGAGTTCTTTTTGCGCGTTGCGCCCGTCAGCGTGCCGGTGTTTATCTGCGGAATGCTCACCTGTTTCCTGCTTGAAAGGACAAAAACCTTCGGTTACGGCGCGCAGCTTCCTGGACCGGTACGCGACGTGCTTCAGGAATTCGATCTGAAAAGCCGCCGCCAGCGTACTCGTCAGGAAAAGCTGGCGTTGATCGCACAAGGGATTATCGGTGCATGGCTGATCTTCGCCCTGGCGTTTCATTTGGCAGAAGTGGGATTGATTGGCCTGTCGGTCATTATTATGGCGACGTCATTTACGGGCGTGACCGATGAACACGCGATCGGCAAGGCCTTTACCGAAGCGCTGCCCTTCACCGCCCTGCTGGCCGTTTTCTTTGCCATCGTGGCGGTGATCATCGATCAGCAGTTGTTCACGCCCATTATTCACTTTGTGTTGCAGGCTTCGCCAGATTCTCAGCTGTCGCTGTTTTATCTGTTTAATGGTCTGCTGTCGTCGATCTCGGATAACGTGTTTGTCGGTTCGGTGTATATCAATGAAGCGAAAACCGCACTGGAAAGCGGTGCGATTGACATCACTCAATTTGAACGGCTGGCGGTGGCGATAAATACCGGGACTAACCTGCCTTCTGTCGCGACACCGAATGGTCAGGCGGCCTTTTTGTTCCTGTTAACGTCCGCTCTCGCGCCACTCATTCGACTCTCCTACGGAAGAATGGTGTGGATGGCGCTGCCTTATACGCTCGTATTAACGCTGGTAGGTTTGCTGTGCGTCAAATTTACCCTCATTCCTTATACGCAATGGTTCATGCAAATAGGTATACTGGCCGCGCATTAAGTCCCTGAAATCGGGCAGTTTCGCTGCCCGGTTTGGCTTTCTGCATTATAAATATCCAATTACGCTTTATTTTGCCAGGAGCAGGTGGCGCATAAAACGTTTTGGTTTACACTGCGCTTTCTAAGCAAGTTCCAGGGAAATAATTATGTTGCGATATTTGAACCAGTGCTCTCGCGGTCGCGGAGCGTGGTTGTTGATGGCCCTGACCGCCTTTGCGCTGGAAATGGTAGCGCTGTGGTTTCAGCATGTGATGTTGCTGAAACCCTGTGTGTTATGTATTTACGAACGTTGTGCGCTTTTCGGCATTATGGGTGCAGGGCTTGTCGGTGCAATTGCCCCGAAATCACCTTTGCGCTATGCCGGGATCGCTATCTGGTTATACAGTGCCTGGAAAGGCATTGAGCTTGCGTGGCAGCACACTGCAATGCAGCTGCATCCTTCGCCGTTCATGACCTGTGACTTCGCCGCTCGCTTCCCGAGCTGGCTGCCGCTGGACAAATGGCTGCCGCAGGTATTTGTTGCTTCAGGTGATTGCTCCGTCCGTCAGTGGGAATTCCTGACGCTGGAGATGCCGCAGTGGCTGGTGGGTATTTTTGTTGCCTACTTCGTCATCGCGCTGCTGGTGCTGATAGCCCAACCTTTCAAGCCGAAACAACGAGACTTGTTTGGACGTTTGAAATAACCCGCCTCGGCGGGTTTTTTTATGCCCGATTGGGATGATTCAGAATATGGTCTTCCCAGTCCTGCACTTCGGATTCTTTCACCGCAATATGTCGAACAGATATACGTTCGCCATGCATCGCCACTTTTGAACCGGTGAGCAGCGGATGCCAGGTCGGCAATTCCTTCCCTCGGCCAGCAGGCGATAGGCGCAGGTGTGCGGCAACCACTCAAACGTCGGGAGATTATCGCGGGTCAGCTTGATGCAATCAGGCTCATACTCAAAACGACGCTCGTAGTTACGGCACTGGCAGGTTTTGATATTCAACTGCTTGCACGCGACGTTGGTAAAATAGATTTCGTCGGAGTCCTCATCCATCAACTTATGCAGGCAGCATTGTCCGCAGCCGTCACACAGCGATTCCCACTCCACGTCGGTCATTTCGTCGAGAGTTTTGCTTTGCCAGAAAGGGATTTCGCTCATAAGGATGATGTCCACACGTCAAAAGAAAGCGCACCTTATAACGAGTCTGGCACGTGGATGCAAGTTTTGCCGCCGATTAAAGGCGGCAACAGGATTTTACAGCACGCGGGTTTTAACGGACTGGCCGTTGAATTCGATGTCAAGTTCATCGCCGCTGTTCAGCGGACCGACCCCTTCAGGGGTGCCGGTGAGAATGACATCGCCCGGTTTAAGGGTGAAGTAGCGGCTCATGTAGGCAATGAGCGGCAGAATTTTATGGATCATATCGGCCGTGTTGCCCTGCTGGCGGATATCGCCGTTCACTTTCAAGCTGAGCGACGTGTTCTGCGGATCGGCTTTAAAATCAGCCGTCGGGATAAAACCTGAAATCGGGCAAGAATTATCAAACCCTTTGGCCTTTTCCCAAGGTTGCCCGGCTTTCTTCATTTTGCCCTGCACATCGCGAAGCGTCAGATCCAGCGCAATGCCGTATCCCGCAATCGCTTTCTGCACATGTGCTTCGGAGGCCTGGCGCAGCGTTGCGCCAATCAGCACAGCCAGCTCAACTTCATGATGAACCGACCCAGCCCCTGCGGCAACGCCAGCGGCTGGCGAATATCACACAGTGCGGTTTCGGGTTTGATAAACAAAACCGGCTCGTCTGGCACGGCACTGCCCATTTCCTGAATGTGCTTCGCATAATTACTGCCAACACAAACGACTTTGCTCACAGGATAATCCAGTAATGCGCCTTGCCAGTTATGATGCTGATACATGCTCATCCCCTAAACGGTTGATATATCACCCTCGGATTTCTCCGGCGTTATTTTTTCCCTTCGCCTTCGAGATGCTGTTTTAATAAATTCTCAGGCGGTGGCGGAAGCTGTAAATAATAGCCCTGATCTTTCAATGCCGTTTTGACTTTTTCCAGATCGGCGTTAACCAACTGTTTGCGCCCGTCCAGCGGCAACAGCATCGCCAGCTGCGGCGTACCGAAACCTTTCATTAATTCTTCAGGCACTCGGGAAAAATCGTCTCTCTTTTCGACATAAAGATAGGTCTGGTCGCGTTTAGCACTTCGATAGATCACACAAAACATTTTTTTACTCTGAATTAACGGGTGGTTGCTTGCCTCAATATACCAGTGACTATAACATGCCTGATACTCTTCGTAATATCGCGGCGAATGTGCTGCGATTAACAGCAAATTGAGTAAGGCCAGGATGTCAAACACGCCCATCGAGCTTAAAGGCAGTAGCTTCACCTTATCAGTGGTTCATTTGCATGATGCAAAACCCGAGGTTTATTCGTCAGGCGTTAGAAGACAAAATCGCAGAGGCCCCTGCTTTTCTTAAACACGCCCCCGTGGTGGTGAACGTCAGTGGTCTGGATGCGCCGGTAAACTGGCAGCATCTTCAGCAGGCGGTTTCATCAACCGGTCTGCGGATTGTGGGCATCAGTGGCTGTAAAGATGCCCGATTAAAAAATGAAATCGAGCGCGCGGGTCTGCCCCTACTGAATGAAGGGAAAGAAAAAACGGCGCGTTCTGCGCCAAAAGAAGCCCCAACGCCCCCGCCGCAAACGCAAACTGTAACGCCTGTCACAAAAACGCGAATGATTGATGTGCCGGTTCGTTCCGGTCAGCGCATTTATGCACCAAACTGTGATCTGATTGTGACAAGCCACGTTAGCGCTGGCGCAGAGCTTATCGCCGATGGCAATATCCATGTCTACGGCATGATGAGAGGCCGCGCGCTGGCAGGAGCCAGTGGCGATCGGGATGCGCAAATTTTTTGTACCCATCTGACGGCGGAACTGGTTTCCATCGCAGGTGAATATTGGCTGAGCGATAAAATCCCAGCTGAATTTTATGGCAAAGCGGCCCGTCTGTTACTGGCAGAGAACGCTTTGACTGTTCAACCGTTGAATTGATCCCTTTTAACAAGGAATTTCTATGGCACGCATTATTGTTGTGACTTCGGGTAAAGGAGGCGTTGGCAAGACCACCTCCAGCGCGGCCATCGCTACTGGTTTGGCCCAGAAGGGAAAGAAAACCGTTGTTATCGATTTCGATATCGGCCTGCGTAATCTGGATTTGATTATGGGCTGCGAGCGTCGCGTCGTGTATGACTTCGTCAACGTCATTCAAGGCGATGCCACGTTAAACCAGGCGATGATTAAAGATAAGCGCACCGAGAATCTCTTTATCCTGCCTGCTTCTCAGACGCGTGATAAAGACGCCCTGACTCGTGAAGGCGTTGAAAAAGTGCTCGAAGAACTGAAGAAAATGGAATTCGATTTCGTTGTCTGTGATTCCCCTGCAGGTATCGAAACCGGTGCGTTGATGGCGCTCTACTTCGCTGATGAAGCGATCATCACCACCAACCCTGAAGTGTCGTCCGTACGTGACTCTGACCGAATCCTGGGTATTCTGGCGTCCAAATCCCGCCGTGCGGAAAATGGTCAGGAACCCATTAAAGAACACCTGCTGCTGACCCGTTATAATCCGGGTCGTGTCAATAAAGGTGACATGCTTAGCATGGAAGACGTACTCGAGATCCTGCGTATCAAACTGCTTGGCGTGATTCCGGAAGATCAATCCGTGTTGCGCGCCTCTAACCAGGGTGAGCCTGTGATCCTCGACATCATGGCAGACGCGGGTAAAGCCTACGCTGATACCGTTGACCGTCTGTTGGGAGAAGAACGTCCTTTCCGCTTCATTGAAGAAGAGAAGAAAGGTTTCCTCAAACGCCTGTTCGGAGGATAAGTTATGGCATTACTGGACTTTTTTCTCTCGCGGAAAAAAAGCACCGCTAACATCGCAAAAGAGCGACTGCAAATTATCGTCGCGGAGCGTCGCCGCAGCGATGCGGAACCGCACTATTTGCCGCAGCTGCGCAAAGATATCCTGGAAGTGATTTGTAAGTACGTGCAGATCGACCCGGAGATGGTCACCGTGCAGCTTGAGCAAAAGGACGGAGATATTTCGATTCTGGAGCTGAACGTCACGCTGCCAGAAGCAGAAGAGTCGCGTCCCTAGTTGAGTGAGGCATAACCTCAATAATTTGCGTTGCGGGAAGACGGCAAGAGAAGTGCTCCCGAGGCGCTGGCAGCAGTCAGTGATTCGGGTGAATGAACGCCGCCGACACCTGTAATTTACAGTATGACGGTTATATAACCCCGGCGCGGTTTTGCGTGCCGGGGTTATCATTTCTTAGCGCGGATAGCCTTCCAGCAGCACTTTCAGTCGATCGGCCATCAAATTACCGCGCCAGCCCGCCATCATTTCCGGCAGGCCATTTTGCGTTTTCAGCTTCCAGTGCCAGTTCAGCAGTTGGTTAATCTGACGACGTGACGCCAGCAGTTCAGGACTCACCTTGTTTTCCGTCCCTATTTCCAGCACCAGCGCTTTGATATCTTTGAACGCCTTGCGATAGCCAGGCATATCCATCAGATTTAACAGCGGCTCAGGCAGTTCATCTTCGGGCAGCTGTTGCGCTTGCGCGACCAACGCCAGCAAGGTTTTCCCGTGGAATCGGATCTCGCTTCCGGACAAGCCAATGCTGTCCAGCTCACCCATGCTGCCCGGCATATAGCGCGCCACGGCCCAGAGGTGCTCTTCACGAACCACAAAATTCACGGCCAAATCGCGCTCACGCGCCTTACGCAGACGCCACTCAGCCAGAAGTTGCAGGCAGGCGAGCTGGCGCGTACGCAGCTGCCAGGCATTGGTGATATCACGCCAGGCGTCTTTGGGATCAACCGTTTCCTGACGGCGCTGCTGCGTCATTCGGCACTCATTGAGCGCCGCATCAAGCCAGCCCGCGGCTTCGGCCTCTTTCATCAGCTGACCGGCGATAGGCAACAGATAGAAGACGTCGGCGGCCGCATAGTCAAGCTGACGTTCAGTCAGGGGGCGCGCCAGCCAGTCGGTACGTGACTCGCTCTTGTCGAGCGCAATGCCAGTGTACTCTTCTACCATCGCAGCGAAGCCCCAGGAAAGCGGACGGCCTGAGAATGCCGCCAAAATTTGCGTATCGATCAAGGGTTCCGGCATGATGCCAAAGGTGTTGAGAAACACTTCCAGATCTTCACTGCCTGCGTGCAGATATTTGGTGATGGCAGTATTAAGCAGCAGTTCACGCATCGGCGACCAGTCGGTGATGCCGAGAGGGTCGATGAGAGACACATTCTTGCCATCGTACATCTGGATCAAACCTAACTGCGGATAGTAGGTCCGCGTGCGGACAAACTCGGTATCCAGAGCGATGGCAGGAAAGTCGCGGGTGACATCGCACAGCGTTGCCAGTTCGTCGTTGGTTGTGATCATCTGGTAATTCAAAACGGTTTCTCTTTGGTTTGCGCCCATAAAAAACGCCGGCTAAACCGGCGTCTCATGGCGACTCACTCGAAGCTTAGGCTTTATTGTCCACTTTGGCGCGTGCTTCGTCACGTAATTCTCGTCGTAATATCTTCCCGACGTTCGATTTTGGCAATTCATCGCGGAACTCGACCAGCTTCGGCACTTTATATCCGGTCAGCTGACGGCGACAGAAGGTAATGAGTTCTTCTTCGGTCAGGGAGGACTCTTTTTTGACCACGAAAATCTTCACCGTCTCGCCGCTGCTTCCCGCGGGAACGCCAACGGCAGCCACTTCCAGCACCCCGCTGTGCTGCATGACGACATCTTCAATTTCGTTGGGATAGACGTTGAAGCCGGAGACGAGAATCATGTCTTTCTTACGATCGACGATACGCAAGAATCCTTCGTCATCCATCACCGCGATATCACCCGTGTGCAGCCAGCCGCCTTTCATGATTTCATCAGTGGCGTCAGGTCGCTGCCAGTAACCTAGCATCACCTGAGGGCCTTTGACACACAGTTCGCCCGGTTCCCCGTGCGCCACTTCATTGTCTTGATCATCCACCAGCTTGGCTTCTGTCGAGGGAACCGGCAGACCAATACTTCCGCTGTGGTAATCAATATCATGCGGATTCACGCTGACTAATGGCGCGCATTCCGTCAGGCCGTAACCTTCAAGCAGGTACTGACCCGTCAGCTTAACCCAACGTTCGGCCACGGCTTGCTGAACCGGCATGCCGCCGCCCGCCGAAAGATGAAGAGTAGAAAAATCGAGCTGCTGGAACTCTTTGTTATTCAGTAGCGCATTAAAGAGCGTATTCACGCCCGTCATCGCCGTAAACGGATATTTCGCCAGCTCTTTCACCAGGCCTGGAATATCACGCGGGTTGGTGATTAACAGATTTTGCCCGCCCAGTTCGATAAACAGCAGGCAGTTCATGGTCAGTGCAAATATGTGATACAGCGGCAATGCCGTGACGACCAGCTCCTTGCCACGGTGCAGCAGCGGGCCGTAGGTCGCATTCACCCTGCTCGAGATTGGCCAGCATATTGCGGTGCGTCAGCATCGCACCTTTCGCCACGCCGGTCGTCCCGCCGGTGTATTGCAGGAACGCCAGATCGTCCGGCACCACTTCTGGCTTCACGTACTGCATACGGTAGCCGTTATGCAGCGCGCGGCGGAAAGAGATCGCGTCCGGAAGATGGTATTTCGGGACCAGACGCTTAACGTATTTGACAACGAAGTTAACCAGCGTGCCTTTAGCCGTCGAGAGCTGATCGCCCATGCGCGTCAGGATAACGTGGCGGACCTGCGTTTTATCGACCACTTTTTCCAGGGTGTGGGCAAAGTTGGAGACAATCACAATCGCCGCGGCACCGCTGTCGTTTAACTGGTGTTCAAGCTCGCGCGGCGTATACAGCGGGTTAACGTTAACCACGATCATGCCCGCCCGCAGGATCCCAAAAAGTGCCACCGGATACTGGAGCAGGTTTGGCATCATCAGTGCGACGCGGTCCCCTTTCTTCAGCCCTAAGCCTTCCTGCAGGTAAGCCGCAAACGCCCGGCTGCGCTCTTCCAGTTTGCGGAAGGTCATCACTTCACCCATGTTCACAAACGCAGGCTGATCGGCGTAGCGCGTGACGGAATTTTCAAATAATTCAACCAGGGATTGATAACGGTCAGGATTGATCTCCGCAGGAACATCCGCGGGATACCGGTTTAGCCAAACCTTCTTCAATGCATCACCTCTGAAATGAGCGTTCGTCGTCATCGCAACCCCGAGAATAAACAGTTCGTTAACATTATATTAACTCAGCGTACCAGTTTATTAATTGTCCAGATTTAAGGTTGCGAAGCGCGTCACTCTTTTTTTTGTGTTATAGCCGTAAAAAACAGAGACAGCGGCTGAGCCGCTGTCTCTTATCTAAATATAACAATACGTTATTCTGTTACGATGGTCTGTACCTGCGCCGGACCTGGGTTATACCAGCCCCATCCACCGTAGCCATAGCGGTAGGGATGCGGACCCCAGAACCAGGGATCGATCGGCTGCGGTGGCAGCATAACCTGCTGCGTGACGCGCCAGCGTTTATAGCCGTTCGCCTGCATCGTCATAAATTTATATGGCGTGCTGCCAATTTTACCTTGCTGCGCGCCAGTGATTGGCCCGACAACCGTGACCAGTTGCCCACGGAAATCAACCGGATCGAGGAAGCCATTCACATCCGCGTAAATACGCCCACGGGAGGCCTCTCCCAGTATGGGACGCGCACCGCTATCCAGTGGAACCGTCGCAATCTCAAGGCGGGTTTTGCCCTGCTGATTGATAACCTCAACGACTTTCCCGCCAAAGCGCGCTTCCTGCCCGACGTACAGTTCAGGGGCATTCATCACCCGCACCAGATCTTGCTGCGGCGTCGGGCTGGTTCCTTTGATCGCGTCAGGGACGGTCACACAACCACTCAACGCGACGGCAATTGCGCTCGCCATAATCGGACGTACAACTTTCTTTTGAACCGCCATGATGCGACTCCCTTTTCTCAGCTCGTATTACTGAGATTCACGCTCTGCCCGGAAGTTTCTTCCAGGCGACTTCATTTCGCAAATAAACTGGCTCAGCCTGTTCAACTGCAACGGTTTTTCCCGCAGCAAAGCGCTGACACGCGATTGGCAGCATATCTTCTGCAGCTGGCAGCAACATATTGCCATCGACCAGCGTCAGGCCACTTTCTTTGGCCATATCCGGCCACGCTGGCCATCCCGTTCCCACAGTAGCCCAATCGCCAGATAGATGTTTCAACCGTTCGCCAACGGCCTCCGGTTTGAGCACGCATTCGGTCTCTTCACCGTGCCAGACACCCTGCTCATCGCGGGTATATTCCGCCCAGTAAACTTCACCCATGCGCGCGTCAATAGCCGCCAACACACGCGTTGCGCCACTTTTTCGGAAAGCGCCTTGCGCCATGGTGGCAAGCGTTGATACGCCGATCATGGGAAGATTTGCCCCCAACGCCAGGCCCTGCGCAATGCCGATGCCGATGCGCACGCCGGTGAAGCTGCCTGGCCCACGGCCAAACGCCAGCGCGTCAAGTTCAGTTAAGGAGGTGTTGCCCTGGTTCAGAATGTCTTTTACCAGCGGCAGAATACGTTGGGTATGTTCCCGGGGGCACTCTTCAAAATGGGCAAAGAGGTTACCGTTATCCCACAGGGCGGCAGAACACGCCTCTGTTGCGGTATCAATAGCCAGAATTCGCATGGGTCTCGCGCTCTCGCAGTGGT
Organism: Lelliottia amnigena; assembly: GCA_900635465.1. Taxonomy (NCBI): domain Bacteria; kingdom Pseudomonadati; phylum Pseudomonadota; class Gammaproteobacteria; order Enterobacterales; family Enterobacteriaceae; genus Lelliottia; species Lelliottia amnigena. The sequence goes on from LR134135.1 coordinate 2,509,845, forward strand.
CAGTCAGAAAATGGCGCGCATCTTAGCATACTCCAGGGCAAATTACTCCGCCGTTGGATTCGCCAGGAAACGCACGGCACGGTTGATGTCGCGCGTGCGCGGCGCGGGCGGCAGGCTTGCCAGAAACGTGGCGCCGTAGGGACGCATCACCAGACGGTTATCGCAGATAACCAGCACGCCGCGATCGTCGATATCACGAATCAGACGTCCCACGCCCTGTTTCAGGGTAATCACCGCATCCGGCAATTGCACGTCATCAAACGGATCGCCACCACGTATGCGACAATCTTCCATGCGCGCTTTGAGCAGCGGATCGTCGGGTGAGGTAAACGGTAATTTGTCGATAATCACCAGCGACAGCGCATCGCCGCGTACGTCCACCCCTTCCCAGAAACTGCTGGTCGCCACCAGCAACGCGTTACCGGCGGCGACAAACTGCTGCAAAAGTTGTCCTTTGCTGGTTTCACCCTGTAACAGGACGGGGAGCGTCATCGTGGCGCGAAACTGCTCTGCCAGGTCGCGCATCATTGCGTGCGACGTACACAGCATAAAGCAACGGCCATTGTTGGCTTCGATCATCGGTTTAAGCATCGCCGCCAGATGCCGCGCTGCGCCCGGTTGATTAGGCAGCGGTAAATTGCGCGGGACGCAGAGCAATGCCTGCGTTTCGTAATCAAACGGGCTCGGCAGCAACAGGGATTCGGTGTTTTCAATACCCAGACGTTCGGTGAAGTGGTGGAGATCGTCATTCACCGACAGCGTGGCGGAGGTAAAAATCCAGCTGCCCGGTTTCTGGGCCATCACTTCTTTGAATTTATCCGCCACGGTCAGCGGCGTCAGGGCCAGCGTGAACTGCCGAGCGGTGCATTCGTACCAGTAGCTAAAACCAGGCTGGTTGGTCTCTTTCAGGCGTTTCAGACGGGTGCGATAGAGCGTGGCGCGTTCAAATGCCGCATCCAGCAAGGCGCTACGGCCAAGCGACAGTTTCGCCACGTCGTAGCACAACTCCAGCGCGTCATCAAGAAGCAACAGCGCGCGTTGGATATTGCTGTCAGCCAGCAGCTCACGAAGATTACCGCGAAAACCGGGCTCCCCCAGTTGCAGGCGGAAATCCTGCGCGCTTTGCGCGAGACGATCGGCGCATTTTTGCAACTGCTGGGTGTCGCGTAATTCAGTGCGGTAGGCAATGGTGAAATCTTTGGCGAGATCCTGCAACTGACGGCTGGACAGTGACTGACCAAAATACTGGCTGGCGATATCCGGTAACTGATGCGCTTCATCGAAAATCATCACTTCCGCTTCCGGGATCAGTTCGCCAAATCCGCTGTCTTTAACCACCATATCTGCCAGGAATAAGTGATGGTTAACCACCACCACGTCGGCGTCCATCGCGGTTTTACGCGCTTTGACGACAAAACAATCTTTATACAGAGGGCAGTCGCTGCCCAGGCAGTTATCGTTGGTGCTGGTGACCAGCGGCCACGCCTGAGAATCTTCCGCGACGCTGGCGCAAGTGCTGATGTCCCCGTCGGTGGTTTGATTCGCCCACGCACGCAAAATAATCACATCGCTGAGGGTTTGTACCGGGAGGTCGCCGCCCGCAAGAGCCTGTGCTTCAAGGCGCTCCAGACAGAGATAGTTTGAGCGGCCTTTCAGCAGCGCCAGACGGCCTTTATAGTTCAGCGCCTTAGCGACCGTCGGCAAATCGCGGCTGTAAAGCTGATCCTGCAACGCTTTCGATCCCGTAGAGATGATCACTTTCTTTTTTGCGCGCAACGCCGGCGCAAGATAGGCGTAGGTTTTACCCGTGCCGGTTCCCGCCTCAACCACCAGGGGTTGAGTGTTTTGAATGGCGCGGGTCACCGCTTCCGCCATATGCCGTTGCGGCTCACGCGGCTTGAAACCGGGAATCGCCTGCGCTAACTGACCCTCTGCTGCAAAATCGTCTGCCACGTTTCTCTCTCACTGTATTTTTGCACAGGGATTATGTCAGCCCGCCCTCTTCTGTGCCAGTCGAAATAGTGACGAGTGCGGAACAATGTGGCAGTCTTGCCCATTGCGATGGAAAATAATCAGGAAAAAATTTATGACAATTTTGCGCATTGATGCCGAAGCCCGCTGGTCTGACGTCGTCGTTCACAACCAAACCATTTATTACACCGGCGTGCCGGAAAACCTGGATGCAGACGCATTTGAGCAAACTGCCAATACGCTGGCACAAATTGATGCGATGCTGGAAAAACTGGGCAGCGAAAAGTCGCGCATTCTGGATGCGACAATTTTCCTGGCAAACAAAGACGATTTCGCGGCGATGAACAAAGCCTGGGATGCGTGGGTGGTGGCGGGTCACGCGCCTGTACGCTGTACCGTACAAGCCACGCTGATGAAGCCGGAGTATAAGGTCGAGATCAAAATTATCGCGGCGGTTTAAGCCCGATTATTCTTCGTCCTCATCATCAAAAAGCGCCACAATCCGCTCGCCGGTATGGGTGGCGCGAATTTCCTGAGCTACCGTGGTAATCGCCTCACCGCTGCTCATGCCCTGGGTCATCAGTTCCTGAATACGCTCGACTGCTTTTTGCTGCTGTTCGTGGCTCAGAGAAGGTAAACCTGCAAACATTGTCAACTCCTGCTAAATTATCCGCGCTCATTATTTCACGCTGCCCTATAGTATGCCACACATGAAGACTTTACCCCCTACTGTCATTACATTGCCGTGGCGCCATGACGCCGCCGAATTCTGGTTTGCGCGCTTAAGCCCGCTTCCCTGGGCAATGTTGCTGCATTCCGGGCATGCGGATCATCCCTATAGCCGCTTTGATATTCTGGTCGCTGACCCGCTGACGACGCTGGTCACGCAAGGCGATACGACGCGCATAACCTCTGCGTTCTCGCGTCTGTCTCATGAAGATCCGCTGACGTTACTTGAACAAGAAACCCGTGCGCTGGCACTGCCTGCGGACCCCAATCCTGACCTGCCTTTTCAGGGCGGGGCGCTGGGCCTTTTCGGTTACGATTTGGGTCGTCGGTTTGAAACGCTGCCCGATATCGCGCAGAGTGATATTTCGCTGCCGGATATGGCCGTGGGATTGTATGACTGGGCAATCATTGTCGATCACCACAAAAAAGTGGTTTCGCTCCTCAGCCATTCGGACGTGAATGCTCGTCTGGCGTGGATCGACGCGCAACCCGAACCCGAGACGGCTGCGTTTTCTCTGACGTCTGCCTGGCACTCAAATATGCGCGCTGAGGACTATGCCGATAAGTTCGGGCAGGTGCAGGCGTATTTACACAGCGGTGACTGCTATCAGGTGAATCTCGCCCAACGATTCGAGGCTACGTACCGGGGAGATGAGTGGCAGGCGTTTACACGTTTAAACGCGAATAATCGTGCGCCGTTCAGCGCGTTTCTACGCCTGGAACAGGGCGCGATCCTGAGCCTGTCGCCAGAGCGTTTTATACATCTGGCGGACGGAACAATTCAGACGCGCCCGATCAAAGGCACGCTTCCGCGCCTGTCAGACCCAGCAGCGGATCGCGAGCAGGCCGAAAAACTGGCCGCATCGCCGAAAGATCGCGCCGAGAATCTGATGATTGTCGACTTAATGCGTAACGATATTGGCCGCGTTGCGGTTCCGGGGAGCGTGCGCGTCCCTGAACTGTTTGTCGTGGAGCCGTTCCCGGCGGTTCACCATCTGGTCAGCACCATTACAGCGCAACTTCCTGCCAGCCGTTCCGCCTGCGATCTGCTGCGCGCGGCGTTTCCTGGCGGGTCCATCACCGGTGCTCCGAAAGTCCGCGCAATGCAAATTATCGACGAACTGGAGCCGCATCGTCGTAACGCCTGGTGCGGCAGCATTGGTTATGTGAGCGTGTGCGGCACCATGGACACCAGCATTACCATTCGTACCCTGACGGCCTGCGACGGAAAACTCTATTGTTCTGCGGGAGGCGGGATCGTGGCGGACAGTCAAGTCGATGCTGAATATCAGGAAACATTTGATAAAGTAAACCGCATCCTGCAACAACTGGAGAGCTAACGGATGGAGACTCACGATTTAACTCTGGATGATTTTTTGTCACGTTTTCAGCTCTTGCGTCCGAAGATTAGTCGCGACGTGTTGAACAGCCGCCAGGCCGCGGTGCTTATCCCGGTGGTGCGTCGCGAACAGCCGGGACTGTTACTCACCAAACGCTCATCCCACATGCGTAAGCACCCGGGTCAAGTGGCGTTTCCCGGCGGTGCGGTAGATTCAACAGATGCGTCGTTGATTGCTGCCGCGCTGCGAGAGGCTCACGAAGAAGTCGCCATTCCACCGGAAGTGGTTGAGATTATTGGCGTGCTGCCGCCCGTTGATAGCGTCACCGGATTTCAGGTCACACCCGTCGTGGGGATTATTCCGCCCGATCTTCATTATCATGCGAGTGAAGAGGAAGTTGCCGCCGTATTCGAAATGCCGCTGAGCGAAGCGCTGCGTCTGAGCCGCTATCATCCGCTGGATATTCAGCGTCGTGGGCACGATCACCGCGTGTGGTTATCCTGGTATCAGCATTATTTTGTCTGGGGCATGACGGCGGGGATTATTCGCGAACTGGCTCTGCAAATTGGAATGAAGCCTTAATTCTAACTTCAATGTTTCAACTCAATGCTTCAACTCCGGGTGCGTGAATTTTGTGACGCGCATCCCTCTCCTGCCTGCCGAAATCATGAGCATATATACTTTACTCCATGGTTGCTGACACAAGTTTACCGTAGCGCCCTCGGCATTAGTAAATTCACTCAAAATCATTAGTTTTATTCATGTGAATAGTTCAGCCGATCCCAGGGTTCCCTCTTACACTATGCGCAGTTATAACATCGTTACTGGAACCCCAGTAACCCTGTCAGGAGTGAGAAAGTGATTAGTATATTCGACATGTTCAAAGTGGGGATCGGTCCATCCTCTTCCCACACTGTAGGGCCGATGAAGGCCGGTAAACAGTTCGTCGATGATCTGGTCGAAAAAGGATTACTGGAAAGCGTTACCCGCGTAGCTGTAGATGTCTACGGTTCGCTGTCATTGACGGGTAAAGGCCACCACACCGATATCGCCATTATTATGGGTCTGGCTGGAAATATGCCGGACACTGTTGATATTGACGCCATTCCGGCGTTCATTCGAGACGTAGAAACACGCGGTCGCCTGCTGCTGGCAAAAGGTCAGCACGAAGTGGATTTCCCGCATGACGACGGCATGCGTTTTCGCAGTGATAACCTGTCACTGCACGAGAACGGAATGCAGATCCACGCCTTTAACGGCGACAAAGTGGTGTACAGCAAAACCTATTACTCCATCGGCGGCGGTTTTATCGTCGATGAAGAACACTTTGGTAAAGACACAACGGGCGACGTTAACGTGCCGTATCCGTTTAAATCCGCCAAAGAGATGCTCGATTATTGCCACGAAACCGGCTTGTCCCTTTCCGGGATGGTGATGCAAAACGAACTGGCATTGCACAGCAAAAGCGAAATTGAAGCCTATTTTGGCAACGTCTGGACAACTATGCAGGCGTGTATCGACCGGGGGATCAACACCGAAGGCGTGTTGCCAGGTCCGCTGCGCGTTCCGCGTCGTGCGTCCGCTCTGCGTCGCATGCTGGTCACCACGGACAAATTCTCTAACGATCCGATGAATGTGATCGATTGGGTGAATATGTTCGCGCTGGCGGTCAACGAAGAAAACGCCGCAGGCGGCCGTGTGGTCACCGCGCCAACAAACGGCGCATGCGGTATCGTCCCGGCGGTTCTGGCCTATTACGATCACTTTATCGAACCGGTCACCACTGACATTTATATCCGTTATTTCCTCGCAGCGGGTGCTGTTGGCGCGCTGTACAAAATGAACGCGTCTATCTCTGGCGCTGAAGTGGGCTGTCAGGGTGAAGTGGGCGTAGCGTGTTCGATGGCAGCGGCAGGTCTGGCAGAGCTGCTTGGCGCAAGCCCGGAGCAGGTTTGCGTGGCGGCTGAGATCGGCATGGAGCATAACCTGGGTCTGACGTGTGACCCGGTTGCCGGTCAGGTACAGGTTCCGTGCATCGAGCGTAACGCGATTGCATCCGTTAAGGCGATCAACGCCACACGCATGGCGATGCGCCGTACCAGCGAACCCCGCGTTTCGCTGGATAAGGTCATCGAAACCATGTACGAAACCGGTAAAGACATGAACGCTAAATACCGTGAAACCTCTCGCGGTGGTCTGGCGATCAAAGTGCAGTGTGACTAAGCACAGCGCCTGATATCTCCCCTCGCCCATCTGCAACGGATGGGCGAAATTTTTTCCCTTTCTCGTCAGCGTAATATTTCCCCACTACACTTGCTTTGTTGCCTCTGGCATTTGGTGTCGGCGGCGTATCAGGCGGCCTTTCATGCAAACGGCACAAAGGATCATAAAAAAATATCGCCAAAAACGCGTCATCGTCTGTGTGATGGTGGCGCTTCTTACGCTCATTCTGACGTTGGGCATCCGCTTTATTTCGCAGCGTAATTTAAATCAGGAACGCATCCAGGCCTTTGCGACCCATTCCGTAAATGCACTGGATAAGATTCTGATGCCCTTGCAAAAAGGACGCGATGAGTTGCAAACATTAGTTGGCGTTCCCTGCTCTGAGGCCCATCTGATGCTGCGTAAGCGGGCTGCGGCATTGCAAACGGTACGTTCAATTACCCTTGTTAAAGAGGGCATTCTGTACTGCTCCAGTATTTTTGGTGACCGTAACGTTCAGATTCGCCTGACTCAACCCGCCTTACCGTCCAGCCAGCCTCAGCTCATCTTGACGACCGACAAGTCGTTACTCAAAGGCAGCCCTATTTTGATTCAGTGGTATCCCGCCTCAGATACCGGAGAAGACGGCGTCATGCAGGTGGTGAATATCGATCTCATCACCAAAATAATGCTTGAGCCGCAAAGTCCGCTGATCACCGACGTCAGCCTGAAAGTCGGGAATAAATTCCTTCGCGATGGTCAGAACGTCACGGATACGCTGAACGTCCCTGAAGACAGTATGATTCTGCCCCAGTCCTCTGCGCATTTTCCTTTTACTATCCTGGTCAGCGGCCCTGGCGCCAGTGAACTGGCGTTGAAAAACTTGCCCTCACAACTTCCGCTGGCGGTATTGATAAGCCTGCTGCTGGGCTATATTGCCTGGCTTGCTACCGCCAGTCGCATGAGCTTTACCTGGGAAATTAATCTCGGATTAGCCGCGCGGGAGTTTGAGCTTTTTTGCCAGCCGCTGCTCAATGCCCGCACACAAAAATGCGTCGGCGTGGAGATCCTGTTGCGGTGGAATAATCCTCGTCAGGGCTGGATATCCCCGGACGTTTTTATCCCACTGGCGGAGGAACATAATTTGATTGTTCCCCTGACGCGCTACGTGATGATTGAAACGGTCCGCCAGATTGGCTATTTCCCCGCCAACAAGGGATTTCATATTGGCATTAACGTGGCGGCCAGCCATTTTCGCAACGGTACTTTGCTTCATGATCTGAATCGCTATTGGTTTAGCGCGCATCCAAAACAACAGTTGATCCTTGAACTTACTGAGCGCGATGCCCTGCTGGATGGGGATTATCGACTGGTTCGCGAGTTACACCGCAAACAGGTGAAGCTGGCCATTGATGATTTTGGTACGGGGAACAGTTCCCTGTCATGGCTGGAAAAATTACGCCCTGACGTGCTCAAAATTGATAAGTCTTTCACGATGGCATTGGGTACGGACGCGGTGAATTCCACGGTGACGGATATTATTATCGCATTGGGTCAACGGCTCAATATTGAGCTGGTGGCGGAAGGCGTGGAAACACAGGAACAGGCACGTTATCTGCGCCATCATGGGGTGAATACGTTGCAGGGATTTTTATATGCGCGGCCAATGCCGCTCAAGGATTTTCCGAAATGGCTGGCGGAGAGTTCACCCCCGCCAGCGCAGCGTAACGGGCATATTTTGAGAATTATGCCGTTACGTTAAGACAGATTACTCTTCGTCGTCGTGCGCAGACTGTTCTTTAACAATACGCACCAGGTCAACGCGATAATCGTTCGCTTCCACGATCGTGATTTGCAGCGGCGGCAGCTCAATGATATCGCCCGTGCGCGGAATCTGTCCGTTCACAGCAATCACCAAACCCGCCACGGTGGCGATGTCTTCTTCATCATTAATGATGTTATCAAGACCCAACGTGTGCTGCAGCGCATGCAGGTCCGTCGCGCCTTTAACCAGCCAACCGTTGCCATCCGCAACGATTTCTGGCGTTTCATCGGCATCCGGAAATTCGCCGGCGATCGCTTCAAGCACGTCCAGCGGTGTCACCAGACCTTGCACCACGCCAAATTCGTTGGTCACGATCACAAAACTACCGCGAGCACGACGCAGAACGCTAAGCAGGTTGATAGGGTCCAGCGTTTCCGGAACCACTATCGCGGGGGTCGCGGCGGCAATCGCTTCGACGTTCGCCCCCTCTTCCAGACCGACCAGCATCTCTTTAGCGCGAACCACACCGATGATTTCATCCAGTTCGCCACGACAGACCGGGAACAGGCTGTGCGGGGACGACAGCAGTTGCTGACGGATTTCATCCACGCTCAGATTGGCATCAACCCAGCTGATTTCACCCCGTGGCGTCATGATGCCGCGCAGTGAGCGGGAGGCGAGCGAAAGCACGCCGTTAATCATGTAGCGTTCTTGTTCGACAAAAGCGCCAACCGGTACAGGAACCGGGGCATTACCCGCAGATTCAGGCTGTACAGACTGACGACGGCCCCCCCATCAGACGCAAAATGGCGTCGGCGGTACGGGCGCGCAGCGGTTGGTTAGACTGCTGTTTGATGAAGTTTCGGCTCGCAATCTGGTTGAACAGCTCGATAATAATCGAGAAGCCGATCGCGGCGTACAGGTAGCCTTTCGGAATATGGAAGCCGAAACCTTCAGCGACCAGACTCAGGCCAATCATCAACAGAAAGCTTAAACACAGGACCACCACTGTGGGATGTTCGTTCACAAAACGCGTCAGCGGCTTAGAAGCCAGCAGCATCACGGCCATCGCAATAACGACCGCCGCCATCATCACCGGCAGATGGTTTACCATGCCGACCGCAGTAATCACCGCATCCAGTGAGAATACGGCATCAAGCACTACAATCTGCATGACGACGACCCAAAAACTCGCATACCCCTTGCCGTGACCATCGTCGTGCTGCCGGTTTTCCAGCCGCTCATGCAACTCTGTCGTCGCTTTGAAGAGCAGGAACAGGCCCCCCACCAGCATGATCAGGTCACGACCGGAGAAGGTGAAATCCCAGACGGTGAACAACGGTTTGGTCAGCGTGACCATCCACGAAATGACGGACAGCAGCGCAAGACGCATAATTAGCGCCAGCGAAAGACCGATTAAACGCGCTTTGTCGCGCTGTTTTGGCGGCAGCTTATCCGCGAGGATGGCGATGAACACCAGGTTGTCGATACCAAGAACAATTTCGAGCACAACCAGCGTGAGTAATCCCACCCAGATTGACGGGTCCATTAAGAATTCCATGACAAGCTCCTGCTAAAGGAATGACAAAACGGCGCCACGGAAGAAGTGGGCGAAATGGCGGTAGACATGTTCAACGTGTGGCGAGAATCGCCGGCGAGCGAGGCGCTAAATGGCCTGGTAGATGACTGACGTCGGTGACGGTCCATACAGTGGGCTAAGCCCTTTACTCCTGTCAATTAAACGGAGGCTAAACATATCAGAGACAATAGGTTTTTAGCAAAGATTTACTTTCCTTTGCAAAGTTCTGTAACAGAGTCGATTTTGATTTGGGATAAATCTGTTCTACATCGCTAAATTACGGATCTTCATCACATAAATTATTTTTTCACTGTCTAAAATAATTCCCGGAAGTCTTATTTAATTGAACTCTAACCCTTATCTGAATCGATTCGGTTCGCCGGGGAAGATTCTCAGTACGACTGCCTGGCAGGCGTATTAATGATAATAAAGGAGGTAGCAAGTGACCATTGCTATTGTGATAGGCACACATGGTTGGGCTGCAGAGCAGTTACTCAAAACGGCAGAAATGCTGTTGGGTGAGCAGGAAAACGTGGGCTGGATCGATTTCGTTCCAGGTGAAAACGCGGAAACGCTAATCGAGAAATATACGGCTCAACTGGAGAAGCTTGATACGCGCTCAGGCGTGCTGTTTCTCGTCGATACATGGGGCGGCAGCCCGTTCAATGCCGCCAGCCGCATTGTCGTCGATAAAGAGCATCATGAGGTCGTCGCCGGCGTCAACATTCCTATGCTCGTGGAAACGTTGATGGCCCGTGATGACAATCCGAGCTTTGACGAACTGGTCGCTCTGGCTGTCGAAACAGGCCGTGAAGGCGTGAAAGCCCTCAAAGCACAACCGGTAGAGAAACCCGCGCCGGTCGCCGCCGCGGTCAAAGCTGCCACCCCTGCCAAACCGATGGGACCGAACGATTACATGATTATCGGGCTTGCCCGTATCGATGACCGTTTGATCCACGGCCAGGTCGCAACGCGTTGGACGAAAGAAACCAACGTGAAACGCATCATTGTTGTCAGTGATGAAGTCGCCGCCGATACCGTGCGCAAAACGCTTCTTACCCAGGTTGCTCCTCCGGGCGTTACCGCCCACGTCGTAGATGTCGCCAAAATGATCCGCGTTTATAACAACCCGAAATATGCGGGCGAGCGCGTGATGCTGCTGTTTACCAACCCGACCGATGTTGAACGCGTGGTTGAAGGCGGCGTGAACATCACCTCGGTGAACATTGGCGGTATCGCCTTCCGCCAGGGGAAAACTCAGGTCAACAATGCGATTTCAGTCGATGAAAAAGATATCGAAGCATTCAAAAAATTGAATGCACGCGGTATTGAGCTGGAGGCCCGTAAGGTTTCCACCGATCAGAAACTGAAAATGATGGATTTGATCGGCAAAGTTGGGAAATAACCCTGCGCTGATTTTTTACACAAAGCTTATGTTATAGGAGAAGTACAATGGAGATTACCACTCTTCAGATTGTGCTGGTGTTCATCGTCGCGTGTATTGCGGGTATGGAATCCGTACTTGATGAATTTCAGTTCCACCGTCCTCTGGTGGCCTGTACGTTGATTGGCGCCGTTCTTGGCGATATGAAAACCGGTATTATCATCGGTGGTACGCTGGAAATGATCGCTCTGGGCTGGATGAACATCGGTGCGGCGGTTGCGCCTGATGCTGCCCTGGCTTCCATCATCTCTACCGTTCTGGTTATTGCCGGACACCCAAAACATCGGTGCGGGTATCGCCCTGGCAATTCCACTGGCCGCAGCTGGCCAGGTTCTGACCATTATCGTTCGTACCATCACCGTTGCTTTCCAGCATGCGGCAGATAAAGCGGCGGATAGCGGAAACCTGACGGCCCTCTCGTGGATCCACGTTTCATCGCTGTTCCTCCAGGCAATGCGTATTGCGATTCCTGCGGTTATCGTGGCAATTTCTGTCGGTACCAGCGAAGTTCAGGGTCTGTTGAACGCCATTCCTGAAGTGGTGACCGGCGGTCTGAACATCGCGGGTGGCATGATTGTTGTGGTCGGTTACGCGATGGTCATCAATATGATGCGCGCAGGCTACCTGATGCCGTTCTTCTACCTCGGTTTTGTGACTGCGGCCTTCACCAACTTCAACCTGGTTGCTCTGGGTGTGATTGGTGCAGTAATGGCGATTCTGTACATCCAGTTGAGCCCGAAATATAACCGCGTCGCGGGTGCCCCAGCGCAAGCTCCGGGCAGCAACGATCTCGATAACGAACTGGACTAGCAGGTGAGCGAAATGGTTGATATGACTAAAACTACCCCTGAGAAGAAACTGACTCCGGGTGATATTCGTGGCGTGTTCCTTCGTTCTAACCTCTTCCAGGGTTCGTGGAACTTCGAACGTATGCAAGCGCTGGGCTTCTGTTTTCTCCATGGTACCGGCGATCAAACGCCTGTATCCGGAAAACAACGAAGCACGTCGCCAGGCGATTAAACGTCACCTGGAATTCTTTAACACGCATCCGTACGTCGCTGCACCTGTTCTGGGCGTGACGCTGGCGATGGAAGAGCAGCGTGCAAACGGTGCTGAGATCGACGATGGTGCTATCAACGGTATTAAAGTTGGTCTGATGGGCCCGCTGGCAGGCGTGGGTGACCCAATCTTCTGGGGCACGGTTCGTCCTGTCTTTGCGGCACTGGGTGCGGGCATCGCCATGAGCGGCAGCCTGCTGGGTCCACTTCTGTTCTTCATCCTGTTCAACGCCGTCCGACTGCTGACCCGTTATTACGGCGTCGCCTACGGTTACAGCAAAGGCGTCGATATCGTTAAAGATATGGGCGGCGGCTTCCTGCAAAAACTGACTGAGGGGGCGTCTATCCTCGGCCTGTTTGTCATGGGGGCACTGGTGAACAAGTGGACGCATGTGAACATCCCACTGGTGGTGTCGACCATCACCGGACAGGATGGTCAGACTCGCGTAACCACGGTGCAAACTATCCTTGATCAGTTGATGCCGGGCTTAGTGCCGCTGCTGTTGACCTTCGCCTGTATGTGGCTGCTGCGTAAGAAAGTGAATGCGCTGTGGATCATCGTCGGCTTCTTCGTCATCGGTATCGTCGGCTACGCGATCGGTCTGCTGGGTCTGTAAGTTTAGGTGTTATCCACCGGGGGCCATGCCCCCCGGTTTTTTTATCTGGAGGATGAATGACGGTCACGGACATCGTACTGGTTTTGTTTATTGTTGCCCTTCTGGCTTACGCCTTTTATGACGAATTCATTATGCCCCCGCCGCAACGGCGAGACCCTTTTGGCCGTTCCTCTTCTGCGCCGTGGGCGTATCGATGCTTTTATCTTCGCCGGACTGTTAGCCATTCTGATTTATAACAACGTCATGAGTCAGGGGGCTTTATTAACCACATGGTTATTATGTGTGCTGGCATTAATGGCTTTTTATCTTTTTTGGATCCGAGCGCCTAAGATCATCTTCAAAAACCATGGCTTTTTCTTCGCCAACATATGGATAGAATATAACCGCATTAAAGAGATGAATTTATCTGAAGACGGGGTACTGGTTATGCAACTGGAACAACGCCGTTTATTGGTGCGGGTGAAAAATATTGATGACCTGGAAAAAATATACAAAATAATGGTTAAAACTCAATAAGTTAAAATTATAGCAGAGGCTATATATTGTTGCCATTTTGCGTGGACGATATATAGCCATCGCTATATTCCCTTCTGTATTTACCTTATATTTATTAACGTTAACTTTACCAATAAATCTAAATGAAAATCGTTATCAACAAGTTAATGGAATAATACATCCCCGTTGTTGTTTTATATTCTCAAAATATGTTAAGGTTGCGCCGTCGTTGGGGAGTAGCCGATTTCCTGCCTAGGGAAATGTACGTGTCAACATACTCGTTGAAAAACGTGGTGCGTACGGATTGCTTACTGCACATTCTTTGTGCGTAAAAGTCAGGCGAGACCATAGACGCATCAACTGCTGTTTACTGGGGGCAGTGATGTGTCATATGGATATCCCCGGTCTGGACGCTGTTATGAATATCTCCGCCACGATCCTTCTCGCTTTCGGCATGTCCATGGATGCTTTTGCCGCCTCCATTGGTAAAGGCGCTACGCTCCACAAACCTAAATTCTCTGAAGCGCTACGTACTGGCCTTATTTTCGGCGCAATTGAAACACTCACCCCGCTTATTGGCTGGGGGCTCGGCATGCTGGCGAGCCAGTTTATTCTGGAATGGAACCACTGGATTGCGTTTACGCTGCTGGTTTTCCTGGGCGGACGAATGGTAATCGAAGGATTTCGCGCTACAGCCGATGACGATGACACGCCGCAGCACCGCCACGGCTTTTGGATACTGGTGACCACGGCGATCGCAACCAGTCTTGATGCGATGGCGGTGGGTGTCGGTCTGGCATTCCTTCAGGTGAATATTATCGCCACGGCACTGGCAATTGGCTGCGCCACGCTAATTATGTCAACTATCGGAATGATGGTGGGACGTTTCATCGGCCCGCTGCTGGGCAAGCGAGCCGAAATCCTGGGCGGTATTGTTTTAATCGGGATTGGTGGGCAAATTCTCTGGTCGCATTTCGCCGGTTAACGCGTCGCGCTGCCAGCAGTGGAGACTGAAATCCGTCTGGCAGCGAAAATCTTTCTCATTCGCTAATGTTTCCCAAACGTCTGATTTTGCGCGCCATGCAAACGGCGTCATCTGTAACAACGCAACCGCTTCTTTTCCTGTTAGCTGCATCTCATAACCCAATGACTGTTCATGCTTGAGCGTAAACCCGGTGAGCTGTTCTGAATGCGGCGCATGCAAACGCACTTCATCGTAAATTAGCCCTTTCATCTCCATCAGGTGCCGCGGTCCCGGCGTGACGGTCACGATCCAGCCGCCCGGTTTTACCACGCGCGCCAGCTCTTCAGCCTTGCACGGCGCGTAGATGCGAATAATGGCATCCTGGCTCTCATCGGCAAACGGAAGACGATGGCTGGAGGCAACGCAGAATGTGACCTGCGGATAACGTTTTGCGGCAGCGCGAATGGCCGATTTCGAGACATCGAGACCCACAGTAACGGCACCGACACGCCCCGCAACGTCGGCAAACGCCGCCGTGTAATAGCCTTCGCCACAGCCAATATCCAGAATCGAACTCGCGCTTTCGCTTAACGTGGTGGCTAACCACTGTGCAACTGCGTCCCTGAGCGGCTGATAATGCCCGGCCTCAAGAAATGCGCGCCGCGCCTGCATCATCTCCGCGCTGTCGCCCGGATCGCGGGAGCGTTTATGTTGCACAGGCAGTAAATTCACATACCCTTCTTTCGCCTTATCAAACGTGTGCCCCTGTGGACAGGTGTAGCTATTTTCGGCCTGCATCAGTGGCGCGTGGCATAAGGGACAACTGAATGACATGGTAACTCCCGGCAATATCAAAGGCCGAAAGTGTACCGCTATTCGACCTGGTATAAAACGTCTGCCTTATCGCATCACGACAAGATGGCTGGAATCGGGCGCTAACCCATCCGGTTCAACGTTCTCAAGGCGCAATACGTCACCCATAATCTGGCTAAATACCGGAGCTGAAACCGCCCCGCCATAATAACGACCATTCTGCGGATCGTTAATGACCACGGCCAATGCATACTGAGGATGGCTTGCAGGTGCCACACCCGCGGTATACGCCACATATTTGTCGATATATTTCCCGTCATCACCGATTTTTTTGGCCGTACCCGTTTTGACTGCCACACGATAATCGCGCACGGCGGCCTTCGTCCCGCCGCCCCCGGGTAACGCAACGCTCTCCATCATATGTTCAACCTGATGAACGATCTCTTCAGGCATGACCTGATGACCCACTACCGGCGGGTCAATGCGTGTTATCGACAAGGGGCGTTCCAGGCCGTAACTTCCGATCGTGGCGTAAACATGTGCCAGCTGGAGCGGCGTCGCCATCAGGCCGTAACCGAACGCAAAGGTGGCGCGATCCAACTGGCTCCAGAATTTACGCTGAGGAAGAAGCCCGCTGCTCTCACCGGTTAGACCCAGGCCCGTCGTCGAACCAAATCCAAAGCCCTTATACGTATCAAGTAAGTGCTGTATCGGCATGGCCAGCGACAGACGTGACACGCCCGTATCACTCGACTTTTGCAAAATCCCGGTCAGTGATAATTCAGGATAATATCCCACGTCGCGGATTCTGTGCCCATCAAGGGTATAAGGATGGGTGTCGAGAACGCTATCAGGTTTAACAATGCCATACTGCAGCGCCGTCATAAGAACTAACGGCTTGACGGTAGAACCCGGTTCAAAGGTGTCACTGATGGCGCGATTGCGGAAATCGTTGAGCGTTGCGCCGTCCCGATTGTTGGGATTAAAGTCCGGAAAACTGGCCATGGCGAGTATCTCGCCGGTTTGGACATTGATTAACACCGCGGCGCCAGATTCTGCCTTATTCCAGGCGACGGCATTATCTAACGCATCTTCAGCGATCGTTTGCAGCCGCTCATCAATGCTCAGTTGAATGTTATGAGCAGGAACCGGTGAAACTTCTGTCAAATTTTCAATCACATGGCCGTAGCGGTCTTCTCTCACCCGCCTGACACCCGCTTGACCGGTCAATTGTGCGTTGAAACTCTTTTCAACCCCTTCAATCCCCTGCCCGTCGATATTCGTAAATCCGAGCAGATTCGCCGCAACATGTCCCGCCGGATAAAAACGGCGTGACTCCTCCCGCAGGTTAATCCCTGGCAAGTTGAGTTTATCAATCCATTTAGCCTGCGAAGGGTCCACCTGACGAGCAAGATAGATAAATCGCCCGTTCGGATCGTGATTAATACGAGAAGCCAACGACGCCAGCGAAATGTGCAATGCAGTTGAAAGCGCTTGCCAGCGTTCATCAAAGCCCACGCCGCCTTTAGCCAACACGGTCTTAGGATCAGCCCACACCGCTCTGACCGGAACACTGACTGCTAAAGGTCTGCCATCACGGTCGGTAATCATCCCGCGCGGGGCATCAATCGACACTTCACGCAATGAGCGCATGTCTTCCTGTTTGACCAGGTTGTCAGGCTTAATAATTTGCAGCCATGCAACGCGCCCCAGAAGGAACGCAAGGCTCAGAAAAATGGCAAGGCATAGCAGTGCAAAACGCGCCGGGGTGAAATTACCGGCAGGGCTAGAGGGTTTCGTTTTCACCCTGGCTCCAGGTTAATGAAACAACGCCCTGATTTAACGGTAAAAAGCGTATCAGCATAGCGAAAACAATGATTCTAATCTCGCAGCTTTGCAACAAACTGCTAACCAGACAGAAAGGGGTAACATTTTGAAAAATAGTGCATAAAAAAGCCCCGCATAATGCGAGGCTTGATGTCTGAAAATGAGGCGCTGTAGCGCTTCTGAATCAGCAGTGATTCGATCAGATAGCGGTTACGTTAACAGCAGCCGGACCTTTCTGGCCGTCCTGAATTTCGAACTCAACGTTCTGGCCTTCAGCCAGAGTTTTGAAGCCGTTACCCTGGATTGCAGAGAAGTGTACGAACACATCTTTGCTGCCATCAGCAGGAGTAATGAAACCAAAACCTTTAGACTCGTTGAACCACTTAACTTGACCTTTAATCTTTGCCATTTGCAAAATTCCTTAGATTGTTTTCTTAGCCCGCAGGCATTGACCTAGATAAAACAGAGACATTACTGCTTGAGGCACTAATATAAGGTTCGGCAGAGAAGCGGTATTCAACGACAACGTGTTTACTCAGAACTTCTTTACTGAAAATGCCACACATAAACAGAACTGTACCTCGTTTGACCCAAACCGTGTTATCACATACAACGTTAATCATGGCAAGCCATTTTTAGACATGACAAGATCCGCCGCACAAACTCTGATGCCGCCTTGCTAAGTTTTGAGCAACTCGACGTTATCATTATATCACCCTGAATAAGACACCCAGCATCACCTTCTAATTCATACCCACTGTAATGTAAGGATTTTTTGTTGCTTCCCCAATACTGACGTTGTGATGATAAGCAGGTGATGTTTATAAGATGCAATACCTTAGTTAGAACAATTTGTGAAAAGTTATGCTCAAATCAACGCAGCGAAAAAATGTTTACATCGGAATAACAATGCTTATTCACGCCCCTGCTTTCGGATTAGGAATACGCGTGGCAAAAGGTCGCTTTGCACCAAAATAATGAATTTTTTATGACTTTGCTTCATCACAAGGCAAGCAAAACGTTTCGATAAAAATAAAACAATGGGAGTTCGCGAAAATACAGAATATATAGTTACGGAGTGGGACGATGTCATGAGGGCAAATAATAACCAATTTTTATATTCTAAAATGATTATTCATTGTTACTACACTCAGGTGCATGACTTGAAACCTGCTGGATGGCTTATTGCGCGACTCTTCACTTACTGTCGCACAAACAGTATCGATGAAAACACGTTTCCATGCTGCTTACGTGGCGCAGCTGAAAGCATATCCAACAGATTTGTACCATTGTGGTGCAGGAGTGGCGGAGCGTTAGGTAAAACGTACATGAGGTGAACTACAGGAATATTTTAAGTGAAATCTGTGATCCTCATGGCGAGATACGGGATGATCATTAAGGGAGGGGTCATAACGGGAATTTATCCAGACCACAGCCACCTCCCAACTTTTACAGATTAACGCTCAGCGACCAGACGGATAAAATCATCTTCGTCTTCTGGGGCTACTGCTTCAGGGGCTTTTGCCATCGGCTTTTCTTCAGGCTCGTTGGCTTCACACAGACGGCGAAGCAACGCATTTTGGCGTTTCTGCTGATCAAGCAACGCTTCCAGAAGCTCAATTTGCTCATTTGTACGTGAGCTGGCGCGATTCATAAAGAACCACAATACCAGTCCAATGACCATAATGATTGCAAACATCGCCAATGAGGCTACGTTCAGTAGCCCCGAATTTTGTAACTCACCCATTTTACCACCTCAATGAAAACACCTATTTTACCACTGACGCAGGGGAAGGTAACGATCTATAGAAAAAGTGTCCTACCAGGGGATGAATTGATTGATCGCGCAAATGCCACTAAAGAACTGTACATCCTGATCGCACATCACGTTGATTGTCTGCGTCCATAGAAAGGCACATGCAATCAACACTATAATCAGAATTACCCAGCGTATTTTTTTCACTCCACACTCCGTCTCTTGACCTGATGTGTCCAGGTTATCACGGTTATCTTAAACAAGGACTAACTCTATGTTCATCAAAATATTTTCAGAATTATGCACTTGTTTAATATAGCGAAACTATTACGCTGAATAGCATTATTAGTTAAAAAAAGAGGCAGCGATGAGATTAATCATTCGGACAATTGTTGTCCTGGCCATTGTGTGGATAGGATTATTATTATCAGGCTATGGCGTACTCGTGGGAAGTAAAGAAAACGCGGCCGGATTAGGGATTCAATGTCAGTACCTTACCGCCAGAGGAATCAGCACTGCGCAATATTTACACACTGACAGCGGTGTCATTGGTTTGTCTAACTGCCCGATTCTGCGCAAAAGTCAGATGGTCGTGGATAACGGTTAATTGTGCCCTGCTTTGATACGCAGTGCCAAACAAGCAATGCCGGACAAACAGAAACGCCGCGGTGACGCGGCGTTTCTGTGCTTCAGCCATTAGAATGGATAGTCGTTATAACCCATCTGTTCAGAAATTTTGCGCGCAGCGGTATGCAGCATTTCAACATATTCGTGCAGACGTTCTTCTGAGAAACGAAGCGTAGGGAAAGAAATACTTAACCCTGCGATAACCACGCCAAAACGGTCAAATACCGGGACGCCAATGCAGCGCAGCCCCTCTTCCTGCTCCTGATTATCTTCGCCATAACCCTGCTCACGCACTTTATCAAGCACTGTCAGTAGCTCTTCTGTGCTGGTGATGGTGCGCTCAGTGCTACGTTTGTACTCAACGTCCTGGAGGATCTCTTTGACTTCCTCACGGTCACGCCACGCCAGCAGGACCTTACCAATGGCCGTACTGTAAAGCGGGTTGCGACGACCAATGCGCGAATACATGCGCAGGTTATACATAGAATCTATTTTATGAATATAAACGATGCTGTCTTCATCAAGCGCCCCAAGGTGCACGGTTTCTTTCGTCAAACGAGAAAGTTCACGCATCTGGATATCAGCACTGCGAATAAGATCAACATTTTGAAGTGCGCGAGCGCCCAGCTCAAATAGCTTCAGCGTCAGAGAATATTTCTCAGACTCGCCTTCCTGAGCGACATAGCCCAGGGATTTCATGGTTTGCAGAAAGCGATAAACAGTGCTTTTTGACATCATCACACGTTGCGACAACTCTGTAATACCAATTTCGCGCTCTTCACCCAGCGCCTGTAAGATGCCAAACACCTTCAGCACGGAAGAAACAGAATCTGGCTGCTTGTCCAAATCTGCGATTGCCATTTATCACCTCATTGCGAGTGTTTTATAAAAATCAGAACCGGTTTTTATTATAAATTCGCGTTCGTCTTGCTGCAATCGTTCTGCGTTTACTTCGTTACAAATCTGCGACATAAAACCGAAATATCAGTGCTAAAATAGTGACACTAAGAATTATAACCTCCTGAGCATTTCATTTTCTATGGAAAAAATTCCCTCTGACGGCTTACCGTTACCCCAACGCTATGGCGCGATTGCCACAATTATTATCGGTATTTCGATGGCGGTTCTTGATGGGGCGATTGCCAACGTTGCGCTACCGACCATTGCCAGCGATCTTCACGCATCACCCGCCAGTTCAATCTGGATCGTCAATGCTTACCAGATAGCCATTGTGATTTCCTTGCTGTCTTTCTCTTTCCTGGGCGATATGTTCGGTTATCGCCGCATTTATCAGTGCGGACTTGCCGTCTTCACCGTGACATCTCTGTTTTGTGCGCTATCAGATTCATTGCATACGTTGACTATCGCGCGTATTGCGCAGGGATTTGGTGGCGCAGCGTTAATGAGCGTCAATACAGCGCTGATAAGGCTTATCTATCCCCAGAAGCAGCTCGGCCGCGGGATGGGAATTAACTCCTTCATTGTGGCCGTTTCATCTGCTGCGGGTCCGACGGTTGCTGCGGCCATTCTCTCCGTGGCCTCGTGGCAATGGCTGTTTTTGATTAACGTGCCGCTGGGTATTGTTGCCCTGCTCTTTGCACTGCGTTATCTCCCGGCGAACGGAGCGAAAAGCGCGATGCCGCGTTTTGATCTTCCCAGTGCTGTGATGAATGCGCTGACCTTCGGCCTGCTCATCACTGCGCTAAGCGGTTTTGCGCAGGGGCACTCCCTTCGTCTTATCGCCGCAGAAATTATCGCCATGTTGATCGTTGGGTTCTTTTTCGTTCGCCGTCAGCTGGCATTGCCGGTGCCTCTCCTGCCCGTAGACCTGTTACGTATTCCGCTTTTTTCGCTATCGATCGGGACATCCATTTGCTCGTTTTGCGCGCAGATGCTGGCGCTTGTCTCGCTGCCCTTCTTTTTGCAAAACATCGTGGGACGCACAGAAGTCGAAACGGGGCTGCTGCTCACGCCGTGGCCGCTCGCTACCATGGTTATGGCTCCGCTCGCAGGCTACCTGATTGAACGCGTACATGCAGGATTATTGGGGGCAATGGGTCTGGTGGTGATGGCCACAGGTCTTTTCGCTCTCGCGATGCTGCCCGCCTCGCCAACAGATGCCGATATTATCTGGAGAATGATCCTGTGCGGCGCCGGATTCGGTTTATTCCAGTCACCCAATAACCACACCATTATGTCCGCAGCCCCGCGCCATCGCAGCGGAGGCGCCAGTGGTATGCTGGGTACCGCGCGTTTGCTAGGGCAAAGCATTGGCGCAGCGCTGGTCGCGCTCATGTTTAACCTGGCCGGACAAAATGGTACCCATATTGCCCTGTTTACCGCTGGGACACTGGCAACGATCGCCGCTATCATCAGCGGACTGCGTGTGATCCAACCTCGGACAGAGGCATAAAAAAAGCCGGGAGACGTTTTGCGTCTCCCGGCCTGCTTTGTTACCTAAAGCGAATTTTATTTAATGTACTGCCCACTGCGCAGCGCTTCGATACGTTTATCCAGCGGCGGGTGAGTCATAAACATTTCACTCAGCGATTTTGATTTACCGTTGATGCAAAATGCCATCATGCTGGTCGCTTCCCTGCGGCTCGTAGCTGGTTTTAAGACGCTGCAATGCCGCAATCATTTTTTCCCGGCCGACGAGTTTTGCCGATCCTGCATCAGCATGGAATTCGCGGTGACGCGAGAACCACATTGTAATAATGCTCGCGAGAATACCGAATACCAGTTCCAGCACCATCGCGACGGCAAAATAAATCAACGGGTTGCCGTTGTTCCCTTCACCTTCATCACGGTTACCGCCCATAAATCCGGCAGCAATTTGCGCCAGAATACGGGAGATGAAAATAACAAACGTGTTCACTACGCCCTGAATCAGGGTCATGGTGACCATATCACCATTGGCGATGTGGCTAATTTCATGCGCAATAACCGCTTCGGCCTCATCACGACTCATGTTTTGCAAAAGCCCGGTGCTCACGGCAACCAGCGATGCATCGCGGCGCGCGCCGGTGGCAAACGCGTTAATATCCGGTGCGTGATAAATCGCTACCTGAGGCATTTTGATACCCGCCTGGCGCGACTGCTGAGCAACCGTGTTCATCAGCCAATGTTCCATGTCATTGCGCGGTTGTTCGATAACCTCACCACCCACAGATTTCAGGGCCATCCATTTCGACATCAACAACGAAATGAAGGAACCACCAAAACCAAACAGCAGCGCCATAATCAACAGACCCTGAACGCTGCTCGACTGAATTCCCGTCAGGCTTAGCACAAGCCCGAAGACCACCATAACCGCCAGGTTGGTGAGCAGGAAGAGCGCGATTCGCATCATAATTTTCTTTTAACCTCTGTTTAACAAAACGCACTATGCGATTACCCACATCGTATGGGTATTGTGGCTATTTTCAAGGATTCGAGCGGTGTAAGTCACCAGAAAGACACAACTTTACATTGTTTATTGGCTTACTGACGGGAGGTTGCAGAACTAAAAAAAACAGGCACAATTTCTTGTGCCTGTCGGGTCTTTATTTGACTGGAGCGGGCTGAACCGCAGGTTTGTCTTTTACCTGCTTCGCCAGGTCGAGCGCGATGTGCACCGTCTCGTCCAGATACGGATCTGGCTCCTGATAATCTTTCGGCAGATCGTCCAGTTTTTTCAGAAGCGGCTTGCCTTCGCGTTTCAAACGGTCATTGATGCGTGCCAGACGCGTTGCATCGTCTTCCGTATTCTCTTTCTCACGCTGAGC
This sequence comes from Lelliottia amnigena, assembly GCA_900635465.1. Lineage (NCBI taxonomy): Bacteria > Pseudomonadati > Pseudomonadota > Gammaproteobacteria > Enterobacterales > Enterobacteriaceae > Lelliottia > Lelliottia amnigena. The sequence continues at coordinate 2,532,799 of LR134135.1, forward strand.
ATAATTAAGAGACACGATATTCCGTTTTTCTTTCAGGGCATTGAAACGGGCAATGTCCTTCATGATGTACTGGAATTCCGGATCTTTTGCGATACGGTCATTGTGCGCTTTCAACAACTCGGGACCAAACTGGGTCATGTCACCAGATTTCACGAAGGTGGCAGCATTGATGCTGTCCCACGGCAACGCGTTATCTTCAAACTTCTCACCCGTTTCAGTCTCTTCCGTTCCTGTCGGCATCATGATATCTGGCGTCACGCCTTTACGCTGTGTACTTCCGCCATTCACGCGATAGAACTTCTGAATGGTGTACTGCACAGAACCGAGTGCAGGCCATTCCGGGCGCAGCATCTGGTCGTAAATGCGATTCAGGGAGCGGTACTGCTGTACCGTGCCTTTACCGAAAGTCGGTTCGCCGACAATCAACGCGCGACCATAATCCTGCATCGCAGCGGCAAAGATTTCAGAGGCGGACGCGCTAAAGCGGTCAACCAGCACCACCAGCGGGCCTTTGTAATACACAACGCCGTCGGTATCCGCATCTTCACGCACTTTGCCATTGTTATCACGTACCTGGACAACCGGTCCAGACGGGATAAACAGGCCAGAAAGTGAAACGGCTTCTGTCAGAGCCCCCCCGCCATTGGTCCGCAGGTCGATGATCACGCTACTGACATTCTGCTTTTCAAGCTTCTGCAGTTGCACTTTCACATCGTCTGTCAAACCGACGTAGAAACCAGGAATATCGAGAACGCCGACTTTTTCTTTGCCAACGGTTTTCACTGACATTTTCACCGCGCGATCTTCAAGACGAATACGCTCGCGAGTCAGTGTCACAGTTTTGGTCTTCGTACCTTTACCGGCAGGCAGGATCTCAAGGCGGACCTTGCTTCCTTTCGGGCCTTTGATAAGGGCAACCACATCATCAAGGCGCCAGCCGATCACATCGACCATGCCCTGACCCGTCTGACCAACGCCAACAATTCGGTCGCCCACACCAATGGATTTACTCTTCGCCGCAGGACCACCCGCGACCATGGAGTTAATCACCGTGTAATCTTCATCCATCTGCAGCACTGCGCCAATACCTTCCAGAGACAGGCTCATTTCAGTATTGAACTGTTCAGTGTTACGCGGAGAAAGATAATTGGTGTGCGGATCGATTTCGTGGGCAAACGCGGTCATCGCCAGCGAGAATACATCTTCACTGTTGGTTTGCGCCAAACGACGAATGGCCGATTTGTAGCGACGCGTCAGCGTTTCTCGGATCTCTTTCTCGTCTTTACCCGTGAGTTTCAGGCTCAGTTCATCGAACTTAACCTTACCGTCCCACAGCGCATTCAGCTCAGCTTCCGTTTTTGGCCACGGCGCCTTGCTGCGATCGAGATTAAAGTTGTCGTTGCCGGTAAAGTCCATTGGACGTTCCAGCACTTTAAGCGCGTATTGATAACGTTCAAAACGACGCTTCTGAGATTGGTTATACAGATCGTAGAACAGATCGAGTTTACCGCTGCGCAGCTCGTCGCCGACATCGGTTTTACGTTTTGCAAATTGTTCAATATCACTTGCCAGCAGCACATTATGGCTGTAATCCAGCAGGTTCAGGTATCGATCGAAGATTTTGGCCGAAAAGGCCTGATCGAGATCGAACTGACGATAGTGCGAACGGGTGAAACGCGACGTCACGCGCTCACTCACCGTTGCGTGCTGAGTCTCTTCCTTTAATACCGGAATTTGATCGGCCCGCGTAATATCGTCCGCAGCGAAGGCGTGGCCTGTTATTGCTAACAGGCCAGCCAGTGCGGTGATCTTAAAAAGAGTGTTCATGCCAGGCTTGGCCTCCGTTTCAGAACACCAGGTGTTCTGCGCGTACAATCATTGACATGCCAGAAGTCAGCTGCACACGAACGCCATCTTTGGTGATTTCGAGTACGGTGGCATCCATCGCATTGTTACCCGCTTTCACCTTGAGAGACTGACCGACGCTCAGCGCGTTGATGTCAGAAACCGGAGTGTGGCGTTGTTCTTCACGAGCTGCAGGTTGTGCTTTAGCCGCTGGCTTATCTGCACGCGGTTTGCGCTCGCTATTTTCGTTACGACGCGGAGCAGGACGCGGTTTGCGTTCACGACGTGGTGCTTCTTCACCATTCGCCGCGGCAGCTTCGCGTTTTTTCGCCTGCTGCTCAGCACGCTGTGCCTGAACACGCGCTTTCGCTTCTTCAAGCTGTTTACGGGCATGCTCAACATGCTGCTCGTCCAGCTCACCACAAGGGTTGCCGTCGAGATCGACACGCGTCGCGCCCAGCTTGATACCGTAAAGGTAACGCCAGCTTGAAGTATAAAGACGTAAGGCAGAGCGAAGTTGGGTTTTACTGAGACTCATCTCACCCTCAACGCGTGCTACCAGATCCTGAAAAATACCAATTTTCAGGGGGCGAGCTTCGCCTTCAGCACTGAAACACTGTGGGAAACGCTCTGCCAGAAAGGCGATAACTTCTTTGCTACTATTCAACTTAGGTTGATTTTCCATGAAATTTCCTGATTACAACGGACGTTGCCAATAAGCCGCAGGCATGAACAGGCGACATTATAATGACGCCATCCGTAAATGCTACGTTATCCGTTGATTATCCTGCGACGCTCGCAAAGAATTTTTGATAATCGGTCGCGTTTAATACGTTTTCCAGATTTGCGACTAACTCGCGAAGGCCCTGCTCATCTTCTTCAGTGAAGCGGCCAAACGCGGTACTGTCGATATCCAGAACGCCAATAATCTGATTTTTTACGCTAAGCGGCAGAACGATTTCGGCATTACTCGCCGAATCGCATGCAATATGTCCGTCGAAGGCATGTACATCTTCAACGCGCTGGACCTGATTTTGAGCAACCGCCGTACCGCATACGCCCCGACCTACCGGGATTCGCACGCACGCCAGCTTGCCCTGGAACGGTCCGAGTACCAGCGTATTCCCTTCCAGAAGGTAAAACCCCGCCCAGTTCACATCCGACAAACGTTCAAACAGCAACGCGCTGGTGTTAGCCAGAGTCGCTAAAAAACTGGTCTCACCTGTCATCAATGCCTGGAAATCGCGGTTAAGATCCGCGTAGAATTCTGTTTTGTTCATTAATCAATCACTTGGTTGTCTACAAAATGTGTGCATAGCCTTTTTAACTAAACATTAAATGCTTTCATTCTCAAGATGAATCCCAAGATGAGTTAATATAACGTTAATTAATCCTTTTATGCGCGACTAATGGCTCTCAATAATCCGAAAATTACGCCAGCAAGGAAGATCACTGTCCACTCGGTCAGCGATGCGCTACCGCGTGCACATTATCAGCGTTGCCCGCAGTGCGATACGCTTTTTATGTTGCCGAAGATGAATCGCACCAGAGCGCCTATTGCCCTCGCTGCGACGCCAAAATCCGTGACGGACGCGACTGGTCATTGACGCGACTGGCTGCAATGGCTGTCACCATGATTTTGCTGATGCCGTTTGCATGGAGCGAACCGTTGCTCAAGCTTTATCTGCTTGGCGTGCGGATCGACGCAAATCTGCTACAAGGTATATGGCAGATGACGCAGCAAGGCGATCCTCTGACGGGAGCAATGGTGCTGTTTTGCACCGTCGGCGCCCCGGTGGTCCTGGTCGTTGCCATTGCGTATCTCTGGTTCGGCAATATTTTAGGCATGAATCTGCGCCCGGTCCTGCTGATGCTGGAGAAGCTCAAAGAGTGGGTGATGCTGGATATCTATCTGGTCGGCATCGGAGTAACGTCCATCAAAGTGCAGGATTACGCTTTCTTACAGCCGGGTATCGGGCTTTTTGCCTTCATCGCGCTTGTGCTGCTAAGCATCCTGACGCTGATTCACCTGAATGTGGAACAGCTGTGGGAGCGCTTCTATCCCCAGCGCCCTGCGACGCGCCCCGATCCTAATCTCAGGGCATGCCTGGGTTGCCACTTTACCGGATTACCTGATGCCCGGGGCCGCTGCCTCGCTGTCACATTCCGTTGCGCCTGCGCCGCAAGCACAGTTTGCAAAAATGTTGGGCCGCGTTGATCGCCTCGATTGTGTTCCTGCTGCCGGCGAATCTCCTGCCAATCTCAGTGATTTACCTTAACGGCGGACGACAGGAGGACACCATTATGTCTGGCATTATCTCCCTGGCGCACAGCAACTTTGCAGTGGCCGGTGTCGTGTTTATTGCCAGTATTTTGGTGCCATTTACCAAAGTCATTGTCATGTTTACCTTGCTCATCAGCATTCAGTTTAAGTGTGAACAAGGGCTACGGGCACGTATTTTGCTTTTACGCTTCGTCACGTGGATTGGCCGCTGGTCGATGTTGGATTTGTTTGTTATTTCGTTGATGATGTCGCTGATCAATCGCGATCAGTTACTTGCTTTTACTATGGGACCCGCGGCTTTTTATTTCGGCTCTGCGGTGATATTGACTATTCTTGCAGTGGAATGGCTGGATAGCCGCTTACTTTGGGATGCACATGAGTCAGGAAACGCCCGCTTCGCCGACTGAAGCGAGAATTAAAACAAAACGCCGTATTTCGCCTTTCTGGCTACTCCCTGTTATCGCACTGATGATAGCGGGCTGGCTTATCTGGACGAGTTACGAAGATCGCGGTAATACCGTTACGATTGACTTCCAGACCGCCGACGGCATTGTCGCCGGGCGAACACCCGTGCGCTTCCAGGGCGTTGAAGTGGGCACGGTCCAGGATATCCGGCTTGGTAAGGATCTGAATAAAATCGAGGTTCGCGTCAGCATCAAAGCCGATATGAAGGATGCGCTGCGCAGTGAAACCCAGTTCTGGCTGGTCACGCCAAAAGCGTCTCTGGCGGGCGTGTCCGGACTGGATGCACTGGTGGGCGGGAACTACATCGGCATGATGCCAGGTAAAGGTGAGCCTCAGGAACACTTTACCGCGCTGGATACGCAGCCTAAATACCGGCTGAATAACGGCGATCTGATGATTCAGCTCCATTCGCCGGATTTGGGCTCGCTCAACAGCGGTTCGCTGGTCTATTTCCGCAAAATCCCGGTCGGACGCGTCTATGACTACGCCATTAATCCGAATAAACAAGGCGTCACGATTGATGTGCTGATCGAGCGTCGATTCACTTCGCTTGTCAAAAAAGGCAGTCGTTTCTGGAATGTTTCAGGCGTGGATGCTGACGTCAGTTTGAGCGGCGCAAAAGTGAAGCTCGAAAGCCTGGCAGCACTTGTTAACGGTGCCATCGCCTTCGACTCACCAGAGGGTTCAAAACCTGCCGAGGTAGATGATAATTTCGGTCTCTATGCCGATCTGGCCCACAGCCAGCGCGGCGTGATCGTCAAACTGGCACTGCCGGACGCAAAAGGTCTGAAAGCGGGCTCTACCGCCGCTGATGTATCAAGGTTTACAGGTTGGTCAGCTCACGAAATTGACGCTGAATCCGGGCGGTTCGGTAACCGGTGAAATGACCGTTGACCCAAGCGTTGTCGATCTGCTTCGCGAGGGAACACGTCTTGAGCTTCGCAATCCAAAACTCTCGCTCAGCGACGCCAACATTAGCAGTCTGCTGACAGGCAGCACCTTTGAGCTAATTCCCGGTGATGGGAAACCCAACAATAATTTTGTCATTGCCCCAGCGGACAAAGCCCTGCTGCAAAAACCCGGCGTGATGACGCTGACCCTCAATGCCCCCGAAAGCTACGGTATCGAAGCGGGCCAGCCGTTGCTGTTACATGGCGTGCAGGTGGGCCAGGTTCTTGAACGCAAGTTGACGGAAGATGGGGTGATTTTCTCCGTTGCGGTCGATCCGCAATACCGCGATTTAGTGCATGGCGATAGCAAATTTGTGGTTAACAGCCGCGTGGATGTCAAAGTTGGGTTCGACGGGGTCGAGTTCCTTGGCGCGAGCGCAGGCGAATGGCTAAGCGGCGGCATCCGTATCCTGCCGGGTCAGAAAGGGGAAATGCGCGAAGCCTATCCGCTGTATGCCAATCTGGATAAAGCGATCGAAAACAGCATGAGCGACCTGCCAACCACCACCTTAACGCTCAGCGCTGATACGCTGCCTGACGTTCAGGCCGGTTCTGTCGTTTTATATCGCAAGTTTCAGGTGGGCGAAATCATCACCGTGCGGCCGCGTGCCAATGCCTTTGATATCGAACTGCATATTAAACCGGAATATCGCAACTTACTTACCGCCAACAGCGTGTTCTGGGCAGAAGGTGGGGCAAAAGTGCAGCTCAATGGTAGCGGGCTGACCGTGCAAGCGGCTCCCCTCTCCCGTGCACTGCGCGGTGCTATCAGCTTCGATAACTTGAGCGGTGCGGGTGCCAACCAGCGTAAAGGCGATAAACGTATTCTGTATCCGTCTGAAACCGCCGCACGTGCGGTTGGCGGCCAGATTACGCTGCACGCCTTTGATGCGGGTAAGCTCGCCGAAGGAATGCCGATTCGCTATTTAGGGATTGATATCGGTCAAATCCAGAAACTGACGTTGATCACCGCGCGCAATGAAGTGCAGGCTACGGCGGTACTTTATCCGGAATACGTGCAGAACTTTGCCCGGACGGGGACACGCTTCTCGGTCGTCACGCCGCAGATTTCTGCAGCGGGCGTTGAGCATCTGGACACCATCCTGCAGCCTTATATCAACGTTGAACCGGGCAGCGGTAAGGCGCGTCGTGACTTTGAACTGCAGGAAGCGACGATTACCGACTCGCGTTATCTTGACGGGTTGAGCATTGTGGTCGAAGTGCCAGAAGCGGGCTCCATGAGCATCGGTACGCCAGTGTTGTTCCGCGGTATCGAGGTCGGGACCGTCACGGGTTTGACGTTGGGCACCCTGTCGGATCGCGTGATGGTCGGGCTGCGCATCAGCGAACGCTTCCAGCATCTGGTTCGCAACAACTCAGTCTTCTGGCTGGCGTCGGGCTATTCGCTGGACTTCGGTCTGACCGGCGGCGTAGTGAAAACCGGGACATTTAACCAGTTCATTCGCGGCGGTATCGCCTTCGCCACCCCGCCAGGCACACCGCTCGCGCCGAAAGCGCAGACGGGGAAACATTTCCTGTTGCTCGAGAGTGAACCGAAAGAGTGGCGTGAGTGGGGAACCGCACTGCCACGTTAATCCCACAGGCTCCGGTGTCAACGCGCCGGAGCCTTTATGCTACACTGCGCGCCTGAACTATTCCCAGTGGTGTGTCCGTGGCTCAAAACTCCGTATTTTTTCCTGACGAATTCCTGGCGCAAATGCGCGAGGCGCTTCCCGCTCATCTTTCTTTTGATGACTTTATTGCAGCCTGCCAGCGTCCTTTGCGCCGCAGCATTCGCGTAAATACATTAAAAATCAGCGTGCCGGATTTCCTGACGCTGGTGTCTCCGTATCGCTGGCAGTTGACACCCGTTCCATGGTGCGCAGAAGGTTTCTGGATTGAACGCGAAGATGAAGACGCCCTGCCGCTCGGGAGCACGGCCGAACATTTAAGCGGGCTGTTTTATATTCAGGAAGCCAGCTCGATGTTGCCGGTTGCCGCCTTGTTTGCAGACGATAATCAACCCACTCGGGTGATGGATGTTGCCGCTGCGCCGGGTTCGAAAACCACCCAAATTGCCGCGCGAATGGGCAATCGGGGGCGTTATTCTGGCAAATGAATTCTCTGCCAGCCGGGTCAAAGTGTTACACGCTAACATCAGCCGCTGCGGGATCAGCAATGTCGCCCTGACCCACTTTGATGGACGTGTTTTCGGTGCCGCTTTGCCGGAATCCTTCGATGCCATTCTGCTGGATGCGCCGTGTTCCGGTGAAGGCGTGGTTCGTAAAGATCCCGACGCCCTTAAAAACTGGTCCGTTGCCAGTAATCTTGAGATTGCCGCCACCCAGCGCGAGCTTATCGACAGCGCGTTTCATGCGCTGCGTCCCGGCGGAACGCTGGTTTACTCTACCTGCACGTTGAACCGTGACGAAAACGAATCAGTGTGCCTGTGGCTCAAAGCGCAATACCCGCAAGCCGTCGAATTTCTGCCGTTAGATTCGCTTTTCGCCTCCGCAACAGAGGCGATGACGCCTGAAGGTTTCTTGCACGTTTTCCCGCAGATATTCGACTGCGAAGGTTTCTTCGTTGCGCGCTTGCGTAAAACGGCGGCCATTGCGCCATTACCTGCACCGAAATACAAAGTCGGTCACTTCCCGTTCGCCCCGCTCAAAGGGCGCGAAACGGCACAGATTGTCGCTGCCGCGCAAAAAGCAGGGCTTAACTGGAATGATAATTTACGTCTCTGGCAACGCGATAAAGAGATCTGGCTCTTCCCGGTGGATGTCGAAACGATGATCGGTAAAGTACGATTCTCCCGCATCGGCATGCGATTAGCAGAAGTGCATAATAAAGGCTATCGCTGGCAGCATGAGGCCGTGATCGCGCTGGCCAATGACGAAAACACGTTTGCGCTGACCCACACAGAAGCCGAAGAGTGGTATCGCGGACGCGATGTTTACCCTGAGCTCACGCCCACGCGTGACGAAGTGGTGGTTACTTATCAGGGATTTCCGTTAGGGCTGGCGAAGAAAATCGGCTCCAGGCTGAAAAACAGCTATCCGCGAGAACTGGTTCGTGATGGTCGCTTGTTTACCGGCCACGAGAGCGCCAATTAAAAAACCGCACATTTTCACTGGCACTTCTGCTCTCCTGCGCTACGCTAAAAAATGGACGATCACACTGGTCGAACCAGATTTTCAGCGAACTGCGGAGAGCATTATGACGAAAACCAACGTGCGTATCGGCGCATTTGAAATCGACGATGCCGAGTTACAAGGCGATAATCAAGGCGATCGAACGTTAACCATTCCGTGTAAATCCGATCCGGATTTATGTATGCAGCTTGATGCCTGGGATGCGGACACCAGTGTTCCAGCGATCCTTGATGGCGAACATTCCGTTCTATACCGTGAGCACTACGATCAACAGTCCGATGCCTGGGTCATGCGACTTGCCTGATTCAAAAAGAACCCGCCCAAAGGCGGGTTATTTATCCCCTCAAATTTCCCCTGCGATAAATCATCCCCTACACTGATAGTCTGGAAGCCAGATCAGAGGATGAGATGTTTGCACTGGTACTTTTTGTTTGTTACCTGGATGGCGGCTGTGATGACATCGTTATTGATGTTTACAACACCGAATGGCAATGCGTGGCGTCGAAGAAAGAACAGCGAATTCGCCATGGCGGTTGCTATCCTGTCGAAGATTTTATCGACGGATTCTGGTCACCCGCACAGGAATACAGCGACTTTTAATTACTGTAATTGAGCCAGCGTCAACGTGCCACCGAACACAGCACCCGTGTCGATATAGTGCAGGTTGTGAAAGTCGCTGCGTTTGTTGAGTGGTGTATGGCCAAACCAGAAATGGTCAGCGCCAGAAATCCCTTCGCCCTCTCCGTTCAGTAAACGGGTTAAACGCTCTCGATTCCACAACACGCGATGGAGGCTGACCGGTTTATCCCAAAGGTAAACCGAAGAGGGGTAATCAGCGTGCGCAATGACATTCCGTCCGTTTGCACAGGTTATTTCAATAATATGCGGTAATTCCCGGCACGCCTGGAGTAATGCCATTGCGTTTATTTTTTGCGAAGACGTCAGGCGAGAAAACCATATACCGCCATTTATCGTCCAGAGTGCAAAATCATTATTTTCGAGCGCATCCAACGCCATTTGTTCATGATTTCCCCGTACCGCCAGGAACCATTTTTCCTGTGTCAGTTGCAGGCATTTTACGCTATCCGGCCCGCGATCGATAAGGTCACCGACGGAAATAAGCAAATCCTCATCTGGATTAAAACCGCGCTGAGTTAATTCATCAATCAGCCGCTGGTAGCAACCATGAATATCGCTCACCACCCAGATATGCCGCCATTTTTTGCCATCGAATGATTTATACATAGCGCCTCCTTTAAAAGTATAGCGTGCTAAATCATTTAAAAAGCGCGTTGGGTGATGTTGCCAATATCAATCATGGTTAAACGAAGCCGAAATAAAGGTTTAGCAAATCTTAAATCATCCTCTTCAGGACCTTAGAATAGACAAAGAATTCTAATGAGGTCTCCATCGTGTCAAACACCAGCCTGCAAATCGATGTGCCTGAAGCACAACCCGTCAATATTATTTCCTCGCTGATCAACGGCCAGCTTATTCCTGGCGCGATCTGGAGGAAGCGTGACTATCGTCTTAAATTCCTTCTGCGCTCATTGCTGTTCTGGTCTTCGACCAACCACATGTTGACAGCGCTGTCACGACGGACCGATTTTGACAAGCTGCTGGCCGCACAGATCACGTTGCCGAGTAAAACGCATCGGCAGTATCTGACACGCGGAATCGGTGCTAAAGCGCGTGCTGAGGCGGTCATTCACCACTATGAATGGCTGGACGCGTTACCTGATGCAGAGCTGAAAAACGCCCTAACCCATCAAACCGCGCAGCCCGTTGTGCATTTTCAGGCAAAGGATGACGTGGGCTTTACCGTGTTTGCGTCAACCGCAAGCAAAGCAGAGCGCGAAGGCGAAAGCACGCTTTGGCTACGCGATAATGAAGACACGCTGCTGGCTAGCCTGACATTCAGCGTTGTGCCGGAAGGCGACCATTCAGCGCTGGTTATCGGTGGGCTTCAGGGTCCGCGCAGAGGCGTGACGCGTGACGCGATCAAAAAGCGACCCGAGCTTGCCACGGCCTGTTCCCAAAACGCGTGCTGATGGAAGTCATTTTTAATCTCGTCGCTAAAAGTGACATTAAAGCTATTTACGGCGTCAGTGATGAAGGCCACGTGTTCCGCGCCCTGCGCTATCGCCTGAGCAAAGGCCGTCACTTCCACGCCAGCTATGATGAATTCTGGGCGTCTATCGACGCTAAAAAATCTCCTCATTCCGCTGGGCGTTACCGTTAGCAATGGAACGTAAGTCGCTTGAGAGCATCGCCAGTAAAAGCGTGCGGAATACCGTCGTCGCTTTGGTCTGCTGGATGAGATCGCGGAGTGCGTTAACGCGCGGTTTTAACCGGAAGGCGGCTTTCGTCGCAGTCATACATAAATTTAACAAAACGGCCAAAAAGCGCTGGACTTTCGCCTGCCGGATTGTGGTATGGTTAAAAGAGAAGCACAGGACGCTCTTCTGCTGAAGCTCATAATGGGAAATGAGTTCATTATCATGCAGATAAAAAGAGACCGAATACGATTCCTGTATTCGGTCCAGGGAAATGGCTCTTGGGATAGAGCCGTGCGCTAAAAGTTGGCATTAATGCAGGCTAACTACGCCTGACACTCTAAGAATAGATGACGACGCCAGGTTTTCCAGTCCGCGACTAAAGTGGTCAGAAAAAAAGCGTTAGATCATCCCAAAACAAAAAAACCGCAACGCTTTCGAAAGAAGCCTGCGGTTTTTTTATTGGAAACGCGTGGTCTAACAGAGCGTATCGGCGCGCTCGATAAAGGGCGCAAGACTCATCTTCTGGCTCGGGTTTGCCGGGTCATCAATCTGAATAACGCCGATCGGTTGTCCCTTGCTTTGACCGCTGGCTACCTGCTTTTCTGCCACATCGTTAAGTGGATATTGCACCAGCGTGCTGGGGTTAATCGCGTACAGGCATGGCCTGGACGGCAGGTGAGCATGACCTCTTCCCGATTGAAAGCCCATTTGTCTTTACCCACTTCGAAGCGACTCACGGTAATCACCTGCGGGGCAGCAAACGCGGAACTGGCACATGCCAGCAATAAAAGTGAAAGCACTGTTTTTTTCATAACGTTAAACCTTGTCAGAAAGGCTCCCAGGTGGCGAAAAGACTGACTACTGCCAGCACCAGCGCCCCTAATACAACCTCAGCCTGTGTCATCCAGATAAAAAATTGTTGCTCACGCCCGGCATCAGGGCGGAATCGTGGCACCAGAACATACCGATTCACCAGCGCAATGGCTACCATTAGCGCCACCAGCGCACTTTTGAACAAAAGCATCTGCCCATATTCCGTGCGCCATGGCAGGGTTATTCCGAGGATCAACAGCATGTTAACGATACCGGATAAAATCACACCCGCCACCGCGTAGTGACCCATCCGGGAAAAACGCATCATGGTATAAATGGCCGGATTGCGCCAGCGTCCCTTAGCCAGACGCAGACAAAAAATGAGCGGCAGCAGCGCGCCAACCCACATTGCTGCACAAAGCAGATGAATTGCATGATTGACGCGTTGTAAAACGCCCTGTGCGCCGTCATGCATCGCCGCATGTCCGACACCCGCCAGAAGCACGAACTGACCGGCTGCCAGCAATAATAACAGCCGCGCACTTTTGATTGGGGCAATCCACGCCGCACATGCGGTCAGCACGGCAAAAACAATCTGCCACAGCCAGACGCTGCCAAACTGGGTACTGGCAACCGCCATCCAAACTTCAGGACGGAAAACGTCAGCCCAGCCATCGCCCATTAAGCCGCCCTGCGTCGCCAGCATCAGCACCGCTGACACAAGACTCGCGATGGCAGCGATTTTTTGCTGCCGCTGAAAGCGACGCGTCATCAGACGCTGCAACGAGGAAGGCGCCAGCCACGCGCAATACAACGCGTTACCGAAAATCAGCATTAGCGCGGCGAAGTGCACAAAGCGCAGGGCGACGTAGCTGAATGCCAGCATGTTATTTCACGCTGAAGTGATAACTGCCTTTGGTTTTGTGGCCGTCAACGGACACTACATGCCAATCCACCTGATAGGTCCCCGGGGTTAATGCTTGCTCAAGCGGGGCGATGAGCTGAGTTTTATCATTTTCAGCCCGTTTCACCGTTCCGACTTTAATGATTTGCTGCTTATCACCCGTAATCGAAATGCCGCTAAATTTTGGTTCAATACCTTCCGAAAAATTCAGCGTGAGCGCCTGCGGCGCGGCGACAACTTCCGCGTCAGCAGCGGGATATTGATGTTTCAGATGCGCGTGCGCCAGCGCTGCGGGAGCCGTCACAATGGCAAGTACAAAGGTCAGTGCGCAAGCCGCGCGGGATGCGGTAAATACCATATCAATCATTCCTTTTGGTTATGTCTATATGACAGAGGATAACGCTGTATAATATCTGAGTCGAGGATCATCCTCCGGTGGCTTGTCAACGACAGGTAACCGCGGTAACGTTGGCGCCGCAAAAACAGGAGAAGAGAATGAAGATTAATCTGGCGGCCCTTCCTCAGGACGAAATGGATAAAGTTAATATCGATTTGGCGGCGGCAGGCGTGGCCTTTAAAGAGCGCTATAACATGCCTGTCATTGCCGAAGTGGTCGAGCGCGAACAGCCCGCTCATCTGCGCGACTGGTTTCGCGAACGACTGATTGCGCATCGCCTCGCCTCCGTGACGCTGTCGCGCTTACCTTACGAACCTAAAGTTAAGTAAACGCTTCATCTGGTGACATTTCCTTACAGGGATTGTGGCAGGATAAGAAAACCCTGAAGTATTCAGGTGTATTATCGAATCTCTGCGACGAAGTGTATAAGGAAATCACGATGTCTCCATGGAATGTTGCCGCCGCTCAGTACACCCCAGGTCGTCAGGGCATTGACGCCCACGTTCAACACCACCTGCGCTTTATCGACGCAGCTGCCCGCCAACAGTGCCATTTACTGGTCTTTCCAGAACTCTCATTGACGGGCCCTGCTAATGAGAGTGGTCTATTGGTCGCCCCGCCCAGTGAGCACGATTTGGCGCCTGTCGTTCGCGCCGTTCACACGCACAACATGACGGTGATCGCCGGTGTAACGCTCAACAGTGAAGGGATTCGCCAGAAAGGCGTGGCGCTGTTTTCCCCTAAAATGGCCAAACCGGTGTGCTATCAACAGGGCAGCGGTGCGTACCTGTCCGCAAACGCTCCGCACCTGCTCATCGTTGAGAACAAAGCAGAACTCCCTCCTGTCGATCCGCTGGCCGCATTATTTACCAGCAGTCAGGCAATCGGTGAAACGCGATGCCGCGACTCGATTAGCCGTTTGCAGCGTTTCGCCCATAAATACGCTATCGCCGTGCTGATGGCGAATGCTCACGGGAACAGCGCGCTGTGGGATGCGAGCGGCCAATTAATTGTTCGCGCGGATAAAGGCGAACTCTTATTAACGGGTTCCTGGGGTAAGCAGGGTTGGCAAGGTGATATCATTCCATTACGCTAAACGTTTTAAGGCCAGGAGCGAGCCATGCTGCGTGTCATCGATACCGAAACCTGCGATCTGCAGGGCGGAATTGTCGAGGTCGCGTCTGTTGACGTCATCAACGGACAGATAGTTAACCCGATGAGCCACCTGGTTCGTCCCGATCGTCCTATCAGCCCTCAGGCGATGGCGATCCATCGCATCACTGAATCGATGGTGGCCGATAAACCGTGGATTGAAGAGGTGATCCCGAACTACTACGGCAGCACATGGTATGTCGCGCATAACGCGAGCTTTGACCGCCGTGTATTGCCCGAAATGCCCGGGGAATGGATCTGCACCATGAAGCTGGCGCGGCGCTTATGGCCGGGGATTAAATACAGCAATATGGCGCTGTATAAATCCCGCAAGCTGAGCGTGAAAACGCCGGAAGGTCTCCATCATCACCGCGCACTCTATGATTGCTATATCACGGCAGCATTGCTCATCGATATCATGAATAACTCGGGATGGACGCCGGATGAGATGGCGACCATCACCGGCCGCCCGGCGCTGTTGACGACCTTTACCTTCGGTAAATATCGTGGGAAAGCGGTGTCAGAAGTGGCAGAGCGCGATCCGGGATATTTGCGCTGGTTATACAACAACCTCGACCGCATGAGCCCGGAGCTGCGCCTGACGCTGCGCCATTATCTGGACGAAACCTGATCGGCTGAATGGCCTTGCAAAGTCCCCTGCGCAAGGCCAATGATAAAGGCATATTCCAGCGCCACCCCTTCATAAGATTTAAAGCGGCCGGATTTACCGCCATGCCCGGAATCCATATCCGTGCAGAGCAGCAGTAAATTATCGTCCGTTTTCACTTCGCGCAGTTTCGCCACCCATTTTGCTGGCTCCCAGTATTGCACCTGGGAATCATGCAGGCCAGTCGTCACCAGCATATGAGGATAGGCTTTGGGCTCTACGTTATCGTACGGGCTGTATTCCTTCATGTAGCGATAATAGGTTTCATCCTGCGGATTGCCCCACTCCTCAAACTCGCCGGTGGTTAAGGGGATCGACTCATCCAGCATGGTGGTCACCACGTCGACAAAAGGCACTTGCGCGACAATGCCCTTGAATCGTTCCGGGCGCTGGTTGATCACTGCCCCCATGAGCATCCCGCCCGCGCTGCCGCCCATGCCAAAGCACAGATCAGGATCGCCGTAGCCTTTCGCGATGAGATCGTCGCAAACGTCGAGATAGTCGTTAAAGGTATTTTTCTTCTTCAGGAACTTGCCGTCTTCGTACCACTGCTGCCCCAGCTCACCGCCGCCGCGGATGTGCGCAATGGCATACACAAATCCCCGGTCGAGCAGGCTCAGACGGCTGCTACTGAAATCCGCATCCATGCTTGATCCGTACGAGCCGTAGCCGTAAACCAGCAGGGGATTTTTGCCTTTGCGGAAATGATCTTTGTGATACACCAATGACACCGGCACTTCCACGCCGTCGCGAGCCGTCACCCACAGGTGTTCACTGCGGTAATGGCTGGCGTCAAACCCGGTGACTTCCGCCTGTTTGATCACCTTCCGCTGTCCGGTATCCATATCCAGTTCAAACAGCGTGTCCGGCGTGGTCATTGATGAATAGCCGTAGCGTAGCCGCGAAGACTCTGGTTCGGGATTGTTGCCAATCCACGTCACGTAAGCCGGATCGTCAAAGGCAATACCGACCACGTCGTGCGTTTTGCGGTTTATTTGACGAATGCTGGTCAGCCCGCGCTGGCGTTCTTCAACCACCAGCCAGTCGGTGAACAGGGTAAACCCTTCCAGCATGACCTGATCGCGAGCCGGGATCAGCACTTCCCATTTACGTTCATCACGCACTTTGGTTTTGTACAGGCCAAAGTTTTTACCTTCGCGGT
The DNA here is from genome assembly GCA_900635465.1 of Lelliottia amnigena. Taxonomy (NCBI): domain Bacteria; kingdom Pseudomonadati; phylum Pseudomonadota; class Gammaproteobacteria; order Enterobacterales; family Enterobacteriaceae; genus Lelliottia; species Lelliottia amnigena. The sequence continues at coordinate 2,548,872 of LR134135.1, forward strand.
TAGAGCGCAGATAGAAAGAGTGCTGGAAGTGATCGAGACTGTATTCGTGGTCTTTACGGCGCGGCAAGAAACAGAGCGGCTGGGCATCGGGCAATTCGGCATCCAGCAGCAGCACTTCCGTGGTGGTCGCACTGCCCAGCGAGATAATCACATAGTGTTTCGAGGTGGTTTTATGCAGACTGACGTAAAACGTCTCGTCTTTTTCTTCATACACCAGCTCATCGCTATCCGAGGAAGTACCCACCGTATGGCGCCACACCTGATATGGCAGCAACGTCAACGCGTGTTTTTTGACGTAATACACCGTTTCTGAATCATTTGCCCAGACGAAGGCAGACGAGACGTTATCCAGCATCTCCGGATACCAGTTCCCGGTCTCCAGATTGCGGAATCGCAGCCCATATTGCCGCCGAGAAAGATAATCCTCCGCCAACGCCATAATGGTGTTATCAGGCGAAATGCCCATCCCGCCGAGGGTATAGAATTCGCTGTGCGCAGCGCGCTGATTGGCATCAAGCAGGATTTCCCAGTCGTCCCACTCGGCGCTCAATACCGACTGGCGTTGATAAATAGCGTATTCGTTGCCCGGTTCGTAGATGTGACGATAGCGGTAACCGTTTCGGGTCCAGGGCGCAGAGACATCACGCTGCGGTTCGCGCGCGACCATTTCCGCCAACAGTTCATCCTGCAACGCCTGCTGAGAAGCCATGACCCGTCGGCCATAGTCATTTTCCTGGTGAAGGTAGTCGAGAACCTCTGGCTGCGAGCGCGAATCGTCCCGCAGCCAATAGTAATTATCGATGCGCGTGTCACCGTGAGTGGTGAGCGCTTTTGGAATACGTCGGGCTTTTGGCAGCATATCAGTGTTTCTTTTATGTTTTACACCCTATAAGGGTGGCAAAACACACGCATGATGCAAGCGAAACGTGACAGCCGCAGGCGAAATTTACCCCGGTAATGCCTGTTTTTGCGCCTGAATATCCTTTTCGATGCCTTCGCGAACATCGTGCGGAATTTTAAGCGCGTCACCCAGCGCATTCAGATAGCTGCGTTCCATAAAGTGATCGATGTCGATGGCCGCACAGCTGAGGAAGTACAGCTCAAGCGCTTCCTCTTCGTTTTTCACACTTTGCGCCAGACGCACGGGATCCAGCGGCTGTTCAATCGCCTGGGCGACTAACGCTCTACCCTGCTCTTCAACGCCCGCTTCCTGCATCTGCTGCTCAATGGCGGTGCGCTCCTGGTCGTCGATGTGTCCGTCGCTTTTAGCAGCAAAGACCAGCGCCAGAATTAACCGCTCGGTACGCACATCGATTGGCGACGTGTGTTGTCCAAACTGGGGTTCGCCCTGATGGGCCGTTCGGACTTTATCCTTGTATTTATTCCAGAGCACCGTTCCGGCAATGGCGCCTCCACCGGCTAACAGTGCGCCGGTGCCATATTTGGCCAACAGCTTTCGCGAGGATTTGTTCGCCACCAATAAACCTGCCAGACCACCCAGCGCACCCGGTACCAGTAGCTTGCTCAGTCCCTGCTCGCCGGATGATGACGCCTTTTGATCTAACATCGACTGCAATTGATTTAACCAGCCTGACATATTTTTCCCCACTTATCCGTTTACAATGATCACAGCCTAAGCGAGGTGATGTCAGGAAATGTCTGTCCGTGCAAAAGAAGCGCAAATTTCCTCGCCCGGCAGCATTCCCTTCCCCTGATGAAGACATACGCAAACGTTTTCGTATATACTGCGCGCAACTTTTTCAGGGGGATTTTATGACTTGTTTAGGAACTGCGCTGCGTCCGGCAGCCACGCGCGTCATGCTGTTAGGTTCAGGCGAGCTGGGAAAAGAAGTGGCCATTGAATGCCAGCGTCTGGGCATAGAAGTGATCGCCGTCGATCGTTATCCCGATGCCCCAGCCATGCACGTCGCGCATCGGTCGTACGTTATCAATATGCTGGATGGCGATGCCCTTCGCGCACTGATCGAACGCGAGAATCCTGACTATGTCGTGCCGGAAATTGAAGCCATCGCGACGGACACATTGTTGTCACTGGAAGCGGAAGGCCAACGCGTTGTGCCGTGCGCTCGCGCCGCGAAGCTGACCATGAACCGTGAAGGCATACGTCGTCTTGCGGCGGAAGAGCTGGCAATCCCGACGTCAAGCTACCGCTTCGCGGACGGTAAAGCCGATTTCCTGCAGGCCGTAGAAGAGATTGGTTACCCGTGCATCATTAAGCCGGTAATGAGTTCCTCGGGTAAAAGGGCAGAGTTTTATTCGCGATGAAAGCACACTGGATAACGCCTGGGACTACGCCCAACAGGGTGGACGTGCGGGCGCCGGACGCGTGATCGTCGAGGGGGTGGTGAAGTTTGATTTCGAAATCACCCTGCTCACGGTAAGCGCAGTTGATGGCGTGCATTTCTGCGACCCGATTGGACACCGTCAGGAAGACGGCGATTACCGGTGAATCCTGGCAGCCGCAGCAAATGAGCGCTCTGGCGCTTGAGCGCGCGCAGGAGATCGCCCGCAAAGTGGTCATCGCCTTGGGCGGTTTCGGCCTGTTTGGCGTGGAACTGTTTGTGTGTGGTGACGACGTCATTTTCAGCGAAGTGTCCCCCTCGCCCGCACGATACCGGCATGGTGACGCTGATCTCTCAGGATTTATCAGAGTTTGCGCTGCACGTGCGCGCATTCCTGGGGTTGCCTGTGGGCGGAATTCGTCAGTACGGTCCGGCCGCGTCCGCCGTGATCCTGCCAAAGCTCACCAGTCAAAACGTAATGTTTGATCGCGTGGAATCTGCCGTGGGTGCAGGTCTGCAGGTACGTTTGTTTGGCAAGCCGGAAATTGACGGTTCGCGTCGTCTGGGCGTGACGTTATCGGTAGCGGATAGCGTAGAAGAGGCCGTTGCGAGAGCGAAAAAGGCCAGTGCGAGTGTGATCGTCAGAGGATAAACAAAACGGGCCGTTTGGCCCGTTTTTGATGGTCTTACTGCTTCGCGCCTTCGACTGCTTCGCGCGCCAGTTTGGTGATGCGATCCCAGTCGCCCGCTTCCAGCGCATCCGCCGGAACCAGCCAGGAACCACCGATACACAGAACGCTTTTCAGCGCCAGGTAATCGCGGTAGTTTGCCGGCGAGATGCCGCCAGTCGGGCAGAAACGCACCTGAGAGAACGGGCCTGCAATCGCCTGCAGCGCTTTAGTGCCGCCGTTTGCTTCCGCCGGGAAGAATTTGAACTCTTTAAGACCGTAGTCCATACCCAGCATCAGTTCAGAAACCGTGCTGATCCCAGGAATTAACGGGATAGAACCTTCTGTTGCTGCTTTCAGCAGTGGCTCAGTCAGGCCCGGGCTGATGGCAAACTGCGCGCCCGCTTCCGTCACTTCAGCCAGCTGCTGTGGATTCAGCACGGTACCGGCACCAATAATTGCATCAGGCACTTCCTTCGCAATGGCGCGGATGGCATCCATCGCGCATGGCGTACGTAGCGTCACTTCCAGAACACGAACCCCACCTGCAACCAGCGCTTTCGCCATCGGAACGGCGTGCTCCAGTTTATTCACCACGATAACCGGCACTACAGGACCGGTTGTCAGGATTGCTTCCGCACTTGTTTTCCAGTTTTTCATCAGTGTTTTTCTCTCGCCAGATCGATAATTCTTGTCGTCTTAAAACGTAATACAGGTCGCACCCTGTTCAGCGCCGGAAAGTTTCTCGCGCAGCGCACTGAACATTTCGCGCCCTGTTCCCACACGCGACGCGCTCAGGTCAGGAATATGCGGCTTACGGGCTTCAAGTTCGGCTTCATCCACCAGCAGGGTCAATTCGCCTGTCTGGCCATTCACGCGGATGATGTCGCCATCGCGGACTTTCGCCAGCAATCCACCATCATAGGCTTCGGGCGTGACGTGAATCGCTGATGGCACTTTACCTGATGCGCCAGACAGTCGTCCATCGGTGACCAACGCAATTTTGAAACAGCGGTCCAATAATACACCAAGTGGCGGCATAAGTTTATGTAATTCTGGCATGCCGTTCGCTTTTGGTCCCTGATGACGCACCACCACCACGCAATCTTTGTTTAACAGTCCCGCTTCGAAAGCAGGCAAAACATCGTGCTGGCTTTCAAAAATAATGGCCGGCGCTTCCACCACCTGGTTTTCAACCGGCACCGCAGACGTCTTCATGACCGCGCGACCAAGATTTCCGCTCAGCACCTTGGTGCCGCCATGGCGGGAGAAGGGTTTATCAAACGTCGCGATAACGGCCTCATCGAGAGGCTCACGCGCACCGTCGCGCCAGTCCAGTTCGCCGTTATTCAGCCACGGTTCCATGGTGTAGCGCTGCAGGCCAAAGCCCGCAACGGTGTTAACATCTTCGTGCAGCAGACCGCCTTTCAGCAGCTCGCGGATCAGAACCGGTACACCGCCTGCCGCCTGGAAGTGGTTGATGTCTGCCGGGCCGTTCGGGTAGAGACGCGCCATCAGCGGAACCACATCGGAAAGCTCAGAGAAGTCATCCCAGTTAATCAGAATGCCTGCCGCGCGTGCCATCGCCACCAAATGCATGGTGTGGTTCGTTGACCCGCCCGTCGCCAGCAACGCGACAATACCGTTCACCACCACTTTTCGTCAACCATTTTGCCGAGCGGCATCCACTCGTTTCCGTTGCCGGTCAAACGCGTGACCTGACGCGCTGCCGCTTCAGTCAGCGCCTGGCGCAGCGGAGCATCCGGCTGAATGAACGATGAACCCGGCAACTGCATACCCATAAATTCCACGACCATCTGATTGGTGTTGGCCGTGCCGTAGAAGGTACAGGTGCCCGGTGCGTGATAAGAGGCCGCTTCTGCTTCAAGCAGGGCAATACGATCGGCTTTGCCCTCGGCATAAAGCTGACGAATACGCACCTTTTCTTTGTTCGGCAGGCCGCTCGCCATCGGGCCAGACGGCACGAAAATAGCCGGTAAATGGCCGAATGAGAGCGCGGCCATCGCCAGACCTGGGACGATTTTATCGCAGACGCCCAGGTATAACGCGCCATCGAACATGTTGTGCGACAAACCGACCGCTGCTGACATGGCAATGATTTCGCGGCTCAGCAGTGACAGCTCCATGCCGTCCTGCCCCTGCGTGACACCGTCGCACATGGCCGGAACGCCGCCTGCGACTTGCCCGACTGCGTTGGCGCTGTGCAGCGCTTTACGGATGATCTCCGGATAGTGTTCGTAGGGTTGATGCGCGGACAGCATGTCGTTGTAAGAGGTGATAATCGCAATATTGTTACGGAGCATGCTTTTCAGCGACGCTTTATCTTCTGGCTGACAGGCAGCAAACCCGTGGGCCAGATTACCGCAGGCCAGTTGGGAGCGATGTACCGTGTCGGTTTTGGCCTGCTGGATGCGGGCGAGATAGGCAGAACGTGTCTTTTCCGAGCGTTCGATAATACGCTGTGTTACCCGTAACATTACTGGATTCATAAAGGGCTCCTCAAATTTATCTGTCCGTGCTCATGGTTAACAAGGTGATGCGCATGTATTAACAAGGCTGAAACGCTTGTGGTCAGGAGCTCAGGGGCAAAATCACTGAGGCTAGTGTAATAAAAAAAGCTCCGTGGGTGAATCCACACGGAGCTTAAATGCTTAAAAATTGTGCCACAATCTGTGTTAGATCATGTTACCGGTAAAATAACCTCTTAGGATTATCCGCCAGCATTACTCAAACTCGTTCCAGGAGCGGCCGTCACGGGTGATCATCGCGACAGACGCCACAGGTCCCCAGGTGCCTGCCTGATACGGTTTAGGCGCATCCTGATCGGCGGCCCACGCTTCCGTAATGGAGTCGACCCATTTCCATGCCTCTTCAACTTCATCGCGACGCACAAACAGCGCCTGGATACCGCGCATGGTTTCCAGCAGCAAACGCTCGTACGCATCGGCAAGGTGCGTTTCATTGAAGGTTTCGGAGTAGCTCAGATCCAATTTGGTGGTCTGCAGGTTGTGCTTGTGATCCAGCCCCGGCACTTTGTTCAGAACCTGAATATCGACACCTTCGTCAGGCTGCAAGCGGATGGTCAGCTTGTTCTGCGGCAGTTCTTGCCAGGACTCTTTGAACAAATTCAGCTCTGGATTTTTGAAATATACCACCACTTCGGAACATTTCGTCGGCAGGCGTTTCCCGGTGCGCAAATAGAACGGGACACCCGCCCAGCGCCAGTTATCGATATCCACGCGAATG